>JANQLO010000054.1 GCA_028280505.1 Chromatiales bacterium | reverse complement strand
CCTTTTTCCGCCTGACGGCGTTATCAGTCGTTCGTTTAGCGACACTCAACGTCTCTCCTTCTGCCTTGTCAGCCGAAAAAAGGACCGCCGGCAGCAATGCGCCAGTTTGTGTTAACAGGCCCTCGTAGAGGCGCTTGTTATTGAGAGTTGCCCAGGAATGTCTAAGGCGTTCTCTCAAGGCTTTGTGTTCCTATTGCGATGCTATCAGAAATCGTTATGATATAACATTATTTTTCCGATCAATGGCCCGCTATTCGCCATGCACCAAACCGGGACCCATGCTGCTGTGCTAGCCAAGATGCCATTTTCCTCGCTGCACACGGTCGGCCATCAACCTGTTGTGCTCCACCACATCATCAACCGATTTCGAAATGTTGCACGCGCAAAAGATCCCGCGATCGTGCTTGAGAAAACACTCCCTCGGACTGCCGCCACCACATCGAAGCATCCAAGCCTGATGCGACTCTGGTCGCTTGCGCTGCCTCGCTGGACACCGATGAAAACGGTGGTGACGAACTCGGCATTCAACTTGCTGAACAAGGTGACTATTCGATGCGAGTGAGTTGCAGTGTCGCGGTCTTTTTCGCATGGTTGTGTGCCATCGCATTCTCGGCAAATCTTTACGCGACGACGTTGCTGCCGGGTGAGCCAATCGCCGCCGAACACTCCAAAGATGGTGGCCGCGCTGACACCAAGTCGGCAGTTGCCATCTGGGATCAGGCCGCTGCTTGGGTCTGGGCCAAACAACGTGAGTTTCACCGCTCGCTGACACGGGAGTTGCGCGCCATGCGCGGCAAGGATGGCGTCGGCTGGGCCTTGGTGCTGATGAGTTTTCTGTACGGCGTTCTGCATGCGGCCGGGCCGGGGCACGGCAAGGCCGTGCTGACTACTTATCTGTTGACCCACCCCCACCGGCTCAGGCGAGCCGTCACAATGGGTTCGCTCGCATCATTTTTACAAGGCGTCACCGCGTTGTTGCTGGTCTACGGCCTGATCGGTCTTGCCGGTTGGCTGCCGAGAGAGACCGAAACGGCGACACTGTGGGCCGGACGGATGAGTTTCGTCCTGCTGGCGATCGTCGGGCTTTATGTGCTGGCACGCGCCGTGGTCGCCGTCGCGGGCGACATACACCGGTGGCGGCACGCAGACAATCATAACCACCAAGATCACGCACACGGTGAACACTGCGGTTGCCGACACCTGCCCAGCGCGGCGGAGATCGATACACCCGGCAGTCGGCGGGTCGATGCCGGTGTGATTCTCGCCATCGGGCTGCGTCCATGCAGCGGCGCGGTATTGGTTTTGATCCTCGCTTCCGTGATGGATCTGGTCTGGCACGGCGCCTTGGCAGTGCTGGCGATGTCGATCGGCACCGCGATGACCATTGTCACGCTGGCCGTTTTCGCAACCAAGGCGCGTGAGTGGACCAGCAACTTGGTGGCGCACCGATCACCCTTGTGGGGTCTGGCGGGCGGTGGCGTCGGCATGCTTGGCGGCATCGCGCTGTTGCTGTTGGGCCTACTACTGCTTAACACCTCGTTTACGGCGCAATCGGTACTGATGGGATGAGCGATGCGTGTCGGCACCCATAGCGCAAGAACGCTTTCGCGGAGAATGGGACAGATGTTATATTATTTCACGAAACCGATGCCCGCCAAGGCCGTGTCTGCCGATCCGGCCCAGCCAGCGCCAATGCACCTAAAACAAGGAGAATTCTTAATGCGAAAGCTGCTGTTGCTGTTGCTTGTATCGCTTGCACCGGCTGTAGGCTTCGCCGAGCCGATACGCGTGTTCGCGAGTGTGTTGCCGATCAAAACGTTCATCGAGCGGGTCGGCGGCAAGCATGTGGAAGTTCAGGCAATGGTGCGCCCCGGCTTCAACCCGCATACCTACGATCCCACGCCACAGCAGATCAGCGCCCTGGCCGACGCCGAACTATATGTGCGTACCGGTGTGCCTTTCGAACAGGCCTGGATGACGCGCATTCGCTCGACCAACCCGAAGATGCAGATGCTCGATGCGCGCGCCGGCATCTCGCTACGCACGCTGGAAGCGCATGATCATCACGACCATGACCACGGACACGACGAGGCATCACACAAGGGCAATCATCATGACGATGCACATGCGGATGAACAAGACCCGCATGTATGGACGAGCCCGGCACTGGTCCGGCACATGGCCGGCGTCATTCGCGACAAATTGTCCGAACTGGCACCGCTGCATGCAGCGGACTTCGCACATAACCACGATGCCTTCGTTGCCGAGTTGAATATCCTCGACCGCGAACTGCATGCCCTCCTCGATCCGCTGCCGAACCGAAGGTTCATGGTGTTCCATCCGGCCTGGGGCTACTTTGCCGACGCCTACGGGCTGACCCAGATACCGATCGAAAACGAGGGCAAGGAGCCGGGCGCACGCGCATTGGCAGCGCTCATCGGCCAGGCAAAACATAACGGCATCAAGGTGGTATTCGTGCAACCGCAGTTCGACAAACGCCAGGCCCGCAAGGTCGCCAACGCGATTGGTGGCGCGGTCATTGCCGTCGATCCATTGGCCGCAGACTACGTCGACAACCTGCGCCGGGTCGGGCACGAGTTCGCGAAGGCACTCCAACCTTGACCCCGGTCATCGACATCCGGGGGATGAACTTCTCCTACGGCAGCGTGCCGACCTTGTCCGGTATCGAGCTGCAGGTCGCGGATGGCGAATTCCTCGGCATCGTCGGCCCGAATGCCGGCGGCAAAAGTACCTTGTTGAAACTGATTCTCGGTTTGCTGCAACCGCAGTCGGGCAATATCGGCGTGTTGGGCCGTACGCCGAGAACAGCCAGTCGGCTCATCGGCTATGTACCCCAATACCCCAGCTTCCCGCGTGACTTCCCGATCAGCGTGGAACAGGTCGTCCAGTTAGGACGATTGGGGGGCACCCAAAACGGAGGCAGCCGACAAACGTTTTTACCTACATGGGTGTCCGACGCCGATCGTACGGCGGTACAGAATGCACTGGCCGAGGTCGAGGCCGGCGACATCGCAAAGCGCCAGATCGGCAGTCTGTCCGGCGGACAGCTGCAGCGCGTACTGCTGGCGCGTGCATTGGTCGGTGACCCGCAGATTCTGATCCTCGATGAGCCGACGGCGAACATCGACCAGCGTCTCGAAGGCGAGATATTCGATTTGCTCAAGACATTCAATGCGCGTATGACGATCTTGGTCGTGTCGCATGATGTGGCCTTTATCTCGCGCTATGTCAGTCGCGTCGCGTGCGTCAATCGCACGTTGGTCTGCCATCAGACGGATGCCGTAGACGGCAATGTGATTCAGGAACTCTACGGAGAACACGTGCGCATGATTGCGCACAGTCATTGATCTATGGACGGCTTCTTCACCGCCTTGTCGCAGCACGCTTTTCTGCAGACAGCCGTTATCACGGCCTTGTTGGCCAGTGTCGGCTGCGGCGTCATGGGCACCTACGTCGTCGTCAAACGGATCGCCTTCATCGCCGGAGGCATTGCCCATTCCGTGCTCGGTGGGATGGGCGCGGCGGTCTATTTCGGATTCGAGCCGTTGCACGGGGCGCTACCGGCAGCCGTCGCAGCGGCGTTGTTGATCGGTTGGGTACGTTTGCGTTGGCAGGCGCAAGAAGACACCTTGATCAGCGCCTTGTGGGCCATCGGCATGGCGGTCGGCGTACTGTTCATCGCTAAGGCGCCCGGCTACCAGGCCGACCTGATGAGCTACCTGTTCGGCAATATTCTGCTGGTGCCGCGCGAGAGCTTGTGGTTTATGGTCGCGCTCGATCTGCTGCTGCTGACAATCGTCGCGGCCTATCACCGACAGTTCCTGGCCGTGGTATTTGATGAAGAGTTTGCGCGCCTGCGTGGCGTACCGGTTGGGTTTTTCTATCTGCTGTTGCTGGCCCTGATTGCAGTCACCGTGGTTCTGCTGATTCAAGTGGTCGGTTTGATTCTGGTGCTGGCGCTGCTGACGCTGCCGGCCGCCGTGGCAGGTCACTATGTCCATTCGCTCGGTCGCATGATGCTGATCGCGACGCTGCTAGGAGCGACGTTGAGCATTGCCGGCCTTGCACTGTCGTACGGCCCCGACCTGCCCGCCGGCCCCACCATCATCCTGCTGGCTGGCGGAGCATATATCCTGTCTGCGGTGTTGACGCAGATTCTCGACCGCCGTCGTGCCAAACTGGCCGCCGCGCAAGGTACTTGGCGAGGAGAAACCCGTGAATAACAAAGAGCTTTCCCATGTGCTGGCGCGTGCCGAGTTGCTGTGCCAGGAACGCGGCGTGCGACTGACTGAGCAGCGAAAAACCGTATTGCAGCTATTGTGTGTGTCGGACAAGCCATTGAGTGCTTACGAGCTGCTCGATCGGATGCGTGGCGTGGTAAAGAACCCGGCGCCTCCGACCGTTTATCGCGCATTGGACTTCCTACTCGAGCAGGGGCTGGTGCACAAACTGGAGAGCCTGCACGCCTATATCGGCTGTGCTCACCCGGATCATCCGCACGCGAGCCAGTTTCTGATCTGTGACAACTGCGGCGAAGTCGCCGAGGTCGAAGATGCCAGTGTGGCCAAAAGTTTAAAGGCCGCCGGCGAGGCGATTGGTTTCCATACCCGACGGCCGGTCGTCGAGGTGTTGGGCACCTGTGCGCAGTGCACGGCAAAGCGAAATAACTAGGGCCTGTTAACACAAGCTGAAACATTGCTTCGGTTTGTGTTAACAGGCCCTAACATCCCTATTCCCAACCGGATCGCATACCGTCAATTTCATTCAGCAGGAGACACCAACTATGCACCTGACGCGAACCGTTTCGACTGTTTTTGCATTCACTGTTCTGTCGCTCGCCATCTCGACGGCGTCGGCAGGTGAAAAACACGATCATGATCACGACCATGACCACGACAAGCGTCAGCATGATGCACACGTGCACGGTATCGCTGCGCTGAACCTGGCACTCGAAGGCAAAGAAGTGCACATCGAACTGGACAGTCCGGCCGCCAATATCGTCGGCTTTGAACATGCCCCGTCATCGAAGGCCGATCATGCGGCAATCGATAAAGCCGTAGCCATACTGAAGGACGGGAACCGGTTGTTCCGGTTCAATGCCGATGCGGGCTGCGAGATGGAGAAGGTAGACATCGCCTCGGAGTTGCTGGAAGACGAACATGACGACCACGCTGAGCACTCGCATGATCACGACCACGAGAAGAAAACCGAACATGATCACAAAGACCACGACCACGAAGGCGAGGTGCACTCGGATATCGAGGTCGCGTATCACTTCGAGTGCAGTGCGCCGGGCAAACTGACGCAGGTAACGGTTGAGCTGTTCGAGGCCTTCGGTGGTATGGAGAAGCTCAAGGTGCAGTATGTGATCGAGGCCAAGCAGGGTGCCGCGGAACTGACGGCGAGCAAGCACGTCGTAAAATTCTAGACAACCGATCACGCAACCATCGGCAAGAGGACGGATAATTTGGTCATCGACATCAGCGATCTGGAATTCCGCTGGCAGACCGATGCGCCGACCGTATTGTCGATCGAAGCGCTGGGTGTCGAGGCGGGTGAATGCCTGTTCATCAAAGGCCCGAGCGGCAGCGGCAAAAGCACGCTGTTGAGCCTGCTGGCAGGTGTCACGACGGCTGCCGCCGGAACCGTGCGCGTCATGGACCAGGCATTGGAATCGTTCAGCAGTGTACAACGTGACCATTTCCGCGCCGACCACATCGGCTATATCTTCCAGATGTTCAACCTGCTCCCCTACCTGTCGATGCTTGAGAACGTCATGCTGCCCTGTCGGTTTTCGGCACGGCGGCGCGCTCAGGCATTGGCGCGTGGTCACGGTCTGGAAGCGGAAGCGAGACGACTGCTGCAACATCTCGACATGGACCACGCCGAGCTTCATCAGCGTGCGGTGACGACATTGAGCGTCGGCCAGCAGCAGCGCGTTGCTGCCGCACGTGCCTTGATGGGTTCGCCGGAATTGCTGATTGCCGACGAGCCGACTTCGGCACTCGATGCGGATCGACGCGTGTCGTTCATCCAACTGTTGTTTGATGAGTGCCGCGAGGTCGGTGCCACGTTGTTGTTCGTCAGTCATGATGCGGCGCTGGAACATCTGTTCGACAGAACCGTCGACCTCGCCGTGACCAACAAGGCACTATCGGACCGCGTGGAGGCCTGAGCCGTGGCGATCCTATCCCTAGCCTGGCAGAGCCTGCGCAACAGACGCTCCACCGCGTCACTGACGGTTATCTCGATTGCACTAAGCGTGACGCTGTTGGTCGGCGTTGAGCGGCTGCGCACCGAGGCACGGGCAAGCTTTGCGAATACGCTGTCGGGGACCGATCTGATCGTCGGGGCGCGCAGCGGGCCGGTACAGCTGCTGTTGTATACGGTGTTTCGCATCGGCGACGCGACGAACAATATGTCATGGCAGAGCTACCAGGACATCATCGCGCATCCCCGCGTGGCCTGGTCTGTACCGATCTCGCTCGGCGATTCGCACCGTGGTTTCCGCGTGCTCGGTACGACGAGCGATTATTTCGATCGCTATCGCTATGCGCGTGATCGTCAGCTCGCAGTCGCCGAGGGACAACGATTTGCCGACCTCTACGATGCCGTGATCGGTGCCGAGGTCGCAGAGCAGCTTGGCTATCGGCTCGACGATTCAATCGTGATCGCGCATGGCGCGAGCGACGTCAGTTTCGCGCGACACGACGACAAACCGTTCCGTGTGGCCGGCATATTGGCGCGCACCGGTACGCCGGTCGACCGCACCGTGCATGTCAGTCTCGAGGCAATCGAGGCAATCCACGTTGACTGGCAAAGCGGCGCGCCGATGCCTGGCATTTCCATATCGGCGGAGCAAGCACGGACAATGGACCTGACCCCCAAAGTGATCACCGGCGCGCTGGTCGGCCTGAAATCGAAAGTGGCGACCTTTCAGGTGCAACGTTTCGTCAACGAATACCCACAGGAACCCTTGTCCGCGATCCTGCCCGGTGTGGCACTGAGCCAGCTTTGGGATCTGATCGGCATCGCCGAAAACGCCTTGCTTATCGTCTCGATATTCGTTGTGGTCGTCGGACTGTTCGGAATGCTGACGGCACTGCTGACCAGCCTCAATGAACGGCGCCGCGAAATGGCCATTCTGCGTTCGGTCGGTGCGCGGCCCGGGCACGTCTTCGCATTGATCATGGGCGAAGCGGGCTTCCTGACGCTGCTCGGCGCGCTGTTGGGTTTGTCGCTGCTTTATATCTTATTGCTCACCGGCCAGCCGCTCATCGAAAGCCGATTCGGCATCTTCATCGCGATCGGTGGTCTATCCGGTCATGAGTTGATCTTGCTCGGCGCCGTGGTGAGCGCGGGCTTCCTGGTCGGCAGTATTCCCAGTTACCGCGCCTACCGTCTGTCCTTGGCCGACGGCTTGTCGGTACGGGTATAGGAGGCAATGATGCAATCGATATCGCGTGTTTTGACGACCCTCCTCTTCGGGGTCACGGCATTCGGGTGCGACCAATCCGGCGATACGCGAATGCAGGCCGCGCAGCCGGTTGTAAACGCAACACCGGCAGCCGTCGCAGAAGAGATTCCCGATAGTGAACCGGTGACCTGGCTGGATGACGGCAATGACACCGACGCCAGAGAAATCGATTGGGATGCACTCATCCCCGAAGACTGGCAGCCCGAAACCCTAATGAGCGACTACGACGTGGACAACATGAGCGACGATGATCCACGGGCACAGGAGCTTCTGAATAAGCTGAAGGCTTTGTGGGATGAAGCGCCTGTCGTGCCGACCCTCGAAGGGCAGCGGGTGAAGCTTCCCGGCTTCGTCGTCCCGTTGGAGATGGATGCCGAAAAGATCGATCAATTCCTGTTGGTGCCTTATTACGGCGCCTGCATCCACGTACCGCCACCGCCCGCCAACCAGACCGTTCATGTCGTGACGCTTGAAGACAAGGCATTCGAAGGTGGACTCTTTGATGTCGTTTGGGTAACCGGCACGATGCGCGTGGAGCGTTCATCCAGCGAATTGGCCGAGGCAGGGTATCGGTTAGAGGAAGCCAGCGTGGTGCCCTACGATTAACCGTTCTCTACGAATGTTGCCGGCAGTATTCCCAGCTACCGTGTTACCGACCATCGCCGGCAGACGGTTTGTCGCTTCGCGCACCACAGTTAGAAGTATTTTTATAATTAAATCATTGGCTTAAATTTATTAAGCAACCTAATTTCTCAATTACCGTAAAATTTTTCTGGATAAATTTCCTATCTCATCCGGTCTATAGCAGGCGAACCACAAGCTAAGTTATCGAGCCCGCGATGAACAGACTATTCGGATTTGGCGCGGCAGTTGCCGCGATTGCCATTGTCACACTGATGATCACCACGCCCAACGATGCCGCGCAAAAGGCATCGGCGGTCTCGGTAACGGCCGCATTGTCCGACGACGGGAAAGTCGGTTATGCGACTTTTGCCGGCGGCTGCTTTTGGTGTGTGGAGGCCGATTTCGAGAAGGTACCCGGCGTTATCGAAGCGGTCTCGGGTTATACCGGCGGGGAGCTGGAAAATCCCAGCTACAAGCAAGTCGCCAGCGGCAGTACCCGACACATCGAAGCCGTGCAGGTGCAATACGATCCCAGCCTGATTACCTATGAAGGCCTGTTACAGGCTTTCTGGCGCATGATCGATCCAACCGATGCCAATGGCCAGTTTGTCGACCGTGGCCATCAGTATTCGACGGCGATCTTCTATCACGACGATGCTCAACGTCATTCGGCGGAGCAATCCATCAGCGGACAAACAGCCAGCGGCCGCTATGACAAACCCCTTGTCACGCCCATTCTTCCCGTGAAGCGTTTCTATGTCGCCGAAGACTACCATCAGGACTACTACAGCCGTAACCCGTTGCGTTATCGCTACTATCGTTTCGGATCGGGACGGGATGCCTACCTCGAAAGCACCTGGGGCGACGATCTCAAAGTGGACTATGCGCAGTATTCGCCCGCGGTACCCCAAGGTTTCGCCAAACCTCCGGCCGAGCAACTACGCGGTATGCTAACGGATATGCAGTATCGGGTGACTCAACACGACGCCACCGAGCCACCGTTCGATAATGCGTATTGGGACAACAAACGCGAAGGTATCTATGTCGATGTGGTTAGCGGCGAGCCGCTGTTTTCGTCTATGGACAAATACGACTCGGGCACAGGCTGGCCAAGTTTCACGCGGCCGATCGATGAGGCGTTGATCGTTGAACGGGCGGATTATAAGCTGCTGTTGCCGCGCACCGAGGTACGCAGTCGCTATGGCGACTCGCATCTCGGCCACGTATTCGACGACGGCCCCGCACCCACCGGTTTGCGCTATTGCATCAACTCCGCCTCGCTGCGTTTCGTGCCGAAGGAAGACCTGGATCAGGAAGGCTACGGGCAATACGCGGCATTGTTCGAATAGGCCGGCTACCGCCTCGGCCTGCCCGAGCAGCAATGAGGAAACGGAGCCCAAGCGTTTTATCAACCGAGATCGGTGGCAATGGCCGGATGCACGATCCCACCTGTGTCGATCGGTAAACGATCATACTCGCCGACCATGCAGAGCGTTTACTGACGCAATACGTAGTCCCGGGCCTGGAGAATTCGGATGAGTGTCGTGAGAATCGACATTCAGGCCTTACGCGGCATCGCGATTCTCCTGGTGCTGCTTTATCACGCGAAAATCGGACCTTTTCAGGCAGGCTACCTCGGCGTAGATATCTTCTTTGTCATCTCCGGTTTTCTTATCACCGGCGTCGTTAAACGTGCGATAGAAGAAGGAAGATTTCGCTTCAGAGATTTCTACTACCGCAGAGCGAAACGACTGTTGCCGGCAGCTTATGTCACGTTCTTCCTGACGGCAATCGCGGCGCCTTTCATGCTCGATGCTGCGGCACTGGCCGATTTCGGCTTTCAACTACAGGGCGCGGTCACCTTCACAGCGAACATCACCCCCTGGATCGAAACCGGCTCGATGCAGGGCGATCCCGAACTCAAACCATTGGTGCATGCCTGGTCTTTGGCCGTCGAAGAACAATATTACCTGCTACTACCGGCTTTCCTTCTGCTACTTGCCCGCCGAGCATGGATATTGGGCGCCGTTGCGGTTTTACTGATCAGTCTGGGCATGTTCATGGTCATGGTACGGATCGATCCGGTGATCAGCTATATGGTATTACCCACGCGCGCCTGGCAGTTGGCGATTGGCTCGTTGCTTGCCCTGGGTTTATGGAACAGTCAGGTCTGTCGACCGGGGGTAGGCCTCATCGCATTCTGTATCGGTAGCGTTCTGCTGTTACTCGTGCCGTTGTTTTCCTTTGCTGCGATCCATCCGGTGATCGATGCCGTATTGATCTCGCTGGCGGCCGCGACGGTGATATGGAGCAGGCAGTCCTTGTCGGAAAACAATCTTGTGCTACAGCTGCTTGCCGGTATCGGTAACATCTCCTATTCGCTGTATCTATTGCACGTACCGTTGATCGTCTTTCTCAATAACCTCACCGACGGCGGGCCGTCGTTGACGCTTAGACTGCTGGCCGTTGCGACTGCCCTGCTCGCCTCGTATCTGCTGTACCGATACATCGAAGAGCCGTTACACCGAAAACATTTTTCACCTTCCGGTAAACGACGCTTCATAACACTGCTGATAGTCGCATCCCTCTCTCTCTTGGCACTGCCGCTCACCTACGAAACAACATAGAAGCGCATAAAGCGCCGTATGAGCTCTTGATACCCCCCAACAAACCGGTCACAAAAACGGTATCTCACGGTTTCCCCCCACGCAGGATGAAGCGTTTGTCAGCGCTCTGCACAGGCCAGAGGCAGATAACCCCACTCGCAATTTCCTTACCGACATGCCACATTCGGAACCATGTCGAACATCCGATCCACGCCAATTCTGCGTTATGTTTTAGCCGTTGCTTGCCCGATCGTGACGATGGGCTGCGTACAAACGCCCTGCGGCGAACCAAGACCAACGATCGCGTTGACAGCCAATGGCCGTGTGTTGAACGTCGAAGTCGCGGCGACGATCGAAGAACGGGCCTGCGGGCTCTCACATCGCGAATACCTTGCTCCCGATCATGGGATGCTGTTCGTCTATGATGACGAACGAACACTGAGCTTTTGGATGAAAAACACCCGGATGCCGCTATCGATTGCATTCATCAACAACGAACGCGAGATACTCGAAATCCGACAGATGACGCCGAATCAGACCGCGCAAAGGTATACGTCCGCCCAGCCCGGCCGTTATGCGCTCGAAGTCAACCGGGGCTGGTTTGTCTCGAAAGGTATCGCTGTGGGCACCCGGCTGGATTTCACCTTGCCTTAAGCAGTTCGGTCGTAGTTCAGTTCCGCGTTTATCCGTAGCGGCTAAGGCCGGTACGCCGGATGATCGGGCTTCCACAATCCGAAATTTGGCCGTTGATAACCCGGCCAACGGGGTGGATGTACCGGCAATGGCCGATAGTGTCGTCGCGGGTAAACGACTACGGTTGGTGGCGCCGGCGCCTGTTGCGCTTGTTGCTGAAGCTCGATCTCGCGTTGGCGAAGCCGATACTCGCGTTCCTTTTCCAACCGTTCACGGCGCTCGCGTGCAATGGCCTCACGTTGTTCCTGAAGCCGCCTGGTTTGATTGAGAATCGAATAAGGATCCTGCTCGGGTGAAACGACCGGGGGAACAAACGAAGGGACTTGCAAGCGGTCAGCCTCGTAATCCCCTACGGGGGGACGGTCGCTAAAATGTAATTGTCCCTCATTATCGAACCAGCGATACAGTCCGTCAGCCTGTGTTACGGTGGGTACACCGATCGATAAAACCAAAAACAACGCCGGATAAAGAGGCCCAAGGTATCTCATGCGTTTCCCCTTATCGTTCCCGGCAGGTTAGACCGCAAAATACCGCATTCGTGCCAGATGCGCGATCGATATCAAAATCGATCTGCCGCTGGAAAAACCCAAGCGGTTATGCCGGTCTCCTAAGTAAGAACGCTTTTAGGGATACCGACATGAACGCACGTCCACTCCTTGCCCTACTCGTTATGGCAACGATCGTGGTACTGAGCGGATGTGCAACCACGGGTAGCAACGGCGCCAACAATATCGATCACTGCATCAACCCGGCTTCGCTTTGCTACAGCTATCGAAGCAGCGGGTAGTTTCACTCTGTCGGCTGCAATACAAAGAGGCAAACCGTTTACCGGGATGCCAAGCCCCCATGGTGCGACGACGGCCTAAACTATTCACCCGTATAAATACAGACATGCCTCAAGTTTTCCGAGAATCGAGCTTTCTGCTACGCGTTGTATCTGGTGGCGGCGTACCGACGGCCGCCACCTCCCGGCTCAGCGTACGAACGGTATGCTCGAGCGGATCTGACGGTGTGCTTCGAGTCGTCTGCCCAGCGACCGGTGCAGCTACGGATTCTTCGGCCGTAGGGGCATCGAAGACCGATTCGGTAAGAACATTTTCCCGGGCAAATGACGCCCAGATGACCAGTCCGACAACGGCCGCGAAGCCTGCGGCGGCGAGCAGCGAACTGGCGATTTCCACTGCAATCCTTGTTGAGAAACCCCGCCGTAACTAAGACAATCGGACTACGGTGGATGGGTATGCCCGAGCGCGAGACTGCGCAAACCGGCAGACCATACAAACCCTAATCCCGGCCGAATTGACCTGCGGCAATTCATCGACCCACAAACATACAAAGGTCAATTTCTGGAGGTAAACTCGGCATTCCGCATTATGGCGCCAAAAATACCGACTTCGCTCGGCAGTGGGTCGACGGGAATGCCTGGTGAATTTGGAAACACGGGATTGCAATGGGATCTGCTATGCCTGAGTGCGTGGGAGAACATTTGGTTCGTACCGGGAAGCTGGCCACCGAACAGTTGGACCGGGTGCGCCAGATTCAGATCGAAAAAGGCGGGCTGATGGGGCCATTGCTGGTCCAACTCGGTTTCGTCAGCGAGCGCGATCTGGCCGATAGCGTGGCCGAACTCACCGGTTGGACAACCGTCGACACCAAAGGCTACGGCGAGGATCCGGGCCTCAACGGCGTCTCGAGCGATTTTCTGCGTCAGCACCACGCCGTGCCACTGGCCGCCAATGACGAAGGGATCGGCATTGCCCTTGCCGACCCCGGCGATGGTTATGTCGTTCGTGCATTGGAGTTGGCACTCGGCCGATCGCTGGTACCGCGGGTTGGCTTGATCAGCGATATCCAGACCGCGCTCAACGAACGTTACCCCGTCGATGATGCCGAATCCGAGGAAACCGATGGCAGGGTAGCCGACGACCGGGTCGAAGACATTGCGCATCTTCGCGATATGGCCAGCGAGGCGCCGGTTATCCGCCGCGTTAATCAGCTGATTGCGCGTGCACTGGAACTGCGCGCATCGGATATCCATATCGAACCGCAGGAGCGCAGCATCATAATCCGCTACCGGGTCGACGGTGTGCTGCGTACGGCCGATTTTCCACGCGACGTATCGCCCGCGGCGATCGTTTCGCGCATCAAGGTGATGGCGGATCTGAACATCGCCGAGCGGCGTCTGCCGCAGGACGGTCGGATCAAGATTCGCATGGGCGGGCGCCAGATAGACATGCGACTGTCCACGGTACCGACCCTGCATGGTGAAAGCATCGTGATGCGTCTGCTCGATCGCAGCGATGTCGCACTCGATCTCGCCGCGCTGGGGTTCGACGACGTCGCCCTGCGCCAGCTACATCAGATACTCGCAAGACCGCAGGGCATCATTCTGGTTACCGGACCGACCGGCAGCGGTAAAACAACGACGCTTTACGCGGCCCTGTCGTTATTGAACTCACCGGATCGAAAAATCCTGACCGTCGAAGACCCGGTGGAGTACCAACTCCAGGGCATCAATCAAATCCCGATTCGTCCCAACATCGATCTGACCTTTGCCCGCGCACTGCGCGCCATTCTGCGCCAGGATCCGGATGTGGTCATGGTCGGCGAGATGCGCGACATCGAAACCGCCAAGATCGCGGTACAAGCAGCACTCACCGGTCACAAGGTGTTCTCGACACTGCACACCAACGATGCCGCCAGCAGCATTACCCGTCTGCAGGATATGCAGGTCGATGACTATCTGCTGGTATCGACCATCGACGCAATCCTGGCGCAGCGTCTGGTCCGCCGCCTTTGCCCGCACTGCCGGGAGGCCTACTCGCCCGATCCGGCACTGATCGAACAACTCGGGCGCGATCCGACCACGTCACCCCCGCTCTACCGTGCGCGCGGCTGTGAGGCCTGTGACGACACGGGGTATCACGGCCGTATCACCATCGCCGAGTTGATGCTGATGAGCGACGCGATACGTGGTGCCGTCCTGGCCGGCGGCGATGCCGCCGCATTGAAACGCGTCGCGCGAGACGACGGCATGACCGATATGCACACCGACGGGCTGAACAAGGCCTTCGCCGGCTTGACCACCTTGGAAGAGGTCGAACGGGTCGTGCAGTCGGCGGACGAAACAGCCTGAAACCATGCCGGTGTTTTACTACAAAGCCGCGAAGGCCGACGGACAGGTGCTCGAAGGCCAATTGGAGGCCGGCGATCGCGACGGCGTGGCGCGTATGCTCCAGGCGCAAGGCAATATTCCGCTGCAAATCGACGATGCGGCACCGGTCAGTGTACCGACATCCAAACCGTCACGGCGGCCTTGGCAGCGACGCTCGGTAACCGGCACCGACATCGATCTGTTTACGCTCGAGCTATCGACATTACTCGCTGCCGGACTACCGATCGGTCAGGCCTTGGATACACTGATCAAGCTGACCGAGAATCCGGCCATGTCCGCCGTCGTCGAAGAAATCGGCGGCGCGGTGCGCGGCGGCCAATCACTGGCAAGTGCTCTGGAAGAAAGTCACCCGGGATTCGACCGCTTCTACTGCAATATGGTGCAGGCCGGCGAATCCAGCGGTGCCCTGGATTTGGCCCTGGAACGGCTCGCCGCCTTTCGCGCCACACGGCGGGAGTTACGTCAGTCGCTCATCTCGGCACTGATCTATCCAAGCATTCTGCTGGTGCTGGCGATGATTGCGGTAGCGGTGCTGCTGGCTTTCGTCGTGCCTCAATTCACCCAGTTGTTTGCCGACGCCGGACGCGAGTTGCCGTTGCTGACCCGGATCGTCGTCGGTGCCGGCGATCTGGTCGTCAACTGGTGGTGGTTGATGCTGTTGACCGTTGTCGCCGCGGGATGGTGGCTGCGTAAGGATTGGCGCAGCACCGAAGGACGTCGCCGCTGGGACGCATGGCTGCTGCGCCTGCCCTTGATCGGGCCACTGATTCTCAAGCTGAACACCGCGCGCTTCAGTCGCACGCTGTCGACACTGCTCAGCAATGGCGTCAACCTTCTGGCGGCGTTGGACATTGCCTGCGAGGTCGTAGGCAATACCGTCGTCGCGAACGCGGTGAACCGTGCCGCGCAACGAGTCCGCGAAGGCCAAGGTTTGGCGGCATCGCTACAAGAAACCGATGCACTGCCTTCACTGGCGACCCAACTGATCGGACTGGGTGAACGCTCGGGCAAGCTACCTCCCCTGCTCGATCAGGTGGCCGGCATCTTCGAGCGCGATACCCAAACATCCTTGAAGCGCCTGCTCACGCTGGCGGAGCCCGCAATCATCATCAGCGTCGCACTATTGATCACCGTCATCATCCTGTCGGTAGTGCTGATGATTCTGGAATCGAACAATCTGGCTTTCTGACTATTCATTCACCTGGGTTTGTTTTATGTATACAACACAAAGATCATCCGGCTTTACGTTGATTGAATTGATCGTGGTGATTGCGCTAGTGGCCGTACTTGCCGCCGTGGTCGCACCGAACCTGCTGGGCAAGGCCAGCGACGCGAATCGCAAATCGGCGGCCGTTCAGTTGGAAAAGGTCGCCAATGCGGTTGAACTCTATCGACTCGAAACCGGACGTTATCCTGAAAAACTCACCGACCTGGTACAAAAACCCAACGGGGTCGAACGCTGGAACGGGCCTTATGTGCGCAAGCTTTCGCGCCTGAAAGACCCCTGGGGCAATGACCTGGTGTTGAAGCTGCCGGGTCAACACGGTCCGTTCGACGTAATCTCGTATGGCGGTGACGGACGCCCGGGTGGCGACGGCGATGCGGCAGACGTGAACAGTTGGGAATAAACCGTCGATGCGGCACAATCGGCATCCACTGCAGCGTTCGACAAAAACGGGTTACACCCTCGTCGAACTGTTGATCGTCATCACGCTGGTGGTGGCAATCAGCGCCTTTCTGGCGCCGATGATGCTGCCGTCGCCGGCGCGCGTGCTTCAGCAAGCCGCAGGTGAGATTGCCACTGCATTGCGCGAGACCCGCCGTGAGGCACGCGCCAGACAAATGCGTATGCGTTTTTCGATAGACACGGCGGATGGTCGCTACGGTACGCGGGGTATGCCGATTGCACACGCTCTTCCGCAGGACGTCACAGCGAACCTGACGACCGCGGAATCTTTGTTATCGGGTGATAGCGCCGGCGGTATCGATTTCTTTCCCGACGGCAGTTCCAGCGGCGGAAGAATCGTGTTGCATGCGGCTGATATCGGCCTGCAGGTCGACGTCGAATGGCTGACCGGCCGCATCCGCATCGCTGAGGTTAAACCGTGAACAGCATGCGCGGATTCACCCTGATCGAGATCCTGGTCGCGCTGACCCTGTTTGCGGTGGTTGGCGGCACCTTGCTGCAACTGTTCAGTCAGGGGCTGCGATCGGCACGTATCGCCGGCGAGCACGAACACGCCGTGTTATTGGCCCGCAGCAAGCTCACGGAACTTCAGGCCTATACACAACTACGACCCGGCAGCTACTCCGGTAACTTTGATAACGGCTACCGCTGGCGTGCGGACCTCATACCCGCCGATATCGCCGTCTCTGGCGAAAACGCACATCTCTATGGATTGGACCTCGATCTGACCGTTAGCTGGGGCGACACCGGCGGCAAGCGCGATTTCGTCTTACAGAGCCGTCTGCTGACACGATGGAGTGATCGCTGATGATCACACAGCGCGGCTTCACCTTGGTCGAAGTGCTGGTTGGTCTGAGCGTAGCCAGTCTGCTGTTCGGTCTGGTATACGGCACCGTTCGCCTGGGACAACGCAGCGCCAGCGGACTGAATGAACAGGTGACCGAAAACGAGGTGATGCGTATCGGCTGGCAATTCCTGCACGACGCGCTCAGCCGGGCCCGGCCTATGCCGCGCATCGAACGAGGCGTCGAGCAAAACGTCACCGGTTTTTCCGGTGAGCACAATGTACTCGAATTCGTGGCCGATATGCCGTCGTATGCCGGCCTCGGCGGTTTGATGACGATATCGCTCGGTATCGAGACGCATGCGGGAACAGCCAATTTGGTGCTCAGCCGGCAACGCTTCGATCGACTCGGGCGCGACACGGATACCGAGGCGCTTGAACGCGCCATACTGGTGGAAAACCTCGACGAACTGCAGATTCGTTACTTCGGCAGGCACGAACGCGACGACCAACCGGACTGGTATACGCGTTGGCAGGATCTACCCACGCTGCCGAACCTGATCGAGATTTCGGTTCAACCGAGCAACAAACCGGCCTGGCCGCTGCTGATCGCCCGCCCATCTGCCGGTACGACGCCGCTCGAAGACTGGCTGCCAAACGATGATGCCCCTGCTGACAAGGCTGCCGAACCGGAGGCCACCGGATGAGATATCGGCACTCAAAGGGCTTCGCGCTGATACTGGTGATCTGGGCCATGATCGTGTTGACGGGCATTGCATCGGGCTTCGCCTTTGCCGTGCGCCACGAAACCCGCGCAGCCGGCGACACCGTGGATCTGGCGCATGCCGAAGCAGCCGCCACCGCAGCGCTGAATACGGCCGTACTTGCGTTGGCCGCGACCGATACGGATACGCGTTGGCGGGCGGACGGACAACTTCACCGGATCGAATGGCGGGACGCCATGGTGGATGTACGCGTCCGTGCCGAAAGCGGCCGGATCAACCTCAGCCTGGCACCGGCCGAATTGCTGGTTGGCCTGTTTGCACTGGTGTTGCCGGAGGCCGATGCCACCGCATTGGCACATGCCCTGGTCGACTGGCGCGATCGTGACGACGATCGTCAACCGCAAGGCGCCGAGGAATCGGACTATACCAAGGCCGGCTACGGTTACACGCCACCGAACAGGCCATTGGCCTCGGTGCATGAACTCAGTCAGGTGATGGGTTTCGGTCGTGACCACATTGAAACGCTTCGCCCATACGTCACCGTGTACGGACGACAACCACGCATCAATGCGGCCAGTGCGGACGCGATGACGCTAGCGGCCATTCCCGGGATAGAGCTGGAAACAGCGCGGACATTCGTCATCCATCGCGATCAAATGCTGACCGATGGCGGCACGCTGGATTACACTGCATTGCGTAACGGGCGACGCTACTTGGATACAAGGCCGGACTATCGTCTGGTTTCGGTCGATACCGAGGTCCGTCTGCCCAGTGGGTTGACCCGGCGCGAACAGGCGGTCGTCCAATTGGACTCCAAACGAGGTTATACCTTGCTGTCGCGCGAAACCCTCCCCGCCGCTTCGTTTCATGAAAACCCGGATGGTGATGCACCATGACGTTCGCAATCTTTCTCGAATGGTGGCGCACCCAACTCGGTGAACTCTTACCCGCATCACTGCGTGATGTGTTGCATCGGCGACAAAGCGAAATCGCTATTGCGGTCGACGACGATCACGTGAAATTGTCATCGGAGCCAGGCCAAGCCCACGCGGAACTTGATCTGGCAGAGCATACCGACATCACTACGGCCCCAAAAGTGAAGGCTTTTCTGGACGATTTGTCCGGACTGCCACGGCGCGTGCGTTTGTCGCTTGCGCCGGGGGAATTCCTGGTGCGGCAGTTGACACTACCCAGCGCCGCTCGACCCCATTTGGCCGAAACCGTACGCTATCAATTACCGCAAATCACACCGTTCAACACAGCGCAATGTTGGTTCGCATGCGGCGAAATCCGCGGCTCGACGAACCAGAACACCCTTACCGCATGGTTACTGGTTATCCCCCGGCACAAGCTCTCGCGTGTTTTCGGCGCGATCGGTCTGTCGGCCCCGCAAAGTCCTTGGCCGTGCGACACGATGCCGTCGTCTGAACACATGCTCGAGCTCGGTTGGCGCGCCACGGACGACCATGCGCCGTCGCGCAAGCGACTGCGGATTGCATGGGCGGCCATGGCCATGCTTTGGTTCGGCGCATTGATTCTGCATGTCGATCACAAGCTGCAAGTCCATGAGCAACTGGAGCAAACCGCAGACGCGTTGCGTGTCGAGGCGCTCGAAGTCGGCCGCCATCGTGATCGACTGGCGGAAATACAGGCGCAGGCCGACTGGTTGGCAAAGGAAAAGCAAACCGCGTTTTCTACCTTGGCGATGCTCGATCTGTTGACGCAAAAGCTGGATGACCAAACCTGGTTGCAACGCTGCGAGCTCAACGATCGGCGCATCGTCCTTACCGGTGTGTCAGCATCGCCCGCCAGTCTCATCGGAGAACTCGAAGCGTTACCGATGCTGAGCGAGGTACGGTTCGAAACGGCAATCACACGCGATGCGGGCAACGACGGCAATCGATTCAAGCTCAGCGCGAAAATGACACCGACAGATACGGCGGACGAAATATGAATCTTCCGATCGGTCTTCGCGGGCGCCTGGTCGCACTGGGCTTGTTGCTGATCCCCGTCATTCTGGTTATCGAGTTCATCCTGATGCCATTGATCGAGCGATATGCCGCGTTGAACGGCGACATCGTCGAGCTCGAACAGGACATTGCCCGCTACCAGATATTGCTTGCCGAACTACCGAGTCTACGATCGAACATCGAACAGCTCGACGCCAGCAACCCCCTGGCACCTTATCTGCTCGAGGGCGACAACCAGGCACTTGCCGCCGCATCATTGCAGCGACGTCTGCAACAGTCGGCAACCCGCCTGGGCGTAAGAGTCATCAGCCTCCGCGTTCAGCCACCACGCCGGGTTGGTCCGTTGGAACGCATCGCCGTAGAGGCCCGTCTTCAATCGAGCCTCGATGCCCTGCACGACCTGCTGCTCGATATCGAAGCGGGTATGCCGACCACCTTCGTCGACAACATGAGCATCAGCGTAAGAGCCGCACGTGGCCGTGTCGATGCATCGAGCTATCTCGATGTCGGGTTCACCACCTATGGCCTCCGCAGTCCGGGCACACCGCAAGCGGCAGGTACAGGCCATGGTTGATCGATCGATCGTCATTCTGGCCGCCGGTTACCTGGGTGCCTTGACTTGGGCGACCTACGAATGGCAGCGTCCGGTACGGATGCCCGCGGCACCGATCGCCGAAACAACCGTGGAACAAAAACCTTTGACGCTGCCTGCGGTAACCGCGGCAGGCAGTCCGGGCTATCCGGCAATTACCGAACGGCCGCTTTTTCAACCGGGAAGACGCCCGCCGCAGTTGGTGACCGAAGAACCACGGGAGAAGTCTGCGGAGCCCGTCACGATCGATCGATCCGGCGAGTTGCAGGCATACCGTCTCACGGCCATCGTGAAAGATGCGAATCGTTTGATCGCATTGATCGAAAGTTCGGGTAACGAAACCAAAACCATACGCACCGGGGATCGCATCGGCAGTTGGGAGGCAAGCGATATCTTCGATGATCGCGTTGTGCTCGTCAGCGGCTCGCAACAGGAGGTTCTGGTGCTAAGACAGTTTGAACCGCCTCGTATGAACAACCGCACCGTCCAGAGGGCACCTGCCGCCCGCGTGCGCCGAACCGATCCCATGCGGCCTCCAACTTCTCCGGTGGCACCGGCTGTCGTACGCGCCGAGCGGCGCTATCCGGCGCCTCCGATCGAGGACCCGAACCAATGACCCTGCGACCGACAAGCTTCAAAAAATCTATCCGGCATTTGCGTAAGTCTGTGCTGCTGATGTCCATGGCGGCTACGCTGCTTACCGGTGGTTGTGCCACGGAGCGTTTCGCAGAACGTTCGCCGGCCTGGGCCGAGCGGTTGCAAAAGGCTCAGCCGACAGCGGAGTCGGTACAGACATTACGTCCGTCACCCGCTGAAGCCCAGCGCAACGGACGACCGACCGCGGTCGACCCGAGTTTCTACAAACCGGGTAATGACGTGCTCATACGGCCGCCGGCCACCGTCGCCGCAGGCCGTGCCGAACCCGATGGTGACGTGAAACTCAATTTCCAGAACGCCAACCTGCTCGAAGTGGTCAAGGTGATTCTCGGTGATATGCTGGAGGCGAACTATACCGTCGATCCAGCGGTACAAGGCTCGGTGACCATGCAGACGACCCGTGCATTGCGACAGGATGACCTGGTGCCGACATTGGAACTGCTGTTGCGGATGAACGGGGCAGCCCTGGTCACGGCAGACAATTTCTATCGGGTCGTGCCGTTGGCCAATGCGCTGGTCGAGACGCGGGCGCCACAGCTCGGTGATTCGAAACTC
Source organism: Chromatiales bacterium (assembly GCA_028280505.1). GTDB lineage: Bacteria > Pseudomonadota > Gammaproteobacteria > Chromatiales > Chromatiaceae > Thiosocius. The sequence goes on along the minus strand of JANQLO010000054.1, from coordinate 20,372 downwards.
GCATTACCCAAAGGCTATGGCGTACGTCTCGTCCCCCTGCAGTATGTTGCCGCGGAGGAGATGTCGCAGATACTCACGCCGTTCGTCTCCGGCACCAACCAGATCCTGCGAGTCGACAGTTCGCGTAATCTGCTGATCCTTGCCGGCACGTCGAGCGATATGGATCGCCTGCTCGAGACGGTGGACGTATTCGACGTCGATCGTATGGCCGGCATGTCGGTGGCCTTGTTCACACCGGATTTCGTCGACGCCCCTACGCTCGCGAGCGATCTCGAACAATTGTTGGCCGATCCGACACATGGCCTGATGGCAGGCATGGTGCGGTTCATCGTCGTCGAACGATTGAATGGCCTGATGGTCGTGACACCCCGTGCGGAATATCTGTCGCAAGTACGCGAATGGATCGGACGCCTGGACCGCAACACGGGTGACGCCGGTCCGCGTCTGTTCATCTATCGCGTACAAAATGGCGAAGCCGTCGAATTGGCCAAAACCTTGGGCGATTTGTTCGATTACGACAAATCCGAATCGAGGGAGGCCAGCCTGGCACCGGGGCTCAGACCAGCCACGATCGGCCCAAGACCCGATGACACGCCGAGAGGCCCCAACTCGCCGTCGGATTCGGCACAGCCCGAACCGCCGAGCAGTACGGTCACGACGATCAGGCAGCCCGAATCGTTTGGCCAGGCTCAATCCGACGGTTTGGAGATCAGTCGTGGCAAGCGGATTCAGATCATCGCGGACGAACCCAATAACGCGCTTCTTATCCTGGCCCGTGGCAGTGAATACCGCCAGATTCTGGCCGCGTTGAAACAACTCGACGTCAGCCCGATGCAGGTGCTGATCGAGGTCACCATCGCCGAAGTCACGCTGTCCGACAATCTTTCTTATGGTGTCGAATGGTTCTTCAAAAATGCGTTTGGGTCCAAAACGGGCGTCGCCACGCTGGACCTCGGAACGGCCTCCGGCCTGAATGCGGCGCAACCCGGGTTTTCGTATGCGCTGTTTGGTGAAGACGATATAGTCAGAGGCGTACTCAATCTCCTGGCGACCGAAAGTAACCTCAGCGTCATTTCATCCCCTTCGCTGTTGGTCTTGAACAATCAGGAGGCCACTATTCAGGTTGGTGACGAAGTACCGGTATCGACGCAGCAACAGCAATCGACCGCGACCGATGCCAACATCATCAACAGTATCGAATACCGCAATACGGGCATCCTTTTGAAGGTCAAACCGCGTATCAACAGCGGTGGCCTGGTCATCATGGAAGTCGAACAAGAGGCCAGTCTGGTACCGTCCACCAACAATGCCGACCCGCTCACACCGCGGATTCAACAGCGCAAGATTTCGAGCACCGTGGCGGTCAACAGCGGCAACACCATCATCTTAGGCGGCCTGATTCAGGATAACCGCGATCAATCGGAATCCGGCATTCCCGGTTTCCACAAACTGCCGTTCGTTGGTGCGTTATTCGGCACCAAAGCAGACAACCAGGATCGTACCGAATTGATCGTGTTGATAACGCCGCGCGCCGTCTCCAACAACACGGCGGCCTTGCAGGTGACCGAGGAGTTTCGGCAACGACTGCAGCGCTTGATTCCGCGGACCAAGGCGGTGGAGGCGACGGCTGTGCCAGCGGTGGAACCAGAAACCTAAGACAGCAATCAACAAGAACTCATAGCGTAACACCTCGACTGCAATAAGTTTGACCAAATTACCACCAGCTGACTGTTTCGTTGATCTTTGCGACCGCCTATACATTGCGGCGGTTCTTTAACATCAAATCAACAGCCGGGTGCTGATGGCCCGCTACGTAGATCATGGCCTCCGTGTACATCCGATCTTTGCCAACCCGCACCACGCTATGGCATCACCGGCTCGATCGGGACGGTTCCCATCAGATTATGCTCGTCATCGCTGGCCGCCGCCTCATAGATGACATGTATCGGCGCCTCGCTCTGCAGATATGCTCCGGCCGGAACATGCGCTCCATTGATCGTGTCGCCGAAATGAATGTGGCCCGGGCGGTCTCCATCGGCATTACAAATCCTCTCTTGCACCTCACGATCTGGTGCATACAGCCTGACCTTCGTTTGTGCCTTGGTACAAGCGATCGCAACGTATTGCGTATCGACCGGAATACCGAAATGCATCCCCAAGTATTGGGTCGGGAAGAACGCAGTCCGCTCGTAGCCATCTCCATCCGATGACTGAATAGCACTGATGGGCTTGTTTGCCACTAACCGCAGTGCACTTCCCATACCATGGGCTGCATTTTGCCCAACCTCTATGCCGGTGCGCTCGCCCGCCGATAGCGTTTTCTGCTGCCAGGTGCCATCGTCCGCATAGATATCCACTACGGTACCATCCTCCAGCGCACCAATTTCCGCATTCGAAGATCGTAGCCCCCATAGCTCGGTTGTTGCCGGCGGTATCGGCATCGCTTCTCGGTTCGGCACACCCCCATAAACCCCGGCATGTGATACCACGATGGGCAGATTCGCGAAGATCCGAATGGCGCCTGAAGTTTCCACCGCATCATGTTGGATCACTTGACCTTGCGGCAAAGAGACAATCGTCGCATCGGGATAAGTCGTTTGCTCTCCCGCAAAAATGTACACTTGGGCATCGCCATACGGACTCAGCAAAGCGTATCGGTGGCCACCACCGCCCTGCGGCATGACAAATTGTCTGCTTGCGAAACGATTGGATACCGGGACATCCGTGCCGTTGAGGTCGCTACCAAAATCGAACGCCTTCTTAACGCTGATTACTGCGCCTTGTGTCAAGTCCGCGGCGGGTAGCGTGCCCCGTTCGTAACGATTGAGCGGCAACTGTGTAGTGCCCACCTGAATCAAGTTGTCGTCTTCCAGGCTCACGACACTGGCATCCCCCGACGACATCCGCGAATTCAGCACATAATAGGCTTCCGGCGTCGGATTCGTGCCCATCAGATTGTGCTCATCGTTGCTCGCGGCCGGTTCGTACATCACGTAGACCGGCGCCTCGCTCTCCAGATAGGCACCTGCCGGGATATGCACCCCATTGGCCGCATTGCCGAAGTACACATGCCCGGGGTGGGGCCCCGTCGCCGCGCATGACTGCACCTGCGGTGCCTGTCCGGGCACATATAACGTAATTTGTGTCTGCGGTTCAGTACAGGCTACAGAGACGTACTGGGTATCGACGGGAATACCGAAACGCGTGCCTAACTGCTTAGTCGGGAGGAATGCCACCTGGTCATCGCCGTCAAAGTCCGAACCCATTATCGCGCCGACCGGCTTGTTCGAGATTATGCGCATTGCAGTGCCCTGGCCCTGCACATTCCCCCGACCGAGGCGTACGCTGCCCCACCGGCCTGCGGACAATCTGATGCTGGGCAGCCAAGTATCTTCTGCATAGACACTGACCAATGTATCGTCCTCTATTGCGCCAATCAGCATCCATTCCCCGCGTTTTCCCCAGAGTTCCGTCGCCGCTGGTGGGACCGGCATGACGTCATGACTGACTTCACCGCTCTGTAGGGTCGCGCGCGCTATTACGATCGGCAAATCTGAACGAATCCGAATTGCATCGCTGTCGTTTGTATCACCATCGTGTGCGATTACTTGTCCTCTCGGCAAGGTCAGGGTCGTTGTCTGAGCACCGAGTTGAATTTGTACCTGGGCGTCCCCATGCGGACTGAGCAGATAGTAGCGATTACCAATGCCATATTGAGGCACTACGAAACTTACGCCTGACAACCGCTGCGACACCGGAACATCCGTTGCTGTCACGTCGCTGCCAACGTCAAATGCACCGGAGCCCATGATGGCCGCACCCTGGGTCAATTCGGCAGCCGGCAGTACGCCACGTTCATAACGATTCAAAGAAAGCTGGGTCCCACCCACCCGAATCAGGTTGTTGTCTTCCAGACTCACGACATAGGCATCCCCCAGTGACATCCGGGGGTTAAGCACATAATAGATCTCGGAAGTCACATGGGGTTGCGTATCCACCACGTCGACCATACGCATCGCCGATGCAGTCTCGCCGCCATCGTCCGTGACCTCTACCGTCAAGGTATAAGAGCCCTCCACGGTCGGCATCCAGTCCACGACATAAGGCGCCGCCGTGAGCGTGTCGAGCAGCACACCATTGACAAAGAAGCGCACGCTGGAAACGCTACCGTCCGTATCGCTCGCCGTCGCCTCGAGCGGAATCACGGGACCGAGTGCATACATCATCCCGTCTTCGATCGGCGTCACCCATGCCACCGCCGGCGGCTGGTTCAACGTACTCGCCACGACGACCAAAATCGTGGTGCCGGTGTCGCTGAGCGGCGGCGTACCGTTGTCGTATACACCGATGTTGATGGTATAGCTGCCGGCCGTACCGAACACAGGCGAACCGCTGATGACACCGGTCATGGTATCCAAGCTCAGGCCCTCCGGCAGTCCATCGGCGGAGTAAGTGAGATCGTCACCATCCGGGTCGAACGCGTCCTGGCTCCAACTGATGGTCTGACCTTCGGTGGCTGTCAAAGTACCGGACCCACCCCACGTCGGCGCACGATTGGTGTCGGTCACGTCAATCGTGAAGGACGTTTGTGCGCTTGCCGGCGGCACTCCGTTATCCACGACATCGACAATGACGTTGTAAGTACCCGCCGCATCGTAAGGCAGGGTACCGCTTATCGTGCCGACTTCATTGATGTTCTCACCACCAAGAAACACGCTATCAATCGTCAAGCCTGGAGGTAAACCGGTCGCACTGTAGGTCAACGTGGGTCCATCACCATCAGGATCGGTCGCCACGACCGACAGAGACAGTGTCTCACCCTCGGTGGCGACGACATCGGCGTGAGGCGTGAAGACGGGTGTACGATTAGTGTCGTTGACCGTGATAGTGAGGCGATGTACTACCGGCGCGAAGGGCGCCGTGCGCAAATCACCCTCGCATTCCGTCCCACGGTGCCCGGCAACAATATCCAACGTGTGGACACCGACATAGTTCCAGTAGTCCGGCGTAATCACCATGGTCGCCCGACCGTCACCCAGATCCGCGAAGCTGAGAAAATCCGCTTCCAGCGGCCAGACCAAATTGAGGTTTTGCCAATCAGGTGCCCGCAGACAGACCGGGGCGGAGATACCCGAGGTCGTGATGTCGATCGTCGTGATCGACCCTTCGGCGACCGTGAGGCTAGCCGGCGCATCCAGCGTCAGGGGTTCGGGCACCGTGACGTTGTCGATAAAGAGCGACACCGGGGCCATCCAGTCACTGCCGGCATCGTGCTCGTCGATCGCCCGCGCCCGCCAAGCCAGCCAGGTGTATTCGGTGGCCAGCGGTGCCAAGGTTTGTAGATCCAATTGGGGCTCGGTGGTCTGCGCACTAGCCAGCAAGCTACCTACACCACTGGCACGACTGTAAGCATAGAGTTCGAACTCGTAGCGTTGGATATCGCCGTCGATATCCTCGGCAGGCGCGAGATACAGGGTTGGGGTAAGCGTGCCCGACCAGCCGGCGACGTCCAGGTTACCCGGTAACGGTACCGGTGGGACGTCATTGGCGGTGTTGACGAAGAACTGTCCATTCGCCCAGCGGCTGTCGATCAACCCGTCACTGGCCTTGACCCGCCAGTAGTAGCGAGTGTTGTCGTTGAGGATCGGCAATAACCAAATCGCATTACCGCCCGCGGCCAGCAGTGGTTCGGAGACCAACTTATCAGGGCTGTCGAAGGTGGCGACGGTATCCAGTTCGAAACGGTATTGCACCGTGTCGCCATCGGGATCGACCACGGCACCGACAACCAGATCGAGCTCGGCCGACGCGACCTCGGCACCCGCTGCCGGCGTGATCAGCGTGGGTTCCGGCGGTGCATTGTTGATACCGTCCACGGTGAATTGCGCAGCCGGGCTTTGGGTGGCTACACCGTGCTCGTCGGTGACCGTGACCACCCAATAGTAGGTCGCGCTTTCGACCAATCCGACATCCTCGAGCACGCCTTGCCACCTGACGACGCTCGGTGATTGTGGATCGGCATATCTACCCCAAGGTTCATTGACCGGCAAGGTCAGCGCAGCATCTTCAAAGAGCTGGACGCTGTAATACAACTCGTCCTGATCCGAGTCAGTGCTGGCGATCACTTCGAGCCGCGGCGTCATCGCAGGCATGCGACCCCCATCGGCCGGCCAGTTGATCTGCGGCGCACTGGGCGGATCGTTGACGGTGTTGACGAAGAACTCGCTACGCGCCCATTCGCTATAGGTCGCCCCATCATGGGCTCTGACCCGCCAGTAGTATTGGGTGTTGTCATCCAGCGTCGTGTCGATCACCCATGCGGTTTCACCCGAGGCGTCCTCGGCGATGGCACCGGAGCCGGCGATCAGCTCATTGAGCCCAGCATCACGATAGACCTCGAAGTGATAGCTGACGGTCTGTGCCAAACCATGCTGGCCGTTTTGTACCCGCAGTTCGGGGGCGAGGTGGTCGACCTCGGCGGTATATAACGGTGCGAGGGGTTCGGGCTGACCGGGCCCGGGCGCGCGTGCCGGGTCGGTGCCGTTCTGGAATTCGCTGAGATCGCTGATGCCGTCACCGTCGTAGTCACCCGTGCCATCACGCGCGAGGGTCTCGAACCACAGCAGCTCCCAGTCGTCGTCCATGCCGTCGCCATCGCTGTCGCCATCGCCATTGACGGTGATGGTCATGAGACGCGAGGCCTCGAGGCTACCGTCGCTGGCAGTGAAACGCACGATGTAGCTGCCGGCCTGGCCCTGGATCGGGGTCCAATTGAAATAACCGGTACCGTCGCCGTTGTCGATGAAAGCGGCCCCGGCCGGTAAGGGTGAGGCACTCAAGGCAATGGGATCACCATTGGGGTCGCTGGCCTCGACCAGAAAGCCCATGGCGGTGTTGATTGACGTGGGACGATCAGGCAGGAAGGCAATCACCGGCGGTTCAGGGCCGGTGACGGTCGGGCCTAAGCGCACGGTATAAGTGCCGGTGCTGTCGACGTCGAACAGGTTGAGGTGGTAGTGCCAGCTCGGCGGCAAGGTGTCGCGGTTACGGGTGCGCGAGGTCCAGACGTTGTCGGTCGACATCACTTTGCCGTCGGCACGGATGGCGCTAATGACCTGATAGGCCCCACCCTGCGGGTCGGGCAGCTGGACATAGCTGAAACCGGCGGCAGCCGGCAGGGTCAGGCGGTAGTCGGTGTAAGTGGCCTGGGTGTCGAGCACACTCAGGTTGGCCTGGGCCGAGGCGTTGATGACGTCGGTGTCCAGTCCTTCGGATTCATAGATCCGGTAGACGTCACCGTCCTTGGCCAGGAAGTCGCGCACATTGTCGCGCCCGGGCAGGTCGACGCGGACGTCACGAATCAGGAAATGACCATGGGTCGCCTGCAAGATCGAAGTGAGTTGGCCACCGAGTTCGTCGGCATGGGTGAAGGTGACGTCGAAGTCGATGAATTCGCCGGACAAGGAACTGGTCATTTGCCAGCGTCCGACGCGGGCGCTGTTGCCGTCGACTGACCCGAAGTCGATCAGTAGATTGGGCGCGGCCGGTTGATCGTCGATGCTGCTGCCGATGATCTCAAAACCGATCGCTAGACCCAGCTCGTTTTCGATGATCTGGGGCTGGGCGGAGTCGATCTTGAGGTTGTTGGCGACGGCAATACCGTCGTTTCTGACCCGTACGCCCAGGGTGTAGGGCTCACTGGGTTCGATTTCGGGCGTGAAGGCATCGTCGCCAATGACATCGCGGGTGAGGAAGTAGTCCAGGGTCAGGCGCGGCAGCGGCTTGACGGTGATGAAGTCGGGCGTGACTTCGACCGATTCGGGGACCCCGCCGAGGGTGTAGCTCAGCCGGGCACCGACGAAGAACAGCTTACCGCCCGGTAGGTCTTCGGCCGCACCGGGGGCCGGGATGATGAGCCAGTGGATTTCGGCGGTGGTGTTGGGGGCCACGACACCGTCGCCGCTGACATCGGCGATGTTGTCCATGGTGTCGAGGCGGATGAAGAATTTGGCCTCGGTGTTGTTGGGATCGTTGGTGGCCAGGACGCTGTTGCCATCTTCATCGGCAAAGCTGACGGTAATGTCGACGTTTTCGATCGGCAAGGTGTCCAGACCGTTGTTGATGCGCATCATCGCATCGAAGGCCTGGCGCTCTAAGGTCAGCTCTTGTTGGATTTCGATCTTGACCTGCGCACAGACCGCCTCGGCCAGCACCGGGCGCCCGATCAACAGGCCCATGCCGAGAATCAACAGGCTCAACCAGCCTATCCGTGTTGTCCTTGCCATTGTCTTCTTTGTCCTGTGCTGCTTAAGGGTGACAGTGAATGCCTTCAGCTAACCGCCACACCACTTTGTTGTCCTGGCCTCGTTAAAAAAAGAGACTGATTTCCTAAACGAAATTTAAAATCTTTGTTAAAAAGACCACCCATTTATTCCTTGTTCAAAAAATATCATCTGTCGGTTTTCGCCGCACTGAATCACATGCTGCGGCAGACCCGGCAGGTCATATCTTGGTTGTCGTGGCATCCCTTGCCCTCGATATCATGTTCACAACACTCCGTTAACGTAAGCATGTTGTCTACTTACTCAACCGCTCAACTATTTTAGAAAATCGCTGTCCGACCCTATTTTCTACGCAGCGAATCAATCGGGGTCACCCATTAGCCGCCTTATCCACATCTCTTTACTTTATCTCTCAGCATTCCACCAAGCACTGAGCCAGCAACAGAACCCAATATGGGCATGAAGTAAGTAGAGTATGAAATATAAAGAATAATTATTGACTCATATACGAATATATCTAATAGCAATGCGGCCGGAATCGCTGCTAGTAATCCAATTAAAAAATAGTTTAACTTTCTTCCGAAATAAAAATCGAATCCCAAAAAACCAAATAAGTATACATATAAAATTACCAGCACCTGTGACACAACAAACCAGAAAGAAACTCTTTCATAATGGAGCTCACTAATAAGAAAATTATTATCCAATTGGAAAACAATAACGGCATGCAAAAAGTACAAAAAAAATGACAGTAAAAGATAAAAAAATATGAAAATTACCTTCCTCAATTTCTTTTCCTATTATTATCAAATGATACTTCATCTATTTCCGTCTTCCACCATCTTTTGACAGTGTCATTAAGCCTAACTTCTCTATTTTCTTTATGAGAAGAAATATAATCAACAACCCTCTCTCTCCCGCACTCATCAGTCTCTGTACATCTAAGAGTGTAAACTATGTCAACATTAAATAAATACCAATTATATGAAACCTGCTCATATAAACGCCTCTCTACCCTCAACACTCTTCGATATTTTTTTGATTTGTCTTTGTACTTAAATCCTGAAAAAATAACAATTCTTTGTATTATCCTTGGAGCTCCAGTTAATACTTTTGTATCGCTCGTCGAATTATCAAAAAGTATAATAAAATCACACTCTGGGGGAATTATTTCAGGAATATACAAACCTAATGGATCTAAAAATCTATTTGGATTTCCTGCCACATACATATACACACTCAGCCCACCAGCGAGCCCAATGGGATCCCGCTGCGTGTACCTTCCCGTACTAGGGTCATAATCCCTGAAATAGTTATAGTGCTGCCCGGTTTCCTGATCGTAGTACTGCCCTGGGAAGCGCAACGGATTGGCCCAGATGCTGATTGTCTCGGTCACCTCACCAAAGGCACGATACTGCCCAGCCCACACCACGGCCCCATTGGCCTTGACCAAGCGCTGCGGCGTGCCCAAATGATCGTTCTGATAAAACGCCACCTCTCTACCCTGGCGCTGATACAGCGGACTGGTGGTCCAGGTGCTGTCCGGCTCGTAGCCGTAGTGGCGGACTGGATTCCCGGCCACATCGTATTCCCCGACCAGCCCTTCATCGCTGTAGTGGAAATAGCGCGTTTCGGTTTGTGTGACCTTCTTGAGCCGCCGGCCAAAAGGGTCGTAGGTGTACTCACCGATCGGGTTAGTGCCATCGGTTACACGGACCAGCCGATTCTCAGCGTTATAGACATAGCTGAGGATCTGCCCGCCCTCGCTCTTGGTCAGCGGGTTACCGGCCTCATCATAGGTGTACGTGGCGGCCGGACTTTCGGTGAGTTCATCGTTATCGTTGTAGCGCCAGCTGCCCGGGTTCAGGTTATCGGTTAGACGGTTACCGTTCGGGTCATAGGTCCAGCCCTCGACCTCTAAGGCACTAGCGCTCTCGGTCAACCGATCCAGCACGTCATAGGTATAGTCATAGGTCAGGGTCGCGGTCACCTTCTGGGTGATATTGCCGGCCGCATCATAGGTGTAGGCAAAATCCATCACCGCATTGGCCGCCGGATCCTTGGCGACGATGGTCTCGGGGCGCAGCAAAGGATCGAGCGCAATCTGCCGCTGCCCGCCACCCGGATAGGTGATCAAATCCGGGCTGGCCCAGCGGTAACTGGCGTAGTTGATGCTGCCGACCGTCGGCAGCTCGACCCGCTGCAAGCGGTCTTTGTCCCAGTGGTAGGTAATGACGGTGCCGTCCGGCGCCGTGTAGCTGGCCTTATTGCCGGCCGCATCATAGGTGTACTGATGGCTTAGGCTGAAGGTACCGTAGTTGACCGTCTCGCTGCGCTTGCGGTCGTTCTTGTCGTAGGTGTACGTCGCGCTGTAGCTGCCGTCGTCCCAACTGGCAAGATTACCGTTGACGTCATAAGTAAAATCAACCGTGCGCTCAGGCACGGCCGTGCCGGCGGCATAATGACGCTCTTGCGTGAGCCGATCGGCATCGTCATAGGTATAGGCGGCACGCCGCCCGTCCGGGTCGGTGCGCTCACTCAGGTTGCCGGCAGGGTCATAGCTGTACGTATAGGCCTCACCCAACGGGCGGATCTCGGCAATTTTGCGGTCGGCCTTATCATAGCGATACTGCGTCGGGTGACCATTGGGATCAGTGACCGCGACCAGGTTATCGCGCACATCGTAGGCAAAGGCCGTGCTTTGGCCCAGCGGGTCGATGACCTCGACCAAGCGATCCAGCGTATCATAGCGGTACTGGGTCAGCCGCCCCTCGGCATCGGTGATGCTGATACGATTGCCCGCCGCGTCATACCCGATCTCAGTGACTTGCTTCTCCGTCGGGCTCAAATGATCGATGCTGCGAATGCGTTGGTCACGCCGGTCATAATCGTAAGTCCGCAAAAAGGTCGGATACTGCACGCCCGTGGCCAGCCCCGGATAGGCGACATCGGCGTTGAGCCCACCGCCCGTGTCATAACGTTGCTCGATTCGGTTGCCGGCCGGATCAGTTTGGGCAATCGGACGACCGTCTACGTCGTAGTCGAAGAGTACAACATTCGTCAACGGATCAGTCTGTATGCGTAATCGTCCAACAGCATCGTAACCAAGAATGCTAATGTGGCCTTCAAAGTCGGTCACGGTCGTTAGCCGATCCCGTACATCAAAGGTGGCGCTACTGCTGTGGTTATGCGCATCGGTCACGCCGGTGCGGTTACCGACCTTGTCATAGGTGTAAGTGACCAGATTATTTTCCGGATCCTTTTCGGTCTCCAGCCACCCGGCCGCGTTGTACGTGTCAGTCCAGGTGTGGCCGTTGGCATCGGTGCGGGTCAGCACGTTCCCCATCTCATCATGGGTATAGGCCGTGGTGTGGCTCTCCGGGTCGATGATCTCGGTCAGGTTGCCCTGATCGTCATAGCTGTACTGGGTCAGCGCATCCTCGCTCGGGTCGCTGCCCTTGACGGTGTCGGTCAGGCGCTGGCCATAGCCGTCATAGGTGTAGTCGGTGATGCGCTGGTCTGCTGTGCCCTGCGCCTCGGTCATCGAGAGCAGATTACCGTTGGCGTCATATGTATAAGCCGTGATGCGCCCCAGCGCATCGGTCTTTTGCTTCGGCAAATCGAAACGGTAATCGTAGGTCGTACTTTCACTGGCGCCGTCGGGATAGACGGTTTTCGTGATGTTGTCCCAGGCGTCGCGCTCATAGCGGGTCTCCAGGCCACGCTCGTCGGTGACAATTCGGTGGTTGCCGTCATAACGCATGCGCTGCTCGTCGGTGCCGTTGACTGCGCGCCGCGTCTCGACCCCCTCTTTGTCGTACCAGCGCTCGACCACCCGCCCGTCCAGACCGGTCTGGCGCACATAGTATTCACGCCGGGTCTTGTCGTAGTCGTAGCGGTAGGTAACGGCCAGGCCGTCTTCGCCGGTCTCGCTGATCAATTGCCCGATCGGACCATAGGCCAGCGTCGTGGTGCGGTTTTCCGGATCGGTCAGGGTCTTGAGCTTGTCGCCTTCGTAGGTGTAGGTGGTGCTGTGCCCCAGCACATCGACCACCTCGGTGAGCCGTTCACCCGTGTAACGGTATTCGACCGACCGGGTCGCCGAGCGCACGAAACGCACCCGGTTGCTGTCACCGTCGTATTCGTAGGTCAGCACCGGATTGTTGAAGTGATCGTGTACCGTGCTGCGCCGGCCCTGCGCATCGTAGTGCAGCGTGACGGTGACGTCGTTGCGATCACCATAGGCCAGCACCCGACCCTCGGCGTCATAGTCGATCCAGTTGCGCCGGCGGTCGGCCCAGCGCCAGCCGTTGGCGGTACGCTCGATGGTCAGACTGACGTCGAAGCGGTAACGATTGGGGTTGGTGGGATCGCGCTCGAAAACGTCGTCGTTGCGCTGGATCGTCTTGACCTCGCCGCTCAGGGTGTCGTAATTGAAGGTCAACGGCGACCAGCTGCGGTTGAAATGCCATGCGCCCCGGTACCAGGTGCGCTTGGCATCGACCGTGCCACCGAGAACCTTGACCATAAGGTCGTCGATATCGGTGAAGTACTCGCCTTGCGGCAGTTGTACACCGGCCTGCGCAACGCTCACCACAAACAGCAGTCCGATACCCATCCATTGCCATACTCGCCCGCGCATAAGTCCGTCCTGTTGTTGCTTGTTTGTTGCCATGCTCATGTCGTCCTTCACCGCGGTCACCCGGCAGGCTCGTCACAGCGATCCTTCTCGGGCCGCTCAGGTATCGGCACACACTGCGCCGCCGGGATCGAGTCGTAGCTCGGGCGGGTACCCGAGCCGGCCCCCGTGGGACCACCACCACCTCTGCTCCACCAACCGTAGAAGCCACCACCACCGCCGCCGCTGCCGCCACCGCAGCCCGTGCCCGACGCCGGCCGGCTCCAGGTATGTGAGGTCGACCCACCGCTGGTGGTGCCGTTGGTGCAGTCATAGCGGTAGCTTGTGACCATGCGCGTGGCATAAGCCCGGCAACCACCACCCGAGCCGCTTCCATCGGGCGCAAAGGGCGCCAAAGCGGTCACCCGGTACGGCACGATCAGGCTTTCCTTGGCCCCCAGCGAATCCGGCAGGCCACCGATGATTTCGTAGCGGAAATAGGCATCGTCCGCCGGCAGCTGGAAGTTCAGATCGTCCGCCCGGATCAGGCCGTAGTTGGTGAGCCGCAGCTCACCGTTGAAAACATCGCCCGGCGCCATATCCGGCAGCTGGGTACTGGTCGGCTCGAGCACCACCACCGCCGCCGGCACGTCGGTCTCGAAGATTGCCTGCAGCGTGATCTCGTATTTGTCCTCCAGGGTGATCTCGGTCACCGACCATTCGACCGTGATCAGGTCGTAGTCGAGGAAGACCTCGACCTGCTCCGTCACGCCCGGCTTGACGGTGAAACCGCCGAGCACGTCCTGGTGATTGGACGCACTGGCGCGGAAGCGATAGCGCCCCGCCGGCAACGCATTGAATTGCGCTTCACCGAAGGCATCGGTAATCAGCGTCTCCTCGACACTGAGGACCACTTCGTTCTGCACCCGGATGCGCGCCCCGGCCAGACCCGGGATCGGCTGACCGTCGGGCCCGGGGGTTGCGGTATAGATGTCCGACGCCTTGAATATCACATCGCCCACACCCGACTGGGTCACCGCGACAAACAGGTTGATGTCGACCGTCGAGTGATTGGCCGCTTGCACCTGAAGCTTGAAGTCGTAATTGCCTTCGGCGACCGTGCTCGGCGGCAAGGCACGGAATTGAATCGCCCGGCGCTCGCCGACCGCCAGCTCGCCCTGGGCCGCCGGCGAGATCAGCGAGATCCAGTCCGGGGCCGGGCTGCCGTCGGGATTGACCAAACTGAGCTGCATGCCCAGCAGCTCGGCCAGACCGCGGTTCTCCAAGGTAATCGTCTCGGTGACCGCATTGTCGTGCGCGACCCCGGTTTCCACATGGTTGGGCGCAAAGCTCAGCGCCGGTTCGGCGGTGGCAAAGCGGTAGCGCACGTCGATACGCCCCACCGGCTCGGCCCCGGTCTCGTCACTCAACACCTTGAGCACCAGCGTGCCCTGCTCGAGCGCCGTGTTGTCCGCGGTCAGGCTAAACGGCAGTGTGGCGCGTTGCTCGGCACCCAGGCTGACCGGTGCACCCGGGATCAACGTGACCCCTTCAGGGATCACCCCACCGGGCTGATCGGCGGCGTCGAAGACCAAGCGCGCATTGCTCGCGCTGCTGGCCGCCCCGGTGCTAAGCCGGATGGCATCGATCTCGTGGGTGTAGTTTTTCGGCACGTTCAGATCAAGCCGCGCCAGATTGACCACGACCCGCCCGAGCGTGAAGCTGCCCTGCCCCGGCCGCGTGACCAGATCGGGGTGAATCGCCGAGACGGTAAAGACGCCCGATTCGCCGGCCAAGGGGGCATGGCTGTAGTGGTAGCGCCCGGTGCTGTCGGTGAAGACCTCCTTGGTGCGCTCAAAGCCGTTGCCGGCGATCACCAGCTTGACCGGCATGCCCGGCAACGGGGTGTGGTCACCGCGCGCCAAGGCCTGCCCGCTGAGCACGATGGGCTCATCGCCGTAGGCGACGGCCGGCGAGACGTCATCGAGGGTTGCGACATAGGCGGTGTCGACCAGGGTGGCCGTCAGTTGCCCGGCCAGCCCTTGGATACTGGCCTGTTGCGCACTGCCCAGCCCATAGTGCAATTGCCCCACGGATATACGCACCCGGATGTCGTCCGGCGCCCCGGCCGGGATCGGCAAGGAGGCCCAGGCCGAGCGGAAGATGGCCCCGGCCGGCACCCGCGCCACACGGCGCCCGTCCGGCAAGGTGATGACCCCGTCCCCGGTACTCTGGCTCAGCGGCACGCTGGACAGCACATTCTCATCGGCGTCCAGCAGCATGAGCTGGATGTCCGGCGAGGCGCCGCCGGGCTGCGCGGTCAGTACCTCGGTCTGCACCGCACTGGTGTTTTCGAGCACGAAACGCACTTGCCCTTCGGTGCCGCGGGTGAGGTCTTGCGCCTCGACTGTCAGCAGCAGGGTGTCCTGACCGATCAGGGCTTGGCCCTGTTGCAGCAGTTGGGTGCGCTCGCCGGTGTCGGTGATACTTTCAACCACCAGGTCATAGGCGGCCACATCCGCCAAACTCTGGCGGCCGCCAATGACCAGCGGCACCGACCGGGTCTCGCCCGGCGCCAGGTCGACCGGGGTCGACGGATAGGTCCAGCCACCGAGGGTGACCTTGACGGTGAGGTCTTCGATCAGGCGGGGGCTCGGATTGGTGAGTGCAACCGCGACCGGGTTGAAGATCCCGCGCTTGACCGCATTGGCCGCGTCCCAGGTCGCCTGCACCGGGATCAGGGTGATGCCACGCGCCGGGCTTTCGACGTCGTTGGTGTCGACCGCGGTGATCAGATAGTCCCGTACCCCGCCGGTGTAGCCGATGTCGTCGTAGGCCCCATTGGCCAGCAGCACGCCGTTGAGCGGGGTATCGGGGTCACTGGCCAAATAGACGTTGTAGCCCTGGATGTTGTCGCCATTGTGCTGCCAGCTCAAATACGGGTAGTGCCCGGTCTCCAGACGTACCGCCAGATTGGCGACCGGCACCAGATCGATATTGAGGTAGTCGGTGTTGCTCGGCAGCGATTCGTTACCGGCATCGTCGACCGCGGTGACGACATAGGCCGCGGTGTTTTTGTCCGGCTGGCCGTCGATGAAGCCGAGGATGCCCTGGTCATTGGGGCCGATGTAGGTCTGCAACGGTGTCAGGCCGGTGACGTCGGGAATCGCGGTACCGCCGGCACGATAGACGTTGTAGGTGACGTGCTCCTCATTCAGATCGGGTGCGGCCTCCCACAGCAGGCGCACCCCGACCGAGGTAAGCTCGGCGGTGAGGCTGAGCGGCGCACTCGGCACCGTGGCATCGGCCAACACGCTGACCGCCGTACTGAGCTCGCTGATCGCCTCTTGGGTGTTGGCCGCGCGCACGCTGGCCACCGCATACCAGTGCTCACCGTCGATGGCGGTGGTATCGATATGGCTCAGCGTGGTCACGCGTTGCAATAAGGTCAGCCCGGGCTCGCCCGGGGCCTGACGGTAGAGCGCGTAGGCCACCGCGTCCTCGACCGCCTGCCAGGTGAGTTGCACTTGGCCACCGGGCAGGGCCTTGGCGCTCAGCCCAGCCGGAATGGCCAGCGGTGGCAGGTCACCTTGGTAGACCTGGTAGCGGTCGGGGCCCTGGATATCGCTGCCGACATTGCCCAGGTCGTCTTCGGCCTGGAAGGTAAATTGCAGGGTCTCGACATGCGCCAGCCCGGCATCGGCCGGCAGGGTGAGATTACCGGTCCAGTGTTGACGGCTGGCGTCGCTGGCGAGCAGGGTCGGTACCGCGCTTAAGGGCCGGCCGTTGCCGGACAACAGATACTGCAGCACCGGCACGCTGCCGAGCTTGACCGGCTGATCCAGGGTGAGGGCCAGCGCCAAGCTGACCGGCGCGGCCTGATCGTTTTGAATCGGCTCGCCCGGGGTAACACTGAGGGTGGTGACCGTCGGCCCGTCGGTGTCGAAGACCGCACTGGCGCCCTGCTCGATGACGTCACCGCGGTTACCGACCTTGTCACGCGCCGAGAAGACCGCATAGGCGGTGCCGCTGTGCGCCTCGTCGGTGAGGGTGAAGCTGCCGCGGTATTCGGTGTCATTGGCCGCCGTGAGCGCAACCGACAGCGGCGTGCCGCCGTCGACCGCCAGACTCAAGAACGGCGTGGTCAGCAGCGGCTCGTTGACCGTGACCGCGACGGCAACCGTGCCCGGGCCCATGCGCCCACTGGCGACATCATAGGCCCCGCTGGGGGTATAGCGGATCTCGAGGGCACGCGGGCGCTCGCGGTCGGAAACCGCACTGACCGGGTTGGACAGCGGGCTTTCGCTACCCAGCTCGTTGAGCGCCACGACCCGGTAGTGGTAGGTGCCGTCGCTGCCCGGCAGGTCGTCGAAGCGCCCGCCGGTGACCATCGTGCCATTGGCCACGACCGCCTGTGCCGGGGTGTCGAAGGCCGTGTCGGCCCGGTAGACCCGGTAGCCGACCACCCGCTCGTCACCCCCGGTCTGCCAGCTCAGCGTCACCACCCCATCGGGCTTGGCCACCGCGGCCAGCCCGAGCGGGGCGTCCGGCACGCTCAGATCAAGGCTGAGGGTGACCGGGTTACTGGCCGGACTGTCGCCGCCGCGGTGGCTGGCGATCGCGGTGATGACGTTATCGCCTTCGTCCAAGGCCACGTCGAGACGGAAGGTGCCGGCCGCACCGACCGTGATTGGGCCGGCGATCGCGGCACCGCCACGGACCACACGGACCTCGGTGTCGGCCTCGGCCGTGCCGCTGACGCTGACCGTGGGTTGATTGGTGGTGTGTCCATCGACCGGTGTCGTGATGACCGGCGCCGGTGGCGCGGCCAGATCGACCGTCAGATGGATCGTCTGGACGGTGTCATTACCCAGGGTGTCATAGGCGGTGACGGTGAGCACATGCGGCCCGTCGGTCGTGGTCTTGAGGTCCCAGACGGCACTAAAGCCGTCCGCCGCATTGAGGTCGTCGGCCAACAGACTGCCGTCGGCCAGGGCGAAGTGCACCCGGTTGACCCCGGCCGGATCATCGGCGCTGACCGCCAGCAGGCCGCCAGTGGTGACCGTGGCGCCATCGCTCAGCGGCACCCCCCCTAAGGTGACCGCGCTGATCTCGGGGCCGATTTCATCGGCCTGCGGCGTGGCCAGCACGCTGCTGACCACAGGGGTCTGCCCATCATTGAGGTTGACGGTGGCGACCGCCAGGTAGTAATCGGTGCCGTTGGTGAGACCGGCGACTTGCGCACTGGTCTGGCCCGCACCGACCTGGGTCCGTGGGGTCAGGGTGCTGATATCGCTGAAGGGGGTTTCTTCGGCATAGATCGCATAGGCCTTGACGTATTCGCTCGGGCTGACCCCGGCCCAGCGCAGCGCGACCTTGCTGTCGAGCGGCTCGGGGGTGACGCCGGTCGGATTGGGCAGCAGGGTCACGCCGGTGAGCGAGAGACCCGTACTTTCATTCTCGCTGCCGTCGCGTGCGGCGACCCGCAGGGCATAGCCGGTCGCCGGGCTCAGGCCCGTGATCTCGCGCTGGGTCGTCCCCAACGCCACGTCGGTGCCGCCATCACCGTCGACATAGACGCGATAGCCGGCCAGGTCCGCCGGCGCATCCAGCGGTGCCTGCCAGGTCACCACCAGCCGATCGGCAAAGGCCTCGACCGCCACCTGCCGCACCTCCGGTGGCGCCACCGTGTCCACGGTCGCAACCGCCAACGCACTGACGTCGCTGCGGACATTGCCCGCCGTGTCTTGGGCGACTACGGCAAAGTGGTAGGTTTGATCGCGTTGCAGACCGGTCACGGTGTAGGTCTTGGTACCGGCCGGGACCGTGGCGATTGCCACTGCCGCCGCGGTCGATGTATACGGCGCGTCTGCTTGATAGACCGTGTACGACGCAATATCGGCCCCATTGGCGATTTCGTCATAGCCCTGCCAGTCGAGGACCACTCGGGTGCCGTCACCGACCCCGTCACCGCTGAGCGCCACCAGCCCAGGGATCTGATCGTCATACTGCACCACGACCACGCTGGGTAGGCTGACATTGCCCGCGCGGTCGCGCGCGACAAAGCTCAAGACATTTTCACCCTCGACCAGGTCCACCGTGGTCGACCAGGTCGGTGCGGCGGTGTGTGATACCACCTCGCTCCCGTTGAGCAACACCGCAGCATAGGCTTCTTTACTGCCGGTGACCGTCAGTACCGCAATGCCGGTATAGCTCGGCACCGGATCAAGCGCGGGTGCCGGCGGATCTTCGGTATCCAATGTGAATTGCGCCGTGAAGGTCGGACCGACATTGCCGGCCGCATCGCGCAGCTGCGCGCCCAGCTGCCAGACCCCGTCATCCATCGGCGCATCGGCTATGAAGTGCACCTGGCTGCCGACCACTTGCCAGTCACCTGCGACCGGCGCACCGTCGCGCAGCACCGACAGCGTTGAAGCCGCTAGGTCGACACCCGAGTTAGTCTCGTTGGTGTCCAACACCAGCGACGATAAGGCCGCATTAGTGAAGCTGCCCGCGGCCGGTTGGCTGCCGGTAACCTGCGGCGCTGTGGTGTCGGCGTTGAAGGACAATACCAACGGCTCAGACACATTGCCCGCCGCATCGCGTGCGGTCAGCGACAGCGTCAAGGACCCTTCGGGTAAGGCCATCACGTCCTGCCACGGGCCGCTGCCCAGGGCCACAATGACCTGACCATTCGACAGGATCGCGGTGTCGGCCTCACGCTCGCCTAACAACTCGATCGTGCGCGTGGCCAGCAAATGCGTCGGGCCGGCCGCCCAGTTAGTCACCGTCGGTGTTGCCGGTGGCGACAAGTCCAGCACAAAGGACGATGTATACACATCATCCGGGTCTTCACCGACAATACCGTCACGGTCCTGGTCCATGCCATTGCCGTTGGCGGTTTGTAAGCCCGGGCCGACTGCGAGCTGGTACAGGCCCGGCGCGCTCAACACCGCAGCCGGATAAATCACCAGCTCCACCGGCGAGACCAGGGTCACCGCACTCAAGGCCACCGGGCCCGACGGGCCGCTCAGGCGTACCGCATCCAGGCCCACACTCGCGGCATCCAGCGCCATCGTGAAACGCACCGATACCTGCGCGACTTCGTGGGCAATCAGGCCAACCGGTGATGAGCCAATCACCCGCGTCGGCTCAGACAAATCCTGCAGATGGATCGTACCGGGCTCGCCATTGGGATAGATGTGATAACCGGTACCCCCATCCACCACGACTTGGCTGTCTAAATCAAACCCACCCGACAAGCCACCGTAGTAAATCGCTACCCGACCGCCGCCACCGCCCGGCGATGACCAAGAACCACCGGTATTGTGGCCGTCACCACCACGCGCATAGATCTTGCCCGAGCCCGATAACGCACCCACCTGCAGCCACACCGAGCCACCGCTGGCACCGCCCTTCTGGTTCCTTGTACTCTTCTCCCCATCTGCGTAGATATGCCCGTCCAGTACCAA
>JANQLO010000052.1 GCA_028280505.1 Chromatiales bacterium | reverse complement strand
CCTTTTTCCGCCTGACGGCGTTATCAGTCGTTCGTTTAGCGACACTCAACGTCTCTCCTTCTGCCTTGTCAGCCGAAAAAAGGACCGCCGGCAGCAATGTTTCAGTTTGTGTTAACAGGTCCTAGCAGTGCGAGCAGATCGCGCGGATGATCGATGCTCAGGTCCGACGGCCACTTATCGGGTGGGTCTTCCGGATGGAGATAACCATATAGCGCAGCGACCGTGGTGCAACCCGCCGCCCTGCCGGCCTGCATGTCGCGTCCGGCGTCACCGATGTACCAGGTTTCGGTCGGCAACCGTTCCATGAGTTTACAGGCGTGGAGTATGGGCTCGGGATGCGGCTTACGGTTTGGGCAAGTATCGCCGCTGATCACGCAGGCGGCACGCTCACGTAATGTCATCGCATCGATCAGCGGATCGGTCAGCCAGGCGGGTTTATTGGTCACGATGCCCCATGGCGTGCCGTCCGATTCGAGTGTCGTGAGAACCTCGTCCATACCGGGAAACAATCGGGTTTCGCGCAGCAGATTGTCGGCATAAATCTTCAGGAGATACTCTCGGCGTTCTTCGAAACCCTCGTTGTCGGGTTCGATACCGAAACCGAGCCTGATCAGCGCTATCCCACCGTGTGAGACCACCGGGCGAATCAATGCGTAGTCCAGTGGTTCGTGCCCAAAATACCGCAGGGTTTCGTTCAGCGCGAAAGCGAGATCCGGGCCGGTGTCTGCCAAGGTGCCGTCGAGATCGAACAGCACCGCATCGGCGGTGGGCTTGTGCATTATTCCGGACGTTGAGTCGCGACCATGTAATTCACGTCGACGTCGCGTGGGTCGAGTTTGTATACGGAGGTCAGTGGATTGTAAGTGAGGCCGGTCATATCGACGGTGTCGAGTCCGGCGCTGCGGATCCAATGCATCAGCTCGGATGGACGGATGAACTTGGCATAATCGTGTGTGCCCTTGGGTAACAACCGTAAGACGTATTCGACACCCACGATCGCGAACAGATACGACTTGGGGTTGCGGTTGATGGTCGAGAAGAACACCTGCCCGCCGGGTTTGACCAGGGTGGCACAGGCGGCGATGACCGACGAGGGATCGGGTACGTGCTCGAGCATTTCCATGCAGGTGACGGCATCGAACTCGCCGGCATGTTTTTCGGCGGCCTCCTCTGCGGGCATGCGCTGATAATCGACCTGTAGGCCGCTTTCGAGCAGATGCAAACGGGCAACCTCGAGCGGCGCCTCACCCATATCGATGCCGGTAACCTCTGCACCGCATGCCGCCATGGATTCGCTCAATATGCCGCCGCCGCAACCGACGTCGATGACCTTTTTGCCGCTTAGACCGACCCGTTGATCGATGTATTCCAGCCGCAACGGATTGATTTGGTGGAGAGGTTTGAATTCACTGTTTTGATCCCACCAGCGCGAGGCGAGTTGCTCGAATTTGTTGACCTCGGTGTGATCCACATTCGTGGCGGCATTCATGCTTGTTAGATCCGGTATGGCGATGGACTGGGATTATAAACGGCCGGCCGCCGCGCTTCAGTGGATAACTCGGTTTTCAGCTGGATTGCTCACCGATACGCTCGCGCCAGATGCGTGCGCGGGCCAGGGTATCGTCCAGGTCGATGGTGGTGAGGGTACGTTGCTTGAGTACCTGTCGGCCGCGTATCCAGACGTGTCGCACTTGCTCGCGACCGGCGGCATAGACCAACTGCGACAGCGGGTGATAAACCGGCTGGGTCTCCGGCTGGCCGAGGTCGATAGCGACGATGTCGGCCGATTTGCCGGGAGTGAGCGAGCCGGTCAGATCGTCGATGCCGAGCGCGCGCGCGCCGCTCAGCGTCGCCATACGCAGTGCCGCTTCGGCGGGCAGGGCGCAGGCATCGGCGGCAACGCCTTTGGCCAACAGCGCGGCGGTCTGCATCTCGCTGAACATATCGAGATCGTTGTTACTGGCGGCACCGTCGGTGCCCAGCGCAACGTTGATGCCGGCATCCATCAGCCGGACGACGGGGCAGTGGCCGGATGCCAGTTTCAGGTTCGATTGAGGGCAATGCACGATTTGCCCACCGCTGTCGGCGAGCAGGCGGATCTCGTCGTCTTCCAACTGGGTCATGTGGACCGCGATCAGCGATGGATCGATGAGTCCCACGTCGCGCAGGCGCTCAATGGGGCGCACCCCATGCTGTTCCAGACTGCCGCTGATCTCGGCCTGGGTTTCGTGAACGTGGATGTGGACCGGCAGATCCAGTTCGTGGGCCAATGTGGCAATGCGTTGCAACGGCGCATCCGAGACCGAATACGGTGCATGCGGGGCGAAAGCGGTGTGAATCAAAGGATCACCGCGGAATTGGTCGTGCACCGCGATACCACGCTCGAGATAGCCGTCCGCATCGGCCGCCCACGTCGAGGGAAAATCGATCGCGATCAGGCCTACTGCCGCACGCATGCCGGCGCGTGCGGCGACCCGGCCGGTCACGTCGGGGAAAAAGTACATATCGTTGAAACAGGTCGTGCCGCCTCGGATCATCTCTGCGATCGCCAAGCGTGAGCCGTCACCGACGAATTCCTCGTGTGCCCAACGCGCTTCGGCCGGCCAGATATGGTCGTGCAGCCAGGTCATCAGCGGCAGATCGTCGGCCAGGCCGCGGAACAAGGCCATTGGACTATGGGTGTGGGCATTGATCAGGCCGGGGATCAATGCGTGTCCGGGGAGCGCCAGTTGTTCCCCGGCATCGATTTGCTCGCGTGCCTCGCCGCTCGGCAGCACTGCGGCGATACGTCCGTCATCGATGGCGATGGCGTGGTGTTCGAGAATGTCGGGGCGGTCGACCGGGATTACCCAGTCGGCATGAATGAGAAGGTCTGCCTGCACGATGTTTTGCCGTTCCTGGTCGGGAGCGACATAAAATACCCCAAAATGCCGCGCTGCCCATACTGGCGGCCCGTACCAGAGGTCTTTGTTATGCGAGAAGTTCGGTTGAATGTCCCGATTACGGCCGACAACGCCATTGTTTGGCAGGACGATTGTCTGTACCTGCTCGATCAGCGCGAACTGCCGGGTCGGGAAGTGTTCATTGCCTGCCCCGATGTGCAGACCACGGCGGAGGCCATTCGCGCGATGGTCGTACGGGGTGCTCCGGCGATCGGGATCACGGCGGCTTATGGCATTGCATTGGCGGCGCGCGAACGTTACGCCGAGGATGCTGCCGGCTGGCGCGAACGTTTGGAAAACGATTTCACCTTGCTTGCCGGTGCCCGACCGACCGCGGTGAATCTGTTTTGGGCGATCGCGCGATTGCGCGACGTGGCGGCGACGCTCGGTAATGCCGATCCCTTTCCGGTGTTGTCGGGTGAAGCCATCGCCGTTCACGCGGCCGATCGTGAAGACAATCGGCGAATGGGCGATTTCGGTGCGGCATTGATCGATGGCCCAACCAGCGTGATCACGCATTGTAACACCGGCGGCCTTGCGACCGGTGGTTGGGGGACCGCGCTTGGCGTCATTCGCAGCGCCCATGCCCAGGGCCGTATCACGCGCGTGTTTGCCGACGAAACCCGACCCTGGTTACAGGGTGCTCGCCTGACGGCATGGGAGTTGGTGCGCGACGGTATACCCGTCAACCTGATGGCGGATGGCGCGGCGGCGGCACGTATGGCCGCGGGAGGTATCGGCTGGGTGGTCGTGGGTTCGGACCGGATCGCCGCCAACGGCGATGTCGCGAACAAGATCGGCACCTATGGCCTGGCCGTCGCGGCGCGTCATCATGGTTTGCGTTTCATGGTTGCTGCGCCGACCTCGACCATCGATCTCGAGACTGCCGACGGCAGCATGATCCCGATCGAGCAACGCCCGGCGGACGAGGTGCTGCAATGCGCCGGGCGACGCACGAGCGCCGAAGGCGTCGATGCCTGGAATCCGGTATTCGATGTAACGCCCGCCGAGTTGATCGATGCAATCGTAACCGAACGCGGCGTGATCGAACGTCCGGACCGCGACAAAGTCGCGGCCCATATGGCGTCGAGCTAAACCCCGATCAGCGAGTCAGTCGCGCAGCTTGAAGCGGCTGACCAGCGAAACCAAACCGTCGACATTGCTCGACAACTCACCGGCAGAAGTCGACGAACGCGCCACCTCGGCAGCGTTTTCCTCACCCATGTGGTTGATGTTGTTGACGTTTTGGTTGATGTTTTCAGCCACGTGACTCTGCTCTTCAGCTGCAGTCGCGATCTGGATGCTCATTTGGGTGATTTCGTTGACCGACGTCGAGATCAGACCCAGCATCTCGCTGACCCGTGCGGCACGCTCCACCGTACCGTCGGCGCGTTCACGGCTGCGATCCATCACCGAGACCGTTTGCGACACACTGGTCTGCAGGCTTTCGACCATCTCCTGAATCTCGGTGGTCGATTCCTGGGTACGATGGGCGAGCTGGCGTACTTCATCGGCGACGACGGCGAAGCCGCGCCCCTGCTCGCCGGCACGTGCCGCCTCGATCGCCGCGTTCAGCGCCAAGAGATTGGTTTGCTCGGCTATGCCGCGGATAACTTCCAGCACGGTGCCGATGCGTTCGCTTTCGCCATGTACCCGTTGCACCGTATCGGAGGCTGCGCCGATGTCATCGACCAGGGCATGTACGGCCTGTGAGGCATCGCTAACCGCACTGTTGCCTTCCTGAACCGTGCTCAGGGTCGATTCGGCGGTCGATGCGACGTTTTGCGTACGGCTGGCGACCTCTTGCACGGTCGACGACATCTCCGTCATCGCGGTTGCGATCTGGGTGGTATCGGACTGCTGAGCCGTAATCCGCTGCGTGGTCTGATTCGATGCCGCAGCCAAATCGTTGGCCACTTTATCGATGTCTACCGCCGAGCGCTTGACGTCGCGAACCAACTGCCGAATGGTGTCGACAAAACCGTTGAAGCCCTTGGCGAGCGCGGCGACCTCGTCTTTACCGTCGGCATTGAGCGCGACATCCAAGTTGCCGTCGCCGGCGGAGATTTGCTCCATCATGTCGGTCGCCTGTTGTAGCGGACGGGCCACGTTACGGCCGATCAGCCAGACGCCTACCGCGAACAGCAAGAGGCCGATCACGCCGGTGACGATGCTGGTGAGCTGAACGTTATCGAGTTGTCCGGCGAAAAAGGACCGGTCCTTGACAACCTGGAGTACGCCGATGACATTGCCCGAGAAGTCCCGAACCACATCGGCGTATACACTGTGTGGCACCTCCCCAATGTCGGTTGTCGTACCTCGGGGCGTGCCGCCGGCGACTTCGAGCAGAGCCTGTTCGTTCAGCGGTGAGTTTTCACCGAGGGTCGATGCGAAGGCGTCCGGTTTGCCGTCACGCATCAGGTGCAGCATCAGCTTGACGTCGTGCCGCTTGGTATATTCATCAAAAAAGGCCTGTCCGAAAGACATGCCGAGTTCGACTGTGCCGACGTGCTGACCACCTGCGCGGATCGGTACCACGCCGCGCACACCCAGACCGGCGACGCCGATTTCCAGGCCGGTTATCGGTATGGATTTGCCATTCGCTTCGAGTACCGTCTTGCGGAAACCCGACAGGTCGTCACCGAACTTCTTCGGTTTATGCACGCGCAGGAAAGAGGTCGCTGGCGGCAGGTGGAACTGGAACTGGCGTACCTTGTAGTCCGCCTTCATGGTCGCGAAGCCGGGTACGAACATCCCCGCCAGCTTTTCACGGTCTTGTTGCTGCATCGCTTCCTGCACCGTGGGCATCCCTGCTATCAGGGCGCTCACGGCCAATGCTTCCTTGCCCAATGCGTCGATTTCGGCAACGACGCTCTCGTAAACAGCTTTTAGTTCGCGTTGTTCAGCGGTTTCGAAACCGCTGGTGATCAGTTGATAGATGATGGCGAATGCTGCTGCGCCGACGATAATGCCGCCGACACCTATTGTGCCGACCAGCCGAGGGACAATGGATATGTTGCGTAGCATCAATAAATTACCTTTTAGTGACTAGCATAAAGGCAGTCGGCGTTATGTCGCTTATCTTTAGAAGATATGGACACAATCCAAACGGCTTTTTCAAAAGGCAAAATGACATAGGGTCGGCGGCCTTGCGGCCACCGGCTTTGGCGGAATGTTTGGGTCGGGGTTTCTAGCCCGCCTATTGCACGAAGGCGGAGCCGGAATGATCGAAAACACCCGGGTTATCAGACAATCGTGTATCGCTTTGCTCTCGATGGAGCAGATACGCTTTGTCCTATTCGGTTTTGTGAAAGAGCCGGCGTCGCATCTCGGCCGACCTGCTTAGCCGGCTCTCCCACAAAATCCGACGAAACCGCCGGGAGCGGTTTCGAACAGCCGACAGGCTGGCCCGAAGGGCGAAAGGCAGGATGCCTGAAGTCAT
>JANQLO010000022.1 GCA_028280505.1 Chromatiales bacterium | reverse complement strand
CATCGTCGAACGATGGTGATCTGGCAGGGCTGTGTTCAACCCGCTCTGGCGCCCGAAATCAATGCCGCCACCGCACGCGTATTGGACCGTTTCGGGATCCGGGGGGTCGCGGCCGATGCCGGTTGCTGCGGTGCCTTGAGCCATCATCTGGCGGCCGGCCGGGAAGCACGCCATTTCATGCGCACGACGATCAATGCGCTATGGCCGTACGTCGAGTCCGGTGTAGAGGCCATCGTACTCACCGCCAGCGGGTGCGGCATGCACCTGCGCGAATATGGCGAACTCCTGCGCGACGACGCACTCTACCGGGATAAAGCAGCACGTATTGCCGGCCTTACCAAAGACATCGCCGAGATCGTCGCCCAAGAATGGCAAACCGAATCGCCGCATGACGCCTCGGCAGATCGACCCGTTAAGCGTATCGCCTTCCAATCGTCCTGCAGTCTGCAACACGGCGAGAAACTGAACGGCGTGGCCGAAGCGTTACTCAAACGCGCCGGCTACAAACTGGTACCGGTCGCCTATCCGTTCATGTGTTGCGGTGCAGCCGGCACCTATTCGATTCTACAACGCGGACTCTCGGAATCCTTGCGGACGCGGAAACTGGAAACCCTGCTGGCAACACGCCCGGAGGCTATCGTGACGGCCAATATCGGCTGTCTGACACATTTGGCCCTGGCTTCGCCGATACCGGTCAAGCACTGGATCGAGATGTTGGACGACTGCTTCTCTCACGAGAATCCGTCATTGAGGCGTTCCAAATAAGAGAATCGCTCTGCAAAGGCATGCTCAGAAACCTCATGCTCAAATATGCCATTGCATGCATTACCCATTGCATTGTGCTTTTACGGCCGAAAGGCGTCGCCAAGACTTGACCTGTCTATCGCTTCATAGTGCAGCCTGTGTCTCGCCGGCCGAGTGTTCTGCATAAGAACGCTCGCGGTATCGACAATTTCAAAACGACTGGAGAAACGACCATGACTGCTGAAAACATGAGCAAAGACGATTGGGTCTCGCTCTTTCGCGATATCGGCCTTGATGATACCCGGATGCGACAATGGCACCGCACGTTCGAAGCCAGACACCCGGACAGTCACCGGAACTTTCTGGAATGGCTGGGTATTCCTCAAAGCGAGATCAACGAAATAAGGTCTGTCTAAATCGTCGCGGGCGGCTGTCCTCGCGTGCCGCCCGCGCATACGAATGACAGTCGATACCCCATGTACACCATCGGCCAACTGGTAAAACGCTTCGGTATCTCACGCAGCACGTTGCTGTATTACGATGCCATCGGCCTGCTATCGCCAAGTGCACGCACCGAAGCCAACTACAGGATCTATTCGGAGACCGATGTGGAGAGAATGGCAAAGATCGCCATGTACCGCAGCGCCGGATTACCGTTGGAAGCGATCGCCAATATCCTCGACCACGACAAAGACGGGGTGCAACTCGCCTTGGCGCATCGCCTGGACAGCATCAACAGGGAAATCCAAAGCCTGCGGGAACAACAGATGGTCATCCTGCAAATCATGGAATCGAGCGACTTGGAGCGGCACAGCCGAACTCTCAGCAAAGAGACCTGGGTCGCGATATTGCGATCGGCGGGACTGAACGATGCTGCCATGCGCAAATGGCATATCGCATTCGAACGCGCCTCACCGGAATCGCATCAGGATTTTCTTGAATCCCTCGGTATAGCGCCCGCTGAGATTCGGACGATCCGGACTTGGGCAAGAAACGATGGCTGAATCCGACCGGGCAAACATCGGTACGCTATTCGTTTTCCGAGAAGAATCACGTCACGAACCATGCCCGCGTCGACACCGGGCTTGCGTTAATGAACGTCTCCGGAACCGACTGAAGAAACGACTTTGATCGCATCTTGCCCCGACATCAATTCACTCACGGCACGCGCCAATTCGTCATTCCGGTAAGGTTTCACCAGTAACGGTGCACCACCGTTTGCCCCATGATTGCGTTCGAATGCATTGCGTGGATTACCCGAGGTGAAAAGAACCTTTATTTGAGGCAAATGTTTTTTGACTTCAATCGCAAGTTCCGGTCCGGTCATACCGCCGGGCATCACCACATCGCTAAACAAAAGGTCGATGCGCTCACCCTCCGGCAGTGCCTCGACAATCTCCATCGCCTCCGGTCCGTTGGAGGCAACGAGCAGCCGATAACCCAATTCCTCCAGATTACCGACAGCCACTTCGCGCACGTCGGCGTCGTCTTCAACGACCAGGATAGTGGCGGATTCGGTATTGCACGTTGCGGCATCCTCTTGGACACCCGAGTCCGGCACCGTCGGCGATGCCACGTCGTCATCCCATTCCGGCAGATAGATTTTTACCGACGTACCATGGTCCGGTTCGCTGTAGAGATGAATATGCCCTTTGGACTGTTTGACGAATCCATACACCATACTCAGACCCAGCCCGGTGCCTTTACCCACGTCTTTGGTCGTAAAAAACGGTTCGAATACCTTGTCGGCAATATCCGGAGGCATGCCCGTACCGGTGTCGGAAACCGCAACCATGATATAGGCGCCGGGAGTCACGTAAGGATATGTCTTCGCATATTCTTCATCGAACGTCGCTTTTGCCGTTTCGATCGTCAGCTGGCCGCCTACCGGCATTGCATCGCGCGCGTTTATGGCGAGATTCAAGAGTGAATTCTCGAGCTGCGCGGGATCGATCATGGTGTGACTGATGTCTTCCGCCAGCGCCGTTTGAAGTTCCACCGTCTCGCCCAAAGTACGGTTCAACAATTCGTACAAGCCCTCGATCAGCTCATTGACGTCGGTAACCTTCGGTTCCAGGGTTTGGCGACGCGAGAACGCCAGTAGGCGTTGGGTGAGCGATGCGCCACGTAAGGTTGCGCGCGTTGCGTTTTCCAGGCGCTCAAGCCCTTTCGGATCGGTAATGGTGCGCTGAAGCAGATCCAGGTTACCGATGATGGTCGTCAGGATATTGTTGAAATCATGTGCGATACCACCCGTGAGTTGCCCCACCGCCTCCATTTTTTGGGCTTGATTGAGGCGGGCCTCGATGCCCTTGCGTTCGGTGATGTCTTCATAAGTGCCCAACACACCGATCACCTTGCCGGTAGCGTCACGCAGTGGCGCCTTACTGGTTACCAGATAGGCTACCTCGCCCGACGGCCTGACCTGCTCCTCCTCAAAACCCAGGTAGGGCTCCAAGGTTTTCAATACACGCCGGTCGTCGGCACGGTAATCCTCGGCATTTTCCGCCCAAGCGACATCGTAATCGTTAAGACCGATGAGTTCGGACGGGTCGTCCACCCCGCCGTCCTGCGCAAACAGACGATTACACCCCAAGTAGCGTAAATCCGTATCTTTCCAAAACACTCTGGCCGGAATCGTATCCAAAATGGTACGTAGCATAATCCCGGCCTCGAGCGCCCTGGCGTTGGCTTTTCTCACGCGCGACAGGTAAATCACCAGCATACCGGTCAATACGGTCCCGGTGATGAATATCGTCCAGGCCTCCCACTCCTGCTCGCCACCGAATTCAGGCGTAGCCGCCGCTACCACTTCCCAATTGAGGTCCGCGACCGGCAAATCGCGGGTCAGGCTCATGACGCCGCTGTCCGGCAAAGGTATGGTTTTACTCGCAGGCGCGGTGTCGGTGGGACGGGTACGCGAGGCATGATAATAAAGCAGATGTTTTCCCAAACTCGCCGGATCGCCATACAACCAAAGATCGAGACTGCCCGGCGGTAACTCACGCAAACCGGTTTCGACGAGACTCGCCAGCCGAAATACGCCGATGACGAATCCATACAGATTGCTACGCCGTTCCGATATCGAACTTATCGCCGCATTCGGCTGATAGACAGGCCTGATAACCAAGTATTCCAAACCGGACTGATCCGCGACCGTCACGCCTTTTCGGCAATCGCGGCAATAGGCCGAAAGCCGCCCACTGTCTCTTGCGTGATTCAGTACTTTCATGAGTTCGGGATTACTGGCGAAATCGAGGCCCTGAACGAATGAACAACTCTCCTCGGGTTCAACATAGTGGGCGGGAAAATGCTCGGGACGTGATGAGGCGGCAATCAAGGCACCGTCCGCACTGCGTTCGAACAGCCTTATGGTCTGGCCTTCATAGTCGGCACGCGCTTCGTGAGACACCCGCGGCACCCACATGAGCGAGCGAATCTTGGGATGGCGTGCAACGACGCTGGCGGCAAACTGCCCGAACTCGGCCCGGGTCACGACTTCGGAACTGAAGAACAATGCCTCCACACTGTGGAGATTTTCTGCCGCCGCGACGAAGCTGGCCTTTATCGCCAAGAATCTCGCATCGGCGGCGGCGGTAAAACGTTGAAGTGCAGCCTCGTGCTCATACTGCGCCTGCAATAAGGCAGCGGCAGCAGACAGCACCACCCCCAGAATCGTGACAGGAATTAAACTCACAAGTCTTTTCGGCTCAGTTAGTCGACTGTCCGAAAACGCGCTCTCGTTCATGGGGCTCGGCTCTTTTGTTATCTAACCTCTATGGGTCCTTGTCACACAACGATGACTTTTTCGTACTGGAAACCATCGGCCACAACTGCCATTTCTGGAGAATCCCGCACCGGACTAGCCTTTAAATTCCCAAGCACAGCGTACCGTTCAAGTCGCAATGCAAGCGGCCGATACCGAAATCATCGTGGTGTGGGCAACGCGAGGTTGACACCTCGTGCCGAGACTCAAGCAAAAACGATAACGCCCAAGCACGCTCATTCGGCCCCGCCAGCCAGTGCAAGGAAGCGTTACGCAGAAGACATAATGATTTCGAAACGCACAAGCCTATTCCGTTATGCCGAGTTTGCGGCCGCGATTTCTCTTTCTAAGGTATCCGAGACGACGCCTCGTCCAATCGCTTCGAAAAGACACTCACCCAAAATCGGTGCAATAGGGAATACGGATTATGGGCGGTAACCCGAATCGACTGTTGGTCGTCGATGATGAACCGACGATCTGTGAACTGGTCGCCGCGGCCGCCGAGGAAATCGGGTTTGAAGTCGTCGCGGCATATTCCGCCGAGCAGTTCATGGATGCTTATGCAGGTTTCCAACCTACGCTGATATTGCTCGACCTCAACATGCCGGGAACCGATGGGGTAACCCATCTCAAATTCCTTGCCGAAAACGGATGCCAGGCCAGAGTATTGCTCTTGAGCGGTGTGGACAACAGAACACTCGCCAGTGCCGAGCGCATCGGCAGAGACCAAGGTCTCAACATGCTGGGTAATCTTCAAAAACCCGTCCGTATCGCGACACTGATGGATATCTTCGAGCAAGTGTACGAAGTGCATCACCCGATTACCGAAAAGGACTTGGAAAGGGCCATCGACGAGAACCAACTGACGGTTCATTACCAACCCAAAATACAGATTGGTGCCGAAAACTGCGGTCAATGCATCGGTGTCGAGGCACTCGTTCGCTGGCGCCACCCAAACGACGGGCTCCTGTACCCGGACCGATTCATTCCGCTCGCCGAGCAGAGCGGCCTGATCATACCCATGACGGAATTCGTGCTGACGGAAACGCTACGTCAACTCAAAAACTGGCGTAACGAAGGGCTGGAACTCACGGCTGCGGTCAATCTGTCCGCATCCATGCTGACCGACCCGCAGCTACCGGACAATTTGCTGGCTTTACTCGAAAGACATCAAGTACCCAACGATCAGCTGACGATCGAGCTGACGGAAAGCGGCGCCATGGCCGATGTCGCATCGTCGATGGCCACCCTCACCCGGTTTCGTATCAAGGGTGTCGAGCTGTCGATCGACGATTTCGGCACCGGCTATTCCTCATTGGTTCAGCTTTACCGGATGCCTTTCAGTGAGCTCAAGGTGGATAAATCCTTCGTCATGGAGTGTGACTGCAATACCGAGGCACGCGCCATTGTCGAGGTCTTGGTGACTTTGGGCCATAAACTGGGATTGAAAGTCTGTGCCGAAGGCGTGGAGTCCGCCGACACCTGGAATTACCTTCAAGGGCTCGGCTGCGATACCGCTCAGGGTTACTTCATGAGCAAGCCGATTCCGGCATCCCAGATCCCCGGTTATGTGCGTGAATGGTCGCTGAAGAACGCCTCGTAGCCGCGGATACCGCACGCGAGACCCCGGCACACCGATAGGTGCCGCCCTCTCCGGGACACGACGCCCCGTATCGCGTCACCGGCACACGGTGACACGGATCGAAATCTTTCATCTCCGATCACATTTTTCTCGCTTGCCGATTCCGGGGGCCGGCGGCGAAATAGCGTGCAACCAAATCAACCGGGAGACCCGAACATGTCCAGTTCCGTCCTGATCGAGCACGCAAATGCCGTCGCTATCCTCACCCTGAATCGACCGCACAAACTCAATGCCATCAATTACGACATGGCCGATACCCTGTTGCGCCTGCTCGATGACATCGAAGAAGATCCGACCCTCGGAGCCGTCATCCTTACGGGCGCCGGTGAACGCGCCTTTTCGGCCGGCGGCGATATCCATGAGTTCAGCCGCAGCGTAAGCGCGGGCGAGGCCGTGGTCATGCGCGAATTCGTACGCCGGGGACAAACCCTCACCGCACGCCTCGAAGCCTTTCCAAAACCCGTGATCGTCGCGGTCAACGGCCTGGCCTACGGCGGCGGTTGTGAGATCACCGAGGCAGCGCACCTGGCCGTCGCCAGCGAACGCGCCGTGTTCGCCAAGCCCGAGATTAAACTCGGCATGCCGCCGACCTTCGGCGGTACCCAAAGGCTGTCACGCCTGGCGGGTCGCAAACGGGCGCTCGAACTGCTGCTCACCGGCGATACGTTCTCCGCAGAGCGTGCCTGTACCATGGGCTTGGTCAATCGCGTGGTCGCTCACGAGCGACTGATGACGACGGCACAGGAGCTGGCGGAGCGAACGCTGGTTCATGCACCGGCCGCGCGCAGCGCTATTATCGATGCGGTAACACGAGGCCTGAACATGACTATCGGCGAAGGTCTTAACAAAGAGGCCGAGGCGTTCGCCCGATTGGTACCGAGTCACGATCTCAGCGAAGGACTGACCGCCTGGATCGAGCGGCGCCCGCCGATCTATTCCGGCGATTGAGAGCCGGCTTTAGCAACGACGCCGCCGACCTCGTCGAACAACCATTGTCGAAAGCACTGCACCTCGGGCCGGCGCATCGCGCCGTCCGGCGCGGCTAACCAATAAGCGGAACGTATCGCCACCGGCCTTCCGGGCAAGGCGAGCAAACGACCGCTGTCCAGTTCCGGCTG
Source organism: Chromatiales bacterium (assembly GCA_028280505.1). Classification (GTDB taxonomy): domain Bacteria; phylum Pseudomonadota; class Gammaproteobacteria; order Chromatiales; family Chromatiaceae; genus Thiosocius. The sequence continues at coordinate 51,000 of JANQLO010000022.1, read as the reverse complement.
CACCAGCGGCAGCCGGCCTATCGCCACGCCAAGGTCGTGCGCAGCCGCCGACCAAGCCGAGTGGATACTGTCGAACTGCCAAGTCTTGAAATGCTCGATAGGTGGCAGGTCCATGGCTGCCAACCAGGCCGGCCAGTCGTCCTCGACGTCGCTAACCCGCAATAAGGGTAACCCCTCGATATCGGCGAGCGTATCGATGCCGGATGCCATAAGGGGACTGCATACCGCCAGCAAAGATTCGCTGAACAGACATTCCGCGAACAGATCCGGCCAATTGCCGTCACCCATGCGGATGGCGACATCGACGCCATCCCTGGCGAAGACCAGCGGCTCATGCGAAGTATCCAGCACCAAGGTGATCGCAGGATAGCGTTCACGAAAACGCGTAAGACGAGGCAACAACCAGTATTGGCAAAAGGTCGGCGCCACGCTCAGTCGCAATACAGCGCCTTGGGCCCGATCCTTAAAAGATCCGGCAGCCGCTGCGATCTCTTCCAGCGCACGCTGCACCCGTGGCAGCAAATCGACACCTGCGGCATTCAAGCTCAGGCCTCGGGACGAACGGGTAAAGAGTTCGCCACCGAGCCATTGTTCCAAGGCCTGTACGGCATGACTGATCGCGCTCGGCGTCAGGTGCAACTCTTCCGCAGCCAATTTGAAACTTTGATGACGGGCCGCCGCCTCGAACGGTCGCAGCGCGTTCATGGGAGGAAGTCGGTAGGCCATGATCGGAGCCGAAACTCAGCGACCACCACCCGGCATGCCACCGAGTATGTTCATACGTGACCTTGGCGTGCCTGCTCGACCAGATTCTCCAGCGCCGCCTCGCCGATCGGGTCCGGATCGACAAACCATACGCCGACCACATATTGCTCGTGGGACAGTCTCCGCACGTGACGCACCCGTCCTGCGAGCGTGATCGTCGCATCGCCCTGGCCATTTACCATCACCACGACGCTATCCCCCGGCGACAATTGAGTGCCACTCTGCGCCAGACCGAGAACGGCGGTACGTTCCATGTCCAGCCCGATGCTATTGAGCGAAATATCATGGGACTGCGCGCTGAAGCGCTCATCATGGGCGCCCAATAGCTCTACCGAGAGCTTCAGCGGATAGCGAGGAACGAAACGACGATCTTCCATTACCTACAGTTTAGTCGCCCAGTATTCGCGACAGCAAATCGTCGCTATCCCGTTGCGCGCGGGTTCACGTTGTGAGTCGCTGCTCGATCAGCCCCGAACGAATCGCCAAAACCTCACCGTCGGCCAGGGGCTGCCAGTTTTCGACGGTCAGCGGAACGCTGGCGACCAGCGTCAATGCCTGGCGCGCCGTGACCAATTCAACTCCCGAATCGCTCATATCGGGCACCGGTTCCTTACAATTGCGGGCCAGGACATAGAGCCCGCGCAAGACCCGGTCACTATTCGGCAAGGTTCGCCGGTGACCGTGCACGAACAAGGCATCGCTGTCGCTGTAGATGATATTCGCGGTACCGGCATGACGCATATCGGCTGCGAAGGCACTGAAAACCCGCAAACGCGCCGAAAGTGGCGGCAGCTCGCCGCCGGCATCCCGCCATAAAGGCGTCATGGACGCCAACAGATGACAGAAGGCCTTTTCCGAATCGGTCTCCCCGATCGGCGTGAAACAACCGGCCCCGCGACAAACCAGATCCGGCAAGTCCCCATTGTGCGCGAACACGTGCCGACGACCGCCCAACTCACGGGCGAACGGCTGGGTGTTACGAAGGGCAACGTCACCGAACGAGGCGAAGCGGATATGCGATATCACCAGATCGCTCGAGGGACCGTGGCGCTCGATAAAACGCACCAGTTCGCTTTCGCTCGCCGCACGCGGCTCCCGCAACACGACGACGTCGCGGTCGGCATAATACGCAACACCCCAACCATCGCGATGCGGACCCTCGGCACCGCCATGACGCGCCAATGCATTGAGCGAAAAGCTCACATTGGTCGGCATCAAACTGGACATGGCGAACAATTCACACATCGGCGGCGTGTTCGGTACTTGTCTCGGTGATCATCACGTTCTGTTTCAACAATGCCCATACAAGAGCATCGTTCCCAAGGCGGTCGCAGCGGCACGGCCTGGCTGACATAATGCCTGAGTTGGCCATGTCGATCATATCGATCATGCACGGCATCGATACCCTGGGCACCCGACATGACGACAGATTCAAACGGTTCGACACCTCTCAAAGGCAATGGGCCGATATCGCGTTGGATCGATCGGCTTGCCGGATTCGATTTTTTCATTTCCTACGCACACGCGGATCTTCCCGGCTATGCCGATGCGCTGCAACGACAGCTTCATGCGCGGGGCTTCAAGGCCTTTCTCGACAAACAAGTCTATGTCCCCGGCGATGAGCTCAATGCAGCGACCCGACGCCGTATCGAGGCCAGCAGCAAACTGATCGTGCTGGTCGGGCCTGCGGCATCGGATTCTTACTGGGTGAGACAAGAGATCGAAACGGCGTTGCGCCTGCAACGCCCGGTCATCGCCATCGACCTGCTCGGCGACCTCAGCGATCGTGAAGGCAATCCCCTGGGTCAGCTGTTGCGCGACCGCATCCATATCCGCGAACCGGACGGCATAAGGTCCGTACAACCCTCAGACGCGACCCTGAACGCCTTGGCCCGCAGCTTTCAAGCCACCCGTCGCGACAGCCTGAGACTGCGCCTGGCCTTCGCCGGCGCCTTGTTCTTTGCATTACTGGCCGGAGTCGCGTTGTGGCAGAAGCAGCTTGCCGACGCCCGCTATCTGGCTCACAAGGCGCTTTGTGACGACGTGGTCGCACGAGTCGCCGAGGGTCGCCGCAAAATCGAGGACCTGCGTATCGGTGTATTCGGCGAATTGATCGCCGAGGTCACAACCACCCTGGCCCAACTCCCCGATCCGGAAACCGACCTGAAGTGCGAGCCCGATCGTGGCTGATCGTAAAACCGGCCTAGAGTTCGTAACGCATGTCCAGCCGTGCCCGACCCTGTAACACGAGATCGGCCCAAATCGCCTGATCCGTCACCCAAACCCGGCGCAGGTCCACCCGCAGATCGCGAAAGAAAAGTTCACCGCGCCCGTCCAGCGGCAAGCGGGTCTCACGCTCAAAACGCGCCAACGTCGAACGAACATCGATTACCCGCTCGCGCAGGGCATCGATACCCGTTACGCCGCGCCACATCTCCCGACGGCTCAACCAACAAACCAGTTCACGGAACACATCCCGCATCGGTTTGTCGAACGCCATCGGGTCGTTCTCCGGAAAGCCCGTTTCGCCGCTCAACCAAATCAGATTCTCGACGCGTCCGTCGTGATTGTGCTGCAAGGCGACAAGGTCTTCGCGCCCGGGAATCGCCTTCAAACGAAACGCCGATCCCGACCATCCCGATCCCTTTGTCGTGTCGGATTCGGGCAATAAAGCGCGATCGCGCGGAAACAGCGCTTTTAACGGCAATTTGAAACCATCGACAGCCGCAGTATCGGCCCATGCCGGCGTAACCGCCGGCCAATCGCTACCGAAACGGATTCGCGGATACCCGCCAAGGCTGCCTCGTAACACCCAATCGTCACCCGCTACACCGATGTCGACAGGTACGAACACGGCCGAATCCAGACCGAGCTTGACGGCACGACCGAAGCTCACCGGTGCCGCCGCCAACCGGCGCACCCGATCGGAGTCCCCCAACCATGCGACAAGCTGCATCCGCGCCTGATCCAATGCCGGGCCTGCCTGAGCCAAAACGCCCGCACGCATCTTGGACGTTACATCAACTTCGGTACGCAAATCCGGCTTGATCAACCTTATACCATCGGTAACCCACTTGGCCGGCCCACGGACATCGATCACGCATTCATGGCCACCGTCATCCACCCAAGTCCGTTGCTCGTTCAAAACCAAACGATCACTGACCACGTCCATCACATACCTGGCCTTGAGTACGAACTCGCCCGCGCCACAACCGCGTGACCCGATTACCGCGCCGGCCATGCCTTCGATACGGTGACTGGAATTGATGTCGATCGGCAACGAAACGGTAAGGCTGGACTGCGAGGCATTGCTTGCCAGTTGCAGACCCTTCGGCTTTATCCGGTAAGGTACCGTCGATACCACCTCGCCGAATGTCTTGAGCGGCGTTCGCTTGATTACCGGCAAGGGTTTTTTCGGGCCGATCCACGTCTCGGCCAGCCCGCGCAACCGATGCTCCATATCACCCCGCGACAAGCGCAGGACGACCTCGATCCGGTTGCCCCCTGCATCCGTCGACTCCCCGGGCACGGGCGCCGAATGGGTAATCACGGGCAGCATCAAAGCCAATGAAAAAACACCGGACAACCGGCCGGCAGTGCGATAGATGTCGGACATCAACATGAACGCGGCGCTATCTCATCGACTCAGGAGTGATATCCCTATAACCATAGGACACGCTCAACGATTCCGGATGTGTCGAAGAGAGTATTCGACCGAGAATACGGAACAGAAACGTTTCAGATCGTATTCCAGGGTTTTTATCGATAGGCCGGTTTGACGGCCGGTGACGGCAACTTCAAAGACAACAGGGCGGCGGCCACTACAAACGCCGCCGACCACCACAAACAGCCCTCGAGACCATAAGCCTGATAAACCCAACCGGACAACACCGTTCCGGCCAGGCGACCGCCCGCATTGGCCATGTAGTAAAAGCCGACGTTCATCGCGACCTTATCGAAGTCGGCGTAAGCGAGTATCAGGTAGGAATGGACGGCGGAATTGATCGCGAACACCACCGCGAACACCACCAAACCGCCGACCAAGACCCATTCGGTATTCCAATCCCGGGTGATGGCGATCGCGATACCCGCGGGAAGCAAGGCGAGCAGCACGGCCCAATGGCGTGCGGTCGCACCGTCCGGTCCCTTACCCCCGTGACTCCGCCGCACCAGCTTCGGTGACGCGGCCTGCACCATGCCATAACCGATCACCCATAGCGCCAAAAAACTTCCGACCTGGGTAAAGGACCAGTTCAGCACGGAATACAGATAGACCGGTAGACCGACCACGAACCAAACGTCGCGCGCCCCGAACAAAAAGAAACGCGCGGCCGATAACCAGTTGATGGCCGGACGTGCCGAAAACACCTGGGTGAATTTCGGCTTCGATTTCATCTTGCCGACCCCTGTCGGCAAGAGCAGTGCGGTAATCACCAACACCACGAACAGCACTGCGGCCAGCACGTAAAGCGTGTCGCGAAAGCCGATCCATTCGAGCAAGGCGGCACCGATAAAAAACCCGGCGCCCTTCAATGCGTTCTTCGATCCGGTCAGCACCGCGACATACTTGAACAGCGTGGATTCCGCGCCCTCGCCGACCAGGGCCTTCACGCTGGCCTTGGCCGACATTTTGTTCAAATCCTTGGCGATACCGGACAAGGCCTGCGCAACCATGACATAGAATACCGTCAGCCAGGCATCGGGTACCGTCAGCATCAGCAAGGCGATCACCTGAAGCCCCATGCCGATGTGCATCGTCAGGTTGAGGCCGATACGCGCACCCAGCCAGCCGCCGATCAGGTTGGTAACGACACCGAAGAACTCATAGAACAGAAACAGCATCGCCACTTCGAAGGGCGAATAGCCGAGCTGGTGAAAATACAACACCACCAGCATGCGGATGGCACCGTCGGTGATGGTGAACGACCAATAGCCGGCCGTGACGATCAGATAATTTCGCAAACCGCTGTCCACAACGTCACTCAGCGCAGCAACATCCAAAGCCCGATCAAGACGAAGGCCGTGCCCGCCACCATGTGCAACACACGCTGGCTCACGTATTGCGAAGCCACCGACCCTGCAACGACACCGATGGCCGAGGTCGCGATCAATGCCAGCGATGCCGCACCGAACACCACCCACTTGTTCACCTCGCGGTCGGCGGAGAACAACATTGTCGCAATCTGCATCTTGTCTCCGAGTTCGGCGAGAAACACGCTTCCGAATACCAGGGCGAACAATTTCCAATCCATCAACTCAACCTCTTTGCAACCATATCGACAATATCCATCAGACGATTCACATAACCCCATTCGTTGTCGTACCAGGCATAGACCTTGACCTGAGTACCGTCGACCACCATGGTCGATGGCGCATCGACGATCGACGAACGCGGATCGTTAAGATAATCGACCGACACCAGAGGGCGTTCCTCATACCCGAGGATACCGGCCAGTTCCCCCGCTGCGGCCTCGGCGAAACAGCCGTTCACCTCGTCCACGGTGACCGGACGGGACGCCTCGAAGACGAAATCGGTCAGAGACGCATTGAGCAACGGTACCCGCACCGCATGGCCGTTCAGTCGACCTTCGAGTTCGGGAAAGATCTTGGTGATGGCCCGCGCCGACCCGGTGCTGGTCGGGATCAGGGAGTTACCGCAGGCCCGCGCACGGCGCAGGTCCTTATGTCCCTTATCGACAATGGTCTGGGTATTGGTGATGTCGTGAATGGTGGTCATGCAACCGTGTACGATACCGATATTCTCATGCATCACCTTGACCACGGGCGCCAGACAATTCGTCGTACAGGACGCAGCGGTCACGAGATGGTGTTGCGACGGATCGTAACTGTCGTGGTTGATGCCGTAGACGAGGTTCAGCGCACCCTCGGTCGGTGCCGCAACGATCACCTTTTTCACACCCTGATCGAAATAGCTCTGGAGCGATTCCGGCCGTTTATGATGTTTGCCGGTCGCCTCGATCACGATATCGCAAGCCGACCAGTCACCGGCCGCAACCTGAGTGTCGCTACGGTAATCGATCCGGTCATCGTCCACCCGGAGGGTATCGCCGTCACCGGCCGTTTCTCGCGTCCAGGTACCGTGCACCGAATCGAATTTCAACAGATGGGCCGAGGCCGCGGCATCCGCGGCAATCTCGTTGACCCGGGTCACCCGATAACCGGCGTGGCCCCAGCCGGCCCGTAACCCGAGTCGCCCCATTCGACCGAATCCGTTGATCCCTACCTTGACTGTCATAATCTTTCTCGCTGTGTTTATCGTATTTCGGTTCACCCATCGGCGGCACACCGGCCCACCAGGGCCATACGGTCCGCCAACGCCTCACTGTCGGTGAGGAACGGCTGCTGACGCGCGAGCACCTGCGCGGTGGATACCAGCATCTCGTCCACCCAGGCCGGCAATTCGGGATTGATCCGATAATGGATCCACAGGCCGTCTCGCCGGTCGAGCACCAAACCGGCCTCGCGTAACTGACGCAGATGGCGCGAGATGTTCGGCTGGGCATCACCGGTAATCTCGGTCAGATCGCAGACGCACAGCTCGCCCTGTGACTGGAGCAAAAGCACGCAGCGCAGTCGCATTTCGTGTGATAAGGCGGAAAACAGCGTCGTCGGCATTATATTCATAAAATGGAATATAATGCCGACCCGATTGTACGGTCAATGAAGCTTTTATGACAGTCGAATGATGCCCGACCTCAAGACAGAAGCGCTTCCAACAGCCGGACACGCTCGCGCAGCCGTTTCATCTCGTCGATCAACTCGATCGCCAGTGCCGCGCCGGCCGGATTGACGCCCAGGTCACGTTGCAGACGCAATGCACGACGCGCCCTGACCAGATCGCCGGCGGCAAAACGCCAGTCCCGCTGATTTCCCCCGGTAGGCTGCAAAACACCCTCACCCACCATCAACAAGATTTGCTCGGCGGTAACGCCACAACAATGCGACATTTCGGCCAGGGTGAAACTGTATTCGGCTTCCGCCGGCGTAAGCTGCCGTTCATGCTTCATATCAGCCTCCGAGTTGTTCTCTCGGGTTGTATGGCATCTCCTGCGCCATCTTTCGGTACACCGCCTTTTTCCGTTCGGTGTCCGCGTCGGGCAACACGATCTGCAGGATGACGATCTGATCGCCCGCCGGCTTGCCCGCCATACCGAGACCGCGTCCCTTCAAACGCAGTTTCTGGCCGCTTCGTGCACCCGCAGGAATGGATAACTCGACCCGACCGGCGAGTGTCGGCACCTCGACCTTGTCACCCAGTGCCGCTTCCCACGGCGTCACCGGCAAGGTCAGGTACACATTCCGCTCTTCGAACCGATAGAGGGGATGCGGTTTGAGCTGAACCTCCAGGAACAGATCGCCGGCCTTCCCACCATTGAGTCCCGGTCCGCCCTGGCCGGCCAGACGGATACGTTTGCCCGAGGTCACGCCCTTGGGGATGCGTACCCGGATACTGCGGCTATGGCTGCTCAGACGACCCTGTGCGTCATATTCGGGAATGCTTAACTGAAAACCCAGCGTGGCGCCGTTGAAGGCATCTTCGAGACCGATCTCCACCCGTGCATGATGGTCCTCACCGCGCCCGCCGCGTGCCGAAGGGGCGCCGAAGCCGGCAGGTCGAAAGCCTCCGCGACCGAACAGCGTCTCGAAAAAGTCGGAAAAGCCCGTTTGATCGGTGTCGGTGTAGCCGCCCCCGGCGAACTCGAACCCGGCATCCCAACCCGGCGGCGGATTGAATTCCTGACCGGCTCGCCAATCGCTGCCGAGATGGTCGTAAGCCGCACGTTTCTCGGGATCCTTGAGTACCTCATAGGCTTCACCCAGTTCCTTGAAACGACGTTCGGCATCCGGTTCCTTGCTGACATCCGGATGATACTTGCGCGCGCGCTTGCGATAGGCCTTTTTTATCTCATCCCGGGTGGCGTCACGCGCCAATCCCATTACGGCGTAGTAATCTTTGAAATCCATCGATCAATCCTTATTCCAACAAAAAAAGCGGCCCATACGTCGAACGCGCAGGGCCGCTTCCCGGAGCCGATTCGATCAGCTGTCGACGGAGATCTTGCGCGGCTGCACCTTCTCCTGCTTGGCAATCCGAACCTCGAGCACACCATTGTTGCTGCGGGCGGCGATACGATCGGGATCGGCCGTGTCGGGGAGACTGAAGCGTCGGTAGAAACTGCCATAGTTACGTTCCACCCGCTTGTAGCCTTCATGCGCTTCTTTCTTCTCCGACTCCTTTTCACCCTTGATCGTCAAGATACCGTTGTCCATGTGGACTTCGATATCCTCGGGGTCCACACCTGGAATGTCGGCCACGATCAAAAAGTTTTCGGCATCTTCTTTGATATCGACGGCGGGCACCCAATCACTGGTCGCGACACTGCTGCCTTCGGCAGTGCGGGTGTCCATCGCACGATCCATTTCGCGACGCATTTGGTCGAGCAGGCTCCAGGGTTCATATCGCATCATGCTCATGACGGTTACCTCCCTAGTGACATCGATAGGACGCGCGCGGCGGGGCCGTCGAGGCCTCTCCGCCTACTTTCGACATGGGGCCGACAGTAGGGTTTTTCAAGCGCCGAATCGACCCTGGATCGAGCTTGCTTCAGCAAAAAGAGAGCGTCCGGGATCGATCGCATCCGGGTCCCCGACGGCTAAAAAAACCGGCCCGGGAATCAAGCGACAATTTGATAACAGGGTGAGTAATCGCCCTGCAATTTCATGCGTCGCTGGTCCACGAAACCCTGTAACAAACGGTCGGTCGCGCGCGCCAGCTCGGGCTCGGCATGGACCTGAAAAGGCCCCTTTTTTTCCACCGCCCGAATACCGTTTGCCTTGACGTTGCCGGCGACGATACCGGAAAACATACGCCTCAGATTCGAGGCCAGTTGATGCGCCGGCTGATCACGGGTGATGTCCAGTCGGGCCATCGCGGCATGCGTCGGTTGAAACGGCTTCTGAAAAGCCTTTTCCACTCGCAGTTGCCAGTTGAAATAGTAGGCATCGCGACCGTCCTGGCGGAACCGCTTCACCGTATCCATCGACCGACGGACCGATCGCGCGACCTCGTCGGGGTCATCGATGACGATTCGATAATGCCGCTGCGCATCCGTACCCAATGTGGTTTCGATATAACGGTCCACGGCCTCGAAGTAACCCGTACTTTCACGTGGCCCGGTCAATATCAACGGCAGGGGATGATCCGCATTGTCCGGGTGCATCAGGATACCGAGCAGATAAAGCAGTTCCTCGGTCGTACCCACCCCGCCGGGAAAAATAACGATTGCATGACCGATGCGTACAAAGGCCTCCAGGCGTTTCTCGATATCCGGCAGGATAACCAGTTCGTTGACAATGGGATTGGGCGGCTCCGACGCGATAATGCCGGGTTCGGTCAGCCCGATGTAACGGCGTTCGGAAAGCCGCTGCTTGGCATGCCCGATCGCTGCACCCTTCATCGGCCCTTTCATCGCCCCCGGGCCGCACCCGGTACATACATCCAAACCGCGCAGGCCGAAACGGTAACCGACCTCTTTGGTGTAATCGTATTCCTCGCGGCCGATCGAATGGCCGCCCCAGCAAACGACGATATTGGGATCGACACTCGGGCGTAGGATCTTGGCATTGCGCAGAATATGAAACACCGCCGAGGTAATATGATCACCGCGGCGTAAGTCCATGTCCGGATCGCCTTGGATTTCGTTATGGGTGTAAATGATGTCGCGCAATACCGCGAACAGGTGTTCACGGATACCCTGGATCATCCTACCGTCGACGAATGCCGTCTCCGGTGCATTTTCCAGACGCAGTTTGATCCCCTGATTGCGTTGCATCAGGTTGACGCCGAAGTCACGATATTGCTCGAAGATCTCGCGCGCGTCGTCGGTGTTGCTGCCCGTGTTCAATACGGCCAGCGCGCAGTTGCGAAACAGACGATAAAGCCCCCGCGCACTGGTATCGAGCACGGTCTTCACTTCACGCTGTGACAACACCTCGAGGCTGCCCTCGGGACTGACCGAGGCACTGATCTTCTTCATTCTCCGCTCCGTCACGCCACCCGGAAAAAAGGTAGCGGCCGACTTTACCTCAACTACGTCGGCAGTGCGGATTCAATGATGTCTCAATTCACGACCCGGGTATGCTGCGACGCCATCGTCAGAACCTGCCCCTTCATGAGTTCGACGATGGAGTAGATACCGAAATGCCGATTGGGGCTGAGGTGCTCGGCCAGTTGCAGCCGATCGAACAATTGATCGAGATCGAGCGCCTGAATCTCATGCGGCGTACGTCCCGACGACAATTCGATCAGCAGCGCCAGTACGCCCTTGATGATCGCCGTGTCGCAATCGCCGACGAAATTCACCAGACGCGGATCCTGCGGATCGGGTACCGGGCAGACCCAGACTTTGCTCATACAACCCTGTACGCGATTCCGATCGGTGCGATAACGCTCGTCCAGCGCCGGCAAAGCCTCGCCGAGTTCGACCAGGTAGGCATAGCGCGCATCCCAATCGTCCAAGAACTCGAAATTGTCGACAACCTCATCCAGCGTCAACATAACGCGCTCAGACGCTGAATGATTCGCCACAACCGCACATCTCCTTGACATTGGGGTTACGGAACTCGAACCCCTCGTTCAACAAGTTGGTTTTGACGAAATCGATCTCCATACCGTCCAGCTGCTCCACCGCCTTACCGTCGATCACCACCTTGACGCCGAAGCTCTCATAGACCTGATCCTCATGACCGATCTCGTCGGCATAATCGACAACATAAGCAAAGCCCGTACAACCGCTTTTCTTGGTCGATATCCTCAGGCCTTCGCCCTTACCTCGTTTGGCGATTTCCCTGGCGACATGTTTTGCCGCCGCTTCCGTCAGTTGCACTGCCATAAACAACCTCTTGCACTCAGCGTTTGAATAAGGCTCACAATAGCCCCAGATGCAATTTCGCGTCTTCGCTCATCTTCTCCTTGGTCCAGGGCGGGTCCCAAACCAGATCGACCTTGCAACGCTCTACGCCTTCAACGGTCTCCACGGCACGCTGCACCATCCCGGGCAGGGTACCGGCCACCGGGCAGGCAGGCGCGGTCAGCGTCATACGTATCCCGACCTCGCCCTTGGCCACCCATTCGATCGCATAGATCAATCCGAGATCGTAAATATTGGTCGGAATCTCGGGATCGTGCACCGTGCGCAATGCGGCAATAACGGGCGCTTTCCAACTATCCTCTTCAGTCTGTCCTCGCGGCGTCTTCTCGAACCCGAACATGAACGGCACCTCCCGGTTTGATAGTGCGGCAGTCATCATTCCGTCTCGTACAAACGTGCGGCCAGGAGGCGTCTGATACGATCGTACAACGGCGTGCCGACGATCCGACCGAACACCTCTTCGGCAAAGCCCTGACAAAGCATCTGGCGCGCCCTGGCCAATGGAATGCCGCGCGAACGCAGGTAAAACAACATGTCCTGATCGAGTTCGCCGACCGTCGTACCGTGGCTGCACTTGACGTCATCGGCATAAATCTCCAACTGCGGTTTGGTATCGACCTCCGCCGAACGCGACAGCATGAGATTGTCGTTGGCCAGCACCGCATCGGTCTTTTGGGCATCCTGCGCCACATGGATGTAACCGTCGAACACCAGTTTACCCTTACCGTCGAGTATGCCCTTGAAAGTCTCGCGGCTGGTGCAGTTCGGTACATCGTGATGCACGCTCAGATGAACGTCGTTCAACTGCCGATCGCGGGCCAGTATCAAACCGTCCAATTCGGCGTGCGCACCCTCGCCGGCGAACTTCACCCGGATATCGGTACGCGACCAGGCCGATCCCAATGCGACCGAGGTCAAGGCATAACGCGATTCGGTACCCAAGCGAACATGCAGATCGCTCAAATGTTGCGCTTTGGCGCTCTCTTCCTGCGAACGCACATGGCGTAACCGGCTACCGGCACCCAGCGATACCTCGATCAGGGCATTATTGAAATAGGCACCGTCACCGATTGCGCAATAACGCTCGATGACCTCGGCGCTGGCCCCGGACTCGAGCACGATCAAATGGCGCGGATGGCACATCGGCGGTTGTTCCAGGCCGAGGGAAATGTGCAACAGCTCGATAGGCCGTTTCTCGGTGACGTTCGCCGAAACGTGGATCAACGCGCCGTCCGACATCAACGCGCTGTTCAAGGCCGCGAACACATGCCGCTTGTCGGCGACCTGATCGAGCTTGTCACGCAACTCGTCCGACGGTTCACCCATACTGCCACCGAGACTGCGCAACTCGACACCGTCGGCATGCACGATGTTCGAACACAGGGCGGTCGCCAGGTAACCGTTGACGAACACCAGCCGGATGTTATCGGTACCGTCGAGAAACAGCTCATCGACGTCCGACACCTGAACCGCGTCGAACGGTCCCTCCAGTACCGGCTGATACAGGGCCTTGGTCAAAAATCCGATCGGCGTATAGCGCCAAGCCTCGAGCTTACGGTCCGGAATCGGCAGATTCGATGCCAGGGCCGCACCACGCTCGCGAATCGCACCCAACCATTCGATCGGTACCTTGCCGGCCGCTGCCGGCCATTTGCCGGAGGCGACAATGCGATGCAGGTCGGTACCTGCCGCTTCAACGACACTCATGCGGCTTCTCCCTGTTCGGACAACCAACCGTAACCGCGCCGTTCGAGTTCCTTGGCCAGCGTCTTGTCACCCGAGCGGACGATACGGCCACCCGCCAGCACATGAACGTGATCCGGTTCGATGTAATCGAGCAGGCGTTGATAATGGGTCACCACGACGATGGAGCGCGCTGGACTGCGCAAGGCGTTCACGCCATCGGAGACGGTACGCAGGGCATCGATATCGAGTCCCGAGTCGGTCTCGTCGAGGATCGCCAGCTTGGGCTCGAAGAGCGCCATCTGCAGAATCTCGTTGCGCTTCTTCTCACCGCCGGAGAAACCGGCATTGACCGGGCGTTTGAGCAGCTCGGGCTTCATCGAGACCATTTCCATCTTCTCGCGGATCAGGCGCAGAAAACTCACGGAATCGAGTTCGGATTCGCCGCGTCCGCGACGCTGGGCGTTATAGGCCTCCTTGAGAAAATGGGTATTGTTCACGCCCGGCAACTCGACCGGATATTGAAACGCCAGGAACAGACCCAAAGCCGCACGCTCTTCGGGCTCGAGTTCGAGCAGGTCCGTGCCGTCCATGGACGCGCTGCCCTGCGTCACCTCATAACCGTCGCGCCCCGCGAGCACATGCGCCAAGGTGCTCTTGCCCGAGCCGTTCGGCCCCATGATGGCATGCACTTCGCCGGCACCCACCTCGAGATCAAGGCCCTTGAGAATCTCCTTACCGTCGACTTCCGCTTGCAGATTTTTAACAGACAACATCATGATGGCTCTCCTGGCTCAACCCACCGCGCCTTCGAGGCTGATGGCAAGTAGTTTTTGGGCTTCAACGGCGAACTCCATCGGCAGCTCGTTGAAAATCTCTTTGCAGAATCCGTTCACGATCAGCGACACGGCATCCTCTTCCGACAGGCCGCGGCTGCGGCAATAAAACAGCTGGTCTTCGCCGATCTTCGACGTCGTCGCCTCGTGCTCGACCTTGGCAGTCGGGTTCTTCACCTCGATATAGGGGTAGGTATGCGCCGCGCAGCGATCGCCAATCAGCAGGGAATCGCACTGGGTGTGATTACGCGCGTTTTCGGCACGCTGCGCCATACGTACCAAACCACGGTAGGCCTGCTGACCCTCACCGGCCGAAATACCCTTGGAGACGATGGTACTGGTGGTGTTTTCACCCAGATGGATCATCTTGGTACCGGTATCGGCCTGCTGCTTGCCGCGGGTGACCGCCACCGAATAGAACTCGCCGACCGAATCGTTGCCGCGCAGGATGCAACTCGGATACTTCCAGGTAATCGCCGAACCCGTCTCGACCTGGGTCCACGAGATCTTCGAACGATCGCCGCGGCAATCGCCGCGTTTGGTGACGAAGTTGTAAATGCCGCCCTTGCCGTTTTCGTCGCCCGGATACCAGTTCTGCACTGTGGAGTATTTGATCTGCGCATCGCGCATCGCGACCAGTTCGACCACTGCCGCGTGTAGCTGATTTTCGTCACGCATGGGCGCGGTGCAACCTTCGAGATAGCTGACGTAGCTGTCCTCGTCGGCAACGATCAAGGTTCGTTCGAACTGACCCGTGTTCTGCGCATTGATGCGGAAATAGGTCGACAGCTCCATCGGACATCGCACCCCTTTGGGGATGTAGACGAACGTGCCGTCGGTAAACACCGCGGCATTCAGTGCGGCATAGTAATTGTCGGTATGCGGCACGACCGAGCCGAGATACGCCTTCAGCAACTCGGGATGCTCCTGGGCCGCCTCCGAGATGGAGCAGAAAATCACGCCGGCCTCGGCCAGGCTTTCGCGGAAGGTGGTCGCGACCGAAACGCTGTCGAAAACCGCGTCGACGGCCACACCGGCCAGCGCCTTTTGCTCCTCGATGGGAATACCCAGCTTCTCGTAGGTCGCGAGCAATTCCGGATCGACCTCATCGAGGCTTTTCGGACCCTCTTTTTTCTTCGGTGCGGCAAAATAAGAGATTGCCTGATGATCGATCGGCGGATAATGTACCGACGACCATTTCGGCGAGTCCATCGTCAGCCAGTGCCGATAGGCCTTGAGACGATAATCCAAAACCCATTCCGGCTCGTTTTTGCGCCGAGAAATGAATCGGATCACGTCCTCGCTGAGGCCCGGAGGAATGACATCGGTCTCGATATCCGTGACGAACCCGTGCTCGTATCCCCGGGATACGATATCTTCCATCTGATCTGCGGTAGAAGTCATCATTCGCCTTATTCCCAAGTAAATTACTCAGGTATTTTTAGGGCCCACGGTCCTTAATTCAATACTTTAAAATTAGGGTTTATCCGGATTCGGGCAACGCCTGCCCGGAACACGGCTGTTTCACACAAACGCGCACGGGGTTTGGCGTAACCCCGAACGGTGCGATGTCACAATGTCAGGCACCGACAACAATCGTTCAATCCGGCAGCCAGACGCATGCTTTCCGTCGAACAGCTCCACAAGCACTACCTCACGGGCGACCGCCGACAGACCATATTCGACGGCCTCGACCTGCGCGTCGACAGCGGCGGGGTCACGGCACTCGTGGGAGCCAGCGGCAGCGGCAAAACCACGCTGCTGAACCTCCTCAGCGGTATCGATGACCCCGATCGCGGTCGGGTTTTAATCGACGATATCGACATCCATGCCCGGGGAGAGCCGGCACGTACGCTGTTTCGCCGCCACCATATCGGGTTCGTATTCCAGTTTTTCAATCTAATCCCGACGCTGACGGTCGGCGAAAACGTTGCGCTGCCGATGGAGTTGATCGGCATGGACGACGAACGGTCGCGAATACGGGTCGACGATTTGCTCGCACGGGTGGGGCTGGACGGCATGGCCTCGCGATTTCCCGAAACCCTTTCCGGCGGCGAGCAACAACGCACCGCACTTGCCCGTGCACTGGCCCACAAGCCCAAGCTGTTGCTGGCCGACGAACCCACCGGCAATCTGGACGAAACGACGGGCGCGCAGGTCATCGCCCTATTGAGCGAACTCGCGCGAGACGAAGGCACGACCCTATTGATGGTCACCCACAGCCATGCGGTCGCGAACGCCGCCGACCGCGTATTGCGGCTACAACACGGTCAACTGAGCGACAACTGATGATCGCCATGTCGCGTTCGTTGTTGTTACGCGCCAGCCTGCGCTACCTGCTTCATCATCGCTGGCAGCTCGCGCTCGCCTTGATCGGCATTGCCATGGGCGTCGCCGTGGTGCTCGCGGTCGATCTGGCCAATGCCGCGGCCAAGGCGTCGTTCGCGCTTTCGTCACAACAGTTGCGCGGCGCCGCGACCCACCGCATCGTCGGCGTTACCGAGCCGGTCCCGGATACGCTCTACCGTAAGCTGTTCACCACCCCCGGCCACCCCCCCATGGCGCCGGTCGTCCTGACCCATGTGCGCGTCGACGGACACGAAGGCCGAGTACGTCTGCTCGGACTCGATGTGTTCGCCGAGGGCGCCTTCCGCGAACAACTGCCGGGACTCATCCAGGGTGAGGCCTCGGTTGCCGACTGGCTGGCGCAGCCGGATGCCGCTGCGCTCAGTCACTCGGCGGCCGCCTTGCTCGGGGTGACGACGGGCGGCGCATTGACACTGCAGCGTCCGAACGACACCTATCCACTCAAGGTCTTCGCAATCAACGATGACGACAGCCTCGCCAGCCGCGACCTGATCGTCGTCGACATCGCTACCGCGCAGGCAGCAGCCGGTATGCCGGGCCGCTTGAGCCATATCGATCTGATCCTCGACGACCCCGCCGCGATCGCTTGGGTGACCACGCGTTTGCCGGCATCGCTGAGCTTGATCGACATCGCCGAACAAACGAACGACACCGCCGGACTGTCGGCGGCCTTCGAACTCAATCTCACCGCGATGAGCCTGCTGGCCTTGTTGGTCGGGGTCTTTCTGATATTCAACGCCATCAGTTTCTCGATTGTGCAGCGACGACGTTTGCTCGGGCGTTTACGCGCGGTCGGCATACGCGCCGACGAACTCTTTCGATTGGTCATGGCCGAGGCATTGATTCTGGCATTGGTCGGCGGATTGCTCGGCAGTGTGCTCGGTTACTGGCTCGGTCAGGTGTTGACCCAAATCGTCGCGGCAACGGTCAGCGAGTTGTATTACCAGGTCAGCGCAGACGCCATGACGCTCACTTGGCAGTCCCTGGGCAAGGCCTGGCTGCTCGGTTTGGCGGGTACCTCGGCCGCGGCCTGGTTCCCCGCGCGCCAGGCGGCACGTACGCCTCCTCTGACCACCCTGTCACGCACGGCACTGGAAGACCGCACGCGTGCGTTGATACCCCGGTTGGCTCTACTCGGCACCGGCTTGCTCATCGCGGGCCTGATCGTCGCCCTGTATCTTCCCGGCGGCGTGCTGACCGGCTTTGCCGGTTTGTTCATGTTGTTGCTCGGCGCCGCATTGATCACACCGGCGTCGTTGCGCCTGACCCACGGATTGTTTACCCGATTGCCCCTGAAAGGGCTCTGGCGCCTGGCGGTTCGCGATCTCGATCGTCATCTCTCGCGATTGAGCACCGCCGCGGCGGCCCTGATGATCGCGCTGGCGGCCAGCGTCGGCATCGCGGTCATGGTCGAAAGCATGCGCGGTGCCGTCAGCGACTGGTTGCTGGGTCTGCTTCGCGCCGACCTTTACATCGTCGCCGACGATAACCTGAGTGACGATGCGACACTGCCGACCGAAGTCGTGCAACAGGCGCCGTTGCTCCAGCAGGTCGGCACGCACAGCAGCTACCGCTCGCGCAAGCTGCAGATCGACGGTCGACGTACCCGCCTGATCGCCGGCGAGCTCGCAGCGACATCGCGCGCCGGCTTCGAATTCACCGCACGTGGTGCCGACGATCCGTGGTCCGCCTTCGACCGGGGCGCCATATTGATTTCCGAGCCGCTGGCTTACCGCCTCGGCTTAACGCCGGGCGGCATGCTCAGCCTGCCCACCCCGAATGGCGCACAAGACTTCACGGTTGCCGCCGTGTTTCGCGATTTCGCCAGCGAACACGGACGCCTTTTCATTACCGCGTCGGCTTACCGGCAACACTGGCAAGATCCGACGATCGATACATTGGCCCTGTTCACCACACCGGGTACGGTCGCCGAACTCATGGAGACCGCGCGTGAACGTTTTTCCGGTCGACATGCACTCTTGTTTACCGCCGCCGATGAGGTCTATGCCGAATCCATGGCGGTATTCGAACGCACCTTCCGCATTACCGAGGTACTGCGGCTGCTATCGATCGCCGTCGCCTTCATCGGCATTCTGAGCGCCCTGATGGCCTTGCAGCTGGAACGGCGCAAGGAGCATGCGATTTTGCGTGCGCTCGGCCTCACCGGCAAACAAGTGAGCCGATTGATCGTGATCGAATCGGCCGCCATGGGCCTGTTGGCCGCGTTGCTGGCGGTACCGACCGGGTTGGCGATGGCCTGGGTACTGACCGCGGCAATCCAGCTTCGTGCCTTTGGTTGGAGCATGCCTTTCGACGTCAGCGCATGGCCGTTGTTCGCAACCGTCGCAATCGGGCTGGTCGCGGCATTGTCGGCAAGCCTGTATCCGGCCTGGCGTGCCGGCCGGCAGGCGCCCGCATCCCAGATGCGCGAGGATTAAAGAGCACCGCTAATGATTCGTGAGCACGCATCTTGAACGCCCGAATACACGCTTTCGGCGTTGCAAATCTTCGCAATCGCGGGCTATTACGTGCGATTTGTGCCTTGATAGCCCGTATTCGGGCATCCAATCTGATGTACTCGGCATCATCAGCGGCGCCCTAAAGCATGCAACGACTGCTTCTATTGTCTGTTCTGCTCTTTTTGGCCGGGTGCGAGGCACCCCCGTCCGATACGGCAACCTTCTCGCCCGTCGGGGTCGACGAAGGCATGGGTGGACAACCCGATCCGGGCTTCGAACGGGCCATCGAACGGCGTGAATTCCGGTTCCCCCGGGACCACGGACCTCACCCGAGTTTCGCCACGGAATGGTGGTACTTCACCGGCAACCTCGGCGATGACGACGACCGACGCTTCGGTTATCAGTTCACCCTGTTCCGCGTCGGCCTGACGCCCGGCGGCCCGACACCGGATTCGGACTGGCGCGCACACCAGTTGTACATGGGCCATCTGGCACTCAGTGACATCGATACCGCCCGCCATCTGAGCGAGGAACGCTTCAGCCGCGCCGCGGCCGGACTGGCCGGCGCGAACGCGGAGCCTTTCAGGGTATGGCTGGGCCCGTGGTCGATCAGCGGCACAGGCGACGCCACCTTCCCGATCACGATCGATGCCGAAACGGCGGAATTTGGCATTCGGCTGCAATTGGAAAGCGGTTCGAAGCCGCATGTGCTGCAAGGTGAACACGGCCTGTCCCGCAAAAGCGCCGAGCCGGGCAACGCCTCCTATTACTACTCGCACACCCGCCTGCCGACACGCGGTCGGGTACGCATCGGCGACAAGGAATACACCGTGGAAGGCAACTCCTGGTTCGATCGCGAATGGTCGAGTTCAGCGCTCGCCGCCGATCAGGCCGGCTGGGACTGGTTCGCACTGCAACTCGAGGACGGCCGCGATTTGATGTTCTATCAAATGCGCGACAAACAAGGCCGGGCACAGCGTTTCAGCAAGGGTGTATTGGTCGGCATGGACGGCAAGGCGCAAGCGCTGACGCTCGACCGGGTCACGCTGACGCCGTTGCGCGAATGGCCGAGCCCGGACGGCACACGCTATCCGCTCGAATGGCAGCTACGCGTCCCCGAACACGGTTTGGACCTAAACGTCAGTGCCGCGTTCGACGCGCAGGAGATGCGCCACACGGTCCGCTACTGGGAAGGGGCGGTCGAGGTATCCGGCAGTCATCGCGGTGTCGGTTATCTGGAGTTGAGCGGTTACGCCGACTGACGACCACAACGCGGGAAACCGCCGGCCTGAATTCGATCGATCGTGCGCAGCCTTACCCGAAATACACGGCCAGGTGCATCATGTCCTCCCCGGCGGCACCGCGATGATGATCCATGCGTACCGGCAGAAAACCCTCGTCGAGCAGCAGACGCAACATGGGGGCATTGTTGGCGAAGACCTGCGTCGTCACCGCGCGATAGCCGGCACCCTCGGCAAACTCGATACCGTGGCGAACGAGTCGACGCCCCCATCCGGAACGTTTGCGTTCGGGCGCCACCCCGAGGCCCCAGAGTTCGAAACCCTCGACCGGGTTCTCGCGGGTGATCGCCAAAGCCCCGATCGCACCGGACTCCCGTTGGGCAACGAAGAAACGCACACCGGCGGCTTCATGCGCCGAAAACCACTCGCGAACCTGGGGCTCGGTGAAGGCCAAACGGGTGAAAGAGAGAAACGGTAGATTGTCGGGATGATTCCAGATCGCCAGATAGGCGGGTACCAACGCGGTCAAATCATCAACCGAGGACTGTGGTTTACATTCCCGAATCGTCAAGTCCATGCCGCTATCGACCCTCCGTGCCGTTACATTCCGCTGATGGTATGGCCGAAGGCCTCGACCTCTTTCCAATCGGTAAAATCGACGACTGCCTGCGGATCGGTCGGCCCCTTGGTCATCCACATAATGAACCGGATGATATTGCGGTCCCAGAAACCATAGCGCGGGTAATCGATCTTTCCGGCGAACACCGTAACTCTCTGCGGTCGCCAACGGATCTCGCGCAGAAACTTTCGCACATAGGGGTTGGTGTCGGGTCGACGCTTCTCCGGCTTCCTCGCCACCACATTGACCGAGAAAAAGGCATTCGGCTTGCTTTCCAGGATCGACTGGTGCGTCGCAATGTACGCGTAGACTTTTTCATTGTGTCTGCCGTAACGAATCGCAGCACCGATCACGATTTTGTCGAAAGCATCCGCATCCAAAGCGTCTGCCTGCTCGACGGTGACCAGCGTCACCTCGTCGGCCCGCTCGCGCATCACCTCGGCCAAACGCTCGCAGATCTCGCGCGTGTGACCGTCGACCGATGAGTAAATGAGCAGAATTCGAGCCATGCGATGTCGTCGATAGCCGCTTTACTCCAAGTATTGCCAAAGTATCGGACGATCGGAGTGACCCAAGTCAAATCGACGGAGCCGGGACAAAAACGGTGAGCGTCAGCACCAGCAAGGCACTGGCCGCAATCCAGGAACCGAGCACCCGTATCGCGATCCGTTGCCAAGGGCGTTTGTTGAAGTGGTCGGCGAGCGCCATCGGATACAACAACAGCAAATAGATCCCGATGCCGCTACCGAGCAAGGATGCGAGACGTTCGTTGCCCGACAGTTCGACCATTGCCGAATCCAGGCCGATGGCAATCCCGAGCAAGACGCCCAGCAGCGCCGACAGATAGACCGGCACGACACGCTTGGCGGCGATCAGCAGGCCGAGCAGACCCGCGCCGCCGAGCAGGACCGTTTCCACCGCGATCGGCTCGATGAACAGCGTGCCGAGCAGACCCAGCACGCTCGCCGTCAAGAAACCGAGAATTGCCGGCGTATGCGGACGCGGCCCTTGCTGGCCGAACAGCAGCCCAAGCGCCAACAGCGACAACAAATGGGCCGGTACGAACAGCGGGTGCAGGAAACCGTTGTAAAAGTTGTTCAGCCCCTTGATCGGGCTATGGGCCAGCGCAACGGCCGGCAGCAACAACAAAAGGCACAGTGTGGCAGCTTTTACGCGACGATCAGACCACGCCACTCAGGAATCCCACGCCGGCGAGCGCGATCATGCCCCCACCGGCCCTCACCGCAACACGTCCGGCGGGCCAGCGGACCAACAATCCGAATGCAATACCGCCGAGATGCAACAGACCGGTCGCCAGGACGAAGCCGATGCTGTACGTCAGCGCGCTGGTCGCGCCGGGCAGTTCGGTGCCGTGTGCGTGACCGTGAAAAACCGCGAAGGCGCCCACCACAACGGCAGCGACCCACAACGGCGGTCGCGCGGCGAAGGCCACCATGGCACCGAGCACGACCGCCGACAACGCGATACCGGTCTCCACCGCGGGCAGGGGCACGCCGGCAACACCGAGCGCGCCGCCCAGGGCCATCACCAACGGAAAGACGACGGGAAGTATCCAGATCGACGGACTACCGAGAAAGGCACCCCAGAGCCCCACGGCAACCATGGCCACCACGTGATCCCAACCGAGCAAGGGATGCATGAAACCACTGGCGAACCCGCCGGCAATACCCGTCACTTCATGGGCAGCGGCAATCCCGGCAAAACACAGGGCAAACAGGGCAACAATGAGTTGTTTGGCAGCATTCATCGATCTGAACTCCTCGCTTGACGTCAATGCAACAACCCACGCAGTGTAACGCACAAGGCAATTCAATGGCGATACAAGCACATAAGCCGGTGGTGTGGCGGCCGATGCCCGCGACACTCAGTCACCGCGATTCGGCGAGTCTTTTGCTGCCTTGATCTCGGCTCGGGGCAGCCAACGCTGCAAGGTCGCGCGCAATTGATCGAGGGTGTAAGGCTTGATCAACACGTCGTCCAGGCCTTCGGCGATCAATCCTTCGCGTTCATGAACCAGGGCATGCGCCGTCAATGCGATGATCGGCACGTGTCGTCCGCTGTTGCGCTCGCGTGCTCTAATGATGCGGGTCGCCTCGGTGCCGTCCATCTCCGGCATCTGGATGTCCATCAACACGAGGTCGAAGTGTTGCGTCGCCGCCGTATCGACCGCAAGGCGTCCATTCTCGGCAACCGTGGGCTCGCAGCCCAGATCCTGCAGCATGAATCTTGCCACGTCACGATTCACCGGATTGTCTTCGACCAACAACACCCGTGCATTCAACGTCGGCGCGACGACATTCTCCGCCCGACCGGCGTGCGCAACGCTCGCCAGGGGATCGCCTTCCAAAAGCTGGCACAAGGCCTCGTGTATATGTCGCCATCGCGACGGCTTGGGTAGTCGCATACAACGGTCGGGGGAATTGACAACCGCCGGCGAATCGTCCAAACGGGAAAACAGGCCTAGGCATCGGGTTTTATGCAACAGGCCTTCGGCAGCCGCGTCACGTAACAAGCGCTCGGCGATGTCGTCTTCGGTATTGATACCGGCGAGTAAGAAAGTGTATTCGCGTGCCTCGTGTTTCGCCTTTCGCAGTTCCGCCAAGCCCTGCTCGACATTGAAGACCAAGGTGTGTTCCAGTCCCCAATCGGTCAGATAGGCCGAAATCACGTGACCTTCCGACCAGTTGGCATCGACGGCCAGCGCGCGGCAGCCGTTCAGTATCGGGTCGGTACGCTCGGTGACACCGGGGTCGCCGACCTGTGTCACGACCACGTCGAACCAAAAACGGGAACCGAGCCCGGGTTCGCTGCTCACACCGGCTTCTCCGCCCATCAGCTGCGACAATTCGCGGACGATCGCCAGACCCAGCCCTGTGCCGTCGTAGCGCCGGCTGGTGCTGGTATCCACCTGGGTAAAGGACTCGAATATCTCGGTCTGAACATCGGGAGCCAGACCAATACCGGTGTCACGTACCTCGGTATGCATCCTTATATTCTCGCCGTCCGGTACGCTCTCGGCGGATAACCGTACGATCACCTCGCCGTCGGGGGTGAATTTGATCGCATTGCCCAGGAGATTGCTCAGCAACTGCCGGTATCGGCCGGCATCGCCCAGCACCTTGCCGGGCACACCGGGTTCGATACGGTACATCAGCACCAACCCTTTGCGAACCGCCAACTCGGCGAACAACGCGATGGTCTCTTCGACCACGGTTTCGGGTGAAAAGGGATCGCTGCGGATTTCCATGCGCCCGGCCTCGATCTTCGAGAAATCGAGCACATCGTCAATGATGGTCAACAAGTTCCTGCTCGACGACAGGACACTATCGGCAAAACGCCGCTGGCGTTCGTTCAATTCGGTCAGCAAGAGCAGTTCCGTCATGCCCATGACACCATTCATCGGCGTACGGATCTCATGGCTCATGCGCGCCAAAAACTCGCTTTTGGTACGCGATGCCTGCTCGGCCTGCTCGGCACGAATACGGGCCTCGCGCGCGGCCGCTTCAGCCTCGCGCGCCAGGGTTTCCTGATGTTCCAAACGCAGGGTCTCACGCAGATCGTGCAGACTGGTAACGATACCGCTGAACATGCCTTCGGCATCCTGAATCGTCGCCGCGGACACCCGAACCGGCACCGAAATGTCGGATTTCGTTCTGATCTCGACTTGCTCGTTGTCGATACTGCCCCGTTTCAACAGCAGTCGGACAAGACGTTTGGCGGCACGCCGATTGGCCTTGGTTTCGTAACTCAGCAAACCGCGATAGCGGCAATGCAGGAGATCGTTCTCACGATAACCGAACAACGTAACCGCCTGCGGGTTCACGTTCACGACGCGGCCGCAGCGGTCGAACACCACCAAGGCATCGTTCATCGCCTCGAACACGGCGTTCAGATGATCTATACCGACCGTGCTCGCTTCGATCTCTTCGGCCATCTGCGTCATGGCCTCGGCGATGGTTTCCCATTCGCCGCTCACCGGTTCGATTTCATGGCCGTAATCCTGGCGGGCAAAGGCCTTGGCCGCAGACACGACTTCCGACAAACCTTGCCGGGTCGACGCAATCACCCAGTAGGACGTCAATGCCGCGGCCAGCAAAACAACGAGCACGACGGCAATGAACAAATGTGCGGCCATTGCCTGTGCGTCATGCGACTCGAGCTTTGCCGCTTCAAGTTCTTCAACTTCCTCTTCTATCAAAACCTCGAACAGGGGCAGCAGCTCGTTGTCGAAAGTCTCGTGTAATGCAACCAAATCAGGGGGCACATACCCCCGCGCTTGCGCACCGATGCCGTCGCGGTCACTTTCATACTGCGCAATGATTCGCTGATACGCCCCGTCCAGCTTTTCGTAGATCGTGATGACGTCCTCAACGTACTCGAGTTCTTCCTTTTCCTCGGCGAGCTCATCGGCATCCTCACCGGTCGCCTCCATAGCCTCGAGCGCCACGTCGATACTGCGTCGCCAGCTTTCAAAACCGGCACGAATGCGAAATTCCATATCCAGGAAATGCTGCAGGTGCACGACCTTACCCGTAGCGATGTAGTACGTCAGCGCAGTGAACTGATGGTTCACATCGTGGAGAATGGCCTGGGTTTCTTTGAGTTGCTCGGCCGTATCGGTTATCTGGCCTTGCTCACGGGCGACAAGCTTGGAAGCCCAATGATTGACCAGGACAATCGCGCCCAACCCGACGAGCAGCGTTAAAAAAAGCCATAACAGGCGCGTGCTGATACGCATATTCCGCAGAGAAGGAGGAACTGACATCACCGCCGCCCGCAGAAAAACCGGTACCGATAGCCGAAACGTCGCGCAGGAGGGGCATACTGGATTGTCGGATCAGTCATAAAGCGTCGCTCAGCACAATATTGTCTCGACCAGGACCTGTCTAAACCACGGTCGATAAAAAACAATCGGCGTCACCGCGACAAGCTTTAGGGTACCTCTCCCGATTCCGAGCGCATCGGATTGGATGCGTACTCACGAATTCGGCGGTGCCCTTCAAACTGCTTGCCCGCTGCCGAGCGACGCTTGTGCTATTTCGTCCGCCTCTTCAGCCGGATGACGGTCGAACGCCTTTCTTCGTCTTCCGGGAATACGCGCCCCGACAGCAGACAGGAAAAGATATGGTTGAATACCTCGCCCGCCGCACCCTTGCGCGTGCCGTAACGAAAATAGGTGTGTCCCTTGGGAAGATCGTAGAGATTGTTCACATCGTCGCAGTCGACCCGATAAACGTTGCGTGGCGTACGCTCCATATTCTCCGGCCCGGTGTGCCCGAGACGGCGCGATGCGATCTTGTTCTTGAGATTGGATGCCTTGCTGGCACGCAAGGCCAGATCGTCGGAGGCATGGTAGACGATCACATTACGCGAGGCATGGCAGATGAGCTCGCCCGGCTGACCTTCGTGCAAGGTCTCGTTGACCACATCGGCGGCAACGAGAAAGGTATTACGAAAAATCAGCGGCAGGCCTTTCGGCAGATCGTATTGATTCCATACCGACAGCGTCTCCCGCAATACCCGGTTGCCCATCGAATGGGCCAGCATGTTGATGCGTTTCAGGCAGGGATCGTGCTGCGGATTATATTTGTCCGAATTCCGCCAGGCGACGAACTTCTCCAACACACGGGCGAAAGAGTAGGCACTCTGATCGGCGGCCTTCTGATCGTCCCAGTAATCTTTCACAATGCCCAGGTCGTTGTCGCACGGCCAAACGACGGGGATGACCAACACCTCGTTCTTTTCCTTTGCATCACACAGCTTTTGCAGCTCGGCCGTCGCCTCGAAAACGGCCTCGGGGAGATTGGAAAAACCGTGGACATAGATCAACAGCTGACGGTACTCGGCCTCTTTCAGCTGCTCGAGAAAATCAATGCTGCCGATTTCCGTGTAGTGCGCTTTCTTGGTGCGACGACAAAAAAACACCGAGTTGCTGGCAGCATTGTTGTCCAGATCGAAATCGAAATTCCGCCCTATGCGGGTGCGAATACTCTGCGTGGGAAAACGATTGGTGATGAACAGCATGACGATCCGGCTCCCCTGATACCCGACCGGCGCCGATGTCGCCGATCGCTTCTTTCTTATTGCTGACAAGTGTGGTCCATGCCCCGCGTAGGGTCAACGCACAGACCGTTTAAGCCCACGGCCGGACCAATCCACGCTTATTCGCGCTTCACGTCGGCGGCGCGTACTTCGCAAAAACCTCGGCCTCGGTCATGTTCTCGGTTTCGTTGGCGAAACGATAGTAAGCCGGCTTGCGATCGATGAAGACCTGATGATCGAACACCAAATCATCGCTGCCATCCAGCAGGCCTGCCGGAACAAAGTGCTGCCGGGTTTCTTTCAAACGATAAAACAGATGACTGCCGCATCGATTGCAAAAACCCCGCTCCGCCCATTCCGACGAGTTATACACCGTGACATGCTCTTCACCCTCCAAGGTCACGTCGGTGCCGCAATCGACGGCCAGCAGCGGCCCGCCACCCCATTTGCGGCACATACCGCAATGGCAGGCACCTACGTGGTTGTCTCTCTTTTGGACATGCATGCGAACCGCACCGCACAGGCAACTCCCGTTTTTCACGTCGGACATCGCTGTCTCCTCAATGAAGGTAACAAGGTTTGAGCGCGTAAAGCATAGCCTGTGAAACACCCGGGCTGGGGATATCGACGACGGCCACGGCGTTACAACGCATTTTTCAACGCGTATCGCACCGCCGTTTGCGCATGGATTGCCGTGGTATCCAATAAAGCGACCGAGGTATCGGACTGATCCACCAACATACCGATCTCGGTGCAACCCAGGATCACGGCCTGAGCGCCCTGCGACGCCAGATCGTCGATAATCCGCAGGTAGGCGGCCTTTGAAGCCTCGGCGGTAACACCAAGACAAAGCTCGTCGAAAATGACCCGATGAACGATGTCACGGTCCGCGGCATCGGGCACGATAACCTCGAGGCCGTATTTGTCGGTCAGGCGGCCCTTGTAAAAGGCCTGTTCCATGGTAAATCCGGTACCCAGCAGGCCGACCTTTTGAATACCGTCGCGTAACATCGTCTCGGCAGTCGCATCGGCGATATGCAACAGCGGGATATCGATAGCGGCCTCGATCTGCGGCGCGACCTTGTGCATGGTATTGGTGCAAATCAGCAGAAAGTCTGCACCACCCGCCTGTACCCGCCGCGCCGCGTCGGACAATACATGCCCGGCACCTTCCCAGTCGCCCGATTGTTGTTGCGCCTCGATCCGGGCGAAGTCGATGCTGTAGAGCACAAGCTCGGCCGAGTGCAAACCGCCGAGCGCCTGTTTGATGCCTTCGTTAATCGCGCGATAGTAAAGCAACGTGCTTCCCCAACTCATACCACCCAATAAACCGATTGTTTTCATCGTATGCGCCTTTCCTTTACCGAGAGCCTTTTAACGCGTCGGTTTGTGTTAACGGACCCCGGGTGATGATCGCGGCAACGTTAGCATGTTGCGTTCAACGGAACCGCAAGAAAAAAGGCATATTTCAGTAAAGCGGCTTCAATGCTTTTGAAAAACAAACCGGCCACACTCGGTTTTCAATGGCTCCGCCAGCGGGCCAAACAAGAACACTTCAGGGGAGAATAAGAATGGCCGGGAAATACCCGATCGCCACGGCGGCCTTGTGCGGCCTGCTGTTGGCGCAAACCGCCAACGCCGTCGAGATACGTGTCGCAACCTTCAACGCATCACTCAACCGCGGTGCCGCCGGACAACTGATCAACGACCTGTCCACCGGCAACAATACCCAGGCACAGGCTGTCGCTGAGATCATTCAGCGCAGCAATCCCGACATCATATTGATCAACGAATTCGACTATGACACCAGCGGCCGGGCGGCAGAGCTGTTTCAGTCGAATTATCTGTCGGTCGGTCAAAACGGCGCTGCCCCGATCGACTACGCCTATCGCTATACAGCACCGTCGAACACCGGTATCGCGACCGGATTCGACATGAACAACGACGGCAGTGTCGGCGGCCCGAACGATGCCCAGGGCTTCGGCAACTTCGAGGGCCAGTTCGGCATGGTGGTGTACTCGAAACACGAGATCGACACGACCAGCGTGCGCACCTTCCAGAACTTTTTGTGGCGCGACATGCCCGGCGCATTGCTGCCGGCCGATCCCAACGATACCGACGGCAACGGCAATACCGCCAGTTGGTATACCGACCAGGAACTGGCCGTGCAGCGTCTGTCGTCCAAGAGCCATTGGGACTTGCCGGTCAACGTCGGCGGCGAGACGGTGCACATCCTGGCGGCACACCCCACACCACCGGTGTTCGATGGCCCGGAGGACCGCAACGGCCTGCGGAATCATGACGAAATCCGCCTGTTTGCCGACTACATCACGCCCGGCGAAGGCGATTACATCTATGACGACAAAGGCGAGTTCGGTGGCCTCAACCCCGGCGAGCGCTTCGTTATCGTCGGCGACTACAATGCCGATCCTTTCGACGGCGACAGTTCGAACGACGCCATCCTGCAATTTCTGGATAATCCCTGGATCTATACCGGCGTCACGCCCGATAGCCTCGGCGGTGTGGAACAGGCACTGAAACAAGGCGCCGATAACGACAATCATCTGGGCGATCCGGCATTCGACACCGCCGACTTCGGCGAAACGCCATTCGGTCCGGGCAATCTTCGCGTGGACTACGTGTTGCCTTCCGTCAACGGCCTGAAGACGAACGATGCCGGTGTGTTCTGGCCCGAGGAATCCGATCCGCTATTCGATTTGGTCGGCACCTTCCCCTTCCCGACATCCGATCATCGGCTGGTATATGCCGATATCGAGATCACGGCAATTCCGATCGCCCCGACATCGGCATTGATGTTGTTCGGTTTGCTCGGTCTGCCCGTACTGTTCCGTCGGTTCGCCTGACATCAGCATCACGCCGTCTGCGAAGACGGCGTCACAAGAGGTTATCCCATGTTTCGCCCCAACAAGCTTCGTCGTGCCATTCGTGGCGCCCTGATCACGACCGGCATCGCCGGCCTGACCATCGTCCAACCCGCGCTCGCCGTACCGACCACGAGCATGCTCGGCGGCGGTATCGTGATCAATGAGATACTGATCGATCCGAACAGCAGCAGCCGCAACTTCGATACCGACGGCAACGGCAGCGCATCGACCACCGATGAGTTCGTCGAGCTGCTGAACATCGGCAGCAGTTCGATCAACATCGGCGGTTACCAGCTCTGGGATGCCGGCAACACCAACTGGTTTTCCTTTCCGACCGCAACGTCGTTGGCACCCGGCGCATCGGCCGCGGTGATCGTCGGCACACAAAGCGGCGGTAGCGCACCGACCCTGCCTGCCGACAATTTCTTTTTCGATGCCGGCCGCGGTGGCGGCGTTTTGAACAACGGTGGCGACAACGTCGTGCTGTATGACCCGACCAACGACAACTATGTCCAATTGGTCTACAACAATGACGCTGCGGATACGCCGACCACCAGCTATAGCGGTTTTTCCGCCACCGCCACGCGTATCGGCAACATCGAGAACTGGGGCTCCGATCGTGACGGCACCTCGCTGGTACGCGATTCGGTCAACGACGTGGCGGGCAGCACGACCATTGTGCGTCACGAAGACATCTTCGGCGGCGAACTGGCGAGTCCGGCCGAGGGCACCCGCTCGACATCGACGACGACTGCGCTGAGCATCCCCGAAATCCAGGGTGCCGCGCATGTCTCGCCACACGTCGGCACCACGGTCGAGACCTCCGGCATCGTCACCGCGGTCGACAGCAACGGTTTTTATGTCCAAGACCCGAATGGCGACGGCGACGCGGCAACCTCCGACGGCATCTTCGTGTTTACCGCCAGCACACCGAACGTTGCGGTCGGCGATGCGGTCGAGATTACCGGCGACGTTTCCGAGTTCACGCCCGGCGGCACCGCCACGCGCAACCTTTCGACCACACAACTCTCGAACCCGAACGTCAATGTCGTCAGCAGCGGCAATACCCTGCCCGATGCCGTTCAGATCGGCGCAGCCGGGCTGACCCCGCCGGATCGAACCATCGAAGACGATAATTTCACCAGCTTCGATCCGAGCGCCGATGGTGCCGATTTCTACGAAAGCCTGGAAGGCATGCGCGTTACCGTCGAGTCGCCGACGGCGATCGCGCCGACCAACCGCTTCGGCGAAATCTTCACGGCGGCCGACGGCACCGACACGAATTCGACGAATGGCGGCCTCGTAATCGCAGCGGACGATTTCAATCCGGAAAAGATTCAGATCGACGAAGACACCGGCATCCTGCCCGGCTTCGAGATGCCCGAGGTCGACACCGGCGCCAAACTCGATCCGGTGACCGGCGTCGTGGGTTACGGCTTCGGCAACTATGAAATCTACCCGACCGAAGCATTCGGTGTGACCCCGTCATCGATCAGACCGGAGGTCAGCACCATACAATCGGGTGACGATACCCTGACCGTCGCCAGCTACAACACGCTCAATCTCGATCCGAACGACACCGACGGCGATACCGATATCGCCAATGATCGTTTCAACGCCATCGCCCGGCAGATCGTCGGCAATCTGCGTAATCCGGATATCATCGGCCTGCAGGAGATTCAGGATAACAGCGGTTCGCTCGGCGACGGCACCACCTCGGCCGGCGAAACCCTGCAGCGATTGATCGACGCCATCGCAGCCGCCGGCGGTCCGACCTACAGCTATATCGACAACACCTCGATCACCGACGACGCCAATGGCGGTCAGCCCGGCGGCAACATCCGCAACGCCTTTCTCTACAACGCCGACAGAGTCGGCGTCGAGGCGGGCTCGGTACAATCCATCCAGGACGGGGATCAGGCGACCGACCCGGACAATCCCTTCTATGACAGCCGTCTGCCGCTGGCCGCAACCTTCATCTTCAATGGCGAAAAGATCACCGTCGTCAACAACCACTTGAGTTCCAAGGGCGGCAGCGCGCCGATCATGGGCACCGAACAACCGTTCGAGGGCCGCCAGGACGACCCCGATGTCAACGGCAGCGTCGACGAACGTCTCGATCAGGCCATCGCCATTCTTCGGTTCGTCGAACAGGTGATGCTCGACCCCGACGCCGAAGTGCTTTTACTGGGCGACTTCAACGAGTTCGAGTTCAACGCGCCGCTGCTGACACTCGAAACCCTGCTGGAAAACCTGACCCTGACGCTGGACGAGAAAGACCGCTACAGCTTCATCTTCCAGGGCAACAGCCAGATGCTGGATCACATGCTGGTCAGCGACGGATTGTTCGGCATTTTGAGTGATTTCGACGTGGTGCACGTCAACGCCGATTTTGCCGAGACGCCGATGCGCGCCAGCGATCACGACCCCCTGCTGGCAAGCTTCAACTTCGGGGCAGCCGGCCAGGTACCGCTGCCGGCAACGTTGGCGCTAATCGCGCTCGGCCTGCTGATGATGAGACGCCGCTGATCGGTTTCGAACGCCGGCCCCGCCGGGGCCGGCCTTGCGATAACCTCCTGTCGGTCATGGACAAGCACCGCCCACGCGAACTTTTGGGCGGTGCGGAGACTCCAATCGATCGCACCAACGTTCGAGGTACAAGCAAGATGAAGCTGAATGTCCTATCCACCGGCGTGATCGCCTCGGCCCTGCTGGCGGCCGCGGCGGTCGGCGCCGCCAACGCGCATCACGCCCCCATGCATGGCAAGTACGGCAAGGCACCGTACGGCATGATGCATCACCCCTATGCCCAATACGGCCAGCAACAAAAGCCCCGTTTCGGCATCGCCATAGCGGCAATACCCCAGGCTGAACTGGACAAGCTGTCGCTGGAGTATGGCGTACGTATCGAGCACGTCACGCCCGGCTCGGTGGCCGAGCGGACCGGGATCAAGCCGGGTGACCTGGTCACCGGTATCGACGACCGACCCGTCTATTCGCCACAGCGCGCACAGTACCTGATCAAACAAGCCGCCGACAAAATGACCGTCTCTCTGATGCGCGACGGCGAAAACCTGAAACTGCAAGGCGAGTTTCCGGAACCGAAAACCATGGCGGCAGGCGGCAAGGCCTACCTGGGCATTCGCATGCAGGCAATGACCGACGACCTGAAAGAGGCGTTCGGGGCCGAGGGCGATCGCGGCGTATTGATCTCGCAAGTCGAAAAAGGCAGCGCCGCGCATCAGGCCGGCCTCGAGGCCGGTGACGTGGTGACGCGCATCGGCGATAAGGCGGTCACCTCGGTGCGCGACGTGCTCGCCGCAATGGCCGGCTATGCCGCCGGCGACGAGGTCAGCGTTGACGTGCTGCGCGACCGTGAACTGCAAAGCGTCGCTGTCGAACTCGGCAGCAAACCAACCGTGGCATGGCAACATCCCGAACTCCGACAGGGTTGGAAGGGCCATGGGCAATACGGCGGTCACCATCATCCGCATGGTTCGATGAAGGGTAAGGGCTGCTACCGTCCGGGCTATGGTTCACGTCATTCCTGAGATGCGGGCAACCCCGATGTATGTGCGGAACGGCCTGTCGCTCCGCACATCGGATAAGGTCGAGCAGCGTTGAGCCAAACCCCCGGAACGTACCTTGTTTCGGCGCTGATCCTCACGGTGCTCGGGCTGCCCACGGTGGCGCCGGCATCGGATGCACCGACGGCCTGGACTGCACTCGCACAAGGCAAAGCCATTGCAATGATGCGCCACGCGCTGGCACCGGGCTTCGGCGATCCGGACAACTTCGTCGTCGACGACTGCACGACCCAACGCAATCTTTCCGACCGTGGTCGCGATCAGGCACGCCGCATTGGCGATGTCTTTCGACAAAACGGTATCGATAAGGCAGTTGTCTGGAGCAGCGCCTGGTGCCGTTGTCTGGAGACCGCGCGCCTGCTCGAACTGGGCGCCGTCTCGCAGGTCGATGCCGTGAATTCCTTTTTCCGACAACCCCGGCTGGGTAGGCAGCAGACGCAGACGTTACGCCGGCTCCTGCGTGAACGCGCCGGTAGCGCGCCTTTGGTCCTGGTCACCCATCAGGTCAATATCACCGCATTGACCGATGTATTCCCCGAATCGGGCGAAATCGTATTCTTCCGTCTTCGCGACGATGATCGGATCGATGTAATCGGGCGCGTCACCACCACCCCCTGAGTTCGAATCGTCGAAAAGCAAGCCCGCGCTAAGCGGTACCCGTATGCCCGCGATATTCGTTCAGCAGCCTGTCGAACGCCTCCGGGTCCTGTTGCCGTAGACGATCGAGCTGGTCCTTGACCGAACGTTCCAGGTTCGTGTTGTGCCGCTGTTTTACCGTTTCGATCTCGGCCACCAGTTCCCGCAAACGGGTGAGCTCGCTTCCCTTTTCGCCCTTGGCGAGTTCGAGCACGGCATCGGACAATATCCCGAGTTGCTTGCCATAGCTCGCGATGTCGGCAACCACCTCGGTTTCGACTCGCCTGTCACCGGCGAAGTTGAACTCGATTTGCGGCGACCACCAGCGCGTGTCCGGCGCGATGTCCTGGGTTACATCACCGCTCAGCGGCCCTTTGAAAAACCCCCACCAGGGAGCGAACCACGGGTTCATTCATCTCTCCTTTTATTCGACATGGTTACAGGCCAACCGCCGTCAATCGCGCGAGCGATCGATCCGAAAGCTTGCCACGAACGGTAGATGATCGGATACCGTCTCGCGGAACCGCTCTCGCCCCATGTCCATCGCCCAATGCATTGGGAACACGCGCAAACTGCCACGGATGTACTCGGTCGAGAAGGTTCGGCTGATGGCGAAACCGTCGAGCAGGTTCGCACGACCGGCTTCGAGGATGTGCGAGAAGCGATCCTGCAAATCCCAGGATGACAGAAAGTTCATCAAATCGTCACCGCCCAGGTGATGAAAATTGCTGACGTCCTCACCCGGAATCATATTGAAGTCACCGGCCAGGATGATGTCCTCGCGGCTCTGCTGTCGCTGTTCGGTAATGAATCGGCCGATCACCTTGGCCTGTTCGTCGCGAATCTGCTGATCGGAGGACCCGCGGCCGGACTTGAGATGTACCACCATCAATAGAAAATCGAAACGACCGACCTGCATGTCGATCAGAAAGGCTTTACGCCGCCGGGCATCGCCGAGGTCCGATCCGTCGAGCAAGCGCGGATTCCGCGCGACCACGCCATCTTTGAACAACACACCGATATGTAAATCGTTGGCCTGCGGCAGCACCATGGCACCATACTCGACGCCTTTGTCCGCCAGACCCTGGCGCAGGGTTTCGATGACCGTGATCGGATTGATTTCGACCAGCGCAACGACCTCCGCATCGAGTAGCGCCAACGCCTCGATCTGCCGTTCCAGTCTCGACGGTGGAATCTCACCAAAGCCGGCGAGATTCCATGCCGCCAATCTGGCCGTGGTATGCCCGAACGTTCTCATCTTCCCCCCCTTTGCAGAACTCACCCTGTCTACTTATTCCTTCGCCGACTATAGGAGACTTCTGATAACCCTGCGCGAATTGTCACAAGGGCAGCATGTTTCACGCATCGTTCTCAACCGCGCCCCGCGGCGCACAACGATCGATAAGGAAAGCTGTTGTTAAAAACAGGCTTTCTCTCCAAAAATCGCGGATACAATCAATAATGGAAATCAACCAAACTCGACGGTTTGCGATGAACGTCTGGTCACTCGACAAAGACATCACGATCAAGCTGTTGCTCTTGCTCATCGAAGAGCGGATCGGTCTGCAACATTTCGAAGCGTTGACGGAAGACGACCTCAGCGCCAAGGCCATTCGGCTCAATGACGCGCGGATCAAAGGTCTGAGCGCCTATATCTATACCGTGGGCGAGCAAAAAGCGTATTACGGCATTGATCTGGAGTACCCGTCGTTCGTGGCCGGTAGCGTTTCGAATGTGGAATCCTTCGAAGAGCTCACGCTCGATGAGATTTTCGATGCCGTGATTCATCACTTCGATATCACATGACACCGGCCGATGTGGAAAACCGGATTCACGACCGAGTCCCGAGCGTACGACGATCAGAAATCGCGGCTTAGCGTCACGTCGCTCAGTTCCTTTTTCAACGACTTCTCAAACAGAGTCGGCCCCATGAAGGTGTACACCACAAAGCCCAGCCAGGCGAAATGCACGATGCGCGCCGCATCCTGTTGCCCCAGGTCTCCGAACCCCATGGTCAAAATGCGATACAACACGTAGGCCAAGAGCAGCACCAGTATCGATCGCGTGGAACCGATCTTGTTCATCCAAACGTTGTAACGCCACCAAAGCCCTAAAAAGGGGCTCTGCCGGGCCTTGATCCCGGCCATCAGGCGTAATGCCATATCGTTTGTCGGATCGTGCCGGATTGCCCATACCGCATGATCGCGCGCCGCCTCGATTTGCCCTCGTTGAAGCAACACGTGGCCCATGGCCACCAGACCGTCGACGTTTTCCGGCTCGTGCTGGAGCGATTCTCGGGCAAAGCGCTCCGCCATGTCGAGTTCGCCTTTACCGGCATGGTAGCGACTCAATTCCGCCAGCACTCTGGACGACTCGGGATCCAGCTCCAGCGCCTTGTGCAACAACGGAAGAACCGCTTTGCGATTGCGGGTCAATTCCGCGAGGTCGGCCTGAAGCAGATAGTAAGGCGCATGATTCGGGTCCATATCGAGCAGTTGATCGATATGCTCCCGGGCCATCTTGAACTGACGCTGCGCGATACCGACATGGGCCAAAACGTAATGCGTCAGTTCCAACCCGGGTTCCAAGGCCAGCGCCATTCTCGCCTCTTGTTCGGCGGCATGCAGACGTTTCTTGTTCAATAGACACAAGGCCAGATAGGCATGCGCCTCGGGCAGGTCGGGCTCGTTGCCCAACAGCTGGCGCAGCACATCCATCGCGCCGTCGATCTGTCCGTTCTGGATTCTGTGCCAGGCCAGCTCCAATGCTCTACCGATATCCATAGGATCAACTCAGTACGATGCGCATGAATTCGGGCAAGGGTCCGAGCACCGCGGGAGAAACGAACAGCGCGGCAACCACCACAAAGATCCCGTTACGCACGGTTCCACCATAGTACTCGTACAGCTCGATGGTGTGACTCTGCAGTGCATAGAGCGCATAGGTGACACCCAGCTTCCAGACAACCAGCAGAATCGTCAGATACTTGATATAAACCTCGGGCACCAGCCCGTTCCGCTCGACCGAGACCAGCCCGATCAACAGCAATACACTGCCGAGCAAACCGCCGGCAATCCACAACCACTCCTTGCGTTTCGTCGGGCTGCCGACCGCGATGCCGTTGAGCACGAACCAGGTCCAGGAAAGCCAGACACCACCGAACATAATGGCGATGAAGGGCCACAGCGGTCTCACGGCCAGGTTGGACAAAGCCCCGGGAGCAGGCTCATCGGCAATTCTGTAATCGCTTTTTGCCATCGGCATTCTTATGGAGTGACGACCGGAAGCAACGTCGGTACGACAGTGCTCGGGTAACTTAAAATGATCCTCTAGCCTTTACCATGGCGTCGCAGAAAATCGAGCACGTCATTGTATTGACCGCCCTCATTGGCATAGCGGGCATAGTTGCGTGCCGTGGTCAGCCACTCGAGCGTGGTCGGCTTCACGTCGCCCAGCGCCGCTCTCAAATGCTCGTTGCTGATCGCCTGCTCGGTCTCGAGCTCGATCGACATATCGATGGCCTCGTCCACCGCCGTTTCGACCAGCTCGCGCAGGTCGGCACCGGAAAAGCCCGAGGTCTTCTTGGCCAACAGCGCGACATCGATATCCTCGTTCGACGGGCGTTCCGCGAGCAATGTCCCCAAAATCGCCTTGCGTGCCTCCTGGTCCGGCGGGGGTACGAATAGCACACGATCGAATCGGCCCGGGCGACGGAAGGCCGCATCGACTGCCCAGGGCACATTGGTCGCCGCAAGAATCAGTACATTGTTATTGCCCTGCGCAAAGCCGTCCATTTCCGACAGGAACTGGCTGACCAGTTTCGAGGACGTGTTGTCCCGCATGTTCTGGCGCTTCCCGCCCAAGGCCTCGACCTCGTCGAAGAAAAGCACCGCGGGCGCGGACTCGCGCGCCCGTTCGAAAAGGGCATGCAGCTTGCGCTCCGATTCGCCGATGTACATATCCAGCACATCGGCGATCGAGATATTGAAGAACTCGGCCTTGCATTCCCCGGCCGTCGCCCTGGCCAACAGCGTCTTGCCGCACCCGGGCGGGCCATAGAGCAAAATGCCCCCGCCCGCGCGTTTCTTGAAGCGCTGGAACAAGCCCGGTTTTTGATACGGCAAGATGATCTTTTTATGAATGGTCCGCTTGACGTCGTGGAGTCCGCCTATGGCGTCGAAATCGATCACCGCTTGGCGAGGCTCGACCAAACGATCGAGATCGGCGACATCGGTATCGTCGTTGGAGATGACCTTGAGTTTCGGTCCCGTACGATTGTGCGACGCGAATTCCACGACCTTGGCGCGCAGGCTCGTCGCCAATGCCATGTCTTCCAACGTGGGGTTGGCCTCGACAGCCTTCTGATAGGCTTCATACCCTTCCCGGCGCCTTTCCAATGCGAGCAACGCCTTGGCCCTGAGCAACTGTATCTCGGGCGTGTCGCCGGTCAGACAAGCCAGGGCGGCTTCTGCATCGCCGACACTCAAATGGGTCCGTGCCGCTACCCGGGCCAGCTCCGCATGAGCGCCGATATCACCCCCGAAGCCGTCCAATAGGCGTAATGCCTCATCGGCCTCTTCCCGGTCCAGATGCGCGCCGACGACCAGCGCCAGAAGCGCAGGATTGTCCGGCGTAAGCTTCAGTGCATCCTTCAGTTGATCGAA
Organism: Chromatiales bacterium; assembly: GCA_028280505.1. Taxonomy (GTDB): domain Bacteria; phylum Pseudomonadota; class Gammaproteobacteria; order Chromatiales; family Chromatiaceae; genus Thiosocius. Next base: position 12,243 of record JANQLO010000022.1, on the reverse strand, counting down.
ACTGCCATCGTCCATTACGCCGCTCAGCGCAACTACTCAATTCGAGCGGCCAGTATAAAGAAGTTGGCACGCCAAAGGGCGGCAAATTGGCAAAACACCCGGGCTCTCCGGATCGATGTCATCGAGCAATTCGCCGAAGACGCGCGGGCCGGTAAACGTTCCCGCCGGTTTGCGACAACATTGTGACAGCAACCTGTCCGGGCGGGACGAGGCGGACAATTGCCGATTCACTCATATCGGACGACGCATGGATCAGGATACGGACTCGGGGGTGCCGGACGGTGTCGCAAAATGAACGGTGATCTTGAGGCCGCCCAACCGATCGGCCCGGCCCAACTCGACAGCCAGATTCTGCCGTCGCGCGATCTCTTTGACGATGGACAGCCCCAGCCCGGCACCGTCACCGGATTTCCTTCCCAGTCTTTCGAACTTGGCAAAGGCCTTGTGAAAGTCCGCCTCATGCATGCCCGGTCCGTTATCTTCGACCGAAACCGATATGTCGTCTCCCGATGCGCTGCCAACCGTTATGGCGATACGCTTTGGCGTGCCGGCATACTTCACCGCATTCTCCAGCAGGTTGCGTAGCAGTGTGTAGACGAGTTCCCGGTTACCCGATAACACGACCGAGTCCGGTGCGACCAATTCGATATCGCCCCGGGTATCGAGAATCTGCGGCGTGAATTGAGCGACCAGATCCCGTGCGACGACGACGAGATCGACGGCATCCGAAGCAGACGTGGCGACGGTAGCACTTTCGGAACGGGCCAATTGCAGCAGCTGCGAAATCAAACGCGCGGCACGATCCGCCGCGTCGAGCGTGCTGTTGATCTGATCGACCACTTCGGGTGTAAGACCCTGCGTATCGATCGCCTCGGCCTGTGCCCGAACGGCGGCAAGCGGCGTGCGCAGTTCGTGCGCGGCATTGGCGATGAAGTCGCGTTCCTGTCGCACGGTACTGTCCAGCCGGGCAATCAGATCATTGAGCGCGTCTTCGATATGAGCGAGCTCGACCAGACCGGTATTCAAACGGATCGGCGTCATTTCATTGTCTTTGCGTGTCATGACCGCCGCGGCCGATTGTTCCAGCGGACCGACCACTTCGCCGACCACCCGACGCGCCAGCGTTAAACTGATTGCCCCGACGATCAGGCCGACGGCGAACACGAATGCCGTGACGATGACGATCCCGATAACGGCCTCGCCTTGCCATAGACCGACAATCACACGGACGTTCTTCGTCTCGTCTTCGACGCCATACAGCTGCCAGTCAGTCAAGGGGAACACGAGATCATCGCCCCCCATGACCACGGAGTGTTTTATTTCGCCCTTCAAAGGCAACGCGAGAAGCGCATTGCTCGGCAGATCGATCGTGGAGTAACGGACGGCACGGTCACGAATGACGACAACAAAATAATCGGTAACCCCGATATCGTTTGCGTTAGCGGTGAGAAAATTATCGATTCTCCGCGTGACCTGCCCCGACACCGATCCACGAGCGGTTTCGAATGCCAGGACCATATCGGCAAAGTGCACCACCCGGCCACGCAGTCCCTCGGTAAAATACTGGGCTCCGGCAATGCCGATCAGCACGGTGGCAAACAGCCATCCCGCCGCGAGATAAAGTGTCAAACGACGATACAGTATGTCGCGAATCGATACCGGTTCCTGGACGTTATCCGATCCCACGTATCATTCTCTCGGCACGATGTAACCGACCCCGCGCACCGTCTTGATGAGGTCTGAACCGAGTTTTCTGCGGATCTGCGAAACATAAACATCCAGCGTATTGCTCTCGGCCTCTCCACTCCAGCCGTAAAGTCGTTCGTAGAGTTCGTCCCGTGTCAGTACCCGGCCGCTGTTGACGACCAGGGTCAAAAGTAGATTGAACAGCTTGGGCGTGAAGTCGATGGCATCCCCCGCCTTCCGGACCACGAACCCGGCGGGCTCGATTTCGACATCCCGATAACGGATGACATCCTGGGTCTTGGCCGCCTTGCGACGCGCCAGCGCCCGAACACGCGCCAACAGCTCATCCATCACGAAAGGTTTCACCAGATAATCGTCGGCGCTGGCATCCAGCCCGGTCACCCGGTCCTCGACCGAATCCCGGGCCGTCAGAATCAGCACGGGTGTGTTCGAACCCAGGGCACGCAGGCCCTTGAGGACGGTAAGGCCGTCTTCGCCGGGCAGGCCGAGGTCGAGAATGATGACCGTGAAGCCGTCATACTCCGCTGCCGAGCCGAGGACGACCCCCTCTTCCACCCAGTCGACCGTATAACCGTCCTGCTGCAATCGGCGCTTGACCGCATCGCCGATGGCCGGATCGTCTTCGTAAACGAGAATGCGCATGCCGAACCTTACTGAAACGCCGGGGCACTACCGATCATTCTGGGCATGAATGGCGAAAAAAGCACTTCAGGTTCACTTCACATTGGGCACTTACTCTCTCTCCATCATTGAGACGGAAAAACGGGTGCTAAAAAGTGAAAGTTACCAAGCCGGGGCCGCTCGCGTGCGTTGTTGTACTGGCAACTGCCCTGACGCTCGTTTCAAACCCTGCGTTCGCCGAACAGAGAGAACCCGTGGACGCCTGGGAAGTCGAACTCGGCGCCGTCGGGAGAGTATCCCCCGAATACGAAGGATCGGACGAATTCGAGTTCGACGCGCTGCCCTATTTCCACCTGACGTGGCGCGAAACCCTGATTGTCACCGCCCGGGACGGCGGTCCCGGCGTCTATGTACAAAATCATTGGGGCAACGATTTCTCCGCAAAACTCGGTGTACGTTACGAAGGCGATCGTGACGAAGACGACAGCGACGCGCTGAAAGGTCTCGGCGACCTGGACATCGGCGCCGTCGGTGTCGCCGCGATTGCCTATGAAACGGGCCCGATCGAATTCTCGGCTGAAGTGGCCCACGATCTCGGCGGCGACCGCGAGGGCACCACGGCAACCGTCGGGGCCGAGTACGCAAAAATGGCCTTCAACAACCGCGGGCGTTGGGCGCTCGGTGTTTCGCTCACCTGGGCCGATGACGACTACATGCAAAACAGTTTCGGTATTTCGGGCACGCAAGCCGTGTCATCACGCAACGACTACAGCCCCTTCGATGCGGCATCCGGTCTGAAAGACGCCGCGATCAGCGCAAGCTACAACCATGCGGTTAGCGATCACGTTTCGGTACTGGCGATCGCCAAGTACTCCCGCCTGCTTGGTGATGCCGCCGACAGTCCGCTGGTGGACGACGAAGGTGACGCCAATCAGTTCCAAGGTGTTTTGGGCCTTGCGTATCGTTGGTAAAGGCCGAGTCATGCGGAGGGACGGACGAGCAAGTCAATGGGATTGCTTCCTCACCGCTATAGCTTACGTACGAGCGTCAACCCATCCGCCAATGGGAGCATGGTTTGATCGACACGCTCATCGGCGCTGATCTTCGCATTGAGATTGCGCATGACCTCGATATCCGCCGCATTGATTCGAGCGTGCAGTTCGGCGTCGGGCACATGCTTGTCGACCACAGAACCGAACAGGAAAACATTGTCGATCGCAATGATGCCTCCGGGCCGGAGCAGTTCGAGCGCTTTCTCGTAGTAAAGATCGTAGCTCCGTTTGTCCGCATCGATGAAAACGAAATCGAAGCTACCCGCTTCACCCGACACGATTAACGAGCCGAGCGTCGACAAGGCCTGGCCCAGCCGAAAATCGATCTTGTCTTCTACACCGGCCGCTTTCCAGTATTTCCGTCCGATGGCCGCCCATTCGTCGCTGATATCGCACGCGACAAGCTTCCCGTCTTCCGGCAATGCAAGCGCGATACACAACGCGCTGTATCCCATGTAGGTGCCGATTTCGATGGCCTTTTTCGCACCGATGGCCCTCACCAGAAACCACAGGAACTGTCCTTGTTCCGGCGGAATCTGCATGATTGCGTTCGGGTCCTTTTCCGTTTCCTCGCGCAACAACGCCAGTTCATCGGTTTCTCGCAGCAACGACAGAAGATACCCTCGAAGCTCGTCGGAAAACTGAATGTCGGACTTCTTCATCGCCACTCCCAAAATCTGATCTGAACCCCGCAAAAAAGGGCTTTTACGCGCATCGCCCTTCACCGGCACCATTAGAACATTGCGCACACCTCCACGTCGGTGTCCGGCCATGGGTGGCTCGGTCACCATGGTGTCGTCCCGTGCCTTCCACGATACCGAAACCGCAAAACTAACGAGCGCGAAAGAGCGTCAATAATTATTGTTTGACGATAATTTATTACTGATTTACGATACATTACATTCTCATCAAGAAACTTGGTATGTCTATGAAACCGTCCGAGGTGAGCATGGATAATGCGGGGCGTATCCAACGCTTCAGCCGCTGGCTGGCCCTGCTGTGCTTGGTACTGATTGTGGTCCTACCGGTTACCTTGCTCCTTTATTGGACCCTGGAACCGCCCGAGGGCCTTGCCGAGCAGGGCCAACTCGCGATTGGGGCGATAAAGGCACCGATCGAAACCTGGCAGCGGGTGGCGGGGGCCGCATTGAGCCTGCTGCCCGTCGGCATGTTGATTGCGGGTCTGTTGCAGGCACGTCGCTGTTTTCTGCTGTTTGCCGCCGGCCGGGTGTTTGTCAGCGAAGCCACTCTTTGTCTGCGCCGTTTTGCCGGATGGGTGGCCGCGTCCGTGGCGGCCGGCATGCTCGCCAGCACCGCCCTGTCCGTCGTGCTGACCATCAACAACCCGCCGGGGATGCGTCAACTGGTTATCGGCGTGGGATCGAACGAAGTGTTCACACTCTCGTTTGCCGCCATGGTGTGGCTCATGGCGGCCGTGATCGCTCACGGCCAGACGCTGGCGGAAGAAAACGCGTCTTTCGTCTGAGCGGACTTCCTCATGCCAATTGTCGTGCAACTGGATGTCATGCTGGCCCGGCGCAAGGTCAAATCGAAGGATCTGGCCGAGTACGTAGGGATCACCAGCGCCAATCTCTCACTGCTCAAGCAGGGCAAGGTCCGTGGCGTGCGTTTTGAAACGCTCACACGGATCTGTGAGTATCTCGACTGCCAACCCGGGGATCTGCTGGTCTACACGCCTGATACCGAAACCGAAGAGACAGTGTGAAATTGTCAGACGAAAGCCTCGGCTGAGGAGCGGAACGGATTAGGTATTCGGTCTCGTCCCTTCAGTAAAGACATGTCGTGAATTGACCCAAGTTTAGTTTCACCCTGGCGCCAGCGGCATAACCTTTAGCTAATTGGCAAAGCGTTTCTCGTTATATTAGATCGCTCCAATTGGATAAGCTAAGGACCAATGCTCCCCAGCGATCTCATCTAAATCTGCGTTTTAACATCGAGTCACAAGTCGAGCTTATCGAGCCAAAGAATTCGAACGTTTACGCTGGAGAGGTTTCGATGCTGTACGTTGAACCTCGGCTCCGTTATATAGAACTGGAACCTCCCAACGTTACCGAGCGAGACAGCCTCAACTTTGCCAAGACGAAACATATGAGCTTCTTGAATCTGTACCGCCATGAATGCATTCTCGTCAAACGGAATATGCGGATCCGGCGGATAAGACACCCAAAGTTTCACCTTGTTGTCAATAAAGTTCTCGTCCACCTCAAGTTTCGCAGCTACATTTGCTTCCCGGTGATAGACAGTGACTCCACCCTCGCTCAATAACGGCTTAACTTCTGTCACGCTCGGCGAGACTAGCGTAAAAGTTGGCAGAAGACGAGACAACTTATCGACAGCATCAATTGCCGCGCCAGCACCAATCAAACAAGTGAAGACCAACAATACAATAGCCATCCATTTATTGCTCTTTAGCTTGTCTTTGAGTTGGTCGAAATAAGTACGGTTTTCTATCATTTTCCATTGACTGAGATTAACTTAACACCAACATACAGCCAACGGAGCCGAAGCGAAACAGAGGCCCGTATCGGAGAAAGTCCAATGGGGTGAAATGCTAAGCCATCTCGAAACCTCAGCCACGGAATAACCGCGATCGTTATCAATTCGATAGCCGCTTGCTCTTAATACCGACTCATAAAGTCGGTATAGCCCATCATATACGATTCCTACATAAGTTCGACGAGTTGTGCCGCCCGACTTTTATCCCAACACAATCAAGCATAGCTGCGAAGATTATAGATGATAAAATAATCACTATAATCTTACTCACTGTCTTGATTCTATTGGCTGACGCCAAGGCCACAGCCGCGAGCTGTGTAAGTATGCCTTTCCCCTCCTGACTTTATTGGGCAGAAACTATTTATTCACTACTAGGGGCCAACGACCCGAAAACATCAGCTATATCGTCAGGTTGCAGGGCCCATCTGTAAGCAGGATGAACCTCCCAGTCAAAGCCAAAATCGACAAATTTATGTGATAGATATCGACTTTCTTCAAAATAGCGTCGATCAATGAATTCTCCTTTTTCTTTTCGCGCAGTTAAAAAATTTATTTTGTACATGAAGGCCGCTAGATCCTTAGTATCTGCAGGACGATTTCCGTAAAAGTAAAACTTTTTATTCTCTTGGATATTCTTTATCTTTTTGAGTAGATCAGCGGTAGAATATATATACCCTTTACCAGTTCTCCTTTCTGCACGGGAAGGCTTCATCCCGAACAGTAAACGCTCTATATCGGGAAGCTCGGATCGGTATTCGTTAACGGTGTCTTGAAGTCGCCCTTGAGAATATTCTTCAAAAACACCGTTGAAGTCTGGGGTTCCGATCAACTCTCGTTCTGCAACGCTTGCATGCTTGGCAGCCAGTGTGCAAAGCTTTACTAGGTCCCTTGGCCTCTTTCGGATTAGAGACATTAACATACGGTAAGTCGGTATTTTCTCCCATTTACCCTTCCCGTTGAAAGTCGGCTCCATAACTTCATTTAGGTGTCCTGCCAAAACTGGCTGACTCAGCTTCATCAATTCGTCAGCTGACTTACTTTTACCATGCAAATATTGGTCGATACGCTTAACAAGTAACGAAAGTATTTCATGGTTAGACCAGGAATACCAAACCACGGACCCTTCTATTTTGTCAGTAGATTCATCAGATGTTCTAACAAGGTAATATACATCTGAGCGTAAACTCACTCGGAATGCGGTCCCCTTACTTTCAGTTGCAAGGTCCCTGATCGCGTTTAGCAAAGCAGAAATCTTCCGTATGTCTGTTTGATTCCCTTGCCAACCCCTATCAAGATCGTCAAGGTAAATGAATATCTTTCCACTTTTTAAAAAATCACTGATAATAACTTTCTTTGTATGGTCCAGATTTGCATAGTTTTCGGCACGAAATATTGCTTGAAGAAAATCGATTAGTTGTCCACCATATGAATTGAGCTTACTCCTCCATCCTTCATACAGCAACCCGAAAGACACCAGTGCTTTCTTTGCGATAATTTCTGAGATCCCAGCTTTCCATTCTCGTATAAGTTTTAGAAAATCAGTTTCGTTTTCTCCAATACCCGCGATATCATCCGGTTTAATCAAAAGAGTCAGTTTACCTTCTTGCTTCTGTTCATACATCGCAACCTGAAATAGCGCAGACTTACCGATTCCTTTATGCCCAACAAGAATACGTATTGGTAAATTATTTGCTACTTGATCGTAGATCGTGCCCTTAAAATAATACGATTTAAGACGATCAATATCTTCGTCTTCAGCTGCTTCATGACCAAATATTTCTGCAATATTTTCTTCGTTAAAATTCACCATGTGATCTCCATTCTTTTGTTTTAATGCCAATACTTCGGGGCGCACGGTGAAGCCGGACGTCCCAGTCAGGAACAAAGTGACGAACGACTAGAAACACTTACTAGGCAATTCGCCATGGCTAACTTCCTTCTCTACACCTAATCTCCAAAGAAAATACGGGACTAAAATCCACATGCCAATGAAATACGCAAAGTACTTGCGATTGCTTACTTTTCCCCGAGTGGTTTGAATCAAAATTAACCGCGGTGCGACACCGATGACCACGATAAGAGCAATTGAGATTTGACCCAACAGCGTTTCGTTGAATTCCGCTGGATGGCGAATGGCTTCGGAATGCCCAAACAGTATTGCAAAGCAAATTAATGCCAGTGCATTGAGAACAGCTAATTGCTTTTCGAGCAACCACATTTCGCATGCCTAACGGTTGCTTATACGAACGCCACCAATTCCGTCTTATACGGCTGGCACGTATAACGTATTATGCGGCAATTGGTTCTCTCCATGATCTCTTTGTCCGTGTGATTGGCGATTCGTCGTTTTATCGCAGGCGCGGGATTTTCCGATGCCAATGGCGTGACTGTTGCAAAAAGGCTACATGGTTCGGAAGCGGTATCTATGGTCCGAACGATATACGAGGCTTGCCGGTTCAGTCCATCAATTCGACGCTGATGCCACGCGCGGCGAGCATTTCGGTTCGGTGCTGAAGAAAGCGCTGGAACGATGGCTGCCAACGATAGGCGCCGGTAACGACGTAATCGATTGCGCCGTGAATATGAAAGGTGCGCAAGTAACCTTCGGTACGAAACACCTCTTTACCTTCGGGATCGAAGAAGACGAGGCTGGGCGCGTATTGAATGCCGAGATCATGTGCCCAATCACGCACTTTGCTTTCTTGGCCGTCCGGGGTTTGTATGATGTCGTCCGACCATAGATCGACTTGGGCGAAGTCCAGGTTGGTGAGCGCATGGGCGATTTCCGAGCGCGGGAGAATATCCCTGTGTAATGCGTCACATTCGGCGCAGCTACCCTGTTCGAAGAAAACCAACAGCGGCCGTTGGCCTGACTCACGTTCGGCGAGTCTCAGCGGTTTCGGTTGAGCACCGACGAGTGCGTTAAGTCGGGTATTGGCCGGAACGGGTGCCGCCTTAACGTAGTAGTCGCGGAAACTGCCAGCTCGTTCGTGCTTGCCTGCGACATAGTCGAGTACGACATCGAACTTGTGCGGTTCGAAATAACCGTTGATACGAATGACCACCCCGCCCCGCTCGTTCAAAAAAAGCAGCGTCGGGGTGTATTGCACCCGAAGCGCCGCCGCGAAGGCCTTTTCGGTGGTGATCTCGCCGGCGAGATCGGTGACTTCACGGTCGCCCCACATGTTGATGGCGATAACATCGAAGCCCTGCCTGGTTTTGTCGGCAATCTTGCGGTTACCGAAATTGTCGTTGAGCAATTTGGCGCAATAGGGGCACCCGTCCTGATAGAAATAGAGCATCAGGCGCTTACCCGCGGACCGAGCCTCGGTAATGTCCTCGCGGATATCCAGAAACGACGCTTTGAACCAGCTCGGCTTGTCGTGGTATCCGGGATTGACCATGCCGGGCTCCAGTGACGCCGAGTCGGACCCGGCGGCAACCACGGCACTTGAAAACGCAAACACCAGAAACAGTGACAAAAAGTGTTTCATACCGTCTCCGGAATGCCACTCTATTGATCTAAATCGTGGTCCGAATCCCAACAAAACACCAGAATCTGAGCCCCGGATGTTTCCGTGGGACTTTCTGTATGCCGGCTTTTTGCCGGTGAATAGACTTCCTGCAAAACGCCGAATATCTGACATTTGGGAATTTGAGGTCACGAGAGAAATCTGACGCCGAACCGTCACCGAGTGAATTAACTCATATATCTTATTGTTTAATATATATTTTTTGTTTCTGGCACGACTTTCGCTTAACGACTGGTGCAAACGTCGCACAGAGACAGAAAAATGAAAAATCCCGGTTATTCGAATATAGGCAACCTGGCAGTGGTCAACCCTCATCAGATCCACGGCACCGTCAAACCGACCGCACCCGAGAACTTGGGCCCACGGGTACTCGAGCTCTCGAGCATCCTGCAGACAACGCTGGATATCGAAACCCAGATCCACAGCTTCGGTAAAGAGATCCAGCGCTACCTCGAAATCGACGGATTGGTCTACGAACTACCGCAGAACGACAACCCGGTGAGCTATGGCCGTGAGGCCTCGCATCGCGCGACCTACGATTTGCGACTGGAAGACCGCCCGCTGGGTACGATACGGGTGTATCGCGAGATCCCTTTCGCCGACAAGGAGATCAGCTCTCTGGAGAACCTGTTATGCGCACTGGTCTACCCGCTGCGTAATGCGCTCAGCTATCGTCATGCCGTCGAACTTGCATCGCTCGATCCGCTGACCGGGGTGCACAATCGCATGGCGATGCAGAACGCCCTCACCCGCGAGGTCGATCTGGCGCATCGTCAAACGCTTCCGTTGTCGGTACTGGTGATCGATATCGATCACTTCAAATCATTCAATGACAACTACGGTCATGCCTTCGGTGACGACGTCTTGACCGCGGTCGCCCAAACCATTGCCCATACGGTGCGTCGCAGCGATCTGCTCTTCCGCTTCGGTGGCGAAGAGTTTGTCGTGCTGGCCAGCCATACCAATGAAGACGGGGCCATGCTGTTGGCGGAGCGCATTCGTGAAAACGTCGACGCCATGCATACGGTACGCGGCCGCACCGCCGAGGTCACCGTGAGTATCGGCGCTGCCTGCCTGCAGGCGGACGAGATGCCGGACGCCTTTTTGGAACGCGCGGACAAGGCACTCTACAGCGCAAAGAAAAACGGCCGCAATCGCTGTATGCTGGGATAAGCCGACATCACGATCGGCCGTTACCGGTCGGGCAGTGTCGCGCTACGGAACAACGCGCACAATGCGGGGTTTTGCGACACACCTGTTTCGCATGTATCACGATAAGCGCATGATACTGCTGGTATAGATACACATCCGGTCCTATTGCTCGCTCGAAACCGTTACGCAGTTCTTCATAAGGCTCCGACCCGTCGGCCAAACGGTAACGCTGCAACAAACGCCGTGTATAAGTATCGATCACGAACACCGGACGTTGCAGCGCATAAAGCAGGATATCGTCGGCCGTTTCCGGCCCAATGCCGTTCACACCGAGCAAACCTTCACGCTGATCCGACAGGGATTGCGCGGCGAACGCCTCGAAACCGCCTTGACGATCGAGAAACTCACAGAGATTGCGCAGGCGTTTCGCCTTGAGATTGTAGTAACCCGATGGACGAATCGCCTCGCCAAGAGACGCGTGTTCAACGTCGAGCAAAGCCTTCAAAGACAAAAGGCCTTGCGCCTTCAACGCCGCAATCGCCTTTTCGACATTCGCCCATGCCGCGTTTTGCGTCAGTACCGCACCGACCGCTATTTCGAACGGCGACTCGGCCGGCCACCAAGGCTGTTCGCCATACCGGTCGGCCAGCAAGCGATACAAATCGAGCAACACACCGTCGGCAGGCGCGAAACCGGACACCGATACACTCGCGGTTAATGCGGACGCCGTTGCTTCCAGGGAGAATGCTTGGCCGCTGGCCGCGCACCGCGTGTCTTGCCGATCAACGTGCCCCAAGGGCGCTTGTCACGCAGATCGACGAGTTTGAGCAACTCGCGTCTTTCCTCGTTATCGAGTTCACGCCACTGCCCCGCCTTGACGCTACTGTCGAGAATGATGGGGCCGTAGCGCACACGCTTCAGCCGCGACACGGTGACGCCCACCGCCTCCCACAAACGCCGTACCTCGCGCTTGCGGCCTTCCATGATCACCAGATGGAACCAACGGTTACTGCCTTCGCCCCCGGAATCGACCACATCTTCGAAACGTGCGGGCCCGTCGTCCAGTTCAATCCCATTGACGAGTTGGCGCACCATGTCCTCGCTGACCTCACCTTTGACGCGCACCGCATACTCGCGTGCGACCCGGGTACGGGGATGCATCAAACGATTGGCGAGTTCACCGTCATTGGTAAACAACAGCAAACCCGAACTGTTCACATCGAGCCGACCGACCGCAATCCATCGGCCGGTCGGCAGGTGCGGCAGATGATCAAATACCGTTTTGCGCCCTTCCGGATCCTTGCGGGTCACCAACTCGCCCTCGGGCTTGTTGTACATGATCGCAAAGCGCTGATTGCCACTCAGTCGTTTGCCGCCTATGGGGCGGCCGTTGATCTCGATGCGATCCTCGGCAGTCGCCCGATCGCCGAGCTTGGCGATATGGCCGTTGACCTTTACCCGGCCTTCGCTGATGAGGGTTTCGAGCTGCCGCCGCGAGCCGAATCCGGCATTGGCCAGTAGCTTCTGCAGACGCTCCCCTTCGGGGGCCTTAGGCTTCATGCTTGCCCAATAAGGCGCGCGGTTCGGCTTCGGCTTCGGCTTCGGCTTCGGCTTCGGCTTCGGCTTCGGCTTCGGCTTCGGCTTCGGCTTCGGCTTCGGCT
>JANQLO010000045.1 GCA_028280505.1 Chromatiales bacterium | reverse complement strand
TGCGGCTTTGCGCCTTGGGGAAGGTCTACGAGGGTGTGATTCCGCTGGCAGAATTGCCGCGTTTGGCGCCGCTTTTGACTTCTACGGAAGGCGAAGCGGCGTTTGCATTGGCGTTCGGGAAGGACGGCGAGCGGCGGCCCGCAGTCGACGTGAAAGTCTCGGCCCAACTGGCGATTCAATGCCAGCGTTGTCTGGGTGAGATGCGCGTAAATGTGGACGCCGACTCGCGCCTTGTCGTTGTCAGTGGGCCGGATGAGGCTGAGCGATTACCGGACGACGTCGATCCGTTATTGGTCGAAGACGCGCGAGTGGCGTTACGTAGTCTGGTAGAAGATGAATTGATATTGGCGATCCCGGCAGCGCCGATGCATTCTGCGGAGGAATGCAAGGTGGATTTACGGAAGTTCAATGAAGCGGAAGAGGCGGATCCGGCAGAACCGGAAAATCGCGAAACCGCGGAGAATCCGTTCGCGGCCCTGGCGGCATTGAAACGCGACCAAGATAAACGAGACTGAGAGTCTTTGAGGAGACGAACATGGCGGTCCAACAGAACCGAAAAACCCCTTCCAAGCGCGGCATGCGTCGTTCGCACGATGCCTTGAAGCCCGAGTCCTTGTCGATCGATCCGACGTCGGGCGAGACACATCTGCGACACCACGTGAGCCCGGATGGTTTCTATCGTGGGCGTAAGGTCGTCGACAAGTAATCGATTGCGCGGCGATTTGAACCAACCGTCTTGCAGACAACGCGAGCGAACGACTGCGTGACTCGGTCGATCACCATAGCGCTCGATGCCATGGGCGGCGATCATGGCCCGAGCGTAATCGTTCCCGCAGCGCTCGGATTCCTGGATAAAGATCAGGATTGCCGGCTGATTTTGGTCGGGCGCGATGAAGCCATCCGGCAGCATTTGCCGAATGCGCAATTGCCCGAGCGCCTATCGCTTCAACACGCCTCCGAAGAGGTGGCGATGGACGAGTTGCCGTCGCGTGCATTGCGTGGCAAAAAGGATTCGTCCATGCGGGTTGCGATAAACCTGGTCAAACAGGGTGAGGCGGATGCCTGCGTGAGTGCCGGCAATACCGGTGCACTCATGGCCACGGCTCGCTTTGTACTCAAAACGCTGCCGCACATCGATCGTCCGGCGATCATCACGTCTCTCCCCGCGATCAACGGGCGCACCTGGGTGTTGGATCTCGGTGCCAATGTCGACTGTGAAGCCGAGCATCTCTATCAATTTGCCGTTATGGGCGCCGAATTGGTTTCGGCCGTCGAGGGCAGCAGTAGCCCAACCGTCGGCTTGCTGAATATCGGCCAAGAAGAGATCAAGGGTAACGAGCAAGTCAAAGAGGCGCACGAGCTGTTGAGCAGCAGTGACCTCAACTATATCGGCTATGTCGAAGGTGACGATATCTATTTGCGTGACGATCTGGATATCGTGGCAACCGACGGTTTCGTCGGTAATGTCGCGCTGAAAAATGCCGAGGGTGTCGCCAAGCTGATTCGTCACTTCATGAAGGTCGAATTCAAACGCAATCCGTTGACCAAGCTGTCCGCATTGGTCGCATTGCCGGTACTCAAGGCATTGCGTCGGCGTATCGATCCGCGCCGCTACAATGGTGCGAGCTTGCTCGGCCTGCGTGGCATCGTGGTTAAAAGTCATGGTGGAGCCGACCAGGTCGCATTTGAAAACGCCATCGCGATCGCCAAAAAAGAAATCATCGCCGACGTGGCCGGTCGTATCGAACAACGTGTCGGCCGGCGTCTGAATATCTCGGCAAGCGCATGACCGTCTACGCGCGCATCACGGGCACGGGCAGCTATCTGCCCGAAAAGATACTCACGAACAAAGATCTCGAGAGTATGGTCGATACCAGCGATCAGTGGATTCGAGAGCGCACCGGTATCGTGAAACGGCATGTTGCCGTCGACGGCCAAACGACCTGCGACCTCGCCGAGCAGGCGGCGGTGCGTGCCATCGAAGCTGCCGGCAAGCGTACACAGGATATCGATCTGATTGTGTTGGCAACGACAACCGCCGATAAGATCTTCCCCAGTACCGCCTGCCTTTTGCAACAACGCCTGGATATCCACGGCTGCGCTGCGTTCGATGTGCAAGCGGTATGTACCGGATTCGTCTATGCACTCAGCGTGGCGGAAAAATTCGTTAAAACCGGGTCGGCACGTTGTGCCCTGGTGGTCGGTGCCGAGACCTTTTCACGCGTGATCGACTGGACCGACCGCGGTACCTGCGTATTATTCGGCGATGGTGCCGGTGCCGTGGTAATCGAAGCGTCTGACGAGCCCGGCATTCTTTCTACCCATTTACATGCGGATGGCGCTTACGAAACCTTGTTGCATGTGCCCGGTGGTGTGTCGCGCGGATTTGAATTGCCCGAAGAAGAGGGTAATCCGTACTACACCCATATGAAAGGCAATGAGGTGTTCAAAATGGCGGTCAACACGCTCGGCCGCATCGTCGATGAAACCTTACAGGCCAATGACATGAAAAAGTCCGATGTCGATTGGTTGGTGCCGCATCAGGCCAATATCCGGATTATCAATGCCACTGCGCGCAAACTGAATATGTCGATGGACAATGTCGTGGTAACGGTGGATCAGCATGGAAACACCTCCGCTGCATCGGTACCGCTTGCGCTTGATACGGCCGTACGCGATGGGCGTATTCAGCGTGGCGAGGTCGTGTTACTCGAGGCATTCGGTGGCGGATTTACCTGGGGTTCCGTACTGCTCAAGTACTGAGTAAAGCTATTTCGACGACAGAGAAATCATGACCAAAACAATCGCGATGACATTTCCAGGCCAGGGTTCGCAATCGGTCGGCATGCTGGCCGAACTCGCCGCAGATCACACCATTGTGCGTGAGACTTTCGAGGAAGGATCAGAGGCCGTTGGCCTGGACCTCTGGGCTTTGGCTCAACAGGGCCCGAAGGAAAAACTCAACGAGACCGAAAATACCCAACCCGCACTGTTGTGTGCCGGCGTTGCCGTCAAGCGTGCGCTCGATCGACAGATGAGTCTGCCGGTTAGCGTGATGGCGGGTCACAGCCTCGGTGAATACACTGCCTTGGTCGGCGCCGGAGCAATCGATTTGGCCGATGCGACCCGGCTTGTTGCAATGCGAGGGCGTTTCATGCAGGAGGCGGTGCCTGCAGGCACCGGTGCCATGGCTGCCATTATCGGGCTGGATGACGACAAGGTCCGTGCCGTGTGTGCGGAAGGCGCCCAGGGTCAGGTTGCCGAAGCGGTCAATTTCAATTCTCCGGGTCAGGTTGTCGTGGCAGGCAATGTTGAGGCAATCGGGCGTGTTGCGGCATTGTCCAAAGAGGCGGGCGCCAAACGTGCTTTGATGTTGGATGTCAGCGTGCCTTCCCATTGCGCGCTGATGAAGCCGGCGGCCGAGCGTCTCGCTGAAGCGATGCAGGACATTACATTTAACTCACCGTCGATACCGGTGCTACACAACGTCAATGTCGATAAGGCGAGTGAGCCCGATGCGATTCGCCAGTTGTTGGTCGAGCAATTGTTTCGACCCGTCCGTTGGGTAGAAATCGTGCAGCGGATCGCTTCACAGGGTGCGGAAATCGTCGTCGAGGCCGGGCCGGGCAAGGTACTCACCGGCCTGATCAAGCGCATCGATAAATCGTTGACTGCATTGCCGGTATTTGATTCGACAAGTTTGGAAACCGCTTTGGAGTCGATCAATGCTTGAGGGAAAAATCGCACTGGTCACCGGTGCCAGCCGGGGTATAGGTAAAGCCATTGCCGATATGCTTGGCGAGCAAGGTGCGACCGTCGTCGGCACCGCGACAAGTGCGGCAGGCGCCGATGCCATCACCGAGCGTTTCAACAACGCCGGCATCAAAGGTCAAGGCATGTGCCTGGATGTCGCTGACGGTGCCTCGGTTGATGCGGTAATCAAGGCCATTGACGAACAATATGGTGCAGTGACCGTTCTCGTGAACAATGCGGGAATCACTCGCGATACCCTGCTCATGCGTATGAAATCCGATGACTGGGATGCGGTGCTCAACACCAATCTGAGTTCGGTCTACCGGGTCAGCAAAGCCTGTTTGCGCGCCATGATGAAGGCGAAAACCGGCCGAATTATCAATATTGCCTCGGTTGTCGGCGCCAGTGGCAATGCCGGTCAGACCAACTATGCGGCCGCCAAGGCCGGTATGGTGGGCTTTAGCAAGTCTCTGGCGCAGGAAGTCGGCTCGCGTGGTGTCACCGTAAACGCGGTCGCCCCCGGCTTTATCGACACCGACATGACCCGTGAGCTGTCCGATGCGCAACGTGAGGCCTTGCTTGGGAGTATCCCGTTGGGCCGTTTGGGAAAACCCGAAGAAATCGCGGCAGTGGTTGCCTTTTTGGCATCCGACGCCGGTGCTTACATCACCGGTGAAACCATTCATGTGAACGGCGGTATGTACATGGTCTAAAAGCCGTTGTAACTGGGCTTTTGGCTCTTTTGACAGTGAACAGAATTTGATTTGGGCCGCTTTGAAGCGGCTCGCAAACTGAATACAATACGGCGGCACCGCGTGGCGCTGTGATCACGACTCTGTGGAGGATTTGACAGAATGAGTACTATCGAAGAACGCGTAAAAAAGATCGTAGTTGAACAGTTGGGCGTCAAGGAAGAAGAAGTGGTCCCGGCTGCCTCTTTCGTAGATGATCTCGGCGCCGATTCTCTGGACACCGTTGAATTGGTAATGGCCCTCGAGGAAGAGTTCGAGACCGAGATTCCCGACGAAGAGGCGGAGAAGATCACTACTGTTCAGCAGGCTATCGACTACGTCAACGCGCATAGCAGCTGATCTTGCATCCGTCATTCGATCTTCGGCCGTCGGTTCCGTCGTGTGGGGCCGCGGCCGTTTGATTTGAACAATCGTCTGGTCAAAGGGGTTATCCCAGATGTCAGAAAGAAGGGTTGTCGTCACAGGTCTTGGGCTGGTTGCGCCGGTTGGGCTGGATGTCGCCAGTGGCTGGGAGAACATTCTCGCCGGCAAAAGCGGTATCCAGCCCATTACGCATTTTGATATCGAACCGTTCAGTGTCCATTTCGGTGGACCCATCTATGGGTTCGATGTCGAGCAATACATTCCGAAAAAGGAAGCCCGGAAAATGGATGCCTTCATCCATTACGGGATTGCAGCGGGTGTACAGGCGATCAAAGATAGCGGCCTGGAGATTACCGAGAAAAACGCCAAGCGTATCGGGGTCGCGATAGGATCCGGTATCGGCGGCGTAACCGGTATCGAGAATGGCTATGGGGCGTATCTGAAAGGTGGGCCACGCAAAATCTCGCCGTTCTTCGTGCCGGCCAACATCATTAATATGGTGGCCGGCAATCTGTCGATCATGTATGGCCTCAAAGGACCTAATATTTCGATCGTTTCCGCCTGCAGTACCGGTGCACACAACATCGGCGATGCGATGCGCATGATTCAATACGGGACGGTCGACATGATGGTCGCCGGTGGTGCCGAAATGGCGACGTCACCCACCGGGCTCGGAGGCTTCGCTGCCGCCCGGGCGCTGTCGACCCGTAACGATGATCCGCAGGGTGCCAGCCGTCCTTGGGACCGCGATCGCGACGGTTTCGTTCTGAGCGATGGTGCTGGCGTTCTTATGCTTGAAGAGCTCGAACACGCCAAGGCACGTGGCGCACGGATTTATGCCGAGCTGGCCGGTTCAGCGATGAACTCCGATGCTTTCCATATGACATCGCCATCACCAAACGGCGAGGGTGCTGCCGACTGTATGCGCCTTGCGGTTGCCGATGCCAAGCTGAGTATGGACGATGTCAATTACATCAATGCCCACGGGACGTCCACACCGGCTGGCGACGTCGCCGAGACGATGGCCGTGAAGGCGGCCTTTGGCGATCATGCGTGCAAGCTTGCCGTGAGTTCGACCAAGTCGATGACCGGCCACATGCTGGGTGCCGCAGGTGGTGCAGAGGCGTTGTTCACTGTGCTCGCGCTGCGCGATCAAGTGATGCCGCCAACGATCAATCTGGATAACCCCGATGAGCAGTGCGATCTGGATTATGTGCCGCACAACGCACGCGAGGCCAAGATCGATGTCGCCATCTCGAACTCGTTCGGGTTCGGCGGCACCAATGGCACGTTGGTGTTTCGCCGTTTCGCCGACTAATCGGAGTCGTGCAAAACTGCCGGGTCGCGGCCGGGTTCCCGGCCGTTCCGGTGCCCTTGCCCCGGTCGGACCGCCAGGGGTTTTCAACACGATTCGCAGCATTGTCGCCTGATGCCCGATGCCGTTCTCATCGATGGTGTTTTATCCGACAGTGCTTGTCTGGATGAACGTGCGCTGCAGTTCGGTGATGGTCTGTTTGAAACCGTTGCGGTAGTCGATCAGCAGCCCTGCTTGTGGGAAGCGCATATGCAACGTCTGGCGCGTGGTTGCCACCAGTTGCATCTGCCGTTACCCGATGTCGCGCAATTAAGAAAAGAAACTGAAGAGCTATGCGCGGGGACCGTCAGGGGCGTCATGAAACTTTATTGGACGGCCGGCCGTTCGGTACGCGGTTATCGCCGACCACAGCCGTTACGACCTCAACGCATGCTACGTCTTTCTGAATGGCCGGTGAGACAGCCGAAACCTTGGCAT
Source organism: Chromatiales bacterium (assembly GCA_028280505.1). GTDB lineage: Bacteria > Pseudomonadota > Gammaproteobacteria > Chromatiales > Chromatiaceae > Thiosocius. The sequence goes on along the minus strand of JANQLO010000045.1, from coordinate 26,009 downwards.
TTGCGTCTTTGCACACACAGGGTGGGGGATCAGCCTGTGTTGGCCGGGATTAAGCACCTCAATCGCCTCGATCAAGTCATAGCGCGTGCGGAATGGCAAGACGATGCCGTCGACGAGGGTGTGATGCAAGGTCTGGATGGTCGTATCGTCAGCGGCACCATGAGTAATCTGTTTCTGCAAACCGGTGAGCAGTTAATCACGCCATCGCTGGATCGGGCGGGCGTCGCCGGTGTAGTGAGAGAATTGGTTATCGAGCTCGCCGCGGCGGACGGGTACCGGATCGACATCCGCGACGTTACTCTGAAAGATCTGCGCCAAGCCGATGCGCTTTATATGAGCAATGCGCTGATCGGCGTCGAACGCGTCGCGCGCTTTGAGGATGTCGGCTACGACCTCGGTATGGCCGAACATCCTGTGGTTGCCCAAACCCGTGCTGTCTGCCACAGGCCCGACGTTGTATCAGGGGGTAGCCTGTGAACCGTGTGATCGGTCTATTAGTGCTCGTTGCGAGCCTGTTGGTCGGTTGGGCGTGGATGGCTTACAAGGCCTTTCTCACGACACCCTTGACGATCAGCGAAAGCACCATCTACGTCGTCGAGCAGGGCGCTTCGTTGGCATCGGTTGCCCGAGATCTGGAGCAGGCCGGCCTGATCGCGAATGCGCAGCACCTCCAGTGGTATGGGCGCTATACCGGTCAGGCCAGCAAGATCCGTACGGGTGAGTATCGCCTGACCCCCGACTTGGTACCCGATACGCTCTTGGCCTTGTTGGTCTCCGGTCGATCGATCGATTACAGCCTCACATTGCTTGAAGGTTGGAACATTCGCCAGATCAGGGCGGCTGTCGCCGCGCACGATGCGCTGGAACACACCTTGCGAGGTGTGGATGACGCGGAGCTGATGACCCGCCTGGGACGCGAAGGGGAGCACCCCGAGGGTCGTTTTTTTCCTGATACCTATCGGTTTCCACGTGGCATGACCGATCTCGACTTTTTGCGTCGGGCGCTCAATACCATGGATCGCGAGCTCGAAGCGGCTTGGGCGGAACGCGCCGAAGGCCTGCCTTTGAAGACGCCTTACGAGGCACTGATATTGGCCTCTATCGTCGAAAAGGAGACAGGTCAGCCGGATGAGCGCGAAACGATTTCGGGTGTGTTCACCCGTCGCTTGCAAAAGGGCATGAAGCTGCAAACCGATCCTACGGTTATCTACGGCATGGGAGAGCGTTTCGACGGCAATATTCGACGTAAGGATTTGCGTGAGGACACGCCCTACAATACTTATGTGCATTTCGGTTTGCCGCCGACGCCGATCGCCATGCCGGGCCGCGAGGCTTTGCGTGCCGCCGTCAATCCTGCACCGGGTAAGGCGCTCTATTTTGTGTCCAAGGGGGACGGTTCGCATGCCTTCTCGGCAACGTTGAAGGAACACAATGCGGCGGTTGCCAAATATCAGTTGAAACGATGAGTCGACCACGCTTCATTACCGTTGAAGGAGTAGAGGGTGCTGGGAAAAGCACCTGTATGGCTTTGCTCGAACAGCGGATTCTTGCACGAGACCATGATGTGTCGGTAACTCGCGAGCCGGGGGGGACAGCGCTCGGTGAGACGTTGCGCGAGCTGTTGCTCGGCCATCGCCATGACGGGATGGGCGAAGATACTGAATTGCTGCTGATGTTTGCGGCGCGCGCCGAGCATTTGCGTGTAAAGATCGAACCGGCACTCGTCCGCGGTGAATGGGTCTTGTGCGACCGTTTCACGGATGCGACCTATGCATACCAAGGTTACGGTCGCGGTATCGAGCTGTCGCGTATTGCGTTTCTGGAAGATTGGGTTCAGGGCGATCGCCGACCGGATTTGACTTTGTTACTCGATCTGCCGATCGAGCAAGGACTGCAGCGGGCCGGGAAACGCTCGGCGCCGGATCGTTTCGAACGTCAAACGCTCGATTTTTTCGAGCGCGTGCGACAGGGTTATCTCGAAATGGCTGCATCCGAACCGGCACGCTATCGTGTGATCGATGCTGCGCAAGCGCTAGAGAAAGTGTCGGAACAGGTCGTCACCGTCATCGACAGTTATCTGGACGACGTGGCATGACGGATGCAGAGCGTTATCCTTGGCATGAGGATGCCTGGAACAGGCTCATGGCGGCGTATGCCGCCGGACGTCTTCCACACGCCTTGTTGCTCAGTGGACCTCAAGGTTTGGGCAAAGCCGCTTTCGGCCGCCGCCTGAGCAACGCATTGGTGTGCACCGATGTTCGGCAGAACGGCGATGCTTGCGGGTTGTGTTCAGCCTGTCGTCTTAGCCAGGCCGGCAGTCACCCGGACCAACATCTGATCGTGCCCGAAGAAGCGGGCAAGATGATCAAGATCGATGCCATACGCGCTTTGACTGCCAAGAGCGTATTGGCTGCCCAGGAAGGCAGTTTTCGGGTCTTCTTGGTCATGCCGGCGGAGGCGATGAACAAGGCTTCGGCAAATGCACTACTGAAAACCTTGGAGGAGCCGGTCGCACGCGCCGTGCTGGTGTTGGTCAGTTCCTTCCCGCATCGCCTGCCGGCAACCATCCGAAGCCGTTGCCAGATCATTAAATTCGCCCGTCCGTCAGCGGATCGGGTCAAGGAATGGCTTGGCGACAACGTGGATCCGTCCGAGGTTGACGATCTGCTCGCGATCAGCGGTGGTGCACCGCTGAGGGCCTTGCAGGCCCGGGAAGAAGACTGGCTGGGCGAGGGACGTCGGCTCGGTAATGAGCTGATGGCACTAAAGATAAGAAAAACCAACCCCTTACAAGTGGTTGAGGAATGGGAAAAACGGCCGCTACCCTTATTGCTCGAGGCATTGAAACGTTGTGTCAGCGATCTGGTCAGATTTGCCGCCGGTGTCGGCGATGGTGAGCTTTACCATGGCAACATGCGTCAGGATTTGCAAAGCCTCGGTCAAGGCATAGACTTGCAGGCACTCTACCGATTCAACGATGTGCTGCTGGATCTCGAACGTGCCGCCGTCAATAACTTGAACGTACAAATGATGCTGGAATATATCGCCAATCAGTGGTTGCAGATCACCCGGCCGGGAGCGCGCTGACATGTCTGCACCGAGCATGCCCAAGGCACGCCAGGGGATACTCTCTCTGACGATCAAAGACAAGAACGCCCTCTATGCCGCCTATATGCAATTCGTCAAGAATGGCGGGTTGTTCATTCCGACCAGTAAGAAATACAACATCGGCGATGAAGTCTTCATGTTGCTGAGTCTGATGGATGAGACAGAACGATTGCCGGTCGCCGGGCGAATCATCTGGATCACACCGGTCGGTGCGGAAGGCAACAGGGCAGCGGGTATCGGCGTGCAGTTTAGCGATCAGGACGGCGGTATGGCACGTAACAAGATCGAGGGCTACCTCGCCGGAGCGTTACAGTCGGATAAACCGACCCATACGATGTAAACAATGCTGGTCGATTCACATTGCCATCTCGACCGTGTCGATCTGGCACCCTACGACGGTGATTTCCCCCGTTTGATCGCAGCCACACAGGATGCAGGCGTATCGCATATGCTCTGCGTCTCGATCGATTTGGAGTCATACCCGGCCATGCTGTCACTGGTCGAGCCTTATGCCGAGGTCTCGATCTCGGTCGGTGTGCATCCGAACGACTACGATCGGCGCGAGCCGACGGTCGAGGAACTCGTCGAACTCGCCAAACATCCCAAAAATGTCGCCATCGGCGAGACGGGTTTGGATTACTTTCGCGCGGACGGTGATCTGGACTGGCAACGCGCACGTTTTCGCACGCATATTCGTGCCGCACGCGAAGCGGCCAAACCGCTTATCATCCATACGCGTGATGCACGCGAGGACACTATCGAAATCCTGCAACAGGAAAACGCGCGCGAGGTCGGTGGTGTCATGCACTGTTTCACCGAGACCTGGGAAATGGCCCAGGCCGCTATGGCGATGGATTTTTATATCTCCTTCTCGGGCATTGTCACGTTCAAAAATGCCGATGCCTTGCGTGATGTGGCGGTGCAGGTACCGGATGATCGTCTGTTGATTGAAACCGATTCGCCCTACTTGGCCCCGGTGCCGCACCGTGGGAAACCCAATGAGCCACGCTATGTCGGCCATGTCGCCGAGACCGTCGCCGCCTTGCGCGGGGTGACGGTCGATAGCTTGGTGCAACAGTCATACGATAATTTTTATCGTTTGTTTCGAAACGCCAATCGTTAAATCCTCACGCACGCGATAGGGAGATCGCTTTTGACCATCAACTTGCCGCTCAGTCTCCGGGAGCGTTTGTCCGGGTCCGTTGTCATTTTGTGTGCCACCGCTCTGCCGCTGTTAATCCCAGCCGAGCCGTCGTGGCGATTGATCAGCGCCATGGCAATGGCGGTTATGGCTACGATGTTTTGGTTGCACTACCTGCGTGTTCGTCCACTGAGTCTGACGATTCAAAACGACGGACGATTAGTCTGCGGGCTAGAGGACGGTCGCCGGCTCGAGGTGGTTTGCGTGTCGCACGGTTACGTCAACCCGTTTTGTGTCAGTGCCCGTTTGACGACACAAGACAGACGTCGTCGTAATCTGCTGTTGTTCGGCGATGCGGTCACGGCCGAGTCGCATCGCCGAGTCAGACGTGCGTTGCTGGGTTTTCGCCCGCCGAAGCATGGCGGTGATACGATCGGCGGTGTAACTCAGTCTTCAGCCCGGCGTGGGACATAGTTGTCCGGAATCAATATCGTGGGTGCGGCCTGATTGTCGTCACGGTCGGGGAAATCGATGTTGTAATGCAGGCCTCGGCTTTCACGCCGGCGTTGTGCCGAGGCAATGATAAGGTCTGCAACCTCAACCAAGTTACGTAACTCCAGTAGATCATTGGATACGCGGAAGTTGCCGTAATACTCGTCGATCTCGTGGCGCAGCAGGTTGACCCGGCGGCGCGCCCGTTCCAGCCGTTTGTTGCTACGCACAATACCGACATAGTCCCACATGAAGCGACGCAGTTCCTCCCAGTTGTGAGATACCACGACTTCCTCATCAGAGTCGGTGACCCGGCTTTCGTCCCACGCCGCGATCTCGATGTCTGGCGCGTCTTTCCGAGCCAATTCGCGAGCGATATCGGCCAATGCCAATTCACTGAATACCAGGCATTCCAGTAGCGAGTTGCTGGCCATTCGGTTGGCGCCGTGCAGACCGGTGTAGGCGGTTTCGCCGATCGCATAGAGTCCGTTGAGGTCGGTCCTGGCATGTGAATCGGTCTTAATGCCGCCACAGGTGTAATGCGCGGCGGGTACCACGGGCAACGGCTGTTTGCGCATGTCGAAACCGAGTTCCAGACAGCGTTGGTGGATGGTGGGGAACAGGCGTTCGATCTCGTCCGCCGGTTTATGGCTGATGTCCAGATACACGCATTCGATACCGAGTCGTTTCATTTCATGATCGATTGCTCTTGCCACGATGTCACGCGGCGCCAGTTCGGCACGGGGGTCGAAGTTTTCCATGAAACGAGAGCCATCCGGCAACAACAATTTACCACCTTCGCCACGCACTGCTTCACTGATCAAAAAGGATTTGGCCTGCGGATGGAACAAACAGGTCGGGTGAAACTGGATGAACTCCATGTTGGCCACCCGACAGCCGGCCCGCCATGCCATGGCGATCCCGTCGCCGGTCGCAACATCCGGGTTGCTCGTGTAGAGGTAGACTTTGCTCGCTCCGCCGGTGGCGAGTACGACGCAGCGGGCAGAAACGGTAATCACTTGGTTGTTGGCGATGTTTAACAGGTAAGCCCCATGGCAACGGCGTTGCAGGCGGCGCCCATCGCGGTGTTCCGCATCGATCAGATCAATGGCAATGTGGTGCTCGAACACCCGAATATTGGGTTGTGCGCCTAATTGTCGGACCAAGGTGTTTTCCACCGCCTGGCCGGTTGCATCGGCGGCATGTACGATGCGGCGGTGGCTGTGCCCACCCTCCCGGGTCAGGTGATATCCGGAATCCCCGGTTGCCGGCGTGCGGGTGAATTCGACGCCCTCTTCGAAAAGCCAGCGAATGTTGTCCGGGCCATGTTCGACCACCAGGCGTACAATGTCGTCATCACATAGATCGGCACCGGCGGTCAAGGTGTCTTGAACATGCGAGTCGATCGAATCGCGCGCATCGAGGACTGCCGAGATACCGCCCTGGGCATATAGCGTGTTGCCCTCTTCGAGTTCGCGTTTGGCGACCACGCCGACCCGGGTTTCGGAGGTCAGGCGGAGTGCAAGACTCAAACCGGCGGCGCCGCTACCGATGATCAATACGTCGAGATCGATAAGACTTGGATGTGTCATTTCGTTGATGGCCCGCGGCGGAGTCGCCATAATCGGCGCTGGTTTTCATTTTCGGCGGTGTTCCGCCGGCCAAAGGCTCGTAGATTAAACGTTTAGCCATGGCCGCGTCATGTATCGACCATTCCGGCCCGCGAGACAATAAAACCACAAGAAATAATGTTTTACTTGCGCCAAATCAGTCTTTCGGGCGAACTTCGCCCGCGTATCGCGGTCAATACCACCGGAATAAGGCATAGCATCCCGGTTCAGGCTGGAGTGCGCGACCTGTGAGTACCGACAGGGAAGCCGATCAGGCCCTGGTCGAGCGGGTCCAGCGAGGCGATAAAAAGGCTTTCGATCTGCTGGTATTGAAGTATCAGCACAAGGTGGCCAATTTGATCTCCCGCTATATTCGCGACCAGGCCGAGGTGTTGGACGTGACCCAGGAGGCCTTCATCAAGGCCTACCGCGCGCTGCCGAAGTTCCGTGGCGATAGCGCTTTTTATACCTGGCTGTATAGGGTTGCGATCAATACCGCCAAGAATCATCTTGCGGCGCAAGCACGGCGTCCGCCGGGAGACGATATCGAGGCGGAAACTGCGGAACAGATGGATATGGGGACGCCTCTAAAGGAAGGAGATACCCCGGAACGAATGGCTTTGCAGCGAGAAATCGCACAGACCATTCAGAAGGCCCTGGATGATTTGCCGGATGATCTGCGTACGGCGATTACCTTGCGGGAACTGGATGGATTGACCTACGAGGAAATTGCACAGGCAATGGATTGCCCGATCGGGACCGTCAGATCGCGAATATTCAGGGCGCGTGAGGCGATAGATGCCAAACTCAAGCCGCTAATGGCTCCTTAGCGAAGAGAGACTCGGGTAATGAACGAGAAACACGCTGAACTCACATCGGCATTGCTGGACGGTGAATTGGATGTGGAAACATCCGATAGGACCATCACACGACTGCTTGATCGGTCGAATGACGAGCAGGCAAGGTTCGGACGATATCGACTGATCGGCGATGTGATGCGAGGCGAATCGTCGGTCTATGCGGCTTCGGTGGCCGACCGGGTCAGCGCGGCCCTGCGGGACGAGCCGGTGGTGTTGGCACCGCGCCGTCTGCCGACGAATTGGACACGTCCAGTCGCCGGCGCCGCGATTGCAGCGTCGGTTGCGGCAGCCGCTATTTTTGTCGCACCACAGATGCTGACCAACGTTTCACCGGACAATGCAGCGACTCCTCAGCAGATTGTCGCCAACGCACCCCGTCCGGCCCTGCAGCCTACGTTGGTCGCGGTGGGGCCGGATCGTCAATCTGTGCCGGCTGCAGTATCCGGCAGCACGAATTGGCAGGCTTTGGACAAGACGCTCGAAGATCGTCTTAACCGTCTGGTCATCGAACATCACGAATTCGGGGGCCGAACCGGCATCAATGGCCCGGTCGCCCATATCGGCCTGGTCAGTTATGACGAGCGTTGAGCGCTGGGCGTTCACGCTGCTGAGTCTGCTGGTGGCGGCCTCGGCCGAGGCTGAAAACCTCGATCCACATCAATTGCTTGCGCGTATGAACGAAGCGGTGCGCATGCTCGATTACGAGGGTCGCTTCGTCGTCCAGTCCGGACAAAAGCTCGATGCTTTATATATCGTCCATCGCGCAAATGCGGGTACCGAGCACGAGCGTGTCGTTTCCTTGACCGGTAAACCGCGCGAGATTATTCGTAGCGACCAGGCAGTAGCCTGTCTGGTATCCGGGAGCGAAAGACCCATCAACGTCACCCGTCGTGCCCATGGACGTTCTTTTTCGCCGTTGAAGGTGGTCAACAGCAGCGAGCTCGAACGGTTTTACCGCTTTGAAATGCTTGAACCCGATCGGGTAGCCGGACGCGAGGTTCACCAGATTTTGGTTCAGCCGCGCGATGCATTGCGCTTTGGCTACCGGGTTTTTCTCGATCAGATCTCGGCATTGCCGTTACGTACCATCATGCTGGACGAAGAGCAGCAGACGGTATCGCAAATGATGTTTACCGAGCTGAAAGTCGGCGATTCGGTTGCCCTCATAGAACACGACCTATCGACGACACAGGTTGCCGGTAACGACGGCTACGATTGGTCGCCTCTCGACCGTTTGGCGCCGGCCGCCTGGGTGTTTGAGGATGTTCCGCCGGGGTTTCGTTTGAACGTGCACCGCCGTCGAGCCATGCTCGAGCAAAATGCCGAGATGGAACACTTTATCTTCTCCGATGGCCTGGCGACCGTTTCGGTCTATGTGCAACCGGTGCCGTCGTCGGGTGGCAAGTTGTCCGGCGCTTCTCGTTGGGGTGCCGCAAATGCGGTCGCGCGTACGCTCGACGAACATGAAATCATCGTCGTCGGCGAAGTACCGGTCAAAACGCTGGACTGGTTCGCCCATGCGATTCAGGCAAGCCGTTGATCGAAGAACAGGCAAAAGTCGTCGCCGTTGACGGCAGGCTTGCCGAAATTGTTGCAGAGCGTCATTCGGCCTGCGGCGGTTGTCATGTCAAAAGTGGTTGCGGTACCTCTTTGATAGCCAGTTGGTTATCGAATCGACGCCTGGTATTTCATTTGCCCAATGACGTAAACGCAAAAGTCGGTGATACCGTGATCATCGGTCTTGAAGAAGGGCGACTGCAGAAGGGCTCTTTGCTGCTTTATGCGCTACCGCTGGGTGGTTTGCTGCTCGGCGCGATTTCCGGTGAGCGTGTTTTCCTTGCTTTGACTTGGTCATCGGAACTTGGTGGCGTGCTTTTCGGTCTATTGGGCCTGACTGCCGCGTTGGTCGCAGTGCGACGAATCAGCATCGCAGCGAGCCAACGTGGCGATGCCGGAGTGAAATTGCTTCGAGTAGCCAATCGGACATTGACAATATTGTCTGCTGAAGTCCGTTGATCCGGCATAACATTGGAACGAGTTAAGGAAATGAGCATGAGACAATCTTTGTCGCTTCAATGGCGGACCCTGGTCGTCGGCCTGGCGGCGTTGGTCGCAACCGGCGTTACGGTAGCGTCCTCTTTGCCCGACTTCACCAAACTGTCCGCGGAGAACAGTCCGGCCGTGGTCAACATCAGCACGCAGCAGAAGAGCCGGGTATCGTCGTCACGCGTACCGGAAGGCTTCTCAATGCCCGACCTGCCGAAAGACAGCCCCTTCAATGAGCTGTTCAAGCATTTCTTCGGTGAGGAGGGGCAGGAACGTTTTCGGGAACGCGAGAGCCGTTCGCTCGGTTCGGGTTTTGTGATTTCATCGGACGGTTATATCCTGACGAATCACCATGTCGTTGCCGACGCGGACGAGATCCAGGTCCGTTTCAGCGATCGTCGCTTTTACAATGCCGAGGTGATCGGTTCGGATAAGGCCAGCGACGTCGCCTTGATCAAAATCGATGCAACCGATCTTCAAACGGTAAAAATCGGAAAAAGCAGCACCCTCCGGGTCGGTGAGTGGGTGTTGGCAATCGGCTCGCCGTTCGGCTTCGATCACACGGTCACGGCCGGAATCGTCAGTGCCAAGGGGCGTAGCCTGCCGAGCGAGAACTACGTGCCTTTCATTCAGACCGATGTTGCGATCAATCCGGGTAACTCGGGCGGTCCGTTGTTCAACCTGGACGGCGAGGTGATTGGCATCAACTCGCAGATTTACAGCCGCACCGGGGGCTTCATGGGCTTGTCCTTCGCGATTCCCATCGAGTTGGCAATGAATGTTGCGGATCAGCTGCGCGAAAGCGGAAAAGTGTCGCGTGGTTATCTCGGCGTCTTGATTCAGGATGTCGATCGGAATCTCGCCGAGTCTTTCGGTATGGCGCAGCCGCATGGCGCGCTCATATCGCGTGTCATGCCGGATTCACCGGCAGGTAAAGCAGGGCTGAAGGTTGGTGATGTCATTCTCGCGTTCAACGACCAGCGATTACTCAATTCGAGCCAATTGCCGCCGCTGGTCGGTACCAGCAAGGTGGATGCTCCAGCGACCCTGCGCATTCTGCGTAATGGTAAAGAACGCGATGTTGAGGTTACCGTAGGCCGCTTGCCCGATGACGACGACATGGTCGCCGGTTCGCCGAAGGAGCCAAAGCCCAGCGAAATCGAACAACTCGGCCTCACTGTCATTGATATCGATGACAAGGTACGTGAAGAGCTGGGTCTGGAGGGCGACGGTGGCGCACTGGTTGGCAAAGTCGACCCCGGTGCGGCCAAGGATGCCGGTGTCAGACGCGGTGATATCGTACTGATGTTCGACGGTGCAGATGTGGAAAGTGCAGGTCACCTGCGCGAGTTGATCGAACAGGCCGAGGGCGAGGACAAACGTTCGGTCGCCGTATTGATCAGACGTGGAGACAGCCCGCTGTTCATGGCACTGCGTCTCGAAGACTGAGAGGTGACCGAGGCGCCCGTCTTCTACTACCGGAATGGCTGCCATCTCTGTGAGGAGTTGGCGGCCATTTTGTTTCGCAGTTGGCCACAGCAGGCGGAAATCATGGAGTGGCGGGATGTCGATACCCGCGCGGACTGGCGGGCGAGCTACGGTGAACGGGTGCCGGTGTTGATTCTCGGAAACGAGGAAATCTGTGCGTTGACCCTTGATCTGGCGCGGATCACGGAGTATTTCGGCGATAGGACGAATCCAGTATAATTGCACGAATTCGCGACGGTTTGCGAACGAAACGGGACTTTCCGCCGGAAAGTTCCGTTTTTTTCATCTGCTCGGACCGGGCACTGTAGACAGACATCATGACCGACCTCAGCCATATCCGGAATTTCTCGATCATTGCGCATATCGATCATGGCAAGTCGACCATTGCAGATCGTTTCATCCAGTACTGCGGGGGACTCAGTGAACGGGAGATGGCCGAGCAGGTGCTCGATTCCATGGATTTGGAGCGCGAACGCGGCATCACCATCAAGGCCCAATCGGTAACCTTGGACTATCGCGCGCAGGATGGCGAGGTTTATCAGCTCAATTTTATCGATACCCCCGGACACGTCGATTTTTCCTATGAGGTGTCGCGTTCGCTCGCTGCCTGCGAAGGCGCATTGCTGGTAGTGGATGCGGCGCAAGGGGTCGAGGCGCAGAGCGTCGCCAATTGTTATACGGCAATCGAGCAGGATCTCGAGGTGTTGCCGGTACTCAATAAAATCGACCTGCCGTCCGCGGAGCCCGAGCGGGTCGTCAATCAGATCGAGGAAATCATCGGCATCGAGGCCCGGGACGCCCTACATGTCAGTGCCAAAACCGGCCTCGGAATTCCCGAATTGCTCGAATCTTTGGTGGCGCACATACCACCGCCAACGGGCGACGGCGAAGCACCGCTGCAGGCGCTGATTATCGATTCCTGGTTCGACCCGTACGTCGGCGTCATTTCGCTCATCCGTGTCGTGAATGGCGAACTTCGGCCCAAGGACAAGATCAGGGTCATGTCGACAGGTCGGGTCTATCAGGCGGAAAAGGTAGGGGTGTTCACCCCCAAGCGCCTGGACAAGCCGACATTGTCCACCGGTGAAGTCGGCTTCGTCATCGCCGGTATCAAAGAGGTCGACGGTGCACCCGTCGGCGACACCCTGACGCATGAAAACCGCCGCGCGGTAAACCCGCTGCCGGGATTTCAAGAGGTACGCCCGCGGGTTTTCGCCGGATTGTATCCGGTCAGTTCGGACGATTACGATGCCTTCCGCGATGCGTTGCAAAAGCTCAAGCTGAACGACGCCGCGTTGCATTACGAACCCGAAACCTCGCAGGCGTTGGGGTTCGGTTTTCGTTGCGGTTTTCTCGGCATGCTGCACATGGAAATCGTGCAGGAACGGCTCGAACGCGAGTACGACCTTGACTTAATCACTACGGCGCCGACCGTGGTCTATGAAGTCGCGATGAACGACGGCGATGTGATTCAGATTGATAATCCGTCGGCGTTGCCCGAGCCGGGCAAGTTTCGTGAAGTCCGCGAACCTATTATCGAGGCGCATATCCTGGTGCCGCAGGATTATCTCGGTAATGTGATCACTTTATGCATCGAGAAGCGCGGCGTTCAGAAAAACCTGCAGTACCTCGGTGGCCAGGTGCAGCTGGTGTACGAGTTGCCGATGAACGAGGTAGTGCTGGATTTCTTCGATCGTCTCAAGTCGGTCAGTCGCGGCTATGCCTCGTTCGAGTACGAATTCAAACGTTTCGAAGCCGCGGCTCTGGTCAAGCTCGATATCCTGATCAATGGCGAACGAGTCGATGCGCTGTCGTTAATCGTGCATCGGGACAATTGTGATACGCGCGGACGTGAACTCACCGAACGTATGAAAGAGATTATTCCGCGTCAGATGTTCGAAGTCGCTATTCAAGCGGCGATTGGCAGCAAGATCATTGCACGCTCCACGGTCAAGGCATTGCGCAAGAATGTCACGGCGAAATGCTATGGCGGCGACGTGACCCGTAAACGCAAATTGTTGGAAAAGCAAAAGGCCGGCAAAAAACGCATGAAGCAGGTCGGCAAGGTCGAGATTCCGCAGGAGGCCTTCCTCGCGGTACTTCAGGTCGGTAAGGACAATTAACAAACACGCATTAGAGTCGCCGCAGAGCCGGCGCGTTAAGCCTGGGAAGTGATATGCAATCAGCTTTGGTCATCGCCTTTTTCGCACTGCTCGTCTGGGTGGTTTTTGCATTCGGTATCGAACCCGCCCTGGCGCTGGCATCGCTGGTGTCCGGTGTCGTTTGGTTGGCCTATCGAGTGATCAAGGGCAAAACGGATGAAACGCTACCGACTACCGTAGAATATGCCCGTTCCTTTTTTCCGATCTTTTTGATCGTCCTGTTGCTTCGGGCATTTTTGGTCGAGCCATTTAGAATACCCTCCGGGTCTATGATGCCGACCTTGTTAGTCGGTGACTTTATTTTGGTCAACAAGTTCACCTATGGCATCCGGATGCCGGTTACCAAGACGAAGTTGATCGAGCTTGGTGAACCCGCGCGTGGCGATATCGTGGTCTTCCGCTGGCCATCGAATCCGAGGTTGGACTACATTAAACGGGTGGTTGGCGTGCCGGGCGACCGTATCGCCTACCGTAATAAAACGCTTTTCATCAATGGTGAACCGGCGCCTGTCGAGGTGGTCGGCCCGTACCAGCCTGAAGGCTCCGGTATGCGCGCACTGGGGTCGATCGAAGGCCGGGAACGACTCGGTGAGGTCGAGCATTCGGTGCTGATCAATCCGATGACGCCGGATTTCGGGCCGAGCTGCGGTTTCCTCGGCTACCGTGAGGTGACGGTACCCGAAGGCAATTATTTAATGGTTGGTGACAACCGCGACGATAGCAATGACGGCCGTTGCTGGGGTTTCGTACCAGAGGAAAATCTGGTCGGTAAGGCGTTTTTTATCTGGTTGGCCTGGGACTGGCAACGTTCCGGTTTTCTCGCCTTTAGCAGGCTCGGGTCGATTGGCGATTGATCCTGTGATCCGCTTTCAAGACACTCATCGGTTCTGCCGCTACATTCCTAATAGGAAAAATCAGGAATGACTTTATGAAACAGAATGTTATGGCCAGAAAGCAAAATGGCATGACGATGATGTCGTGGTTGGTTGTCCTTGGCGTCGCGATTTTCTTTATCCTTATAGGGATAAAGATGGTGCCGACTTACTTGGAGAACTATGCGATCAAGCAGGTTCTGACGACCATGGAAGACGATCGCTCGGTGCGCAAGATGACGCCGAAGCAGATGAAAGACTCCTTCATGAAACGCATCAGGATCAACAGCGTTTACGAATTCAAACGCGAATGGGTCAAATTGAAAAAAGAAAAGAACGGTATGCGCCTTTCGGTAGACTACGAAATTCGTAAGCCGGTAGCCGGTAATGTTTCGATTGTCATGGTGTTTTCCGAATCCGTTCTATTTCCCCCACCATGAAGCGATTGCAGCAACGCATTGCCTATCGGTTCAGCGATATCGACCTGTTAGAACGCGCGCTCTCGCATCGCAGCTTGGGTGCGAACAACAACGAACGGCTTGAGTTCCTAGGCGATGCCATTCTCGGTTTTGAGGTTGCAGACAGTCTCTACCGTCGTTTAAAGGAGGCTGACGAGGGGCAGCTCAGCCGTATTCGGGCACATCTCGTGCGGCGCGAGACCTTAGCGGCGATTGCACGTGAGCTACAGCTTGGCGATATCCTGAGACTCGGACCGGGTGAACTTCGTAGCGGCGGTCAGAGTCGAGACTCCATTCTTGCGGATGCCGTAGAGGCCGTTATTGCGGCGGTTTATCTCGATGGCGGTATCGAACAGGCCAGAGCACTGGTTCGCCGCTTGCTCGGCGACCGCTTGAGTGAACCACCGCCCGAGACGCAGCGCAAAGATCCGAAAACGCAGTTGCAAGAGCATCTGCAAGCGATTGGACGGCCACTACCACATTATGAAGTGGTTGAAATCGTCGGCGATCAGCACGATCAAACCTTCCGCGTACGCTGTCGTACGGGTGCGTTACCGGACACCTTCGGTGAAGGGGGGAGCCGGCGAAAGGCAGAACAAAGTGCAGCACGTGCGATGTTGCATCAGCTCGAAGAGAACAACGCATGAGTTATCGCAGCGGCTATGCCGTGCTGCTCGGTCGGCCGAATGTCGGCAAATCGACTTTATTGAATCGCTTGCTGGGGCAAAAGTTGGCGATCACGTCGCACAAGCCGCAAACCACGCGGCATCGAATTCTTGGCATTCGGTCGCAAGACGATGGTCAGATCGTGTTTGTCGATACGCCTGGTCTTCATCAGCGCGGCGACAAGGCGATGAATTTCTACCTCAATCGCACGGCCCATTCCGCGCTGCTCGATGTTGATATGGTTCTGTTCGTCGTCCAAGCCATGGCTTGGACCGATGAAGACGAACTTGTTCTGAAGACAATTGCCGATACGGGCTTACCGGCAATCGCCGTCGTCAATAAAGTCGACCTGATCGAACCGAAAGACAAATTGCTACCGTTCATGGAATTGCTGAGTCAACGTCACGCATTCAGCGAGATTATTCCGGTGTCGGCGACGAGTGGGGATAATGCCGAGTCGCTCGCGACTGCAGTACTGGCGCGGTTGCCGGAAGGTGAGGCGATTTTTCCGGACGATCAAATCAGCGATCGATCCGAGCGTTTTTTTGCGGCCGAGTTGTTACGTGAACAATTGATACGCCGCTACCATCGTGAGTTGCCATACGCAGTTACGGTGGAGATCGAACGTTTCGAGGAGGAAGCGGGCAGATATCGTATCGGCGCGGTGATCTGGGTGGAGCGCGAGGGTCAGCGTGCGATTCTGCTCGGTAAGAATGGGCAGGCGATGAAAGAGACCGCAACTGCTGCACGCAAGGCAATGAATGATTTTTTCCAGACTCGCGTTCATCTTGACGTCTGGATCAAGGTCAAAAAGAGTTGGTCGAGTGACGAGGCTACGCTAAACCGCCTCGGCTACACGGAGTAACTCGTGAATCCGCATGAGCGGCTGGCGGCGTATGTCCTGCACACCAGGCGTTATGGCGACAGCAGCTTGTTGCTCGAGTTGTTTACCCGTGAACGAGGGCGAGCCGCATGTATCGCCAAGGGGGTTTTGCGTGCCCGCAGTCGCGGCAGCGAACGTCCGCAGCCTTTCCAGTCCTTGTCGGTCGATTTGCGCGGACGTGGCGAGGTGCAGACACTTGCCAGCAGCGAACCGAGCGGTCATAGCGCTTTGCTAAGCGGTAAGATACTTTATTGCGGCCTCTATCTGAACGAGCTGGTTCTCAAACTCACGGCGCGAGAGGATCCGTTGCCGGCCTTGTTTGACGATTACGCCCGAGCAATCAATGCGCTTGGACAATGCTTGGCGCCGGAGCCGGTGCTACGATGGTTCGAGGTCCGTTTGCTCAACCACCTCGGGCACGGGCTGATACTCGATCGAGATGCGCAAGACCGCCCCATAGATCCTCTCAAGCGATACACTTACTTAATCGGTGCCGGTGCACAAGTGGCAATGGGTGAGAGTCAATCGGTCGGTGGCCAAACGTTACTCGACCTCGCTGCCCGCGATTTCTCCGGGACTATGATGGATGACACGGCCTTACGCGAAGCCCGGCAGCTTATGCGCGCGATCCTGAATCATTATCTGGACGGTCGCCCATTGCGTAGTCGAGAGCTGTTCCGCTGAGCAATTTACTTATCGAAGCGACGAAACGAATGAGCAAGTACGAAAGACTATTGGGCGTCAACATCGATCATGTGGCGACGCTCCGCCAGGCGCGTGGCACCCGTTATCCCGAGCCCGTACAGGCGGCGTTGGTTGCCGAGCATGCGGGCGCCGATGTGATCACGCTGCACTTACGTGAAGATCGACGGCACATACAGGATCGCGACGTAGAGTACCTGATCGATACATTGCAGACTCGTATGAATCTGGAGATGGCGGCAACCGACGAGATGTTGCGTATCGCGACTCGGCTAAGGCCGTCAGATTGTTGTTTGGTACCTGAAAAGCGTGAAGAGCTGACTACCGAAGGTGGACTGGACGCCACATCTTCCGTGTCTTTTCTAAAGGACTACTGCGCGCGGCTGGCTGACGAGGGTGTTCGCGTATCCTTGTTTATCGATGCCGACCCGCGCCAACTCGATGCAGCGGCAGAGATCGGTGCCCCGGTAGTAGAGATACATACCGGACATTATGCCGAGGCCCGGGGGCGTGAAACCATGCAACAGCAGCTAGGGAAAATCGCCAATGCGGTGAGTCATGGTCTGCAACTTGGCTTACAGGTTAATGCCGGTCATGGTTTGGATTATCACAACGTCAAGGCGGTTGCCGCGATCGACGGCATCCTGGAGTTCAATATCGGTCATGCAATCATTTGCCGTGCGGTGTTTTCCGGCTTGCACGATGCGGTCGCCAATATGAAGGCATTGCTGCAACCGGCCGGTTGATTTATCCGGATACGATTTGGGCCGAGGCCAATACGAGATCGATTTCACCGGCAACCCGATCGAGTAGGTTGTCGACACTCGATTCGTCTTCCAACCAGACTGCGCGTTGGAGTTCGCCCAATGCGTGGTACAAAGCCGGGACGCCGCATACTGCCGAAGCGCCGTGCAGTCGGTGTGACAATTGCCAAAGCTCCGACCAGTTTCGTTCGGTGAAACAATTGCGTAACTCAGATAGAGACGATGGGAGTTCTCGGCAGAGTTCTTCGAACAATTTGGCGGCGATACTGGCCGATCCGCCGGCAATCCGGAGGGCCTGCGCAGGATCTCGGACCGGTCGTTCCGTCGCTGTTTGTCTCGGTGCGCCGCCGGCGCTGACGAATGCAGCAGGGCCGGGCGCCCCTTCGAGCAACTCGTGGATAATCCGTCGGAGATCATCTTCTGCGACGGGTTTGATAAGGTAGCGATCGATACCGGCTCGTCCAATCTCCCGTTGATTGCGTTCCGCTGCATCCGCAGTTAGCGCGACGATCGGCACCGAATGTCCCACATGGCTACTGCGGATCTGGTGTGCCGCTTCCAGGCCATTCAGGTGCGGCATATGAACATCGAGGAACACCATGTCGACCGTATGATCACGGGTTAGCGCGACCGCTTCGTGGCCATTGCTCGCCTGCAGCACCTCTGCACCCATGTCTCGCAGCAGGTAGGTGATCAGCTGGAGATTCACCGAGTGATCGTCGGCCGCGATGCAGGTCTTGCCCGTAAGCGGTTTGGTTTTGTCGGGTGCGCTATCCGGTGTGGTTTGAGTTTGCGCATCCTTGGCCGCGGCCACGGTCGTGCTGCCGGCAGTCAAACAGCCTCGTAGGCTTTCCTGTAAATGTCTAATCTGCGGTGGTTTGCTTAAGCAATACATGGCTCCGGCCTCGGTAAAACGAGTCAGTTGATCCTCCTCCGAGCTGGAAACCAAGACGATGACGGGCAGTTGGAAGTTGGCGACCAGGCGGCTCACGAAATCGACGGTTTCTTTCATTTGTCGCTCGTCCGCACTGCAGCCGATCACCATGAGTGCGTAAGGCGTAGGATCGAAACCGTTCAATATAGGCAGGTTGGTGAAGTCGTCGATCGCTAATCCCATGTCATTGAAAGCGTGTTGCAACGCGATTCTTGACAGATCATGCTGATCGATGAGCAAACCCCTGCGATTCAGCGGCGTTGCATGCGTTGTTGCAGGCGCGTCGGGGTCACGGTCGAGTTGCAGGGTGACGCGAAAATCTGAACCCTTGCCGGGCTCGCTGTTCACCCGGATCTCGCCGTTCATTGCCGTTGCCAGTGCATAGCAGATACTCAGGCCGAGCCCGGTGCCGCCGAATAGCCGATTGCCGCTGGCACTGCCCTGGTCGAAGGCGACGAACAACCGCTGGCGTTCGTCGTGCGGGATACCGATGCCGGTGTCGGAGATGGAAAATGTGATGCGTACGAAATGCTCCGCCTCCTCTTCGAGCATGACGCGCACCACGATTTCACCTTGTTCGGTGAACTTGACCGCATTGCCGACAAGATTATTGAGAATTTGCAGTATCCGGGTTTCATCTCCGACGACGTCATCAACCACGTCGCTGTATACCATCCACACCAACTCCAGCGCTTTGGCGTGGGCTTGCGGCGCCCACAAGGTAACCGCATTTTCGACACACTCGCGTAACCCAAAGGGTTCGTGGTTAAGTACCAGTTTGCCGGATTCGAGGCGTGAAAAGTCCAGGATATCGTCAACAATGCGGAGCAAGGAGCTCGCCGATCGTTCGATGGTCTGCAGGAAGTGGCGTTGCTGATCGTTCAGCTCGGTCTTGCCGAGTAATCTTGTGAAGCCGATCACGCCGTTCATCGGGGTGCGGATTTCGTGGCTCATATTGGCCAGAAATTCCGATTTCGCCCGACTTGCCTCGATCGCCCGTCGTCTCGCCAGGTCGAGTTCCGCATTACGGATCTCCACTACTTCCATGCTTTCCTGGGCCTCGCGGGTGGCTTGGTCGATCTTGTCTTGCAATTCCTCCTGGCTATTCGCCAGTTCTTGCGCCATGGCATTGAACCCGGCTTCGAGCTCGCCCATCTCCCCGCTTGATACCTTCTCCACCCGGGCGTCCAGTTGACCGCTGCGTACCCGCTGGATCGCACGGTTGACTACGCCGAGAGGGCGCAGCAGGTAGCGTAACCGGTCTGCCGCGACCAGTAGTGCGATAGCCAGGCCTACGATCATGCTGAGCAGGCATAACATAGCCAATTTGGGCTGATTCTCGCCGATCCATAGATACATTCCGAACAGTGAGAAAGTCGCTAACAACGGCGCCAGAATGGCGAGGAAAACTCGGTAATAAATGCTGTCGGAGCGATTGAATTTCGGAAATTTTTGCAAGGAAAGCCCCTGGTTGCCGAGCCATGGGAAATTGTAAACGATGGGTCGATATTCGTGTCCTGTCCTGTAAGGTCCTCACCGTTCAGCGGCGCCTGGACGGAATGGTCGGCCGCCGGAGTGGCCGTCGCCGATCCAAACGAGTGTAACGCTGCCGGGCGTCCACCCGGGGACGCCCGAAGGGAGCCTCGCAGTGAATCCCATGCCGTGTTGCGCCCCTTGCGAAGGGTCCCGACATTGCCGGCGCGCCTTGCCTGCCGCTCACTGTGAGGCGCCGAATGGCAAGGACGTCACGGGACACACTGGCTCGTTTTGGCCGGGGCGATTGAGTAAACTGTCGCAATGGATTTCTCGACTATTGAATCTTTCGTCGGCAACACACCGCTGGTACGTTTACAGCGTTTGCCGGGCAACACCGGCAACACTTTGTTGGTCAAGCTTGAAGGCAACAATCCTGCCGGTTCGGTCAAGGATCGGCCCGCGTTATCGATGATTCGGCGTGCTGAAGAACGCGGTGAGATCAAGCCGGGCGACACGTTAATCGAGGCGACGAGTGGGAATACCGGCATCGCGCTGGCCATGGCCGCGGCTATACGCGGTTTCCGCATGGTACTGATCATGCCGGAAAACCTGAGCGTGGAGCGCCGGGCATCCATGCGTGCCTACGGAGCCGAGTTGATACTGGTAACGCGCGAAGAAGGCATGGAGGGTGCGCGCGACCTGGCCTTGCGCATGGAGGCCGAAGGCCGGGGCAAGGTGCTGAACCAATTCGCAAACCCGGACAATCCCCTGGCGCATTACGAAACGACCGGGCCGGAGATCTGGCGCGATACCGCCGGTACCCTGACCCATTTCGTCAGCGCAATGGGCACGACGGGCACCATCGTCGGCACAGCGCGCTATCTACGCGAACAACGACCGCGACCTCGGATCATCGGGGTGCAACCCGCCGAGGGGGCCTCCATTCCCGGCATCCGACGCTGGCCACCGGAATACATCCCCGACATTTTCGATGCCGGTTTGGTCGATCGGGAAATGGATGTGACCCAAGACGAGGCCGAGCAGGTCACGCGACGCCTGGCCGCCGAAGAGGGTATCTTTGCCGGCATTTCATCGGGTGGTGCGGTTGCCGCGGCGTTGCGCTTGTCTAGCGAGGTCGAAAATGCAGTGATCGTCGCCATTATCTGCGATCGCGGCGATCGCTATCTTTCGACCGGCGTTTTTCCTTCTGAGTAGTCATGCGTTTTTCGGTTTTCGCATTGTCGACCGTGCCGGATACGGCAACCGCCCGACATCTGTTCGATTTGGACGATCTCGACGACAAGTCGGTCTCCAAAGTACTTTTTCACCGGCGTAAACAACAGACGGGGTCGAGTGAGACCTTGCGCTGGGATCAACGGGCCATCGCCGGGATGACGCTGATTCGGCACTCGATCGACGGTTTTCGTATCGAATCGATGACCTTGGCCAGTCACACCGAAGCGCAGATGCTGCGTGCCTTCTACCAGGCCGCATTGAAGGACGGGCGCCTGGTCTCTTGGGACGGCGAGCAGACCTTGGTCCCACTGATCCATTTTCGTTCGCTGAAAGAGGATGTCTCCTATCCCGCTTACTGGGAGGCCTGTCGTTCCGGTGTGAAGCTACATCTGGACATCCGCAGTTGGTTATCGCCTACCCCGAGTGATCGGCCCACCTTGAACGAAACCGCGTGTCGACTCGGTTTTCCGGGGATGCTCGATCTCGGCGACGATGCCGTCTGCGATGCCTGGCTGGCCGGTGATCATGACGGTGTACGTGCTTACAGCGACGTAATCGCATTGAATGCCTATTTGATTGCGGTACGGTTGTTTTGTATGACCGGTGAGATGCCGCAGCACGATGGCGCACGGATTCAGCGCGCATTGAAGGATTGGCTCAAACGCATCGACGGGCGCCATTTCGACGAGTTTCTCAACACCTGGGATTCGGTCTGAGTGGGACGTCGGCGTAGACGGTCGCGCCTGCCCGAAGGCGAGTTCGAGGCCGAGGTCGATGCGATGGCGCACGACGGTCGTGGTATCGCCCGGGTTGACGGCAAGGCTACCTTTTTGCACGGCGCCCTGCCTGGGGAGCGGGTAAACTTCCGTTATCTGAGCCGGCGTCGCGGCCATGACGAAGGGCAGGTGGTCGAGGTGTTGCGTCCGGATCCCGATCGCGTCGAGCCGCGCTGTGCGCAGTACGGCGTCTGTGGCGGTTGCGGGCTCCAGCATATGGACCCGTACGCACAGATCGAGGCCAAGCAACAGCTGTTACTGGACAATCTTCGTCAGATCGGCAAGGTCGAGCCTGAACAGGTCTTACCGCCATTGCTCGGCGATTCGCCCTGGGGATATCGGCGCAAAGCCCGTCTCGGTGTCAAAGACGTGGCACGCAAGGGACGGGTTTTGGTGGGCTTTCGTGAGCGGGGTTCGAGTTTTGTTGCCGATATCGAGCGTTGCCACATCCTGCATCCGCGGGTCGGCCACATACTGCCGGCACTGAGCGATCTCATCGGTCGCTTGAGCATCAGTCGCCGCCTGCCGCAGATCGAGATGGCCATGGACGATGCCCGTTGCGTGCTGATTCTGCGGATTCTCGAACCCTTGAATTCCGAAGACGAACAAGTACTCCGGGGCTTTCAATCGAATCACGATGTCGTGTTCTATCTGCAACCCGGCGGTCCTGAAACCGTCATGCCGCTGGCCGATCCGGTCGACTTGCACTATGTTTTGCCGGAATACGATCTAACGCTGGGTTTTCTCCCGGGCGACTTCACCCAGGTCAACACCGACATCAACCGCAAGATGATCCGGCGTGCCATGACGTTGCTCGATCCACGCGAAAATGACCGGGTGCTCGACCTGTTTTGCGGTATTGGCAATTTCACCCTGCCGATTGCGCGTCTCGGCGCAAGCGCCGTCGGTGTCGAGGGTGATGCCGGCCTGGTCGGGCGTGCCCGCGCCAATGCCATCCGAAACAGGCTCGATGCTGTCGACTTTTTCACCGCCGATCTCTATGCCGAACTCGAGGCGGAGCCCTGGATGCGCGAGTCGTACGACAAGGCGTTGATTGATCCGCCGCGCAGCGGCGCCTTGCCGGTGCTGCCGTTGCTACCGCGGCTCGGTATTCGACGTCTGGTCTATGTCTCCTGCTATCCTGGCACCTTGGCACGCGATGCCGGTGAGTTGACGGCGAAACACGGTTATCGACTGCTTAGCGCGGGGGTTATGGATATGTTCCCGCATACCGCGCATGTCGAATCGATCGCCTTGTTCGAAAAGTGTTAGCAGGCCCTGGTGTCTTAGTT
Organism: Chromatiales bacterium; assembly: GCA_028280505.1. Lineage (GTDB taxonomy): Bacteria > Pseudomonadota > Gammaproteobacteria > Chromatiales > Chromatiaceae > Thiosocius. The sequence continues at coordinate 3,043 of JANQLO010000045.1, read as the reverse complement.
CAAAGCACCGGGCCGTCCTCATACTTATTGGCGGCAAGATTAATCGGAGGCGTCGAAACGAATCATGGCTAGTGAAATCGAACGTAAGTTTCTGCTGGGGTCGGATGCCTGGCGTACCCGGGTAAGTGACCGTGTTCATCTTGTCCAAGGCTATTTGAGTCGCGGTGAGCAATCGGCGATCAGGGTGCGTATCGATGGTTCGAAGGCGCAGCTCAATATCAAACAGGCGCTCGACGGTATTCACCGTCTCGAATACGAGTATCCGATTCCGCTCGAGGATGCGCGCGAAATACTCGAACATGTCGCTTTACGGCCGCTGATCGACAAAACGCGCCATCATGTTATGCATGAAGGTCATCTATGGGAGATCGATGAATTCCACGGCGAAAACGACGGATTGATCGTGGCCGAGATAGAGCTGACCGACCCGGATGAATCTTTTGTCGTACCGGATTGGCTGGGTGAGGAGGTGTCGCACGACCGGCGCTATTACAACAGCAGTCTCAGCGAGTTGCCTTATACGAAATGGTGAAACGGCCGCTGGTCTACCTGGCGCTGCTGGCCTCGGTATTCGCGGCTGCCTGCCAGTCGACCGTCACAGACGACATCGTTTTCGCGGTAGCCACGGCACCGAGCGTACTCGATCCGCGGCTGGCCAGCGACGCGACATCCGAACGGATCAATGCCTTGCTCTACGACACCTTGGTCCGGCTCGACGCGCAGGGCAGGCCACAGCCGCAGATGGCGACGTGGCGGCAGCTCGATCCGCAACGTTATCGACTATTGCTGCGCAAGGATCGCGCAACCTTCTGGGATGGACGTAAGCCTACGAGCGGCGATGTGGCAGCGACCTATCGAAGCCTGCTCGATGCCGAGCTGGGTTCGCCACATGCCGGCGCATTGGCCCATATCGAACGTGTCGACGTGAGGGGTGACAACACGGTCGAGTTCGTTCTCGATCGTCCCGATCCTCAGTTCGTATCGCGCCTGACCGTCGGCATTGTTCCTGCGGATGCAGTGCTGCATGGTCGCCTAACCACTCAGCCGGCCGGTAGCGGCCCGTTCCGTTTCGTTGAAAGCCGAGACGACAATGGACTGGTGTTGCAACGTCGTAGCGATGGCCAAAGGTTGGTGTTCGAGCCGGTAAGCGATCCGACCATGCGCACGCTGAAGCTACTGCGTGGAGAGGCGCAACTCATACAAAACGATCTGCCGGCCGAGCTCTACGACTATCTCGAAGGCGATTCGGCACTGACCGTGGCCTCGAATCCGGGAACCACTTTTGCCTATATCGGATTCAATCTGGCCGATTCTGTATTGGCCGACCGCAGAATACGTGCGGCCATTGCACATGCCATCGATCGCGATGCCATTATTCGGCATCTTTTCGGCGGTCGCGCCGAGAAAGCCGAATCCGTACTGCGTCCCGAGCATTGGGCCGGCGTATCCGACCTGGCGCCTCATGTTTACGATCCCGTGCTCGCGCGGCGTTATTTGCGCCAAGCCGGTTATGGCCCGGGCCGTCGCCTGATACTGAGCTACAAGACCTCGACCGACCCCTTTCGGTTACGCATTGCCCATGTGTTTCAGAGTCAGCTCGCCGAGGTGGGGATAGATCTACAGATCGCCAGCCACGACTGGGGCACTTATTTCGGTGATATCAAGGCAGGGCGCTTCCAGCTATACAGTCTTGCCTGGGTTGGTGTGAACACGCCGGACATTCTGCGTTATGCCTTCCACAGCCGTTCGATGCCGCCCGGCGGAGCCAATCGTGGCAGCTATCGTTCAACACGCGTCGATGCGCTGCTCGACGGGGCCGAAAGACAAGGCCCGGACGAAGCAAGAAGGGGATACGTCGCGGCACAACGCCAGATTCATCACGATTTGGTCTATGTTCCCCTGTGGTATGAATCGAATGTTATGGTCAGTCGCGGCGTTCGCGGTTATGTTCCGGGACACGACGGCAATTATCTGGCATTGAATACCGCGGTCTTGAGCCATGAACGACGTTGACCAACGCATCATTCATATCGACCCCGACGATCAAACGCTGCGTCTGTACGAGGGTAATCGGCTACTGAATCGTTGGCCGGTATCGACAGCGCGTAATGGTCTGGGCGAACACTACAACTCGGGTTGTACGCCACGTGGTGAGCATCGCATTCGACTCAAGATCGGTGCGGATTGCTTGCCAAATACGGTATTCGTCGGCCGTCGACCGACCGGTGAGATTTATACTGAAAAGCTGGCACGCGAGCATCCGGGGCGCGACTGGATACTGAGTCGTATCCTGTGGTTGACCGGTTGCCGCTCGGGCTTCAATCGCGGCGGCGAGTGCGACACCCTGAAGCGTTATATCTACATTCACGGATGCCCGGATAGCGAACCGATTGGCGTACCGGCATCACACGGTTGTATTCGCATGCGCAACGGCGATGTCATCGACCTGTTCGATTTGGTGTCGACCGGTTGTCCCGTACTCATCGGTGAGCGGGAACCCTCGACTTGATTCGTAGCCTGGTCGAACAGCTACTCGATACCCTGGTCGTCGTCTTCGGCGTGGTCACGCTGGTGTTTTTCCTTTTGGTATTGATTCCCGGCGATCCGGTCGATGTCGTGTTGGGTGAATCGGCGCAGGCGGCAGACCGCGACGCGATGCGGCAGGCGCTGGGTTTGGACCGGCCGTTGCCGGAACGGCTCGCGAGCTACTATGCCGATCTGATACAGGGTGACCTTGGCGATTCCCTGACCAAGCGTCAGCCGGTGACGCAGCTGATTGCCGAACGGTTGCCGGCAACCCTGCAGCTTGCCCTGGCGGCCTTTGCGCTGGTCATCCTGGTCTCTCTGCCTTTAGGTGTGTTGGCTGCTCGGCACTGCCGGCGCTGGCCCGATCGCGCAGCGCAGACTTTTGCCTTGCTCGGTGTGTCGATTCCGAATTTCTGGTTGGGCCCCTTGCTGGTGCTCGCATTTTCGGTTCACCTGGGTTGGACGCCGGTTAGCGGTAACCAGGCGCCCGGCAGCCTGCTGTTGCCGGCCGTCACGC
>JANQLO010000077.1 GCA_028280505.1 Chromatiales bacterium | reverse complement strand
ATTCTCGAGGCGGGAGCCGCAGGATTACCGCTTGTTTCCACGAAACATGCCGGAATAGCCGATACTATCCTACACGAAAAAACGGGGTTTCTCGTCGATGAACATGACGTAGCATCAATGAGCCATTTTATGGGCAGATTACTTGCCGAACCTGGATTGGCAGAAAAGCTTGGAAAAGCATCGAAAGAGCACACTTGGGAAAACTATCGAATGTCGATCCATATTCAAACGATAAACAGTGCAATCGATGAAGCGCTAGCTCACGATACAAGCTAGCTAACTCTGTTTAAAAACTAGCGATCAGGGTTGTAACTATTATGGATGAGTCACAACGATCAGTACCACTAAGCCCTGTCACCGGTAAGAAAGCAGCTGTTCTCGTAGATAGTATTTCGGTTTCAGAAGTGATCGAAGCCTATCGAGAACTGGATATTGACGTAGAAAACTCGTTCCAAGGCCAATTGGACCTACCGGTTTATCGATGTAAGGACACGGGTTATCGGTTTTTTTATCCTCACTCACTCGCCGGAAAATCCGACTTTTACCAAAAGCTACAACGCAAGGGCGGATACTACGCTGAATGGAGATGGGAACATGAACAGTCAATTTCGGCGCTCACGCACTGTAATAAGATTATAGAAATCGGATGTGGAACAGGAAACTTTTTAAAGAAGCTACGTGATCAGCACGACAAGCATGTTTCTGGATTGGAATTTAATCCAAATGCTATAAAAGTGGCGAAAGAGCAGAATCTAGATGTATACGATATACGTGTGGAAGATTTTTCCAGACAACACAAAGCACAGTTCGATGCGGTATGCACGTTTCAAGTTCTTGAGCATGTCCCCGATGTTCGTGGCTTTTTAAACGGCGCATGTAATTTATTGAAGCCGAACGGAATACTGATCGTTGGCGTACCCAACAACAACCCATACTTATTTAAATTCGACAAATTGCATGCACTTAACTTACCGCCTCACCACATGGGTCTCTGGGACAAATCCTCTCTCAAGCTATTAGCCAATCATTTCCCGTTAAAACTGATAGAAGTCCGGTCAGAACCGCTATTCGATCACGGCTACTTCTGGGAAGTCTACTTAAAACACCTTCACGCGAAACACTCCCCTCTTTTTTATGTTTTCAATAAAATGCCTTGGCGGGTTTCGCAATGGTTACAGCTTTTGGCAAAAAAGTACGTCCCCGGAAGAAACCTATTTGCCAGCTATAAAAAAATGGTCAGCTGAATCAGAATTTGATGAAAAACCACCTATAAGATCAAGTTCACCTTCGAAACAAACCAAAACTACGCTGTTCTGGCGCGAGACTTCTTTCTATTGAATCCCACATATTCCAAGAAAGAGATTTTCTGCTCCACCTCCCAACGCTTATCCTCCACCCATTTCGCCGCGATCACTAACAGCACCATCAAATTATACGGCAGGTCAAAATAAGGCATCGATAGGAAAGCACCTCCGACCGCAAAACTTACCAAACTGACTTGGACCATTGCTCCGAGTTGAGCCACCCAATGCAACTCGTCATTCGCTGCCGCCTGTTTTCTTAAACGACCGGCAAGACGAAATGTGCTGATCCAAATCATGAGATAAAGGAACAACCCCACGAACCCATGGTTGCCTAATATCTGGAAATAGATGCTGTGCGCCGCGATGACATTGGTGTTATGCACGCCATACATAGTAAAAAAGAGTTGGTGCTGATAGCTCATTCCTCCGCCGAAAAAGTTATGCATGGCGACTTGTATAGCGACCAACCAGCCATTGATTCGCCCCATGGCCGATTCATCTTCTTCATATGTTGCAATCGTACCCATGCGCTCCCACCATTCTTCGGGCATCATGGGCAGAAATGCGAAAAGGGTTACCAATACCGCTACGGCAATCGGGCCTTTTTTGGAACTCCTCCACCAAAAAACCATGCCCATTGCGATCAAGGCAAGCAGCGCACCGCGCGAGTGACTTCCAAGCGCCGCAGCGATGCAAAGCACCATGACGACACTCATCGCATGGCGCTTCCATCCGGCTGCAAACTGCAGCTGTAAAAAATGCAGCATGGGAATAATGACGATCACCGCGAGCGCGAAGTGATTGTTGTCCGCGATAAAGCTCCCTGCCGGCCCCCACACACGATAGCTACCACCGGTCAGGATGGTAAACACCCCTCCTTTTGCCGCAAGAAAAGCCAGGGACCCGATCGTCACCCATGCAAAAGCCATTATGTGGTGTTTCGTTTTAAGCAACGAAAGCGCAACAAAGGTCATGAGATAGATCTTCATGACCTTATCCCATTGTTCGTAATCGCCTTCCGGATCGTAGCCCAACAACCAAGATACGGTTACCCAGATTGCGAAAACGAATAACCACCATACAGGGGCGCCTTGAAACGGCGATCGCTTATCCTTCGTAAGTAGCAACCCTACCAGCGTTGAAGCTGCAGCAATTGCGGCTACGGGCGCGGTGTATGCAAACCCCCAGGTATAACGGTGAGGGTTCATAATGGACAACCACGTCCAATTCATTACGCCGATCCAAGGACGGCGAAGTGCCCACAATGCGAGCACTAAGACGATGGTAACGATGACGATATCGCGTATAGGCATGAGGCGTATTGATAAATCCGCTTCAGAAAGTTTGTTTCAAGAACACCACAGACAATTCACGCACACATGAGGTTGAGCGATTAAAATACATAAACTTGGCTTTATTCACCCTGGGAATCGTTCAACCATGATCAACACAGGCAAACCCGGGCACCCAATCCAGCGAACTCGGGATGAGCTGCCTTGCACTACCCGGCAATCCGACCAGGTCGGCAAAAGCATGTCGCTTGGTGATTCGAGTTTTTCAAAACATCGAGACGACGTGCTTCCGGCTTTGTTTACAAATAATTCTGCGCGAAAAATCACAGCAGCCCATCAAAGCCTTAAGACTTTCTCTTTACCTCGTCACTTCACCCAGGTATCGGTTTTCCAATTACTAAAGACCCGAAGAAAGGCCAGGGGCTCGAGCATTCAGCAGAGCTCAACCGAGGTCTGCTCATCGCATGAATTTGTGATCCCAAAATCAATCAACTCGGTCCTTTTTCCGTAGTACTAATCAAAAATCTCCGAGAAAAACCCTTGCATCCGCGACCACGACCGTTCATCCGCACGCTGGTCGTAAACCAAATTGTCGATGCCGAACGCCCCCGCGTCCGGATTGGTAAACCCATGGCGTACTCCCCCATAGGTATTCATCTCCCAGTCTGCACCAGATGCTTCCAACTTGTTCCGAAAATTGGTCACGACTTCGGGCGCAATGAATGTATCGGCCTGTCCGTGCAAAACCAAAATGCGCGGATCTATCTTACCTTTGGCCTCCTCGGGCGCTGCCGGCAAAGCGCCGTGGAAACTCACCACACCTTTCACCGACGCATTGGCGTAACTCATCTGCAGCACAGTGGCGCCGCCGAAGCAGTAGCCAATCGCAGCAAGCTTGTCGCCATCAACCATACCGCTGGCCTTGAGTTGCTCCAGACCCAACAAAGCACGTTCGCGCCAACCTTCAACGTCAGCGGTAACCTCTTGCATCCAATCGCGCGCCTGGTCGGGTTTGGTGGTTACCTGATTATTGCCATACATGTCGGCGGCAAATGCAACATAACCCAACTCCGCCAGCATGCGTGCGCGTTTCTTGGCGTAATCATTCAAGCCCCACCATTCATGGATAACCAGCACGCCCGGTCGCTTACCGGAGATCCTGTCATCCCAATATAGGTAACCCGTCAAGGCGGTATCGTCGTACTGATACGCGACCGCCTTGGATTGCACCTCTGCGTAAGCGGTAACGCTCAGCGAGAATAGGAAAAACGCAGATATCAGTTTTTTCATGGTTGCTTACTCCTGAAGAATCCTGCAACGGTAAAGATCTGAACAAGACTTGAGCAGGATGATGAAGCCCCGACCTCATCCTGGGCCAAGGCTCAACGATTGCCATGCCGGATGAGCTTCGATCAAGCTCAACGCACGACGCAGCAGCCCTTTCCCAGGCTCGATTCTATGCCAAGGCGATGCGCCGGAAGGGTGAGGCAGCGCAACAACATCGATCGATCGCCCACCGATTGTGCATGAACATTGTTTCCCAATCACGTCAGTCAACTTGTGCACCGCGAACAACTGTTCAATCGCCAGTTTACCGACAGGAATCAGCAAAGACGGTTGAACAATCTGCAACTCTCTTTCTATCCACGGCGCACAGTTTGCGATCTCCTGCCGATTTGGCACCCGATCCCCACCCTTCGGTTTCTTACCTGGAAAACAACGACATACCGCCGCCATATAGACACTCTGACGAAAAGCCTGCTCATCAAGGCCGATCTGCTCGAACCAGCCAAACAAGGTTTTTCCAGCCGTCCAGGCAAACGGGCGGCCTAATTTACCTTCACGATCGCCCGGTGCCTGTCCGATCAACATAACGGGCGACAAATTCGGCTGCCCGACGACGACCGGCCCTTGCATCGCCGGACAACGGCGACATTCTCGGAGTTCACGCTGATGCGATTCAAGTGCTTGAAGCCGGTCACTCATGCCGCCACACTGCCACATCAGCAAGGTAATACAAAGAGGGAATCTAGCGTGGAGACCATTCTCGGGCTGGGCATGATCGGCATCTTTATGGCAGCGCTGATCTGGTGGCTACCGATCATTCTCATTCTTAGCTCGGACAAAACCGGCGGCACGGAGAAACTGATCTGGATACTTCTGATCTTCTTCTTTTCCTGGTTCAGCTGGCTGATCTATCTGTTCATCGCCCCCGTCGCACAGGCCAATAAACGCTAGCAGCCGATACGTGCCCAACCATAGCCGAGAAGCCCAAATCCTGCTGATTGCCGATACGCATGGGCAAATTCACCCGAAGATCATCGCAATCGCGCAAACAGTGGATGCCGTTGTACATGCCGGCGATATCGGCCGTGCCGACATACTCGTCCAGCTGGCCAAAGCGGCGCCTGCGGTGCACGCAGTACGCGGCAACAACGACATCACAGACAAATGGCCGAGCGAAGATCATGCCGTGCTCAATGCCCTGCAAACCCGGCTCGAGCTCGATCTACCCGGCGGGATGCTCGCGGTCGAACACGGCGACAAAATCAACCCCGTCAACCAACGTCACACAAAGCTGAGGAATCGGTATAAGCGCGCCAAGCTGGTGCTGTACGGGCACAGCCACCACCAAATCGTCGATGACGCCGAACGACCCTGGGTTGCAAATCCGGGCGCGGCAGGTCGCAGCCGAACCTATGGCGGCCCGGCCTGTATCGTGCTCAATGCCCGAAAAGACCGCTGGGTACTGACACCGCACCGATTCTCGCTGACGGACTGGAAACCCTAACCCAAACACGGCAATCAAACATCAGCGCCGCAAAGTCCGACGGTAGTCGACATCATCGGTATTGCCGAATACGCCATCCGGACCGGCCGAGATCAGTCGATAACCCTGCCCATCGGATTGGTACTCGATACGATTATCCCATCCGTCGAGCACGTCACCCTGATCCAGCTGAAGCACTCGCACCAAGTCGTCAAGGTCAAGCGTTGCCGCATCAACACTGCCTGCATTGTCAGCCAACCAGGCATTCACGCGTTGACCCAGAGAGCGCAGCTTGTTGCGCGTCGCGACCCAACGATTCTCGTTAACCAGCAGATCGTCCTGCAACGCCGTAGTGGGCGTATCCGGCTGCGCAGCATCGGGGGTCAATTCGGGAAGACTCGGCGGTTCGAGGAAGACCGGCGTCGGGCGCACAAACGTTCGATGCAGGGAATCGACGATATTCCAGGTCAGCAGGGATAGCACAATCGCCATCACCGTCCCGACGAAAACCGAAGTTCGACTGGTCCCGCCACGGGTCGCAATGTCGATGTCGGGCGCATAGGTCGGCGACATACGGTGCATATTGGCGATAGTGCGCCTGGCGTGCCGGCAATAAAGCCCCTTTAACAAAGCCGGCCAAAACAACCGATTGATCAGCAGCACGGCAAAACCGGCATAGGTCAGACGATCCGATATGCCTTCCTTCGTACCCAGCGTAATCAACAAGACCGGCACAAAGATTTCCGCAAGAAAGATCACCACTCCCCAAGCCCACATCTTGCGATACATCGCCCATAGGAAGGGACTCAACACCGCACCCCAGGCCCACGACAATTTCATGCGCGTACGCCGACCGAGGGACATTTTCTTACACGGCTCGCTCAGATGGGATGAACGCATCCCCATGAACAGGCCAAGATGGTAATCCTCGGTCGGCACCCCATCACCGTCGTCCAACCATTCTTCCTGCCAAGCATCCTGCACATGCGGCGATGCAAACGTTGGATGAGACGGTTTTTGCTGAGGCACCGCATTCGGCTGTCGCGGCGACGGTGAGGCACCCTGTCCACGATTGTACTCGGCGAACACCACGCCACATTCGTCACAAGTATCCGCGACGAGTTGCTCATGGCCACAGGCCGGGCAACGCATCAAACCCGCATCTACGGCATCCGATTGTTGCGGCAAGCGAATTGCATCGGCCGGCACGGGGTCGGTCGCAAAAACCCGCTCGACCCGTGCCCGGGCACCAAACTTCTCGAACCGTCGTTGCAGTTCCGACGCCTGATCGGCAGACAAAACATCGCCAATCGGTAAATCGCCCCTATCGAGCAAGCCCACCAGGCGCGCAGCCGAAACGTTGAAGAAACGTGCCAGCGCGGCAATGACCGCCTGGCGACTGAACCCCGGCACCAACTCGCCCGTAAGCAAGACACGATACACAGGACTATCCATACAACTTCATTCCGAAAATACCGTAGAAAAAGCGCCAAACAAGCGGCTCGGTGGTAAAAAACATAGACCTGCTCAATGCATAAGTGTCGTCCGGGCCCAACAAGTATAACGGCAGCAGCTCCCTTAACCTCAGCCAGACCTCGGACAAGAGAAACCCAACGGAGCACACGAGCATCGTTGACGCTAGAATCGCCCGATGCCGCCAAAATCTGCCATCATGCCCCCAAAATCCCTGCTGCGAAAAGTGGGGCGCGCGATCGCCGATTACACCATGGTACGCGAGGGCGACCGTATCTTGCTCGGCGTATCCGGAGGCAAGGACTCGCTGAGTTTGTTACTCATCCTCAAACACCTGCAAAGTTATGCTCCGGTGCGTTTCGAGCTTGGCGTAATTACCGTGGACCCGGAGGTCGACGGTTTCAATCCGTCGTCATTGACCGGCTACTACGACAGCCTGGGCGTACCCTGGCACTATTGCCGTCAACCCATCATGGCGGAGGCCAAAACCCGGCTCGATGGCGATTCCTTCTGCGCCTATTGCGCGCGCATGAAACGCGGCATCATGTACAGCACCTGCCGCGAGCACGGATACAACGTACTCGCACTGGCGCAACACCTCGACGATCTCGCGGAAAGCTTCCTGATGTCGGCCTTTCACCAAGGCAAGCTCGGTACCATGAAGGCACACTATGTCAACGATGCTGGCGATTTGCGCATCATTCGGCCACTGGTTTATGTGCGCGAAACACAAACAACAGCCTTCGCCGCCGACGCCGAGCTACCGATCATTCCGGATTCCTGCCCCGCCTGCTTCACCGCACCCACCCAACGCGCCCATATGAAGACCTTGCTGGCCCGCGAGGAACGGGAACACCCACATTTGTTCGCCAACCTACTGCACACCATGAGGCCCTTGATGGACGAAACGCCCGATGACAACCGCCCAGCGACAGACGGCGCACCCAAGCGTGAACACCCGTAAGTCAGCCCAAGCTTGCGACACGTACCGCTATCAAACCACCCTGTTCATGGGCTCTCCGGCCAGAAAGGCCCGAATATTCGCCACCGTCCGGTCTACCGCATTCTGCCGAGCCTGACGCCCGGCCCAAGCGCTATGGGGCGTTACGATCAAATTGGGCATATCCTGGGCCAACAGCGGATGCCCCGGCGACGGCGGTTCCTCGTCCAGTACATCGACAGCCGCGCCGCCGATCACCCCGTTTCGCAGTGCATCGGCCAACGCCGCGTTGTCGACCACCGCACCGCGCGCGGTGTTGATCAGCAGGGCGGTTGATTTCATCAACTCCAGCGCATGCGCATCGATAAGGTGCTTCGTGTTTTCCAACAACGGCACGTGCAAGCTGACGACATCGGCTTTACTCAGCAATTCGTCGAGCGGATAACGTCCTTTCACCGGGTCGCCACCGGGACGCTGCGAAACCATCACCCGCATGCCGAAAGCCTCGGCGACCCGGGCCACTCCTTGACCGAGTTCACCATAACCGACAATCCCCAAGGTCATCCCGCTCAGCTCCCGCACCGGATAATCCAGTAGGCAAAACTGCGGACTACGACTCCAGTCGCCCCGTACCACTGCCGCGGTATAGTCGAACAATCGGGTGTGATGCGCCAACATCAGTGCAAACACATGTTGCACCACGCTGTCGGTCGCATAGCCCACCACGTTGCTGACCACGACGCCCAACTCGCGCGCGGTCTCGACGGCAACATTGTTATAGCCCGTCGCAGTCAAGCAAATCAGTCGGATCGCCGGCGCCGCACGCAGCAGCGCATCATCGAGCACGACCTTGTTGGTAATCACGATCTCGGCATCACCGATATTCGCCAAACGGCTTTCGGACGCCGTCGCCGCGAAGCTGCGCCAGTCACCCAAAACATCATCGAATCCGCTGAGATCGAGATCCCGTTCGGCAAGACTGGCAATATCGAGAAATACGCCCTTCATGAATGATTGTCCTGAACAATGACCATAGTGCGACGTTAGCACGCCGCCCCGACGACCACGAAACAAGACCGGTCAGGCTCTCTCTCGCGCGCCCAATAGGAAGTACAACGCCATTCCAAGCAACACTACCTGAAACTCCATGCCGCCCATCGGATGCGACTCGGTCGCCACGAATGACCAACGAGGCCAATGGACCATCGCGATGGCTCCGATCAATACCGGTACGGCGGCAAGCCCGGTAAGCCGATCGACCAGCGCACGATGCGGAGCCCGATCCAGGCCGGCGACTACGGCTCCGATTCCGGCCAACAGCTCGGCGAGGCCAACCAGCAATACCAGCACTATGGGCAGTGCCAACATCTCGGCGGAAGCCGCCGGCATGATCAACTTGCCGATGCCGTGACCGGCAAATACCGCGGCGAACGGTAATCGTATTAACCAAATGGGATTCATGATCTTGTCCTCAAATCGAAATTCAACCGTCGAAAAGCCCCCTGCGATCGTAGTTTCTTTCGAAAGATCGCAATACTCAATCTTGATCGGATTTAACCGGGAGGCTATTCGCTACTCACCCGACGGCCGGCATTTCGGATAAACTCGTCGCACAGGCCCGAAAACATCCGGGCCTTTCGGTTTTCTACAGCTTTTGCAGTACGGCGGTGGTGACGAAATGGAGCGCATCCGCGAGATCCCCTACAACTACACCTCGTTCTCCGACCGAGAAATCGTCATTCGCTATCTCGGTGAGGACAACTGGCGTCTGATCGAAGACCTGCGCGGCACTCGCCGCACCGGTCGTTCGGCACGAATGCTTTTCGAGGTGCTGGGCGACATGTGGGTAGTCGAGCGCAACCCGTACCTGCAGGACGATTTGATCCACAATGTCGACCGCCGCGACGCGCTGGTTCAGGCACTCAATCACCGCCTTGCACAATTCGAGAAACGCCTCAACGACAACCAGGACGCCGCACGCCTGCTCGAGTCGGCGCGCAAGGCGGTCGATCGCTTCTCCAACTGCTTCGGCGAACGCCAGGCCCTGCGTGCGCGCGTGACGCGCGCGTTGTCCAAAATCACCCGCAAGGACAACATCGACTTCAGCGGTCTGGCGCGGGTATCCCATGCCACCGATGCGACCGACTGGCGGGTCGAAATGCCTTTCGTCGTGATCTCGCCCGATCATGAACACGAAATCGCCGCGATCGTTAAAACCTGTATCGACTGCGGCCTCACCCTGATCCCGCGCGGCGGCGGCACCGGCTACACCGGCTCGGCCGTGCCGCTCGACGCCCATTGTGCGGTCATCAATACCGAAAAGCTCGAAGACCTGTCGCCGGTCGAACACATCGAATTGCCAGGTGTGGACGGCAAGGTGGCCACCGTGCGCACCGGTGCCGGCGTGGTGACCCGCCGGGTGTCCGAACTCGCCGATGCCAACGGTCTGGCCTTCGCGGTCGACCCCACGTCGCAGGATGCCTCGACCATCGGCGGCAACATCGCCATGAATGCCGGTGGCAAGAAGGCCGTGCTCTGGGGCACCACCTTGGACAACCTGGCGAGTTGGCGCATGGTTACACCGCACGCCGACTGGCTCGAGGTCGAACGCCTGGACCACAACCTCGGCAAAATCCACGAACAAGCAACGGTGCGCTTTCGCATCAGCCGTTACGAGGCCAACGGCCGCACACCGCGCGGCGAACCCCAGATACTGGAGATGCCGGGCGCGGCCTTCCGCAAGACCGGTCTGGGCAAGGACGTCACGGACAAGTTCCTGTCCGGTCTGCCGGGTGTGCAAAAAGAAGGCTGCGACGGTCTGATCACGTCGGCACGTTTTGTACTCCATCGCATGCCGTCACAGGTACGTACCGTCTGCCTGGAGTTCTTCGGTAACGATCTTGGTCAGGCCGTGCCGGCCATCGTCGAGATCATAGACCATATAGTAGGCACCGGCGGCGTCCAGATTGCCGGCCTGGAACACCTCGACGACCGTTACATCAAGGCCGTCAACTATGCGACCAAGGCGGCGCGGCGCGAGCTACCGAAAATGGTCTTGATCGCCGACCTGGTATCCGACGACGAACAGGCCGTTGCGACGGCGGCATCCGAGGTCGTACGTTTGGCCAATGCGCGCGACGGCGAGGGCTTCATCGCAACCAGCCCCGAGGCACGCCAACGCTTCTGGCTCGACCGCGCACGCACCGCCGCGATCTCGGCCCACACCAATGCCTTCAAGATCAACGAAGACGTCGTGATCCCACTCGAACGCCTGGCCGACTACAGCCGGGGCATCGAACGCATCAACATCGAGCAATCGATCGCCAACAAGCTGGAAATCCTGGAGCAGTTCGACCAACTGCTGGAGGAGCGAACCCCTGCCGAAGGCGAGGGCGAAGACGATGACATCGCACGCAACAAATACCTGCTCGCACGCGAACTGCTGACCCGGGTGCGCCGACGCTGGCATACGTTGGCCGACCGCCTCGACCAACCGGCCACCGACTTTACCGACGATGTACTGCTGCCGGATGAGGCATCTCGCCTGCGCGATGGCGACACTCTACTCGACATGTTGCTGCGAAGCGATATCCGGGTGTCTTACCGGGAAGAGCTCAAGCAACCGCTGCGCGAGATGTTTCGCGGCTCAGTGCTCGAACCCCTGCGCGAACAGCTACGGCAGATTCATACCGAGGTACGCAATAATCGCCTCTTCGTTGCCCTGCACATGCATGCCGGCGACGGCAACGTCCACACCAATATTCCGGTGCATTCGCATAACTACCGCATGCTGCGCGAGGCCGACCGAATCGTCGATCGCATCATGGCACTGGCGCGTGATCTCGGCGGCGTGATCTCCGGCGAGCACGGGATCGGCATCACCAAGGTGCAGTATCTCGAACAGGAGAAGATGGACGCCTTCGTCGACTATAAAAACCAGGTCGACCCGAATCAGGTATTCAACCCCGGCAAGCTTATGCCCGGTTCCGGGCTCGAAGGCGCCTACACGCCGTCACTCCGCCTGGTGCAGCAAGAGGCCATCCTGCTGGAAGAGAGCGAGTTGGGCGCCCTGAACGACGATATCAAGCACTGTCTGCGCTGCGGCAAATGCAAGCCCAAATGCATGACTCACGTACCGCGCGCCAATCTATTGTATTCGCCGCGAAACAAGATCCTCGGTACCGGCCTGGTGATCGAGGCGTTTCTCTACGAAGAACAGACCCGGCGCGGTGTGTCACGCGGGCATTTCGACGAAATGAACGACATTGGCGATCACTGTACCGTCTGCCACAAATGTGAAAGCCCCTGCCCGGTGAACATCGACTTCGGCGATGTCACGATACGCATGCGCAAAATCCTCACCGAACGGGGCAAAAAGCGCTTCAACGCCGGCACGTGGGCGGCGATGCATTTTCTGAATGCGACCGATCCGCGCACCATCAAGGTCCTGCGCAAAGGCATGCTCGAATGGGGTTTCAAAGGCCTAACGCTCGCCCACGACATGGTCAAAAAGACCAAGTTGCTGGGCAAATCCGACGCGATCCCCCAAGCCACCAACGGTAAACCCAAGGTCAAGGAGACCGTGATCGAACTGGTAAGACGGCCGATCCGGGTCGAGTTGCCGAAACGTTCGTACCGCGCGGAACTCGGACTCGAAGACCGCACCATGATTCCGATCATCCGTGACAGCGCCAAGGTCAATGATGAGTCCGACGCGGTATTTTATTTCCCCGGCTGCGGCTCGGAACGCCTGTTCTCGGACGTCGGCCTGGCAACCCTGGCGATGCTCTACGAATCCGGTGCCCAGACCGTGCTACCGCCCGGCTATCTTTGCTGCGGCTATCCGCAGACTTCGGCGGGCCTGGCGACCAAGGGTCAACAGATCACGACCGAGAACCGCGTGCTGTTCCACCGGGTGGCAAACACCCTGAACTACATGGATATCAAAACCGTGATCGTGTCCTGCGGCACCTGTATGGATCAACTGCTGCAATATGAGTTTGAAAAAATCTTCCCCGGCTGCCGCTTGCTGGATATCCACGAGTACCTGATGGAAAAGGGCATGCACATCGACGGCGTGGAGGGCGTGCAATACATGTATCACGACCCCTGCCACACGCCGATGAAGCAATATCAGCCAACCAAAGTCGCCGCAGAACTGCTCGGCCAAGAAGTCGCATTGTCGGATCGCTGCTGCGGCGAGGCCGGCACCCTCGGCACGGCACGGCCGGACATCGCCAACCAACTGCGTTTCCGCAAAGCCGAAGAACTGCACAAAGGCATTCGCGATCTGACCGGCGACGACACCACCCGGGGACAGGTCAAACTGCTGACCAGCTGCCCGGCCTGTCAGCAGGGCTTGGCGCGTTATGCCGACGAAACCGGTCTCAAAACCGACTACATCGTCGTGGAACTCGCGCATCATTTACTCGGCACCGAATGGCAACAGGCCTTCGTCACCAAGGCGAAGGCCGGCGGTATCGAACGTGTGTTGCTGTGAGCCGGGTCGCACAGGAAACCGATGCTCTGACCTCGGTCTATCGACCGGCATTTAGCACCTCAAGACTGCATATGCCCCGCCGATAACCACAGGAACGAAAGGCCCGTCTACAAACCTGGCAGGCACACACTATGTCAGCAGCCACCAAAATCGACGAACTGCTCTACGATTCACTCGAATCGCTCACGCTGCCGGACGTCTATGTCCGTCTGCGCGAGGTCATGGACTCCGAGAACGCATCGATGGACGACATCGCAGAGATCATGTCGCTCGATCCGGCACTGACCGCACGCGTGTTGCGAATTGCCAATAGCGCCTTCTACGGTTTCCGCTCCAAGGTCGATACCGTCACCCGCGCGGCCAATATCCTCGGCGTCCAGAAAATCCACGATCTGGTACTGGCGGCCGGGGTCTCACAGACGGTAAGCAGCATCAGCAATGAACTGATGGACATCGATACCTTCTGGTACCGCAGCGTGCACTGCGGTTTCATGGCCCAGGCGATCGCCGAAGGCGCGGGCATGCGGAATGCCGAAAGCTTGTTCGTACGGGGTCTATTGCACGACATCGGCCATCTCGTGCTGTTCAGTCACTATCCCAAGGAATGCCGAGAGGCCCTGGCGTTCTCCGACGAAGGACTGGAGACCCGGCTTTACGAAGAACACCAAAAAATCGGGGTGGACGGCCTTCAGCTGACCGCTGAATTGTCACGTATATGGCAACTACCCAAGTCGTTCATCGAGTCCTTTCAACACCTGATGCGCCCGGAAGACGTCACCGGCAGCAATGCACGCGAGATCGCCATGCTGCACATCGCGGTCCAGTTCAGCGTCGGCATCGATTCGGATCTACTGATCGACGACATCGTACAACGCATTCGGCCGCCGATCTGGCGCTTGGCGGAGCTGCCGCCGGAAGTCGGCGTCGCCGCGCTCGACGCATCGACCATGGAAATGGTCGACGCCATGTACCTCGTGCTCACACAGAGTGAGGGGATGATGGCGTAGCCGAGTCATCGGCAAGCTCGACCACCAACACGACACCGTCGGCTGCCGTAACCCGCACCCGGGTACCTACCGCCGCCTCATCACCCTGAACCCGCCACAGGGTGTCGCCGACCTTGACCTTACCGAAACCGTTCTCGATCGGCGCTTCGAGCGTAAACACTCGACCGACGTACTGTTCGCCACGACGATTCAGCATCGGCTGTTCGCTTTCGACGGGGTGTTTCTTTTGCCATTTTCGCCAAGCGACGATCGCGATCATGGACAAAATCGCGAACAGCATCACCTGAACTTCCCAACCCATCGACGGAATCAACCAGGCCAGCAGACCGAGTACCAGGGCCGCCACGCCCATCCACAAAAAGAAGGTGCCCGGCAACAAGGTCTCGGCAATGATCAAACCCAATGCCAAAATCCACCAGTGCCAAAAATCGGGTTGATAGCCGCCCATATCGATCACGCCTTGTTCTTGTCCATGGCGGTTTTGGCCAGTTCGGCGACACCGCCGATGGCACCAATCACCCCGCTGGCCTCGACCGGCATGAAGATGAGTTTCTGGTTGGGTGCCGTACCGATCGTTTGCAAGGCTTCGACGTATTTTTGCGCGACAAAGTAGTTTACCGCCTGAACGTCGCCCTGCGCGATCGCTTCCGACACCATGCGGGTCGCATTGGCTTCCGCCTCGGCTAAACGCTCTCTTGCTTCGGCCTCGCGGAAAGCCGCTTCTTTCTCACCCTCGGCCTGCAAGATCGTGGCCTGCTTTTCACCGTCGGCCTTGAGTACCTCGGCCTGACGCTGACCCTCGGCCTCGAGGATCGCGGCACGCTTGTCACGCTCGGCCTTCATCTGCCGAGCCATCGACTCGACCAAATCCGTCGGCGGACTGATGTCCTTGATCTCGATACGGGTCACCTTCACACCCCAGGGGGTGGTCGCCTCGTCGACAACCGTAAGCAGGCGGGCATTGATGTCGTCGCGTTTGGACAACAATTCGTCGAGATCCATGGAGCCCATGACGGTACGGATGTTCGTCATGGTCAGATTGAGAATCGCATACTGCAGATTGTTGACTTCATAAGCCGCCATCGCCGAGTCCAGTATCTGGTAGAACACCACCCCGTCGACTGAGACCATGGCGTTGTCTTTGGTGATGATCTCCTGGGTCGGCACATCCAGAACCTGCTCCATCATATTCAACTTATTCCCGATACGATCGACCACGGGCACGATCAGATTCAAACCGGGACGCAAGCTACGGGTGAACTTGCCGAAGCGCTCGACCGTCCATTCGTTGCCCTGCGGCACCGATTTGACCCCGAGGAACAAAATGACGGCCGCCAAGCCGAACGAAAACAGAGTAAATACACCAAACTCGCTCATGTCGCCGATCCTGTGGATTCAGTTAGGGCTGCCAGTATAACCCTGCTCAATACCAGGGCTCCGTCCTAATTCACGCTGGGCACCGACAAACCCGTTACAATTTCCCTGGTTCACCCAACCGGTCTTCGTTCATGCCGATCAAAAGCTTCCAAGCCCCTTCACGCAGCCAACCGGACACTCACCAACGCGGCCACGACAAGGTCAGTCGGATTCCGGTCAAGGTCGAACCGACCAAGGTGATGCCGAAGAAACCCGCATGGATACGCGCCAAACCGCCGACCGGCCCCGGGGTCGGGCGTATTAAGCAGATTTTACGCGACCGCCAACTCAGCTCGGTTTGCGAAGAGGCTCAATGCCCCAATCTGGGTGAATGCTTCAGCCACGGTACCGCGACCTTCATGATCATGGGCGACATTTGTACCCGACGGTGCCCATTTTGCGATGTCGCCCACGGGAAACCCGATCCCCTGGATGCCAGTGAACCGTACCAACTGGCGGAGGCAATCGCCGAAATGGCCTTGCGCTATGTGGTGATTACGTCGGTCGACCGCGACGACCTGCGCGACGGCGGCGCCGGCCACTTCGCCGCGTGCATCGAAGCGGTACGCAAGTTGACACCCGATACCGCAATCGAGGTTCTGGTACCGGATTTCCGTGGCCGCATGGATGTCGCTCTGGGACAGTTCGAGCAACATCCGCCGGATGTGTTCAACCACAACCTGGAAACCGTGCCGCGGCTCTATCGCCAGGCCAGACCGGGCGCCGATTACGACTGGTCGCTCGATCTGCTCGAACGCTTCCAACACACCCATCCGAAGGTACCGACAAAGTCGGGCATCATGCTCGGCCTGGGCGAAACCTTGGAAGAGGTCGAGGTCGTCATGCGCGATCTTCGTGAACACGGCTGCAACATGCTCACGCTCGGCCAATACCTGCAACCCAGTCGCGACCATTTGCCGGTCGCACGTTTCGTCACTCCCGAGGAATTCGACCGGCTGCGGATACTCGGCGAAAACATGGGTTTCTCGAACGTCGCCAGCGGACCGATGGTACGATCCTCCTATCACGCCGACCTGCAGGCCAACCCGGTATTGGCCGGCTAGTCCGTTTTTTCGACGCCGGTATCGCACATTTGGCGAACGTCGTCTTATGCTGTCGACCATAGGCTGGTAATCATGGAGTTGGATGTCGGGACCCGGGCCATTCTGAAGGCATGGCTGTTACCCCCCGGGATATTGCTCATCCTGCTGCTGATCGGTTGGTTGTTCGCACGCAGGGCATTCGGTCGCGTACTGCTGTTTTTTTCCGTTGCGGTTTTCTACCTGCTGACCACATCTTTCGGCGTCGGCTGGCTTGCCAATCGTGTCGAGACAATCCCCGCAACCCCACTCAATACGCTAAATTCCGGCGGTGGCGATGCCATCCTGGTCTTCCTCGCAGGCATCCGCGAAAAAAACCCCGAGCTCGATGGCAAAGACAGCCTGTCGAATTTAAGCCTGGAACGCATCGACTTCGCGCTAACGCTTCACCGCCAAACCGGTTTGCCGGTCATTCTTAGCGGCGGCCGACTCAAATACGGTACCGAGACACTTGCCGACCTCGGTCGGGAATGGCTGCACCGACAGGCCGGCGTTACACCTGTTGCGCTCGACAACACAAGTCGCGACACCTGGGAAAACGCTGCCAATAGCGCGCAATTGCTGAGAGAAATCGGACTCAAACGACCGCTTTTGGTGACACACGCGTACCACATGCCACGCGCCCTGTTCAGCACAAAAGCCGCCGGAATCGATGCCGTACCGGCACCCTTCGCCTTCACTCACAACACGCAAACTTCGGATTTTGACGCCTCCGACTGGGTACCGAGCGCCCACAACCTCTCCTACAGCTACCTCGTATTGCACGAGATGGTTGGCCTGCTTTGGTACAGGCTCGCACGGAATTAACTTCCTTAATCACCACACATTGTGTATACAATCTGACCGGATCGACTACACTTTTTCCTTAATCGTCATCGTTTTGTCACGAGACTCGTGGGGGAAGGTGGGTTGCTGGACCGGCCGACATCGCCATTGCCGTTCATCGCTCGATGTATGAGTACATTGCTTTTCGTGGGCTTGTCGATGCCGTCGCATGCCAGCGACGCAGCGACAATACCCCTGTCGGCACGCATTGCCATGCTGACCGAACAGCTCGACAGCGGCGGCCTTCGCACGCAACCGGACAGCGATCTTCAATCCCTGCCGGCACTCCGGATTCAAATCCAGCGCTGCGACGCCTACCCCTACCATGACCCGACCGTAACCCCCAGCGGCGCACCTCAACTTGTCGAAGATTTGCGTTCCGGTCTCGAAACGGGTCTGCGGTGCCTGGCCGGCCAAGGTCCGATGGGACGCCTACACCCTTATCACGAATACCAGGCACACCGGTTGTTGACGCTCCTGGAGAACGATCGACCAAAAACACTGCATTGTGTCGCCGATCAAATGTTCGCCACCGCGATCGCCACCAGCCCCGGCGGCACCGATTTCGACGACCCGCTGGTACGCCAGCTGAGCCTGGTAGAACACCCCGGCATCCTGCTCGACACCTATCGCCTCGGCGGCATTCTCAGCCGAAAGCACGACGACGAAACCTATCGCGCCTTCTTTCATCTCGAAGAGTCGGAAATCCAGGAGCACCGTAACGGCCAACCTCTACGCCCGGCAAACCTCCACCGCTACAAAAAACGTCCTGCGCTGCTATTCCACGAGACGGTGCACTGGTTGGGCCACCAACACAGCGCCATTTATCCCGACTTGACCCATCTGTACGAAACCTGTTGTTTTGGCGGCAGTGACTATATCGACGACGAAGCACGCAACAAAGACTACCAGCAAACGGCTTGTGCCATTCTGCGTGACGACGAGATCTGGAGCCAGAGCTACAAACCTTACAAGCAGATGCGTTTGTGGCACCTCAAAGGTTACGACCGACTCAAGCCGCGCATGCGCTCGGATTACGATTCATAGCGTACGGGCAAATCACTACCCGCCGACCCTTGTCCGCGAAGCCCCCGAATCCGCGAGCAGCTATCGAGCGCACCGCCGATGGATTCAAGCAGCGTGCCGACTCAAACGTCGCCAGGTCTCCTGCAAGATGCGCGCATCACCACTGGCACGGTGCCGCCGGATGTTCAACTCAGCCGTGACCTCGGCCTTGGTCTGGTGCCAACACCGCCGTTGGTCCTCGTCCATGAGATCGGCGATGTCGGCGATACGAAAACCCTGCTGTATATCGGCCACGTCGAACAACTTACCCATCCAAGACAGATCGAATGACCAAGCGTCGCTATACACCGTCTTGCCACGCAGCATCTCGTTCAACCGCCACGCCACGTCTTGTGGCGGTCGCCCATAGGCTGACAGCACCTCACGACTGATGCCGTGCACCCCCTCAGCCTCCGTGTCCCACGCACTCCAGGTGCGCGCCGGCGAAATCAAATAACAATGACGTGAACCATCCGGTAGCACTACACCGATTTCGATCGGGTAACTCCCCCTGCCGAATCCGGAGGCCTCAATATCGATCACGATAGGCGTCGCCATCTATTCCCTCTGCCCTTGCCGGCACCCAGCGCCCCGGCCCAGAACACTAGCGGCCATTGATGCTTACAACTTCAGTCTAATCGCATGATGCGACGAAGATATTGCGCCCCGCCATGTCTGCTTAACCGGCGTCGGCCAGGTGATCGTTATAGCGTTCCATCAAATAGCACAGGCAATCTTGCCGGATGACGTCGGGATTACAGGTCAGCATCGACGGCATGACCGGCACACGGGTCACCAGCCGCCCGTCGTCGAGTTCGAAATAACGATCGGCCACCTGATGGTCCTGCTCGTCGCGAACGTCCAACGGCTGCTCGATGCCATTGCCACATTCGGCGATCAGGCTACCAACCGGCAAATCGCGAAAGTTCAGGGTATCCAGATGCAATGGGAAGCTGATTGCCGCACCGGTCTCTCCAAACACAAAAGAATGGTGCTTGGGCACCCTCACCACCGCAACCGTGTGATAGAGATCGATATCGTGCGCCGCCACCGCGTGACCGGGTATCTCGGACAACTGAAGACAGGCATGCAAATAGTCGGCGGCATGTTCTATCCCATGCTGTTGCCCAACCTTGCCACATTCCAAGGTGACCGACGGACCGAGTGCGGCCATGGCCATCGATGCGACACCCCGCGGGCGTACGAAGTAAACCACGGTACGGCCAAACAGCGCGGCCAGATGGAGCGACTGATGCTCAAGGACATTGACGCAGGCGTAATGAGGGTTGAGCCCGGTATTGTTGTGAACATCGATGGACGCAAAAATCTCCCGGTCGGCCATACGTCGCATGACATCCTGCATTAACGCATGTTCCGGCGTACCGCCGGTTTCGCTACCCGGCCACACGCGATTGTAATCCGGCTGCTCCGGCAAGTGCCGCACCCCGCGCTCGGCCGCAGCGGTATTGCCGACAAACAAACTCAACGAACGCGGCAGATCGTAGCCGTCTGGCCCAAGATAACCTCGCAAGACCCGCCGTATGGCATCCCACCCGGTGGTTTCGTTACCGTGCATCAACACGACAAGGAATAGCGCCGGCTCGCGCCGACCGCGTAAATGGAACAACGTCGGTCCATTTAAATGCGCATGCAGCCCAGCCGCATCGGCTTCCAATAGGGAAACCGGTAGATCATCCACCTCGCTTAACAGCTCTGTCATGACAAACTCCATTCATGCACCGGTCGATCACCCGCTTGGTGCTCGACATAGGCATCGACCAGATGCTGGAAATGACACCCGTGACGCGCCACCCAGGCAACCTGCCAATCGGCACCGGTCATACCGCGTTCGAGTCGACCCCGGATAACACCCAGCCAACGACCGATCTCCGTCTGCGGCATTCCCGCAGCGGCAAGGCCTTCACCGGCCACACGCAGCAAGTGTTCATCCAGAAGATGTGCCAAATCACGTTTTTTACCGTCGAACCATTGCACCTCGGCAGCCAGCCCGGCACGCGCCGCGGCATAGAAATTGGCCTTTGCGATCTCGAACGGCAGCAGGCTCTCCAAGGGCTCCGACGATCGCATCAAGGCCTCGAACAAGCCGAGAAACAGTGTCGTATTGGCCATCACATCGCTCGGCGTAGGGCCCGCTGCAACCACGCGATGCTCAATTCGGCAATGCGGCTCACCGGACTCGTCCATGCCGATCAACGGCCGGTTCCAGCGCCAGATGGTTCCATTGTGCAAACGCAGATGACTCAGGGCCTCACGAGGCTGCTCCATCAAATCCGGCAAGATCACCGGATAGCGCGTGCGGTTCGCATCGAAGCATTCGAGAATACTCTCACGGGCATACCTGATGCCAAAGGTCACGCGCTTGCTGTAATCGCTGGCACCGACCGACACCGCCTGCTCGAACAGTGGAATCCGCGTCTCCCGCCATAATTCACGTTCGAACAGGTAAGGCGAATTCGACGCCACACCCACGGTGATCGCCGAGATCATCTTACAGACATTGAAGGCTCGCGCGGCCTCGGCCGCATCGATCTCCACATGGATTTGCAAAGAGGTGGTGCCGGCTTCCAGCATTACGTCCCGATGCTGATGTTTTAGCTCCTCGGTACCGCGAATATCCAGCACGATAGGCGCATCGCCGCGCAAACGAAAGACCTGGTCGTTAATCGCCTGATAGCGCGCCAAAGGCGACATGTTTTCTAGGGTTAGATCGCGACTTCGCACCGTCGGCAATATGCCGATTAACAGCGGCCGCAGATTCAGGCGCCCGGCACTCGTCTCGCAACGCCGCCAACGCGCAAACAGCTCGGCATGCATCGCATCCAATGCACCCGGCGTCAACGTAGCCGGCGTCGAG
This sequence comes from Chromatiales bacterium, assembly GCA_028280505.1. Taxonomy (GTDB): domain Bacteria; phylum Pseudomonadota; class Gammaproteobacteria; order Chromatiales; family Chromatiaceae; genus Thiosocius. The sequence continues at coordinate 37,055 of JANQLO010000077.1, read as the reverse complement.
TTGATCTCGAAATTGAATCGCGCCAACTCCGGCACCACGAAATCATCGGCGACCAAATCGAGGAAGGCCTGATTTTGCGCCGCCGGCAAGGAATCGGCATCGACCAGCCAACCTTCGACCTCAACACCAAACCGACGCTGCGTCGAGCGCAACCGCCCCTGTGCCAGCCATTCCTTTAGCAGAGCCGTTTCATCGTCCAATCGACGTTTGAATTCGACGAAGGCCGCCTGATCGAACCGGCTATCGGTGATCTCCTGTCCCATGACACCAAGATTAACGCGCAAAGCCGGCGCTTGCCCGACTTTACGGCACCGATACGCAAAATGTTTCAATTGGAAGCGGCTAAAGCATTTTCCAACTCGGCCAAACGTTGCGGCGTGCCGACGTCGACCCAACGCCCGCGGTAGCGCTCACCGCTGACGCGCCCCTCGGCCATCGCCTGCCGCAACAACGGGGCCAAAGGAAAAGCACCGGGTCGGCAGCCCGCAAAAAGATCCCCATGGTAGACACCGATCCCGCTGTAGGTCAGGCGAGGTTCGCCCGTACCGTTCAGCGCGCCGTCGTCAGCCAAACAGAAATCGCCCTGCGGATGCTGCGGTGGATTGTCGACCATCACCAGATGCGCCAAACGACCCTCGGGCAAAACAAGTCCGGAGACGTCCATATCGGTCCAGACATCGGCGTTGATGACAAGAAAAGGCCGCTTACCGAGCAACGGCAGCGCACGATGGATACCGCCACCGGTCTCCAAGGCCCGCCCCTCACCTTCGACCGAATAACGAATGGTCAAATCCCAGCGTTTACCGTCACCGAGCGCCCGTTCGATTTGCGCCCCCAGGTGGGCATGGTTGACCACCAGCTCGCGAATGCCGGCCACGGCAAGGCGCTCGATATGCCAGACGATCAACGGCTTACCGACAACCGGTAGCAAGGGCTTGGGGGTATGGTCGGTCAGTGGTCGCATGCGCTCGCCGCGGCCGGCGGCCAGAACCATCGCATGGGTTGGCTTGATCGACATGGATCGCATCACCGCTCGTCCGTCGGCCATAGGCCCGACGAACGAGAAACCCAGGCGAATCAGGCCTTCGACTTCATGGCGTCGAAGAACTCCTGATTGGTCTTGGTGACCTTGAGCTTGTCGTACAGGAATTCCATCGCCGCCAATTCGTCCATCGGATGTAGAATCTTGCGCAGAATCCACATCTTTTGTAGCTCGTTTTCCGGCATCAGCAGTTCTTCGCGTCGGGTACCGGAGCGATTGATATTGATCGCCGGGAAGATGCGTTTCTCGGCAATGCGTCGGTCGAGATGGACCTCCATATTGCCGGTACCCTTGAATTCCTCGTAGATCACATCATCCATACGTGAACCGGTCTCGACCAGCGCAGTGGCGATAATGGTCAAGGAACCGCCCTCCTCGACATTACGCGCAGCACCGAAGAAACGTTTCGGCTTCTGCAGGGCATTGGCATCGACACCGCCGGTCAACACCTTGCCCGACGAGGGAATCACCGTGTTATAGGCACGCGCCAAGCGGGTAATGGAATCGAGCAGAATCACCACATCTTTTTTATGTTCGACCAGGCGTTTCGCCTTTTCGATCACCATCTCGGCAACCTGGACATGACGTGCGGCCGGCTCGTCGAAGGTGGACGAAATCACCTCGGCGCGCACCGAGCGTTTCATCTCCGTCACCTCTTCCGGACGCTCGTCGATCAACAACACGATCAAATGGCATTCCGGATGATTGGTCGCAATCGATTGTGCGATGTTCTGCATCAACATCGTCTTACCGGCCTTGGGCGGCGAAACGATCAATCCGCGCTGGCCCTTGCCGATCGGGGCACACAATTCGATGGTGCGGGCAGTGATATCCTCGGTACTGCCATTGCCCATCTCGAGATGAAACTTCTTGTTCGCGAACAGCGGCGTGAAGTTCTCGAACAGAATTTTATGCTTGGCGTTCTCGGGCTTGTCGAAATTGATCGAATCGACCTTGAGCATCGCAAAGTAACGCTCATTATCTTTCGGCGGCCGAATCTTGCCCGAGATGGTGTCGCCGGTTCGCAGACTGAATCGCCGGATCTGACTCGGCGAAACATAAATGTCGTCCGGCCCGGCGAGATAGGAAGAGTCCTCGGAACGCAGGAAGCCGAAGCCGTCCGAAAGGATCTCAAGCACACCGTCGCCGTAGATATCTTCGCCCTTTTTGGCATGCGCCTTCAGGATCGCGAAGATCAGGTCTTGCTTACGGGACCGGGCGACCCCTTCTATGTTCATCGATTGTGCGAGCGCTGATAGCTCGGGCACAGGCATTTTCTTCAGTTCGGTTAGATTCATGTCCAGCTTGGAAGACGGTTGGGTTGTTGTTGGGATCGATTCGGGGAACGACGCGAAGGCGCCCAGATCGTTTGGATTTTTTAAGTAATAGGAAGTGCGGTCCCGATTGAGACCTTTTGCAAGTCTAGCATGCGACTCGCGTGCATCCAAGTTTAATTGCGGCGCCGATGCGCCGCAGCGGTAGAAACTAGAGATTGCTGTCGATAAATGCCGTCAATTGCGACTTGGAAACGGCACCGACCTTGGTCGCCTCGACCTCGCCGTCCTTGAACAGCATCAAGGTCGGAATGCCACGGATCCCATAGCGGGGCGGGGTATTCGGATTGTCATCGATATTCAATTTGGCAATTTTCACCCGGCCGTCGTATTCGTTGGCAATCTCATCCAACACGGGGGCAATCATCTTGCACGGGCCACACCACTCGGCCCAATAGTCGACCAAAACGGGCTCGGACGACTTGAGTACTTCGGTTTCGAAATCGTCGTCCGTCACATGAACGATCTTGTCACTCACTGACTGTCTCCAAAAAAATCGGCATTCAAAAAACGCGCCTGAAGGGAACGCGTCGGTATCGCGGAACAGGCCCGCGTCGTGCGATGTCCGGGTTCGGACGTGCGCAGATACCGGCATTTGAGCCGATCAACCCACTTAATTCAAGCCCTTAGCGTTTCACGACCGGGAATTCAGGTATGCTTGCGCGCCATGAGCGAAAAACACTTGACCAAGACACGATTCGACGGTTTTCCCTTTTCCGACGCCATCATGGCCGGCATTCGCGACGCAGGATTCGAATACTGCACACCGATCCAGGCACAGACGCTGCCAATCGCGCTGGACGGCCGCGACCTCGCGGGACAGGCGCAAACCGGCACGGGTAAGACCGCCGCCTTTCTGCTGGCGACGCTGCACGAACTCGATCAGGAACCGGCGGAGAAAAGCCGCCGCGCCAACCAACCCCGTGCGTTAATGCTTGCCCCGACCCGCGAACTGGCAGTTCAGATTTACAACGATGCCTGCGTGTTGGCAGCGCACACGGGCCTCAAAGTGCGCGTCGTCTATGGCGGCACCGGCTACGACACCCAACGCAAATCGCTCGAAGACGGCGTGGACATCCTGATCGGCACCCCCGGCCGGATCATCGACTATTTCAAACAACGGGTGTTCGATTTACGCGCCTTGCAGGTGCTGGTACTCGACGAAGCCGACCGCATGTTCGACCTCGGCTTCATCAAAGACATTCGCTACCTGCTCAGACGCTGCCCAGCCCCCGCCGATCGGCAAAGTATGTTGTTTTCGGCCACGCTGTCATACCGCGTGACCGAACTGGCCTACGAACACATGAACAACCCCGAGAAGGTCGTGGTCGAGGCAGAGCAGATTACCGCCGACCGGGTGCGTGAAACCGCCTACATGGTCGCGAATGACGAGAAGATCCCCTTGCTGATCGGGCTGATGAATCGTCTCGAAGAAGCACGGGCGATTGTCTTTATCAACACCAAACGCGAGGCGGACAAAGTCTGGGGCTATCTCGAAGGTAACGACCACAAAGCTGCAATCCTGTCCGGCGACGTCCCACAGAAAAAGCGCCTGAGCCTGCTCAAGCGCTTTTCCAGCGGCGAGGTCTCGGTGCTGGTCGCGACCGATGTCGCCGCTCGCGGTTTGCACATCGAGGGCGTCACCCACGTCATCAACTATGACCTGCCGGATGACGCCGAGGACTATGTCCATCGCATCGGCCGCACCGCACGCGCCGGTGCCGAAGGCGACGCGGTCTCATTCGCCTGCGAAACCTATGCCTTCTCGCTGCCGGAGATCGAGCAGTACATCGGTCACAAGATTCCGGTCGAACCCGTCGCGGCCGAACTCCTGGCCGACGTCGATCCCAAAAGTCGGGTACACATCCAAAAGGGCGACCGGCTGCAACGGCGGGACGGCGGTGGCCGCGGCCCACGACGTGGTGCACCCTCCGGCAACAAGCAGACCAAACCGCAAGGCGAGCAGGAAGGCGAGAAACGCCCGCGCCGTCGTCGCCGGCGCAAACCCAAGAGCGGCGATTCGGCACCGGCATGAGCCAGCCGGCCATTCCCGTCGACAACAAATGCAGCCGGTGCCTCGGCTCGACCTGTTGTACCTACACCACCGAGGCCCTCGGGCCATTGCGATCCAAGGCCGATTTCGATCATGTGCTCTGGCAGATCTCGCATGCCAATGTCGAGGTCTACCGTGACAAGGATGGTTGGTACCTGCTGATCCGCGGCTCTTGCGAACACCTGCAGCCGGATGGCGCATGCGGTATCTATGACAGCCGGCCGCAGGTCTGTCGCGACTACAGTAACGACTGGTGCGAGTTCGACGAACCGGCAGAAACCCATTTCACACACCATTTTCGCAACCATGCCGAACTACTGGCTTACTGTCGCAAACGTTTCAAACGCTGGGACGATTAGCCCGCGTATTGCACGAAAGTGTCTCCGCATCATTGAGAGCAAATCGATGTGCGAATGTTTGATGGCCATGGTTTCGTCGATCGTACCGGCTCCGCCTTCGTGCACTACGCGGGTTAGGCCCAAGCCGCGATGAACGCCGAGCGTACACAGCGACAAGCGCTCAGTGGACGAACGCCAAGCCTGCGACACCGCCTGCTGTCGAGTGCTCTGCTGACCGGCCTGGCAGCCGGGCTGATCGCTTTCGTCATCTTTCGGCTCGACAACAACCCGGCCATATGGCCGCCGCTCGCATTCGCTCTATTGATCAGCATTTGTGCGTATATCGTTGCGAATCTGCTGATCCTGCATCCTATCCGGCGATTCACCGACAATATCGAATCTCTCGATGAAAACGACGAAACACTACCGGATGCGTTACCACGGGAATTCATCAACGCAACAGAAGCGTTTGTTGCGCTTCGAACACGCCTGATGTCGTGCGAACAAGAACTCGACCATCTGATCCATCACGACACCCTCACCGGCCTGCCGAACCGTGTACGGTTTCGCGGTCGCCTGAGCGACGCGATCGAGGCCGCAGAGACCAGCCATACCCTGACCGGGCTATTGTTCATCGATCTCGACAGATTCAAACAAGTCAACGATAGCTACGGGCACGCTACGGGCGATCGCATGCTGCAAGACGTTGCCCAGCGGCTTCACAAAGTGTTCCGCCAGGACGACCTGATCGCTCGCTTGGGTGGCGATGAATTCGCAGTTCTGCTGCCCGATCAGCGCCAGCGTGAACAAATGACGGAACTGGCGCAAAAGGCCTTGAATGCAATTCAACGGCCCTACGAAATCGACGGCCGCCTGTTCTACAGCGGGGCCTCGATCGGCATTGCCGTGGCCCCCGACGACGGCACCGACCCGGACCGGCTTATCCAACTCGCCGATGCCGCGATGTACGCCGTAAAACGCGAAGAGGGCTCGAGTTTTCGTTTCGTCAGCGATGACTTGACCGCAAAGGCCGCTGCCCGGCACGTGCTCGAAAACGAGCTGCGCGACGCCGTTCAGCACCATCGACTGGCGCTGCATTATCAACCGGTTGTGGCAACCGATGACGACCGCATTCATTGTTATGAATCGCTGCTGCGCTGGCCGCATGCCGAACAAGGCATGCTACGCCCGGCGTCGTTCATGAATGCCCTCAACGATGCCGGCCTCTGCACCCGGATCAGCGACTGGGCACTCGACCACCTGGAAACGTCGCCTCCAAACCCGGATGCCGTACTGTCGATCAACCTAAGTGCCCGGTTACTGCACGATGAGGCCTTCGCACAACGGCTTTTCGAACGTCTCGACGAAGGCTGTCTGATGCCGCGGCATCTGATTTTGGAAATCACCGAGGACACCCTGGAAGCCGACCTGCGCGGCGCGGCGCGCACGCTACACGCACTCAAAAAACATGGCGTACGCATCGCATTGGACGACTTTGGCACCGGCCAGGCGTCACTCAGTCACCTACGACGCTTCCCGTTCGATTACATCAAAATCGATCGATCCTTCACCGCGGGTATCGGCCGGCTGACAACCGACGAAAAACTGGTACAAGCCATCATCCGTCTGGCGCATGCGCTTGATATGCAGGTCGTTGCAGAGGGTGTCGAGACCGAACACCAACGCGACTTCCTAACCGCCGAACGCTGCGACTATATCCAGGGCTATCTCGTCGGCAAGCCGGTCGCAGGGCCCCGAACCTGAACGACCTGCCGTTTCAAAGGGCATCGTGCAATGCCGGTAGCAGTGTCGAAAAACCGGGCACCGCAGGAAACTCGCTGACCTGGCGCAGCGCCTGTTGGGTGTCCGGCAGCAGTATCGCCAGCAGATTTGCAATCCCATAACGCCTCGCCGACCGCAATACCGCGAGGCTATCGTCGACAAACAGGGTTTTTTCGGGGTCGAATGCCTCCAGCCGCTGCAACTGAACCCAAAACGTTTGCTCTTCCTTCGGCGAACCGAGGTCGTGGGCACAAACAACCCGATCGAGCCGATCACCCAATCGGGTCTTACGCATTTTCAGTTGCAACGACTTCTGGTGCGCATTGGTCACCAGCACACGGCGTTTACCGGCTTTTGCCAACAGGTCGAGGAACTCGGTGACATGTGGATGCACACTGATCAGATGGTCGACCTCTTCCTTGAGCAACGCGATATCGAGTCCCAGCTCGCGTGTCCAATGATCGACGCAATACCATTCCAGGGTACCCTGGATGTCCCGATAACGATTCAGCAGCTCCTCCCGTGCCTGCGCCAACGGTAAGGCATTGGCCTCGGCATAACGCAGCGGCACGAACTCCAGCCAGAAATGGTTATCGAAGTGCAAATCCAGCAGGGTGCCATCCATATCCAACAGCACCGTATCGATGGCTTTCCAGTCAAACACAACGTACCTCAACCCACGATTCGCGGGATTTTTGTATGATTAATTGCCCGCGTGGCCGAACATTCCGTCACTGCCTCGCCGACTGCTGATCCGAAATTGGGGACAACACCATGGACCAACAGATGGAAAGCCTGCTCGAAATCGCCACCGCGGCGGGCCGGGCGATATTGGCAGTCTATCACCAGGACTTTTCGGTCGAGCACAAAGACGACGACTCGCCGCTCACGGCCGCCGATCTAGCATCACACCGGGCGATTACGGCCGGCCTGACAGTACTCGATCCGGATACGCCGATACTGTCCGAAGAGGGCGCGGACATCCCGTTCGAGACCCGCAGCGTCTGGCAGCGCTACTGGCTGATAGACCCGCTCGACGGCACCCGTGAATTTATCAAGCGAAACGGCGAATTCACCGTCAATATCGCGCTGATCGAAAACGGCCGACCGGTCACCGGCGTTGTCCATGTACCGGTCAGCAACCAGAGCTATCTCGGACAGTTCGGCGTCGGCGCCTGGAAGATCGACACCAACGGTAAACGTACGCCGATACACGTCAGCGAACGGCGTGCGGCGACCGTGCGAGTCGCCGGCAGCCGTTCGCATGCCGGTGACAGTCTGCTGCGCTTTCTCGAACGCATCGGCGATCACGAAATCGTCAGCATGGGCAGCTCGCTCAAGCTATGCCTGGTCGCCGAAGGTACCGCTGACGTCTATCCGCGGCTCGGGCCGACATCCGAGTGGGATACCGCCGCGGCCCAAGCGGTTGTCGAGGCGGCTGGCGGACAGGTAACGGATACCGAACTCCAACCCTTGCGCTACAACACCAAGGAATCCCTACTCAACCCACACTTCCTGGTATTCGGGGACAAAAGCGAGGACTGGAGGAGCTACCTTTGACGCGGATCATCGGGCATCGACATGCGGCCAGTTGCTACCGGCTTATCGCTTTACTCGGTGTATTCGCGATGCTTACCGCACCACCCGCCGATGCCGTCAGTGCCGACGGCCTTCAGTTCGACGATACACCACTTGACGAGTTGCTCGAACACCCGAGCTGGTTCAAAGAAAGCTTTCTCGATCTCGACGAGGATCTGAACGAGGCGATCGAGGCCGGGAAGAAAGGCCTGATCGTGTATTTCGGGCAACGACGTTGCGCCTACTGCAAAATGCTGATGGAGGTGAATTTCAAGACACCCGACATCGTCACCTACACGAAACGCAACTTCGACGTCGTCGCAATCGACATTTGGAGCCCGGAGGAAGTCACGACACCCGACGGCGAAACCATGTCCCAGCGCGAATACTCGATCAAGCTCGGCACGAATTTCACCCCGTCACTGGTGTTCTACGACGCCGAAGGCCGTATCGCATTGCGTCTGCGCGGCTACTATCCGCCCTATCAGTTCCGCGCTGCGCTCGAATATGCGGCCGACGATCACTATTTGCGTGAGAAGTTTCCCGTGTACATGGCACGCGGCGACAGCACACTGCGCTTCGAACCCGGTGACCTCGTCGAACAGCCCTTCTTTTCGCCGCCACCGCACAATCTCGATCGCTCGCACTTCCCCGCCGAACTACCGCTGGTCGTGTTCTTCGAGCAAGGCGACTGCCACGCCTGCGACATTCTGCACACTCAACCCCTGAGCCGACGTGTGGTCCGCCAGCTGCTCAATCGTTTCGAAAGCGTCCAACTCGACATGTGGGGCGATACTCCCTTGATAAAGCCAGACGGAACACCGTCGACGGCTCGCCAATGGGCCGAAGAACTCGGCATCTTCTACGCCCCGTCGATTGTGTTTTTCGACGAGCGTGGACAAGAGGTCATCCGGGTCGACTCGGTCGTACACTTCTTCCGACTGCGCAATGTACTGAACTATGTCGTCAGCCGCGGTTACCTGACCGAACCGAACTTTCTGCGCTGGAGTTCGCGCACCCGCCGGGTACTCGACGGGCCGCCCGACGTCGCTCAAGAACAAAACGCATCCAGATAATCACGATACCCGCGCTGACGCCGACGCAAACTGTCGCCTTTCGCAGGCTTGTAGCCCCGACGCAATTCGGCATTCACCGCATCCAGGGCGCGTTGCTTTCTTGTGCAACGATAAGCCTGTTTCCGTGCCTTATCAGCCCGCCCGGCATCCGACGCCGTGGTACGTTTTTTCGTTTTACCTGTCTTGGCGCGTTCACGCGTTTTCAGCCAGGCACGCTCCGAAGGACGCACGCCGGTAGCGACCGGCGGCTTTTCCACGGCCGTTCGCATCACCGCGGTCGCCCCACAGGGGTGCTGCCGAAACTCGGGTTCGCCGGCCTCGCCGACACAACGATAGACCGTCGCCGATGCAGCCGCCGGCCACGACACGATACCTAGCCATAACAATGCCCAAAATCGCATGATCCCTCCCTGGAGTGCACGTTGATCGGCACCCGATCCATGAGCGCCTTGTGTTGGACAGCGCCAGTGTAACGCGCGCCCCCGCCGGACTAAACATTCGCCTTTTGCACCGCGGAGCGGATAACGGCTCGATACCCGCCCCGTCGACTCAAGCCTTAACGCCAGAGGCCGATGTTGACAAAATGAAACCGCATGGTCGCGTCAATTCGACCGAACAGGTCCTGCATCAGGAAAACGCCATGCTGCGCGGCCTGTTGGAGACGCTGGGGCGCGATGCCGCACACAACCAACAGGTACTGGCACGCTTTCACGAGCGTGAACTGGCCCTGCTCGGAGCTGCCGATCTCGTCTTGTTGCTCGAGCGCCTAACCCAGGGCATGCGAAGCTCGTTCTCGCTCGACGCCGTCAAACTGTTGCTACTCGACCCCTTTTCCGTCATCCAGGATCTGCTGCCGGATGACCGGCGGGACCACAGCAGCCTGCGCCATGTCGAGCTATGCCGCGACGTCCGCGCAACCCGCGCCAAATTCGACGATCTGCATCGTCCGTGGCTGGGTAGTTGGAACGACGCCAGCCATCAACCTTTGTTCGGTCATCGTATCGGCGGCAGCGTTGCCCTGCTGCCGCTGCGTCAACCGGACGGTCTGGCCGGTTTTTTGTGCCTGGGCAGTCGCGACCCGAACCGCTTTCGGGCCGACAGTGCCCACGATTTTCTGGCCCACCTCGCCAGCATTTCCGCGGTATGCCTGGAAAACGCCGTCAATCGCGAGCGATTACGGCTGGCCGGACTGACCGACAGTCTGACCGGGCTGTACAACCGTCGACATTTACAACACCGATTGGAACAAGAGGTCACCCGCGCGCGTCGTTATAGTCAAGCGCTGTCGTGTTTATTCGTCGATGCCGACCATTTCAAGCGGATCAACGATCGCCACGGCCATGCCGCAGGCGACCAGGTACTGGTTGCGCTTGCCCAGCGACTGCGCTCGCGGCTGCGCACCAGCGATCTGCCAACGCGCTACGGCGGAGAGGAGTTTGCCGTTCTGCTACCGCAGACCGACGGCGATAGCGCATGCCGGCTGGCACAGGAGATTTGCGATGCGATCGCCGCCGAACCGATCTCTCTTGAAGACGGGACCAGCGTGGACATCACGGTCTCGATCGGGGTCTCCACCCTGCGGAACGATCCGCGGCAATCGACCCAGGCTGCGGGCGAGACACTGCTGCAGACCGCCGATCAGGCCGTTTACCGGGCCAAAACGGATGGGCGTAACCGGGTCGCTTGTACGGATGGCACAGTGTGATCGGTCTCGCAATCCGGAACTCTCGGCAAGATTGGCAGTCCGTAGAATCAAATATCTGAAATTTAATACATGCTAAACTACTAACTCAACTGGAGCGAACAGAAAATGCTAAAGAGTATTGGAAAGGCGTCCTTGTTTATGAAGCTCGGTAAACGCGTTTGCGTCTGTATGCGCAACAAACAGCTCGACAAGGGATTTCGCGCCAAAATCCGTCCATTCGTGATCGGGTGGTACTCGTGCTGGTGCGATAAGCCCAGCGCCAGTTAAGCCCTGCCCCGGCCTGGCAAACAGGCTGCCTCGTCACGCCCGTCAACCAGATCGACTTTCCCACCAAGCTGAAAAGTTTTCCCGGAACGCCGGGTCTCTATGGCCGTAAGCGGTGGTAACGCCACCGGCGTCATTAACGAGGAGATCCCAACCATGAAAGCTTTGATTCTTGCCGGCGCCTTTGTCGCCGCTTCAACCGCCGCCACCGCCGGTAGCAGCGACTTTCTGTCGCACATAGGTGGCCCCGAGTACAACTTTAACTACGGCACCGAAGGCATGACCTTCGCTCCGATCGAAAAGAGCCATCGTGTACCGTCATTGACCCGACTGATGGTCGAATCGAATGTCGACAGCATCGCGCTCAATGATTTCCGAGGCGAAATCATCGAGTACGGCCCCAGCCGCATTGCGCTATGGGAAGTCATGCGCGACAGCCCCGAAGGCATCGCCTATCGCGACTACCATGAGCGCTTCCCCGTTGACACCGACTGGGCACAGGTTGCACGTGACTTCCGTGCGAAACAGCTCGAAGCTCAGGGTATCGCTGCCGATGTCGACACCTCGAACAGCGATTCCTAAGCACCGTGAGATAACGCCTCACAGCAACACAAAACCGGCCGAATGGCCGGTTTTGTGTTTTTACCGGAAAAACAAAAAGGACGGGCAATGCCCGGCCTTCGATCTGTTGGCATAAAGCCTTGTTAGTAGCAAACAAAACTTACGCGGTTTCCGATTTGCGGTTTTTAGCTTAGCAAGCTAGGCTAAAAAATCAAAATATTACTTTTCCTTGTGGTAGGGAATTTTCCTGCTATCCTAAGAATCACCAACCACTCTGAAACCTCTTCCTCCCAAATCACCGAGAAGAAACTTCCTTGTGGTGTTGTAGCAATGAATGCGTGCGTTTCTGATTTGCGCACAAAAGAAAACGCCCCTGTAGTGGAAACGGTAGACACTTTGGTCTTCCAAACCAACGTCCGGCAAAGGCATGTGGGTTCGACTCCCACCAGGGGCACCAAAGAGTTTAGCACCAACCAAGGAGCAGGTTCATGCAATACCGTCTCGCCCTCGATCTCGGTACCAATTCCATCGGCTGGGCGGTATTCCGGTTACACCAAGGCGAGAACGACAAACGCCCACAGCCGGTCGAACTGATACGGGTCGGCTCGCGCATCTTCAGTAACAACGACAGCCAGATCGGTGCCGGCCGACACCCTAAGACCGGCGACTCTCTGGCCCAGGGGCGGCGCATACCGCGCAGCCAGCGCCGTAGGCGCGACCGCTATGTGCGACGGCGTAGCGATTTACTGAAGGCCCTGACCGAGTTCGGCCTAATGCCAGAGAGCGCGGCCGAACGCAAAGCATTGCAAAAACTCAACCCTTACGAACTGCGCGCCCGCGCCCTGGAAGAACGCATTCCGACCCACCATCTGGGGCGTGCTTTGTTCCATCTCAACCAGCGGCGCGGTTTCAAGTCCAACCGCAAGAGCGACAGCGGCGACAACGAGTCCGGCAAGATCAAACAGGCCATCGCGGCTTTCCAAAAAGAAATGGGCAATGCCCGCACTGTTGGCGAAGCACTGTTTAGCCGCCTGCAAAACGGAGGCGGTACGCGCGCCCGTCTTCGCGGCAGCGGTGCAAAGGCTTACTACGACTTCTATGTATCACGCGACATGGTCGAAGATGAATTCGACCAGCTCTGGCGGCGTCAACAAGCTCACCATCCTGACTTACTCACCGACAAAGCACGGCAAAAACTGCACCGCATCATCTTCTTTCAGCGGCTACTTAAAGCGCCGCCAGTCGGCAAATGCACCTTGTTGCCGGACCAACCCCGCGCACCCAAGGCACTGCCGTCAGCACAACAGTTTCGCCTTTACCAGGAGGTCAATCATCTACGCCTGCTGCAGCTCGATTCACACACAGGCGAGACCGACAACACCGAGTTGCCGCTGACACGCGAACAACGCGATCAGCTAGCCGCTTGGCTGGAACGCCGAAAAGATGCCAAATACGCGCAGATGCGCCAACAATTATTCGGGCGATCCGGCGCATCGGAATATCTGTTTACCATCGAGGCATCAACGCTCGGGCGCATCAGCGTACACGGTAACAAAACCAGTCATACGCTGGCCCACAAAAAGGCTTTCGGCAAGGCATGGCACGATCTCGATCTGATCGAGCAAGACCGTATCGTCGAACAACTACTCGATGTCGAAGAAGAGGACGAACTGATCGCCTGGCTTCACACCGAGTACGATCTGGCCGAAGAGAACGTACGCTATATCGCACGTGCGAGACTCGAAGACGGCCACCTGCGATTCAGTCGTGAGGCCATCAGTCGGGTGCTGGATGAACTAAAAAACGGTTGGCAGCAAGACGACCGTCCAGAGGGTCACCCGCTGAGCTACGACAAGGCCGTCTTCGCGGCCGGGTTTAAAGACCACCGCATACAGAAACCCGAACGCCTGCTGGATCGTCTACCACCGTACAACGAAGTTCTATGGCGGCATTGCCAAGAGGTCGCATCGAGCGACCCGGAACACCCCGAGGAACGCATCACCAACCCGACCGTACATATCGCACTCAATCAATTGCGCCGGCTGGTCAACGCCGTGATCGGCAAGTACGGCGCACCTTCCGAAATCCATATTGAACTGGCAAGAGATCTCAAGAAAAGCCGGGCGGCCAAAGCCGAAGAAGCCAAGCAAAACCGCCTTAATCGCGAACGCAACGATGAACTTAACAAAAGACTTAACGACCAATATGGGGGTCAAAAACGAAATGCTGAAAATCGGCTCAAGCTCAAACTGTTCGAAGAACTCGGACCACTCAACCATCGGTGTGTACTCAGCGGCGACCACATAAGCGCAAGAAAGCTTTTCGAAGGTAATCACTACCAAATCGATCATATCCTGCCGTTCAGTAAAACCCTCGACGACGGCTTCAACAACAAGATTCTGATCACACGTAAAGCCAATGCCGACAAAGGCAACCGCTCGATCGAGGAATTGGCGCAACGCCCCGGTTACAACTGGGACGATATTCAACAACGCGCATCGCTGCTGCCCTACAACAAGCACAAACGCTTCGCACGGAACGCCATTGAAGAATGGCTGGGCAGCAGCGGCGAATTCACAGACGACGGTGCCGGTTTCATTCAACGCCAACTCACCGATACCGCCTACCTGTCACGGGTCGCGCGCGAGTATCTTCAGACGATATGTGAGAGCAACAAGATCGTTACGTCACCGGGTCGACTGACCGCGCTGCTCCGCGGCAAATGGGGATTGAACAAATTACTTAGCGATCACAACGGCAAGAATCGCGACGACCATCGTCATCACGCGATCGACGCTGCGGTCGTGGGACTGATCGATCGCAGTCTATTGGGCGCGGTATCGCGACGGGCGGCACGTATGGAGCAGATCGACGAAGCCTCATTGTTCAAAGGCATCGACGACGAATTACCGCAAGGCTTTCGAGACCAACTCCAAACCCGACTCACACACTGTATCGTGTCGCACAAGCCGGATCACAATCCACGCGCACAACTGCACGAAGCGACGGCTTACGGTATCGTCGACGGCCCCGATGACAAAGACCGCTATCTTGCACGCAATCGCGTTCCTTTAGCCGACCTCAAACCCAGGGATCTCGATGCGCTCCAAGACACGCAACTGGCCGAGCGTCTGAAACAAATCTCGATGGGATTGAGCGACGCGGAATTCAAGGAAAAACTGGCAGAACTACAAAGTCACGGCAATTGGCCGCACAAGGCCTATCTGCTGAGAAAGATCTCCGGTGTGACGGTCGAACTGAAGGGCACCGCGATCTCACCGTATCCGGAGAATCGACCGGCAATGCCGGCCAAGCTGTACCGCGGCGGCGGTAACTATTGCTACGAGATCTACCGCGAAGATAACGGTACTTGGCACGGCCAGATCATCAGCTCTTTCCTAGCGAATCAATCGAGTTACCAGGCATTCATGCAGGATAAACCGAGATTTGCATCAACTACGTTCGATGGCCAACCTTTAATCATGCGGCTCATCAATAACGATATGATCATTGTCGAACCGGTGCCGGGCGGCAAGCGGGTGATGCGAATTCAAAAAATGTCTGAAGGAAAGGTCGTGCTTTGTGACCATTTTGAAGCCAACGTCGATGGTCGCGACCGCGACAAAGATGATCCCTTCAGCTACCTCACCAAATCGCCCGGAGCATTACGTTCACTTCGCGCACGGTGGGTCAGGGTCGACGTGCTGGGGCGCATCCACGACCCCGGCTTTCAAGGCTAGCCTGCCTCCTGCCGATAAGGAGTGGGCAAAAGCCCGCGATGCTTTGCGAAGCTCGCGCACTTTCACGCCTACGCAAGGAGGCCGCCATGCCCGGACGGATCATCGATATACACGACGACAACCGTCACCTGCATCTGCACCGCGGGTTCATGGTGGTATCGACCGGCCGCGAAGAACTCGGGCGCGTACCGCTAGACGAACTCGCTGCCGTCATCGCGTCCGGTCACGGCATCAGCCATACCAGTAACTTACTGGCCGCCCTCGCCGAACGTGGCGCACCCTTCGTCTTGTGCGGCAACAACTACCAACCCGTCGGCATGCTTCTGGCCATCGACGGTAACTATCAACAAGCAAAACGTATCAATGCCCAGCTCACGGCAAGCAAACCGCTACACAAGCGGCTGTGGCAGTCACTGGTCAAATCCAAGCTGGCCATGCAGGCGGCAGTACTCGAATATGCCGGCCAACCGGTCGTACCCGTCAGGGCTCTGATCGCGAAGGTGCGATCCGGCGATCCCGACAATATCGAGGCCCAGGCGGCGAGACGTTATTGGCAACTACTGTTCGGCGAAGATTTTCGCCGCGACCGCGAGGCGGGCGGCCACAACAGCCTGCTCAACTACGGCTATGCGATCGTCCGATCCGCTACCGCCCGTGCCGTCGTCGCTGCCGGCCTGCATCCCAGTATCGGTATGCACCACCGCAACGCCTACAATGCCATGCAACTGGTCGACGACCTAATCGAACCCTTTCGCCCCTTGGTCGACCTGCGTGTCTTCGCACTGGATAAACAAGGCCGCCTGGAAGTCGACAGAGACACCAAGGCAGCACTTGCCGAATTGCTATATGCCGACCTGGCACAATCCGGTGTGACAACACCGGTGATCAATTGCATTAGCGATCTCGCCGTCTCACTGGCACAGGTGTTCCTGGGCGAAGAAACCAAACTCACACTGCCGGAGCCGCCGACGCCACTTAATTGCCAAGCCCTGGCACTCGTGTAATGAGCATATTGTCGGCGTATCGACTGATGTGGATCATGACGCTGTTCGACCTACCGACCAAAACCAAAGCCGAGCGCAAAGACGCCACAAAGTTTCGTAACTACCTGCTCGACCAAGGTTTCGAAATGGCGCAGTTCTCCGTTTACATGCGACTGGTCAGCGGCAAAGAGCAGGCCGAAACGCTTTATGGCAGAATCAAGGAACACCTACCCGAAGGGGGGCGTGTCGATATCGTAACGATCACCGACAAACAGTACGAAAGCATTTACAGCTTCGTCGGTCGGACGCGGCAGGTTAAGAAAAATCCCAAACAATTCACGCTGTTCTGATGCCAATGACACGAAATACAGTTGCCCGAAAGCCCGAAAACCACTGCATTAACAGTGGCTTACGGACATCGGAGCTTAGCAAATCGGAAACCGCGGTCTGACTACAACCGGCGGCCGTATCGCATCCAAACCCCGCGCAGCTTAGCAAATCGGAAACCGCGGTCTGACTACAACACGCGAGCCTTCTTGGTTTGCCAGAAGAAGAGCTTAGCAAATCGGAAACCGCGGTCTGACTACAACCATACGCCGATCCCGACCATGGCGACCTTTAGCTTAGCAAATCGGAAACCGCGGTCTGACTACAACGGGTAGCGGCGGACGGTCGCAAGACACTCAAGCTTAGCAAATCGGAAACCGCGGTCTGACTACAACGGATGGCCGAGTCGTGCTGTTTGGACCAGAAGCTTAGCAAATCGGAAACCGCGGTCTGACTACAACTCATAGGGCGCTTGCTGGTAGACGTGATCGAGCTTAGCAAATCGGAAACCGCGGTCTGACTACAACTGAGACGATAGCGGGCCTTGCCAGGGTATAAGCTTAGCAAATCGGAAACCGCGGTCTGACTACAACGCACGAAGTCGAACCCCATGCCAGGAGAGAAGCTTAGCAAATCGGAAACCGCGGTCTGACTACAACATCCGCCGAGTCATTCGACGCCTGCTCATTAGCTTAGCAAATCGGAAACCGCGGTCTGACTACAACGAGATATACCCAGATCTTGAATGACAGCCTAGCTTAGCAAATCGGAAACCGCGGTCTGACTACAACGAAACGTGTTGTACTTGCGTAGCAGCTCCAGCTTAGCAAATCGGAAACCGCGGTCTGACTACAACCCCCAACGGTTCGATGCCGTCAGGGTAACGAGCTTAGCAAATCGGAAACCGCGGTCTGACTACAACCGCCTGTGCTCCCTCGAAATGGAGAGGCACAGCTTAGCAAATCGGAAACCGCGGTCTGACTACAACGATAGGCTCACAGACGACGATGTAAGGATGAGCTTAGCAAATCGGAAACCGCGGTCTGACTACAACTCAATGAACTTTGACCGGTCCAACATTGTAGCTTAGCAAATCGGAAACCGCGGTCTGACTACAACAGCCGCTTCTGCACCGCGCGTTGACGGTCGAGCTTAGCAAATCGGAAACCGCGGTCTGACTACAACACTTGTTAGGCAGATGAATATGTCTTGCCAAGCTTAGCAAATCGGAAACCGCGGTCTGACTACAACCCGTTCGGGGTTACAGTCACGATCTCGCCGAGCTTAGCAAATCGGAAACCGCGGTCTGACTACAACCTGAAAGATCAGCACCGGCGAGGTGATCACAGCTTAGCAAATCGGAAACCGCGGTCTGACTACAACAAATCAGTTGTGTTGATCGTCACACCGGATAGCTTAGCAAATCGGAAACCGCGGTCTGACTACAACCGTTGAGTAACAGCTATTAGCGGGTTTTGCAGCTTAGCAAATCGGAAACCGCGGTCTGACTACAACATGACCCAGCAGCGCATGCAGAAGTTGGCAGCTTAGCAAATCGGAAACCGCGGTCTGACTACAACTACCTTGTCGTTGTTTGTAAAGCCTTGTTTAGCTTAGCAAATCGGAAACCGCGGTCTGACTACAACTGTTCCGTACGTACGGCAATGATCGAGTGAAGCTTAGCAAATCGGAAACCGCGGTCTGACTACAACTGCGAAATCTCGCACTCCACGAACGGCACCAGCTTAGCAAATCGGAAACCGCGGTCTGACTACAACTATTGTTGATGGGATCGTTCCAGAAGCGCTAGCTTAGCAAATCGGAAACCGCGGTCTGACTACAACTTGCTCGACGACGGCGTGATCGATTCGCACAGCTTAGCAAATCGGAAACCGCGGTCTGACTACAACCCTGCTGGCCGACACTTGTTTCCGCAACGAAGCTTAGCAAATCGGAAACCGCGGTTTGACTACAACGCCGCTGCTTGAAAATTTCACTTCATACGAGAAGTGTCAATGCTGTTCTCTCAACAGTATCCTTAAGCTGTGTGAGGTTTTATTCGGAAACTTTAATTTGTATTCATTGAAAAAAGTTTTCCTGCACCCGGGTCTCTATCACCGTAGGCGGTGCTGACGCCGCCGAAAAAAACATCATTGAGGAGACTGAAATCATGAAAACCGTAATCATCGCTGGCATCTTCGCCCTTGCTTCCACCGCCGCTACCGCCGGTAGCAGTGACTTCCTTTCACACATCGGTGGCCCCGAGTACGACTTTAACTACGGCACCGAAGGCATGACCTTCGCCCCGGTTGAAAAGTCCGACCGCGTGGCATCGCTGAACCGCCTGGTCATCGAGTCGAACGTCGACGGCATCGCCCTGAACGATTTCCGTGGCACCATCGACACCTGGGGTCCGAGCCGCATCAGCCTGTACGAAGTCGTCCGTGACAGCCCGGAAGGCCTGTCTTACTCCGACTATCACCAGCGCTTTGCAGCGGACACCGACTGGGATCAGGTTGCACGTGAATATCGTGCCAACAAGCTCAACGAAGGCATCGCCGCAGACGTCCAGAGCCGGGACGGCGATTCGTAATACTCTCGACCTCGCCTGAAACAAGGCAGACGGGATCGGTCCTTTGGACCGATCCCGTTTTTCGTTTTCTGTCACTGAGCGGCAAATACTTTGTCGAGATAGGCAATGCCACCGAGATTGCGCATCTGGCGTGCGATCCAATCACGCCGCTGACGCACATAATCCGACGGCTTATCGACTCGCATGAGCCGAGGGTTCGGCAACACCGCAGCCAGCAAAGCGGCCCTCTGCCGGCCGAGCTTGTCGGGTGAACGACCGAAGAAACGCTCACTCGCTGCACCCGCGCCGAAAGTCCGCTCGCCCATTTCGGCAAAATTCAGATACATCTCCAGAATCCGGCGTTTGGGCCACAATGCCTCGATCAAGCCGGTGAACCAGACCTCCAAACCCTTGCGCAGCCAGCTCCTGCCCTGCCACAAAAAAAGATTGCGGGCAACTTGCTGACTGATAGTACTCGCGCCACGTAAAGGCTTGCCGTCGAGATGGCTCTCGATCGAGGCCACGATCTCATGGGTATCGAAACCCCAGTGTTGCGGAAAGCGTTGATCCTCGGCAGCGACCACAGCCAAAGCCAACTCGGGGTCGATGGCGTCGAGTGGAACCCAATGCTGATGCTGTGGCCCACCTTCGCCGGCGAGGCGTTGCAACATCACTGCAGACCAGGGCGGATCGATCCAACGAAAGGCTGAAACCAAACCGACCGAGAACACCACCGCAACCAGTACCGAGATCAGTAGCAGACGCCTGATCCGAACCAGTTGCCTGCCGACGAACCCTCGCTTCCGCGCCATGCCGATTACCTACTACATACCGATCGAAAACGCATTATCGCCCAACGGGTACAACCGGCCTCTAAAACCAAGCCGACTCGGTAAACGAGGTCACCGGCAAACGGTCGTCACCGTTGACTTGACGGACTCCCAGGATGCACGACATCGGAAAAGACGTGTAGATTTTCCCAGGCGATGTTCGGCACCTCACGACAGCCGCGTTGGTTGTACACCCGACAACCAAAACCCTGCTGCATCGTTTCGCGCTATGCACCGCTCAACATCTCGGCAGTTGAATAGACCGCTATCAGCCCCTGTGGCGGCGCGATACCTTCGGCAAGCATGAAGCGCGCAAATTCGGTGGGTGCCGGGGCATAACCGTACAACAGCGTCGACCGCCAATCCCGCAGCAACCGGGCCCATTCATGCAAACGCGCCCGACTGTATTCGATCGCGGCGACACTACGTTCCGATACTCCAGGCAACGCACGATCAATTCGCTGGCAGTGACATTTATGAGTTTGCGTCGACACTGCAAGACGGTGGAAAACCGGCACAGGCCGTGGATTATAGGCGCTTTGCACCGAATCGGGGCACGCCGTGGCAGCACCATATCGCCAAAATTCAATGCAAGCGACGTCAAAGTCCGGCAGAATTCGGCCGTTAAATCTCGATACCGAGTGCCGTTGCGTCCTACCCCGCGGTTGATTATTCGTACTTTTAAGTACCGCGGCGATTGTCAGACACCACGGCTTTTATTACCGTCGGCAATCGAATCTGGGGTCGATTGTCGAGTTTTGCCGCCGGATCGCGGCGCGATATACAAAAAAGAATGCACTATCTGGTCGTATCAATCTTCCTGGCAGTGTTCTGGGTACTGCTGTCGGGGTACTTCACTGGGCTGTTACTGGGCCTTGGCGCACTGTCGGTGTTGCTCGTGGTCTGGTTTGTCCGCCGGATGGACCAAACCGACAAGGAGCCCGGCAGGCTTTACCCCGGCCCGGCCTTGTTCGGCTATTGGTTTTGGCTGCTGTGGTGCGTGGTCAAATCGAACATCGACCTGGCCCGCCGTATCTGGCATCCGAGGCTGCCGATTCAGCCGTGCTGGTGTCGTCTGGATACCCGGGTCGAAACGCCGCTGGAAAAAACCCTTTACGCCAACTCGATTACGCTGACCCCCGGCACCCTGACCACCGATATCAAAGAGGATCACTTCATGATCCATGCGCTATCGCAAGAGGGTGTGGAGGAACTGCGTGAAGGCGAGATGGAGCGTCGAATCCTACGATTGAAGGTCTGACAGCTTGCTATACGCCGCCATCATCGCCGTCATCATCACCATGGTCCTGGCCCTGACCCGGGCCTTTCTCGGTCCGACCGAGTACGACCGCATGCTGGCGGCGAACTCCTTCGGCACCAAGACCGTACTGCTGATCGCACTCGGCGGCCATGCGCTGGAATGGGCCAGTTTTCTCGACATCGCCTTGCTCTACGCCATGGTCAACTTCGTCGGCACCATTGCGGTAATGCGTTTCTTCGAGTACAGCAGTCCGGCCGACGAGACCGGCGAAGCGAGCGAACCGAGATGAGCCTGCTGCTGGACATGCTTAGCGCCGCCTGCCTGTTGGCCGGCAGTTTCTTGTGTATCACCGGCGGTATCGGACTGATTCGCATGCCGGACTTCTTCGCCCGGGTACATGCCGCCGGCGTCACCGAGACCCTGGCGACACCCTTGTTGCTGTTCGGGCTGATGCTGCAAATGGATTGGTCGCTCGATCTGCTCAAGGTCGTGATGATCATGATCTTCGTACTGGCCACCAATCCAACCGCCACCCACGCAACCGCGAAAGCCGCGCTTCACGGCGGGCTCAAGCCTTTGGTGTCGGAAGACGACCCGAATGACACGGGAGAGCCCTCATCGAAGCCCTGATCGACGTCATCCTGCTGGTCTTTCTGGTACTGATCGCGATCGCCGCGATCCGCATGCGCGATTTGTTCGGCGTGGTCATCCTGTTCAGCATCTACAGCTTCATGACGGCAGCGCTGTTCATGGATCTCGACGCAGTGGACGTCGCTTTCACCGAGGCCGCGGTCGGTGCCGGCGTGACCACGGTATTGATGCTCTCGTGTCTGCGTCTGACCGGACGTTGGGAACGCCGTCCCAAACACAGCCCGCTATTGCCCCTGATCGTGGTCGCGACCACCGGCACAGCCCTGGTCTACGGCACCCTGGACGCGCCACTGCTCGGCGACCCGAACGCACCGGCACACCAACATGTCGCGCCGCGCTATATCGAACAAGGTCCGATCGAGGTCGGCATGCCCAATATGGTCACCGCGGTACTCGCCAGCTATCGCGGTTACGACACCTTCGGCGAGACCGTCGTGATCTTCACCGCCGGGATCGCCGTGCTGCTGCTACTCGGCATCCAGGAGGGCCCGCATACCCGACCCGGCCGAACGGCCATCGGCGACCAAATCGTGCTGCGAGTCGTCGTGAAGCTGCTGATCCCGCTGATCTTGCTGTATGGGCTCTACGTGCAGTTCCATGGCGATTTCGGTGCCGGCGGCGGCTTCCAGGCCGGCGTGATTTTCGCAACCGGCTTCATCCTCTACGATCTGGTGTTCGGTGAAGGCGACGCCCGATTGGTGGTACCCCCGGACTGGCTGCCTCGACTCGGCGCACTCGGTGTATTGATCTACGGCGGGGTTGGCCTCTACTCGCTGTTTGCCGGCAAGCCCTTTCTCGACTATTCCGCGCTGGCACACGATCCGGTACACGGACAACACCTCGGCGTCATGCTGGTCGAGATCGGTGTCGGCATCACGGTGTTTTCGATCATTCTCGCGATTTTCTACGCCCTGGCGGGCAGGGCACGCCGCGCATGAACGAACTACCGGGCCTGTATAACGACTGGGTCGCCATTTTTCTGATGATGGCCGGCTTCTACGTGGTCATCTCCCAGGGCAATCTGGTCAAAAAACTGGTCGGCCTGGCGCTGTTCCAGACCTCGGTGTTCATTCTGTACATCTCGCTCGGCAAGGTCGCCGGGGGCCATGCACCCATTTACGATCCCGCTATCGCCATCTATTCCAACCCGCTGCCGCATGTCCTGATCCTGACCGCCATCGTGGTCGGCGTAGCGACCACCGCGGTCGGTCTGGCCCTGGTGGTACGCATTCACGAAGCCTACGGCAGCGTCGAGGAAGACGACATCCAGGCGGCCGACGAGGCCGAATCGACGGCAAGCTCCAGCGAGGCGTCCGCTGAAGAGGACGCCAAGCAGTGACCCTGATCGATCATCTTCCGGTGCTGGCGGTCATCGTGCCGTTGTTGGCCGCACCGTTGTGCGTATTGATCGACCGCGCCCGTCCGGCCTGGCTGATTGCACTCGCCGCGTCCTGGTTAAGCTTCGGCGCCGCGATCTTACTGTTGTTGCAAGTCACGCAGAGCGGCACCATCAGTTACCACCTCGGTGGCTGGCCTCCGCCCTGGGGCATCGAATACCGCATCGACCTGCTGAGCGCCTATGTGCTGCTGATCGTGACCGCAATCGCCGCAGTGGTGATGGTCTTCGCCTGGCACAGTGTCGAAAGCGAGATCCCGTCTGAGCGTATCGCCCGCTTCTATGCCGCGCTGCTGCTGGCCTTTGCCGGGCTGGCCGGGATCACCACCACCGGCGACGCCTTCAATGTGTTTGTGTTCCTGGAGATCTCGTCGCTGGCCTCATACGCCATCATCAGCATGGGCCGCGATCGGCGGGCATTGAACGCGGCCTTCCAATACCTGATGATGGGCACCATCGGCGCCACCTTCATCCTGATCGGTATCGGTTTCCTCTACATGATGACCGGTACGCTGAACATGCAGGATCTGGCGGCACTCCTGCCCGAAGTGTCCGATACCCGCACCGTGCGCGCCGGCTTTGCGTTTCTTACCGTCGGCATCGGCCTCAAGCTGGCCTTGTTCCCGTTGCACCTCTGGCTGCCGAACGCGTACGCCTATGCACCGTCCACCGTGACGGCCTTTCTGGCGGCAACCGCAACCAAAGTGGCCGTCTATGCCCTGTTGCGCGTCCTGCTCGACGTCTTCGGTGTCGAGTTTTCGCTGCAGGCGATGCCGCTGAACCTGATTCTGATGGTGCTCGGCTTGGTCGGGATTGTTTCGGCCTCGCTGGTCGCAGTGTTCCAAGACGACATCAAACGCATGCTGGCCTATTCCAGCGTCGCGCAGATCGGTTACATGGTGCTCGGCATCGGTCTGGCCAATACCACCGGTGTCACCGCGGCGATTCTGCATGTGTTCAATCATGCGTTGATGAAGGGCGCACTGTTCCTCGCGCTGGGCGCCATCGCCTATCGCCTGGGCACGGCGACGCTGCGCGATTTCGCCGGCCTCGGACGACGCATGCCCTGGACCATGGCGGCCATCGTAATCGGCGGCCTTAGCCTGATCGGTGTACCACCGACCGCCGGTTTCATCAGCAAATGGTATCTGGTGCTCGGCACACTGGAACAAGGCCTTTGGCCGGTCACGCTGCTCGTGCTGTTTGGCTCGTTACTGGCCCTGATCTATGTGTGGAAGCTGGTCGAAGCCGCCTATTTCAAACCGGCACCGGCTAATGCACCGGCGGTCGCCGAGGCGCCCTTGTCGATGCTGATACCGGTCTGGCTGCTGGTCGGCGCCAATGTGTATTTCGGTATTCACACCGACATCAGTGTCGGTGTCGCCAGTCAGGCCGCCACGCAATTGATGGGGGCCGGCGGATGAGCGGCACCACCTTGCTGAGCCTGATCCTAGCGGTGCCGTTACTCGCCGCGATCGGCGTGGTGCTCACCCGCGCCAACCCGAATCTGCGCGAGGGCGTGAGTATCGGTGCCGGCGTCATCCTGTTCGCACTGGTCGCAACCCTGACCGGCAACATGGACTGGCATGCACCACCGACACTGGTGCTGGCCGAACCCGTACCCGGCCTGGCACTGGCGCTCACCCCGGAGCCGCTCGGCGTTCTGTTCGCGTTGATCGCCAGTTTCCTGTGGCCGATTACGACGATTTATGCGCTCGGCTATATGCGCGCCCATCACGAACAAAACCAAACGCGTTTCTATACGGCGTTCGCCGTCTCGATCGGCGCCACCATGGGCATCGCGCTGGCCGGCAACATGTTTACGCTGTTCGTGTTCTACGAAATTCTGTCGGTCGCGACCTACCCGCTGGTCACGCATGCCGGTACGGACAAGGCCAAGCAGGCCGGACGTATCTATCTCGGCCTGCTGATGAGCACGTCCATCGGCTTCATGTTGTTCGCGATGATCTGGACCTGGCAGCTCACCGGCACGCTGGACTTCACCCACGGCGGCGTATTCGGCGAGGAGGTGAGCGAGGGCGTGCTCAGCATATTGCTCTTGCTCTATGTATTGGGCACCGGCAAGGCGGCCTTGATGCCCTTCCACCGTTGGCTGCCCGCGGCCATGGTCGCACCGACACCGGTCTCGGCCCTGTTGCACGCGGTCGCCGTGGTCAAGGCCGGCGTGTTCACCGTACTCAAGGTTTCGGTCTACATCTTCGGTACCGACACCATCGCACGCATCGCCGCGGCGGACTGGCTGTTGGTACTCGCCGGCTTCACCATACTGATGGCCTCGCTGATCGCGCTGCGTAAGGACAATCTCAAGGCACGGCTGGCCTATTCGACCATCAGTCAACTCAGCTATATCGTGTTGGGCGCCATGCTCGGCGTGGCCGCCGGTGCAATCGGCGGCGGCATGCACATCGCGATGCATGCCTTCGGCAAGATCACGCTGTTCTTCTGCGCCGGTGCCATCATGGTGACCGCGCACAAAACCAAGGTCAGTGAACTCAACGGTATCGGCCGACGCATGCCCTGGACCATGGGCGCCTTCGCGATCGGCTCGATATCCATGATCGGCGCGCCGCCGGCGGCCGGCTTCATTTCGAAATGGTATCTGCTGATGGGCGCACTGGATGCGCAGCAGCTATTCGCCATCGCGGTGATCGTGATCTCGACGGTACTCAATGCCGCGTACTTCATGCCCATCGTCTATGCGGCCTTCTTCAAGGCACCGGATGACAGCGATACACATGCAGATCATGGCGAGGCAGTACTGCCGATCCGGCTGGCATTGATCGCAACTGCGACACTTGCGGTATTGGTGTTCTTCTTCCCGGGCGCACCACTGGCGCTGGTCCAACAAATGGTGGCCTCACCATGAACAATCCAACGGATCAAACCAAAGAGAACAACACGTCGGAAAAGTCGAAGCACTGGCTGTACCGCAGCGAAAACCTGCCAAAGCTTTGGGCGATTCAGATCGCCGTGCTGGTGTTGGCATTGATCCCGGAATTCTTCATCCACCATCATCCGCATTTCGAGGATAGCGGCGTCACCATCGACGCCAGTTTCGGCTTTTATGCCTGGTACGGCTTTTTGGCCTGCGCCGGTATGGTCGCATTGGCGAAGATTCTGGGTATCTTCCTGAAGCGCAAGGACGACTACTATGACGGGTGAGTTCGTCTTTCCACCCGGCCTGATCCTGATCCTCGGCGCCCTGCTGATCCCGCTGGTCGCCGAACGCCGGAAACCGCTGTTGCTCGGACTGCCGCTGCTCACGCTGGCCGCGGTCTGGTGGCTACCGCTCGGCAGCCTGTTGCAACTGCCGTTTCTGGACTATGTCATCGAGCCGGTACGGTCGACGACCGAAGGCCGCTTGTTCGCGACCGTGTTCGCCATCATGGTCTTCGCCGGCGGTCTTTATGCCCATGGTCAGGCCAGCATACGTGAACTGACCGCGGCCTATATCTATGCCGGTTCGGCCATCGGCGTCACCTTCGCCGGCGACCTGCTGACGCTGTTCGTATTCTGGGAGTTCATGGCGCTGGGCTCGACCGTAGTGATCTGGTCGGCCGATACCGAGAACGCACGTCGTGCCGGCATGCGTTATCTGTTTGTTCATTTGCTCGGCGGCGTGATCCTGATGGTCGGTATCGTCGCCCAGGTCGCGGCGACCGGCTCGGTCGAGTTCACCGCCATGCAGCCGGATACCTTGGGCACCGCGCTGATCATGATCGGCTTCCTGGTGAATGCCGGCGCACCGCCGCTGTCGGCCTGGATCGCCGACGCCTATCCCGAGGCCAGCCCGAGCGGGACCGTGTTCCTGTCGGCCTTTACCACCAAGACCGCGGTGTTCGCATTGTTGATGGGCTTCCCCGGCGCGGACATCCTGATCTGGATCGGCCTCTATATGGTGTTTTACGGCATCATTTATGCGCTGCTGGAAAACGACATGCGGCGCATCCTGGCGTACAGCATCGTCAACCAGGTCGGCTTCATGGTCGTGGCCATCGGTATCGGCACATCGATGGCGCTGAACGGCGCGGCCGCGCATGCCTTCGCCCATATCATCTACAAGGCCTTGCTGTTGATGTCCGCCGGCAGCGTGTTGCTGATGACCGGCAAGCGCAAATGTACCGATCTAGGCGGCCTGTTCCAGAGCATGCCGGCAACCGCCATCAACGGCATCATTGGCGCCCTGGCGATCTCCGCCTTTCCGTTCACATCCGGCTTTGTCACCAAGTCGCTGGAGACCCAGGCCGCGGCCAACGAAGGCATGATGCTGGTCTGGCTATTGCTGTTGGCCGCGTCCGCCGGTGTCTTCCTACATGCCGGCATCAAGTTCCCTTGGTTCGTGTTCTTCCAGAAGGACTCGGGGCTGCGACCACCCGAGCCACCGGCGAACCTGCGCATCGCGATGTGGTTGTTCTCGTTCCTTTGTCTGGCGATCGGCGTCTACCCGGCACCGCTGTACGCGATATTGCCCTATCCGGTCGACTACCAACCTTATACGGTCGATCACCTGGTCACCCAGTTCCAGGTGTTGTTGTTCGCGGGCTTCGCTTTCTTCGTCATGCTCAAACAGATGCGCCGCACCTTGACCATCAGCCTCGACTTCGACTGGTTCTACCGCAAGTTCTTCAAAGAGATCGGCAAGGAATTCACGGTGCTGACCAGTGTCGCCCGCAAGCAAAAGGAACGACAGGTTCGCGACAGCATCACCCGACTGATCGACAACCTCTATGTGCATCATGGCCCGCGCGGACTACTCGCCCGCACCTGGCCGACCGGCAGCATGGTGATCTGGGTCGCCGTGCTGCTCGGCCTGTCGTTGCTGCTCTACTATTTCTGAACCCTCACACCGCGAGTGCCAGCGCCTTTGCCGCGCTGAAGTCCGTTTTGCCGCTACCCAGGGTCGGTACCGCACCGACCTGGAGCACCTGTGAAGGAATGGTCAAAGGATTACGCTCTGCGACCAACAAGGCATCACGCAATTCACCACTGTCGATCGCAGCCGTGGTCAGCAACACGATCTGCTCGCCTTTCTTGTCGTCGGCAATGCTAACGGCAACTAGATCCGCCTCGTTGTCGCCGATGGCCGCGCGCGCCTGTTGTTCCACCACGGACAAACTCACCATCTCGCCGCCGATCTTGGCAAAACGCGAGTAACGATCGACGATAGTAAGAAAGCCGTCGCTATCCATATGGCCCTTATCGCCGGTCTTGTACCAACGCTGACCGTCGAGCTCGACAATGCTATCGGCGGTACGTGCCGGATCGTGCAGATAGCCCTTCATCACCTGTACGCCACCGATCAGGATCAAACCGTCTTCACCCGCAGGCAGACGCTCCAGAGTCTGCGCATCAACAATGCGGAAGCTGGTGCCCGGCAGGGGCATACCGACGGTGCCGAGTTTGCTACCGACCTGTATCTGCAGATTGTCCGATGCCAATCGATCGGGCAGGTTCACGCTGGCGACCGGTGTCGTCTCGGTCGTGCCATAACCTTCATAGATGGGCTTGCCGAACTTCAGACTGAAGGCCTCGCGCACCTCGGGGTTCAGGCGTTCGGCACCGGCAACCACGATACGCAGCGAGTCCAACATCAGTGGATGCACCCGTTTGTTGCGACTGTAAAGACGCAGAAAAGTCGAGGTGCCACATAGGATAGTCGCCTGATGACGGGCAACTGTCTTGGCGATGTTCACCGCATCAGTCGGGTCCGGATGACAGACCATCGGAATACCCTCGACCAACGGCATGAAGGTGGTCACCGTCAGGCCGAAGGCATGAAACAACGGCAGCGTCGCCATCACGCGATCGTCGTCATGGGTATCGAGCACATCCGAAACCTGGGTCAGGTTGGCCATGATGTTGGCATGGGTCAACTCGACGCCCTTGGGCTCTCCCTCGCTACCGCTGGAAAACAGAATCGCGGCAGTATCATCAGTCGCAGCGCGTTTCACGAATACTGCCGATAGCCAGCTCGCCGGTAACAGGCTGACCAACGCCATCACTACCAAGCTGCCGAGCTTACCGAACGCCGGAATCAGATCCTCCAGATAGACCAACTCGACATCGGCGAACACGGCACCTAAATCGATACCCTTCTGTTCGAGCTTGGCAAGGAAGCGTCGTGAGGTATAGATCGAACGGATCTCGGCTTTGGCCAAGGCGCTACCGATCGCCTGCATGCTGCTGGTGAAGTTAAGATTGACCACGGTCTTGCCGGCGACCAACGCCGCCATATTGGCGATGGCACCGCCGCTGCTGGCCGGTAGCAGGATACCGACATTACGTTCCGGGCTGCGCCGACGCATCACGCGCGACAAACGGATCGCCGCGGTCGCGAAGCGTCGCCTGCTCAGCGGCTTGCCGTTGCTGTCGACCGATGCGGTCGCACCGCCGTCACGTCGCACGGTGTTCAGCCAGGCCTCCGGCACTGTCGGCAGAGTCGCAACATGCTTGTGCCAGGCACTGACCGACAGTTCGCTGACCGCCTGCTTAACTTCGGGTGCCGACGACTCGATCGGCATGAGCGCGCCAAAGGCCACGATGACATCACGTACCCAGCCGTTTCGCCGGTTGGCCTTGAGCTTCTCGCCGGCACGGGAGAACCGGCTACCCCACAAGCCGCGCAGATAGAACGGCAGGATCACCGCATCGGCATCTTTGGCCGCCTGCTCGAAGCCTTTGCGGAACTCCGCGAGCTGACCGCTGCGGCTGATCACACCCTCGGGGAACAGACAGACCACCTCACCGGCGTTCAACGTATCGCGTACCTGGTCCAATGCCTCTTTGCTGGCGCCGCCCGCGATCGGGATGACCCCGAAGAAATCGAGGAACCAACGGAGGTACCAACGCTCGTAGATGCTGCGCACCATGACAAAACGCAGCGGACGCGGGGAGGCCATTTGCAACACGGCCCAGTCCAGCCAGCTGATGTGGTTACCGAGCATCAGCACACCGCCTTCGGACGGCAGATGATGCAGGTCCTGAACCTCCAACCTGTAGTGGGTCGCCATCAGCCTGGAAACCAACAGACGGACCAGCGACTGTGGCAACTTGTACAGGGTATACAGGCCGCCGATAAGCGCAATGAACGCAAGCGCCGCAATCATGGCACTCGCCGGCAACCACTGGATCGCAGCCACCACCGTCATACCGAGGAAGCTCAGCATTACAAGGTTCTGCACCAGATTGTTCGCCGCCAGGATCTGGCCGAGCTGCCGCTCACCGGCGTAATACTGGATTAGGGCGTTCAGCGGTACGACGAACAGTCCGCCGAGCATACCCAACAGTATGAAGTTGAACGCATGCGCCGTGACCGAATCCAATCCGGGCAACATGAACAGTGCGGCACTGATACCGAAGGCCGCAACCGGAATCAGTCCGGTCTCGATATAGGCGCGTGACAAGCGGCTAGACAACAACGAACCCAGAATGATGCCGACACCGCTACAGGCCAACAGACCCTGGATCACCACGGTGTTCTCGATCGCCAGCGTCTCTTTTGCGAATGCCGGGAACACCGCCAGGATGACCTGCGAAATCGCCCAGAACAAGGACAGACCAATGATCGACAGACGAATCACCGGTCGCCGCAAGGCCTCGCGCAGATTACGTTGCAACGAGCGCGTCGTGACATAACCCGACCAATCGAAACGACGGCTCGGATCGGTATCGCGCTTCGGCGGCAAACGATAGGCGAACCAGACCTCGACCAGGCTGCCGAGCACCAGCCACCAGCCGACCGATGCGGTCAACGGCAACAGCTCGGACGCATCCTGATACGACTGACCGGCCAAATTGTGCTCGAACAGAATCGAGAAGACGAAAATGCCGCCGAGGATCGCCGTGGTCGTGGCCGCCTGCACGACACCGTTAGCACTCGCCAATTGTTCGGTGCCGACCAGTTCACGGATGTAACCGTATTTGGCCGGCGACAATATCGCGCTCTGCACCGCGAGCAAAAAGGTCATCGCGAACGCAACCCAGAACCAACCTTGGTAATAGCTGAAGGTGATCATCAGGGTCAGTCCGACCGCGACCCAGGCGCTCAGTCGCATCACTTTGTTCTTCGGATACTTGTCGGAGAGAAATCCGGAAGGGGTGAACAGCAGCACGAAGGGAATCAGGATCAGCGCATTCACCACCGCGGTGAGCATGATCTGCAGCTCACCGTCGTAAACCTTGAACAAGGTATTCTGGATGATGATCTTGTGCCCAAGATCGACGAATGCGTTCAGAAAAATCGCAGAAACAAAGGCCAGAAAACCGGCGGTACGAAATAGTGCAGTCATTGGTTCAATCCATTTGTTTGTTCTTGGTATCTCAGCCTAGGCGGGCCCTTTCCCCACACAAAGCCGATCCGAAAAAGTCGCGGAATATGCTCAATGAGGTCGCGTATGTTGCGACCTTGAAGTCGCGGCATGAATTACCAACAAGACCAGACCGGCTGACCAGCCGGCGAGGTGGGCCTCGGGTACGCTGGCCCAGGCAGTCGAACTGAAGATGGCCTGTCGGCTCAGCAACTCGAACAGGATCTTGCCCAACGAGGCCAAACCGACCAGAACGACAATCGCTCTAGAACGCGGGTCAAGCCGGTAATGGGCGAGCAGGGCGAGTAGCAGCAAGGTGTTGAGCACGCCGGAAAGACCGCAGTAATAACTGAGCCCCGGTAGCCCGAACCACAGCACCAGATTCACCCCGGCCATGCCTGCGACCAAGCCGCCAAGCAAACAACGGCGGCCGAGCGATTCGACACCCCCGGCAAGTAGGCCGAAGGCCGCAAGATTCCAGACCAGATGGTTCAGATCGCTGTGCACCCAATGCCCGGTGATCAATCGCCACCATTCACCGGCGAGGACGGCATCGCGATCGAACACCCAGGCCGTGGGTGCCGGGCCTGCAATGGCAAACAAGGCCACTATCAGCCCGGCCAACCCGAGGGTAAGCCAGGGCAGCGACCACAATCGGTCGCCGCCCCGGAGCCTGTCGAGCAACAGATTCAAGCAACTACCCGTCGACGCATGGCAAGCCATGCCAAAGGCAACAACAACATCAGTCCCCAAAGATCGACGCTGCCACTGCCATGACTCGGCCGGCTACCGGAGTACATTGGCTGTTGGGTATCCACCCGGCGTGACGGTACCGCGCGTTGCGCCCGCTGCGCTTGTGCGGCCTCTTCGTTTGCCAAGCGAGCCTGATTGTCACGGGCGATACCGTGACGCTTGAACACCTCGTCGCTGACTACCAACATGGAGGTGTAGTCGGTCACCAAGCCGTACTCCGTGGCCAGATCGACCACGGCCTGCTTGATGTCCGCCTTTTCACCGAAATCAGCGATCTGTTGGTTCAGCTCCTCGATGGTCGCGAAGGCCCACAGGCGTTCAACCTCCGGGTTCTCGGTAGCGATCGAAGGGAAAACGAACTGTGTTTGGTAGCGTTTGTCTTCGCCTGACACCCTACCCTTCAGTTCGACCTTTGCCTGACCGTCGCCCCAATAGTGACCGAACAGCACCAGTTGCTGACCGCGATACAAACTGCCGATCTTGGCCGGCGACAAATCGTCGACCTTGATGCCACTGATGTTCACCTCGACGCCATGTAAGGCCTCGTGCGTGAGCTTGCCGGTCGCGGTCAACAATTGACCGACGATGTCATCGCTGTTCGACACACTGATCGCGAACCCGCCAGACTCGCGGGTCATGGCATCGAGCAAGGGTCGGTTCGCGCTGTTGCCCATCACCATGGTGAACAACCGGATATCCTTCTTGCGGATCAGGTCGATGAACTTGCGCTGCTGCACCTCACCGACATTGGCAACACCATCGGTTACCAACACCAAACCGCTGGTGCGATCGGCATCGAGCGCATCCAATCCAAGCTTGAGACCGGCGAACAGATTGGTGCCCCCATCCGGCGAGACATTGGCGACCTGATTGCTGAACGCCTGCACATTCTCAGGCGTCGCATTGACAAAGCCGGAGGTGAGTTCACGCGAGCCGTTGTTGAACAGCACGACGCGGAAGCGATCTTCCGGGCGGAGCTTTTTCAGCGCCTTCTGCACCCCGGCGGTCAATGTCGTGTACTTGCCACGCATGGAACCCGAAATGTCCAGCACGAACACCCAGTCGCGGCCTTCGGTGATCGGCTTGAGATCCTCACCCGGTGTCACCACCATCATGAAGGTGCCACGCCCTTCGGCGGTCGGTTTGTACGTTACGAGGTCGACACTACCGGGCAAACCGGCTTGGTGGCGCCAGTAGACGACCAGATCCCTGTCCAGGCGGAAGGCCGGTTGACCGGACTGGGTCGGCGGCATCGACGCCGCACCTTGTGCAGCCGGTGCGACATCGTCGTCGTTTTGGCCAACTGACGCGGGACCTTGCGCATTGCTGCTGGCCAGTTGAATACGCCATTCACCGCTATCCACCTGGCTCACGACCGCGCCGGGCTGCCCGGGCACGCGCACCGCCTCGATCGGATAGGCCGACCGAATCCAGACATCGAAGCTGAACGAACCGGTGACTTCCTCCTTTGCGGTCCAGAACGCCAGCTTGGCCTCGTCGACACCCCCCTCCTCGAGTGGGTAGACATAGCGACCGATGCCGGTATCCACATGCGCAGGCTGCATATACATAAGCCGAATATGCGTATCGCCCTTCGCCCGTACCGGCGAGACGAAAACCTCGAAAGTGCGGTAGGCATCCTGCTCGGTCAGCCCGGCGTCACGCCCGGCTGCCTTTTCGCTCTCGTAGATCTCGCGGGCACGCTGCTTCTCGACCACCTCACCGGTCACCGGCTTGCCGTCGATCCACAGCGTAAAACCCGATACCGCGCCCTT
This sequence comes from Chromatiales bacterium, assembly GCA_028280505.1. Lineage (GTDB taxonomy): Bacteria > Pseudomonadota > Gammaproteobacteria > Chromatiales > Chromatiaceae > Thiosocius. Next base: position 2,707 of record JANQLO010000077.1, on the reverse strand, counting down.
TTCGGGTACGGGGAAACTGTAATTGGCCTCGAGATCCCGGTCGTGCGGATTCTCGAACACCTGCTCCAGCGTGGTGATGGCATATCCGTCCTCGATCACCACATCGACATGGTGGTCCTTGATCGTCAGGGGCGGGACACTGCCATCGGACGGGGTGAGCAGACCCGCAGCCTGCGCACCACTCATCAGCAACCAGGCCGCCGCGGCGACCAGTGTCGACCGAATGACGGAAAACGAGTTTGTTTTCATGATGATTTCCTTTCGATTGGATTGTCGGAACGCCCGGCGATCGCTTCGAAGCAATCGGCTCGGGCCTCGCAACCAGATTCCGGTCCGGTCGCAAATATCACAATCAAAAAGGAAATCGTCGCGCTTTCTGCGCACACAGGTATTATTCAGCAATACTTTTGGCCAACGACGTATTGCCATGCCGCAGACCCAACAACTGATTGACACCCTCAAGCATGCACTCAAGGCACAGAAAAAGACCTATGCCGATGTTGCCTCGGTACTCGAGCTATCGGAGGCCAGTGTGAAACGGCTGTTCGCCGAAAAAAACCTGTCGCTGCTGCGCCTCGAACAGGTCTGCCAGATGCTCAATATGGAAATTTCAGACTTGGTGCAGCTGATGAATCAGCGCGCCCAGCACATCTCGCAACTTACCCGGGAACAGGAACAGGAAATCGCCGGTGACCGTGTTTTGTTACTGGTTACCGTTTGTGCGCTCAATCGTTGGACGCTGGCCGAAATACTCACCAACTTCAAGATTACCGAACCAGACGCCATCCGCTGTCTCGCACGACTCGATCGATTGAAGATCATCGAATTGTTGCCGGGAAACCGGATCAAGCTGCTGATCTCACCGACTTTCCATTGGATCGAAAACGGGCCGATACAACAACTGTTTCACAGCCGATTGCAGGACGATTTCTTCGACTCACGTTTCGACCGTCAGGCCGAACGCCTGATCGTCGTCAACGGCATGCTCTCGCGCAAGTCCAACGCGATACTGCAAAAGAAAATGGAACGCCTCTCACGCGAGTTCGCCGAACTCAACGACGACGATGCCGGCCTGCCTTTGGAGCAACGGCATGGCGTCACTATGGTGGTCGCGTTGAGCGATTGGCGGTTTGGGCTGTTTTCGGATTTACGACGAAACAATCATTCGGCTTGATTATCAATTATACGAATTTTGATAAATTCTGATCACTTTGCTACATTTTAATTATCAATTTTTCGAGTTCTGATAATTTCCGATACAAATCTAACAATATGAAAAGGCCTGTCAGCCCACCGCCGCTGGACCAACTCCTTCAGGATTACGGTAAGGACATACCCCGCATTATGACGGCACCGGATCCCGGATATCTGCATTGGGACAAGCTTCGCCACGAAACACCGCCCGAAGGCCTGAGCACGGAAACCTGGTGGCTGTGCATCAAGATGATGCGGCTAACGGGATCGAAACAGATTCCACTGCGCGATATCAGCGGCCTCCCTTTCTCATTCAACCTACCTGACAAAGTGCTGGCAGCGCTGCATGCGATAGACAGCCGAACAAGTGGGAGGATCGGACTGTCTGCACCGGTCGCGACGGAGGAAAACCGCGACCGCTTCGTGTTCAATTCCCTGGTCGAAGAGGCGATTACATCCAGCCAGCTAGAAGGTGCTTCGACGACTCGTCAGGTCGCCGCCGATATGATCCGTTACCAGCGCAAACCTCGCGACCATAGCGAACGGATGATCCTCAATAACTATCGAGCCATGCAATCAGTGCGTGAGATCCGCAGCGCGCCGATCAGCTTCGAATCCTTGATGTCGCTCCACCGCACCTTGACAGAAGAAACCCTGTCGAACGAAAAGGCAGCCGGGCGTATCCAACAACCAGGAGAGAAGCGCGTCGATGTCGTCGACCACACCACCCACCGCGTGCTGCACACGCCACCGCCAGCCGAGGGGCTACGTGAACAAGTAGAGGCATTGATTGCATTTGCAAATCGGGCTGAATCGGCAGAACCCTTCATCCACCCTGTCGTGCATGCCGTCATCCTGCACTTCTGGCTCGCTTATTTGCATCCGTTCGAAGACGGCAACGGCCGGACAGCACGGGCACTCTTTTACTGGGCAATGCTGCATCGCGGTTATTGGATGTTCGAGTTTCTCTCGATCTCTCGCGTTATCAAACACGCCCCAGCCAAATATGCACGCGCCTTTTTGCATACCGAAACCGACGACAACGACCTAACCTATTTCATCCTGCATCAGCTCGGTGTAATGGAGACCGCGATCGGCGAACTCGAAACCTACATGGAACGCAAGATCGACCAACTGGCGAAAGTCGAAAGACTTTTAAAACACTCGGACCTCAATCACAGAGAGATCGCACTGCTCAGTCACGCAATACGGCACCCCGATCAGGAATACAGCATCAAGAGCCATCAAACCAGCCACCGCGTGGCTTACGCCACAGCAAGATCAGATCTGCTCAAGCTCTCCGGTCTGGGCCTACTGGCCCAACAGCGGCGCGGCAGGAAAACGCTGGTGTTCATCGCGCCTCACGACCTCGAAACACGACTCGAAAAGCTCTAGCCCGCCTATTGCACGAAGGATGACTTCAGGCATCCTGCCTTTCGCCCTTCGGGCCAGCCTGTCGGCTGTTCGAAACCGCTCCCGGCGGTTTCGTCGGATTTTGTGGGAGAGCCGGCTA
>JANQLO010000041.1 GCA_028280505.1 Chromatiales bacterium | reverse complement strand
TTTGGTGGAGCCAGGCGGGATCGAACCGCCGACCTCAACACTGCCAGTGTTGCGCTCTCCCAGCTGAGCTATGGCCCCTCAAACGAGGCGCGTATGGTATGCCAGCCTCCGTACCTTGTCCAGTGCCGACCCCATTTTTTTCGTTCACCGCCAAGGCGTTCAATTCTCGTTACTGCCGCCCCAGGAATCGCGTAACGAGACGACCCGGTTGAACACCGGTTTGTCAGGCGTGCTATCGACACTGTCGAGACAAAAGTAACCTTCGCGTTCAAACTGGAAGCGCTCGCCGTCAGCGGCCTGCGCTAAACCGGGTTCGACCATGCACCCTGTCAGAATCTTGAGCGAATCGGGATTGATGTCGTCGTGAAAATCGCCTTCTCTGCCGGGCTCGGGCGACCGGAACAAACGGTCGTACAATCTCACCTCGACAGATTGGCCATGTTTAGCGGACACCCAGTGGATGACGCCACGCACTTTGCGCCCTTCGGGATTCTTGCCCAGGGTGTCGGGATCGTAGGTACAGTGCAGTTCCACGATGTTTCCGGCTTCGTCTTTGATCGCTTCGTCACAACGGATCACATACGCATTGCGCAGCCGTACCTCACCGTTCAGCACCAGACGTTTGTATTTTTTGTTTGCCGTTTCACGAAAGTCCGCACGGTCGATATAGACCTCACGGGACAGACTCAACTCGCGGCTGCCGAGCGATTCGTCTTTAGGATGATTATTTGCCGACAAGATCTCGTCGGTATCTTCCGGGAAGTTCGTGATCACCAGCTTGAGCGGATCCAGGACCGCCATACGACGCGGCGCCACGGCATCGAGATGGCTGCGAATGCTGTTTTCGAGCACGCCCATCTCAACCGTGCCCTCGGATTTGGTAATCCCGATGGCATCACAAAAAGCACGGATCGATTCCGGCGTATAGCCGCGTCGACGCAGCCCGGCAATGGTTGGCATCCTGGGGTCGTCCCAACCGTTCACCCGATTCTCTTGCACCAATTGAGTCAGCTTGCGTTTGCTCATCACCGTGTATTCGAGGTTGAGCCTGGAGAACTCGATCTGGCGCGGATGGCAACCGATACTGATGTTGTCGAGCACCCAATCGTACAATGGTCGATGATCTTCGAATTCGAGCGTGCAAAGCGAATGGGTAATCCCCTCGATCGCATCCGAGATCGGATGCGTGTAATCGTACATCGGGTAGATGCACCACTCATCGCCGGTCTGGTGATGAATCAAGCCATGACGAATACGGTACAGCGTCGGATCGCGCATATTGATGTTCGGCGAAGCCATATCGATGCGCGCCCGTAGCGTGCGGGCACCGTCTTCAAACTCACCGGCACGCATGCGCGCGAACAAGTCGAGATTCTCATCGACCGGGCGTTCCCGATAAGGACTTTCCCGGCCCGGTTCAGTCAATGTGCCACGGTAGTCACGCACCTGCTCCGGCGTCAGATCGCAAATGAAGGCCTTGCCGGTTCGAATGAGCTCAACGGCATAATCATAAAGTTGTTCGAAGTAGTCGGACGCGAAACGGAGTTCCTTCCACTGGTAGCCGAGCCAGTTGACATCGGCCTTGATCGCCTCGACGAACTCCTCTTCCTCTTTCGCCGGATTGGTGTCGTCGAATCGTAAATTGCAAGTGCCCGGATAATCTTCGATCAGCCCGAAATTGAGCACAATCGATTTTGCATGACCAATATGCAAATAACCGTTGGGCTCAGGCGGAAACCTTGTATGGACCTCGGCGTGCTTCCCACTGGCCAGATCCTGATCGATGATTTGGCGGATGAAATTCGTTGGCTTGTTGCCGACACCACTCATGGCTGCTTTTCCCAAAAATAATCTGCCACTCAATTACCGCCGATATGGGCAATAGCACGGCCGATTCGACGCAAGGTCGCCTCTTTACCAACCAGAAATACCGTCAGATCGAGATCCGGCGATGGCGCGCCCCCGGTTACCGCAGTGCGCAACGGCATAGCGACCTTGCCGAATCCCACGCCCAATTCTTTGACCGTAGTTTCGATCACCGCATGAATCGTTTCGCGGTCCCAAATCGCAAGTGCGGCGAGCTTCTCACTCACCACTTGCAGAGCCTCGGCTGCCCCGGCCTTAAAGGCCTTTTTAGCCGCTTTTTCATCGAATCGATCGAACTCGCGATAATAGAAGGCTGAGATCTCGGCTAATTCGATCAAGGTGGTCGCACGCTCACGTTGTGCTTCAATCACGGCAGTCAGCTCGGGACCTTCTGTCGGATCGATACCCAAATCGCCCAAGTGCGATGATAGCAGGTGCGCAACCCGATCTGGATCGGCACTCTTGAGATACTGCTGATTCAACCAACGTAGTTTTTCCGTATTGAAGGTCGAAGGCGCGCGATTGACCGCATCGAGATCGAATAAACGGATCATCTCGTCCAACGAGAACAATTCTTGGTCACCATGCGACCAACCCAGCCTTACCAGATAGTTCAGCAATGCCTCGGGTAAAAAGCCGTCTTTCAAATACTGCATCACGCTGACCGCGCCATGTCGTTTGGAAAGCCGTGCTCCATCGTCGCCCAGAATCATCGGCACATGCGCATAATGCGGCACATCCCAATCGAGCGCGTTCAGCATATTGATCTGACGCGGAGTGTTGTTGAGATGGTCATCACCCCGGATCACATGGGTGATACCCATGTCGTGGTCGTCGACAACCACCGTCAGATTGTAAGTCGGCGAGCCGTCCGTCCGACGGATCACCAGATCATCCAACTCGCTGTTGGCAACCACCACACGACCACGGATCAGATCACCGATCTCGACATCGCCGTCCAGCGGATTACGAAAGCGAATGACATGCGGCTCATCGGGGTTGATATCACGATCGCGACAATGGCCATCGTAGCGTGGCTTTTCCTTGTTTGCCATCTGCTGCTCGCGCAGACCGGTCAAGCGTTCCTTGCTGCAGCTGCAGCGGTACGCCAACCCCTTGTCGAGCAACAAGCCGATGACCTCGTTGTAGCGCTCGAAACGATGAGTCTGGTAGAAAGGCCCTTCGTCATATTCCAACCCCAGCCAAGTCATGCCTTCGAGGATGGCGTTGACCGAATCCTGCGTCGAGCGTTCTAGGTCGGTATCCTCGATACGCAGCACAAACTTGCCACCGTGCTTACGGGCGTACAACCAAGAAAACAACGCGGTGCGCGCACCACCGACATGCAAATAACCGGTAGGGCTGGGGGCAAAACGGGTCTTGATGGTCATAAAGCAGCTACGAATGGCCAAACGTCGGATTTTATCAGCCTGCTTGAGATTGACCAGTTACCATAGTCCATCTAACATTTCCGCTTCTCGTTCGAGAGGGGCGCGTAGCTCAGTGGGAGAGCACTGCCTTCACACGGCAGGGGTCGCTGGTTCGAACCCAGCCGCGCCCACCAAATCAAATCGATCGTCGAGAAACCACGATACTCCTCGTTCCTCGACCCGGTTCCCAAACGATTATTTGTCGTAGCGTCGTCACACCCACTCACGAACGAACGGAGTGTGGCGATGCCCCCTTCAGAAAACGCGGCCCCTATCAGCGGCAGGCACAGATCCGAAAGAAGGGCGACCCGTGCCGAGGCTGAGTCGACCACGCTCAAGGAACTCCTCCAACGCCATCTCGAAGAGGTCATCGAAGGTTCGGAGCCCGAGGCAAGCCGTCTGCGCCTGATGATGTGCCGACCCCGCGACGGCGGCTGGCGGCTTGAGCCGGATCTCCGATTCCATAATGATCACAATCCGGGGATGGGTCCTCTCCGGTAAACGATTGATTGCAAACGACAGATCCGGCGGGAAATGGCAATGCAACACTTCCCTGACACAGAGCCTCATGCCGATCCGGCAGGGATTGTGCCTGTTATGACATTCGGCAGATCGGGATAACACCTCATCAGGCGGCGCACCAGAGGCTCCGTCGTTCGTGCCCGACCCACGGATACTGGGTGAAGGCACATGGAATCCATACGCATTTCTTCGGGATGTAGAAAGGTGAGCATCCAAATCTCACGGATCGATGGGACCTATAACCCGCCGCATGCAAACTTTTCCGGCAGAGACGGAGAGAAAAAACGACGGGAAATGCACAGGGCAATCATAAACAGGCTAGACGGGCTCACTATTCTGTAAAACGATCATAGTCCTTTCACCAAGGCCCGTGCCTGTTCTACCCGCAAAGTCCAACCACTCAAGCGGAAAAACATTCGCCACGGCTTCTGAAGCCTGTTCGAAATGATATAATGCCTCGATTGTTCGGCTGGAGCTGGACATAACGGGCTGCAGCTAACTTTGGTTAGCCTGAAATCGGGTGAAAAATGGTGCTTTACGACCCATGATTTGGTGATAAGGGGAGAATCGCATAACCGGCCATGACATGGGATTTGCCCCCGAACCAGGAAACCGCTCCCGGCTTATGACCCCGCTGGTTCAGTCGGTGAGCCTATTCGGCGATTCCGCAGAATCTGCCGGTAGCCCGACGGTAATTACGGCGAAAGCTCGATAAGGATTGATATGTCGGGGAGTGATTCAGGAAGGTCATCCCGATCCGCGCTCTGTGAAGACGAAGTTGCCGATTAACCTTTCCCCGCAATGAGCATCACCACTTGGATGAGATTTCCCGATAATCGACTGATCAGGAGATCTCATAATGAAGAAGCGCTACAGCAAAAAACAAATCATCAAGGCCATCAAGCAGCATGAGGCCGGTACCAAGGCGGATGACATCTGCCGAGAGCTTGGTATCTCGAATGGCACCTTTTGCAACTGGCGCAGCAGTTACGCGGGGCCGGAAGCCAACGATGCCACGCGAGCCGGAGAGCGAGAACACCAAGCCGAAGAAACTGCTGGCCGACAAGTTACCCGAAGTCTAAGTCATGAAGGACGCATTGTTAAAAAAGTGGTGAAGCCCGCACGGAAGAAGCCGATCACGGCACGGCTGGTGGAACACTTCCAGTTGAGCGAACGACCGGCCTGCCATCTGGTCGGGCCGAGCGGATTTCCATATCGGCTACCCACACCACCGCTGGATATTCACGATCCGGGGCAACACACTGTACAGCATACCCGAGTTCTTGTTTGTGGAATGGCCGGTAAAGAACAACCAGATGCCCTGGGTCACCAAACCCATCGAACCCGAACTTATCAACCGGGCGCGATTGTTGGGATACCGATTGAAAAGTCTATTCACGGAACCGGCCGATGTATTTCAACTCTATGCCACGCACATGGGTGACTATGAAACATCTTTCGATTTGGGAAGATTCGTTCCATTTTCATCTCATAGGAGGTGATCTGTTCTTGCCGCCGTACAAAACGACCATTGTTGACGAATACATCAAATTCGGGAGCGGGCTATGACAGACGGCAGCGAAAATGTCCTGGTCACCGGTGGTGCGGGAGTCATAGGCTCCAACCTGGTAAGGGAACTGGCGAAACTCGATAATCAGTCGACAATCGTCATACTCGACGACTTCAGTTCCGGCTTCCGGAACAACCTATCAGGCCTCGCCAACACAATTCTTATTGAAGGCGATATCGGCGACAGCACCAGTCTCGAGGAGGCGTTTTCCTACAAGCCCCGAAAGGTTTTCCACCTGGCCGCCCTTTTTGCAAACCAGAACTCCGTCGACTTTCCGGTTAAAGATCTGAGAACCAACGGCGAAGGGACAATTAAGGTTCTCGAGCATTGCGTCAAAGCCAATGTCGACCGCATCGTTTACACATCGAGTTCCTGCGTCTACGGCAACCTTGCCGACATGACCGAACCCAGAACCGGCAACCTGGACACGCCATACGCCATAACCAAACTGCTGGGTGAACAGTACATGGAGTTCTTCAGCGAGCACTATGGATTGGAAACGGTCTCTGCACGGCTATTCAACACATACGGTCCCTTTGATTTTCCGGGCGAGTACAGAAGCGTGGTCCCCAACTTCTTCAGGCTCGCCATGGATAAACGGCCTCTCACGGTACACGGCAACGGGAAGTCCATCAGAAGTTACACATTTGTCAGCGATACCGTCAGAGGACTCATTAAGTCCATGTACAACCTCCGACTGGAAACTCACAAGAGCTGCGTGATCAACATTGGCAACGACACGCCGGTATCCAGCATTGAACTTGCCCAGAAAATCAACCGGATCACCGGGAACCCTGCAGGTATTGAGCACACCCCGCAACGGAGCTGGGACAAGGTTTATTCCCGCCTGCCGAACCTAGAGAAAATGAGCACGGAACTGAATTGGCGGCCGCAAGTGGAAATAGATGAAGGATTGCGCATTTACAAGGATTGGTATAATGAGCATATTCTTTGAGAAACGGAATAATGAAAAACGCAATCGCCAATAATTTGCGTGCAATCAGAAGCTTTTTGCGATCCATCAACCCACTGAAGTTCACCCGTTTCGACCAATACTTCATCGCTCCTGCATGTAAACCCGCGACCGCCGGGTGCAGACCCCACAGTGAGGACGCCATACACAAAGACAATGTGGTCCTGTACATCTCCAGCAGAAACAACTACGAGATGCTTGCAGGCGAATTACTGAACAACAATGAACTCAGTAAATTCCTGACGTTCAACATCGACGACAACTCTTCACCGGAACAACTGAAGCTCGGCAAAGAGATATGCCGACAGAACAATATAGTATTCCTGAAAAACACCAAAGCCGGACTGCAATGGGGCCTGAAGACACTCGTCGATTATCTCGACTCCAACAACTATGCAGCCTCTATGATTCTGCATATCACACACGACAATTATCCTGTATCCAACGACTTTACCGGCATCATCAATAAAATTGCCTCGAATCCGGGTTACTCACAGTTTGGCATGATTGGGTTCAATCATCTTGACTACCGACTGACGCGAACTGCAATAGCAAGATGGAAACAGACAGGCCATTCGCAAGGATTGATGGGGAGGGCAGCCTTGGCCAAACTTCCGTTCAATCGAAATTGGTACGACGACGACCTCCCCCAGTCATTCATGGACGCCATCGACGGCTCGCCATTTAGCGTCGAATGTGTGTCAGACATGGGTTTCATGATCAACAGAGATCTGTTTTCCCGGTTTGTATCCGTTTCAGACCGTTACCGACTTCATTTGTGGGCGGATGATATCGGAATGCAGTTTCTACAAAACAATATTTTCAATATCGCTATGCCCGACGTCTATTTATTCAATTGTCAAGACCTGAAGTACAAGTACGCCATCGTTCCCAACTCGGCGGCGGCTGCAAAAAAAAGCGACAACATCCATTTCAGCGGCTATGGCGACCATCTCGCTTACTGGAAGGAGAAATGGGGCTGGGATAGAGAGGTTAAAGACTCGTATCTCGCAGTTCGCGAGAAATACAAAGGCACCTTGATCGATCAGTTTTACATGCATGACAACAACAATGGTCCAGTCAAGGCTTTCGCCGAACTCCGCATGCAATCATCCGATAATGACCATCCAAATTGAGTGTACGAGCAGATACCGTGTCCGCCACTTATGAAAACAAACCGCTGGCCTGTTTGCTTGTCGAGACATGGCGTAAACTGTCGCCCAGCCGAAAAAGAAACTACATCTATTTGATTCCCTTGATTCTCGCCGGCTCTGTCGCGGAAATGATAAGCATAAGCGCAGTGCTTCCCTTCATAGGCGCGATTACCGCGCCGGAGATGGTATTTTCCAATAGCCTTGCCAGGCCAATCATCGAGCACTTGGAGATCAGTACTCCCGAAGAACTGATTGCACCCATGACGGTGATGTTCGTCAGCGCGATCATATTGACCGGGGCGATCAGACTGTTACTGCTCTACTCCATCACGCGTCTTTCGTACGCCACGGGCACAGACATCAGCGTTGATATCTACCAGAGAACATTGTTCCAGCCATATGAGACTCACGTACAACGCAACAGCAGTGAGATCATCAATGCGATCTCAACCAAATCCAACATATTCATTTCCAATACGATTTATCCCGTACTTTCAATAACCAGCTCCGCCTTCATCCTTGTCGCTATTCTTATCGTTCTCATTGCAACCGATCCCATCATCTCGCTCGGCCTGCTGTCGTCCTTTTCACTCCTGTATTACCTGATAATTTTCTTTTCGAAACGCAAACTGAAGAACAACAGCACGGTTATCGCCAAATACTCCACTTACCTGATCAAACAGTTACAGGAAGGCTTGGGCGGTGTGCGCGACGTCATCCTCGACGGCGCCCAGAAGGCCTACATCGACAACTACCATATGTCGGATACACGCCTCAGAACGGCCGAGGGCAGCAACTTGGTGCTCAGCCAGAGCCCTCGTTTCCTGCTGGAGACATTTGGCATCTCATTGATCGCGATAGTCGCCTACACCATGAATTTTTCCGGCGAGAACATCGGCACAGTCATTCCGACCCTGACGGTAATGGCTCTAGGCGCACAACGCCTGATGCCCTCTGCACAACAGATCTACTTCGGCTGGAGCAATCTGGTAGGCGGCAGGCAATCACTGATCGATGTACTCACCCTGCTGGACCAACAGCTCCCGGAATCCTCCGCGGACAGCCATCGCATAACGTTCGATCGCTCAATAAGGCTTTCGGGCGTGTCCTACAAGTACGGCGAATCAGATGACTACGTTTTGAAGAATGTGGATTTTACCTTGCGCAAGGGAGAGTGCGTTGGTGTCATCGGGAAATCCGGATGCGGTAAAAGCACCTTCCTGGACATTTTAATGGGTCTGTTGGAACCAACTGAAGGCAGCCTTTTCGTTGATGACATAGAGATCACAAGAGAAAATGCGCGAGCCTGGTACAAATGCATCGCGCACGTACCGCAATCCATTTTCCTGACTGACGACACCATCGCAAACAATATCGCGTTTGGAGCGGAAACCGATGATCGCGACGAACAAAAGATTGTCCATGCCGCCAGACTCTCCAACCTGGATGCGACGATATCATCCTGGCCGGACCAATATGAAACCGTTGTGGGTGAGCGCGGCGTACGTTTGTCAGGCGGGCAGCGACAACGCATCGGATTAGCGCGCGCCTTCTACAAACACTCAAAACTTCTGGTGCTTGATGAGGCGACGAGTTCGCTCGATGAAAAAACCGAAAGGGAAATGCTTGATCTCATTAATGCTGAACAGACAGGCAATAGCAGAATCATGGTTGCGCACAGACTAAGGACTCTCGAGTCCTGTGATTACATAATCGAGATCGAGAACGGAACCATAGCCAGGACACACGATTATAACGACCTCATAAGGGATATCGACAAAGCGCAGTAACCCGTTTACGCGGGCAAGACCACCAGGCGCAAAATCAACTCCGTATGCGTTCACCAGATATCACTACAGTTCTTGACGCCCGCTCACTACCTCAATTGCTCTACATGCTATCGGTACTGGAAACGGAAACCATCGCGAACAACTGCATCCTCGTATGGCAAAACGAGCCCAGACAGATTAAAAACGTCAAACACCTGGTTACTCTGCCGAATCAACGCTATTTCGTTGACGCCAAGATCACAGATGATCAGCTTTTCTTTGACACCAAAACCATCTCAAGGATAAAGGGTTATTTATCAGAAATAGTAAGCAAGTCCAAAAAGATCAGATTATTCACTTCATATAATCACGGGCTGTATTTTGAAATACTGCGCAAGCACCTCAAAGTGGCCGATCAAGACATTTATCTTTTTGACGATGGGCTTGCCAACCTGCTAAAAATCAAAAACAGATATATTCTCAAGACGTTTATGTATATATTTCATGGTATTTTCGGAATTCAACCAAAATACCGATTGATGCATGACAGTCGCTTGAAACACGCGTACACACTGTTCAGTGACAATCAGAAGCGCGACCCAGCCGGCGGAATTGAAGTTACAAACATTTCAGATAAAATCAAAAAATACTATACCCGACTGTACTATCAATACATCGACAATGATATTCATGATAACGCCGCACTGATCCTCGGCCATCACGCAGTCGAAAGCGGCCGCATGTCAGCCAATGATTACCGGTCTCTAATTACCCAAGCCGTCAATCACACAAAGCGACTCGGCATACAAAGCATATACCTGTCCAAGCACCACACGGAAACTGGAATCAATGACGAATTTTACGACTCGCTCGACTTGATAAGCTACAACAGCGACTTGCCAGCGGAAGTCATGCTCTGTGGAAAAAAAATCAGGCTGGTTGCGCAGCCGTACAATTCGTTATTGCCTGTGGCTGACAACCTTTCCCTGCTCGGCGAGTTGGATTACGTGATCTCATACCTCGTCACATCATCGCCATTCATTGCTGATAGAATAGATTTAATAAACAGAATCACTAATCAGCACCGCATCGAACATATCACACTGTGAGCAAACATGATCTCAATTGCACAGTGGTTCTGCCATCGAACAAAATAGGTGGCGGCAACAGGGTATTGGTTTGCATAGCCGAGCAAACCTCGCTCAATGGCGGCAAAGCAAGCATCTTCTACATTGAGCACGAAAATGGACTCCTGCAGCTCACAGACACACAGAACACGAAAATAAGGTCCAGGAACGAAAGCCTTTCCGCTTTCATCCTTGCAGCGATATCTCTTTCCAAAGCCATTCGCATGAATAAGTCGGTGACAACCGTTATCGTTTCCGACCCCATTCTTTCGATTTTCTCATTTATCTATCGGAATAAAAGAGTCGTCAGGTACGTTCAGTCCGATGATTACATGTTGTTCGACTGCAATCCAAAAGCAGGACCGCTGGCAAAAAGGGGCTATCGGCTTCTTTTTTTAATCAGCCAAAGATATAAATACCACTCGGTTATTTTCAATTCCCGGTTTTCTCAACGCTCCTACCTGAGGACCCACCGTGGCTGCAAGCACAAGGATGAGAAGTACATCATTCACCCACCGGTATTTACGGCACACTGCAACGCGGCCCGCGCTGCACCGCCACCGAAAAACGGACCCAGAATCTGCGTAGTTACCAGCGCGCACATTCGAAAAGGTTTTGATTATCTGACACAGATTATTGAGCAGACAACGCACAAAAATGCCCGTTTTCTGGTCGTCAGCCAGGATACGTTCGACTACACACACCCTGCGATTTCATACGCAAAGCCACGCGACGACGGCGAATATGTCCAATGTCTGAACTCTTGCAGCATCATTCTCAACACGTCCCGTTTCGAAGGCTTCGGATTACCCTTGCTGGAGGGCATGGCTTTCGGCCTGGTTCCCATATCCGTCAAACACGAAGGTCTGGAGGAGTATCACTCCGGAAACAACATTCTACTGATAGATGGGGTATCTGACTTTGATCACGCCATTTCAGCCTTGACGTGCGAAAATACCTATAAGAAAGCATCCCAACTCGCCATAAACACGGCAAAACGGTTCGATGTTGATACATTTTTTGGGAAAATTAAAAAGATATTAGAATAATGGGCGGAACCTGAACCAGTCTGCATATTTTCCGGAGTGGCTCTGAAGCCAAATGCAGATAACAGTATTGCGTGAATTCAAGTCGGAGACGAACATGCATTGGAACGATTTTTTTCCTGACAACACCAGCGGTCACTGCTATGTGATCGCAGAAGCCGGGCTGAATCACAATGGTTCCCTGGCCATTGCAAAATCATTAATTGATCTGGCCGCACTGGCCGGCGCCGATTCTGTGAAGTTCCAGAAGAGAACTGTCGACCGGCTTGCAGTCAAGGAGGTATTGGATGCAAAGGACGACAGATTTCCGGAGTTTGGCGGTACCTACCGGGAAATCAGGGAACATCTTGAGTTTGATTTCGAGGAATATCTCGAACTCAAGACATATACACATTCCAAGGGACTGGACTTTATCGTCACGGCTTTCGACAAGGATGCCGTGGATTTTCTGGAAAAAGTAGGGGTTGATGCATATAAACTTGCCAGCCACAGCCTGACTAATATCGACCTTCTGAAGTATATTGCCCAGGTCAATAAGCCCGTTATTTTATCAACCGGCATGGCCGATATTGACGAAATCGACAGAGCGGTGAACATTCTCAAGGAGAATGGAGCCGGCCTTGCGCTCCTGCATTGTGTATCTGCGTACCCAACCCCGCTTGACCAATGCAACCTGAAAATGATGGATGTCCTGCGTGAGCGCTACAATTGCGTGGTCGGTTACTCCGGGCACGAACTCGGTTATCTACCCACTCTCTCAGCGGTCACCTCGGGCGGATCCATTGTCGAACGTCACTTCACACTCGACAACACAATGACTGGCTTCGACCACAAGCTTTCACTGGAAGGCGACCAACTGATAAGCATGGTCAGAGACATAAGAAGCATACCCGGTATCATGGGAAGTGGAGAGAAAAAGGTATCCGAAACAGAATGGATAACCAGGAATAAATACCATGTCTCCATGGCCTCTGCGATTGATGTACCGGCCGGAGTCAAGCTTGATGAATCTATGATCACCTATAGAAACCCAGGTACCGGAATTCCGCCGAAAAATGCCGATTCGGTACTGGGCAGAGTAACAAAAGCCGAAATTCCCGCCGATGTGCTCATATCCATGGATATGTTCGAGTAATTAGCCATGGAACTTGTTTCGATCATCATAAGAACAAAAAATGAGGAACGGTGGATTGCACATTGTTTGGATATGGTATTCAAGCAGACCTACCGAAACTTCGAAGTAATACTTGTAGACAACGAGAGCGACGACCATACAGTAGCGGTGGCCAGGAGGTTCCCTATTGCATCGTTTGTTTCCATATCCAATTTTCGTCCCGGTCTTGCTATCAATGAAGGAATTCGAGCATCTAAAGGCCAGTATATTGTTTGCCTCTCGGCACACTGCATACCGAAACAGACTGATTGGCTTGAGCAATTGGTTTCCAACCTTTCCGATGAAAAGGTAGCTGGCGCCTATGGACGGCAATTACCCGTCTCTTTCACCGACGCCGTGGATAAAAGAGATCTTTTGATTGTCTTTGGACAAGACCGGCGAGTTCAAGTCAAAGACTACTTCTTCCACAATGCCAATAGTATTTTCAGAAGAGATATCTGGGAAAAGTTTGAGTTCGACGAGGAAGTCACCAATATTGAGGACCGGGTTTGGGGAAAAGTGGTCACAAACGCAGGTTATCACCTTATATATGATCCACTGGCCTCTGTATTTCACCATCACGGTCTCCACCAGGGAAATAACCCTAAACGGGCCAACGGGGTTGTGTCGATTATCGAACAGGTCGATTCAGATATAGTCAACCAATTACCCGAGTCTTTAAGGCCGGAAACAGCAAACATCGCCGCATTTGTACCGATACAAGGCAAAGTCGACGCTGACTCTATAGAACACCAACTGATTGTGCGCGCTATCGAAGGGCTGAAGTCCGCCAAATATGTCGACAATATATACCTGATAAGTACGGACGCTTCACTAGCGGAAAAATTCAAGATCCGCTGGATCGATCGCGAGCTTCTGCCTGATGTCGATAATCTATCAATTGACGAGGTACTTGGCTTCAGCCTTGAAATTGTCGAATCCAGAGAGGACTATCCAGTTGCAGTCCTATACGTGAACTATCAGTATCCCATACGCCCCGACGGCCTTTATGACGAACTGATTGTAGATGCGCAATACAAAGGCTACGACACCGTTTTTCCTGGCTATTTGGATTTCGGTCATTACTGGCATCAGAACGACAATATGGAATTCATCGAAATCGACTCTTCGATGGCGTCACGCCAAAATCGCCAGCCCATCGTCAAGGCATTGTATGGATTGGGCTGTCTGGTATCTGTAGCCATCCTCAGAACAAGGAAAATTGTCGGTGGGAAAATCGGCATTCTCGAACTGGATGACATACGCACTACATTGAATCTGAAAGATCATGGCACTGAGACAATCTATAAAGCCTTGTCTATCATAGATTCCGGAACTACTCCTGATGGAAAGTGAATACAAGATACTCGGACTGACCCTTGCGCGCGGCGGATCCAAATCAGTTCATAAAAAGAATATAAGGCCATTGTGCAACATGCCTCTGATTGCTTATACAATCAAAGAGGCTTTAAAGAGCAAATGGCTTACACGTTATATTATTTCCACTGATGATCCCGAGATACAGAAAGTTGCCGGAGATCAAGGTGCAGAGTGCCCTTTTTTGCGCCCGGACGAATTCAGCACCGACACTGCCTCCTCGGTCTCCGCCATGCAGCATGCTGTCAAGTGGATTGAGGACCAAGAAGGACAAAAATATGATTTCATCGTAGAACTGATGTGCACCAACCCGATGAAAACTGTCTTCGACATTGACTCCTGTATAGAAAAGCTTATAGAAACCAATGCGGATTCCGTTATTGCCGTACACAGGCTGGAAGATCACCACCCTATTCGTATCAAAAAAATAGTTGATGACAGAATTGTTGATTTTTGCCTGCCGGAAAAACCGGAAACCAGGCGCCAGGACCTACAGCCCCCCGCCTATATCCGCAGCGGCTCCATCTATGCCCTCAAGAGGGATCATCTGATGATTGACGGACTAAGGTACGGCACTCGGGAAAGCAGGCCTTATATATTGCCCCCCGAAAGGGCGATCAATGTAGACACCGAAATAGATTTCTATACCGCGGAAGCAATGATAAACCTACAGCAAAAGAAGTGACACGCTATACCTGTTATCAGGAAATATTAGTTTACACACCCATCACATTATTGCCAGCAACACTCTTCAGGCCATGTAACCATGGAAAAAAAGATTCTTGTCATCACACCGGTCAAACACATCAAAGGTGTTACCGGTAAACTTGAAAGCATCGGAAGCGTCGATTACATCGACGACCCATCGCCCGATGAGGTATCCGAGATCATTGCGAATTATGATGCAATATTCACCAATCCAAACAAATCGAAGGTTTTTATTGGCGAAAATATACTCGGCCCCGCACGAAACCTGAAAGTCATTTGCACGGCATCCACAGGAACGAACCATATTGACAAGGTTTATGCTAAACAAGCAGGTATTCCGATCCTGTCGCTGACAGAGGAGCGACAGGTTATTGAGAGGATCAGTTCTACTGCAGAATTGGCGTTTGCCCTGATGATGGATTCTCTCCGTGATGTCACCCATGGCTATCACGCGGTTCTTCAAGGTGAGTGGGATTACACCAAACATATCGGCAGACAACTGAATTCTCTGACTGTCGGCAGTATCGGATACGGCCGTCTTGGAACGAAATTCGTAACTTATTGCAAAGCTTTTGATGCCAATGTCGTCGTCTACGATCCATACAAAAAAGTACACCACGACGGCGTGGAACAAGTGGACGACCTTGACGAGCTACTTTCAAAATCAGATGTAATCGCGATTCATGTTCATGTTACCGACGAAACACTCGGCATGATCGACAAATCTTGCTTCGCAAAGATGAAGAGTGACGTCTGCCTCGTCAATACATCGCGCGGCGATATTGTTAATGAGCCAGATCTCGTAGAGTTCCTGGCACAAAATCCGGATGCAAAAATCGCCACCGACGTTCTGGCCGATGAAGTCAAGAACAGAAGCGGCAGCCCGCTTCTACTCTACGCAAATTCATCCAAGCAGGTAATTATTACGCCACATATCGGAGGAATGACCAGAGAGGCGCAAGAGATTGCCTATGGCCATGCCGCTCAATTGCTAAAGAACTATTTTTCGAAATTCGATGAGTGACGCATTCTCATGCATTCGATATTGGTGCTGAAAAACGACTGCTGACCACCGGTTTGCGTAATCTGGAAAGATGCTCAGCCAACCCTCTTGATCAGCCAAATAAAGTAACTTTGGTCTTGCATGCTATTTCCCAGAAAGATCTTTTCATAAGCATCAAAGAGCTGATCATAGTTATGATATAGTCTTGGATGGTTAATATCCTCAAATTCTCTCTTGATTTCTCTCAATAGTATGTAGCGTGGACTCCATAGACTAATGATGGACTTTATGACCTCATCGGCCTTTTCGTATTGCAGATGCATCAAGTGATCGGAAATAAGAAAAAGATCTATATCTTTGATCACATTATTTTTGACTATATCTTCAGAGTCGCCCTCAAAAAATTCCACATTTTCCCTGACGTGTGAAGACATATGGGCTAAAGATGCTTCTTTATTCAAATCGCTGCAAAATAATTTGACTTTCGGAAATGCATTTAAAATATAGTGGAGGTTTCGACCAGGACCAGAACCCAATTCGAATACTTTGGCATCGCCAGACAGTACCTGATTGTCTTTTAGAATCTCCACCAACTCCTTGGAGTTATCATGCAAAAATTCAGCCGCCTCCATGCCTACATACTTTTGGTACGCTGTTGGAAATCTCTGTTCGCCAAAAACCGGTCCCCTGATGGCATTGAGTGTCGATCTCAGCTTATTAAGTATTCGTTTTAATATAATCATCGTGACTTCTACTCTTATTCGTGATAGTGCAAATTATCTTTCACACGATTTATCTCGGTGATGTGATGTCGGTTACTTTAAGCCGCTCATTTTACACATTCCACTGGCGCAGACAGCCCAAGACACTGTGCGGTCTGACGTATTGTTGTGCTTTCGCTATTGTTCGATTTCCCAGCGTGCTGCATCGAATGACCGGAACGAGTGCCGATTCAGACATGCGTTCCGGAACTTACCATTGAGACTTTCCACAAAGGCGTTTTGCGTCGGCCTGCCAAGCCGGATGAACCCAAGCCTGGTGTTACGTACTTCCGCCCAGAAAAACATTGCCTTGCCGGTAAACGCCGGGCCATCGTCGCGGACAATCATCGGTGGCAAGCTGCAACTGCCGGCCAGTTATCGAGAAAGCGGGCAACCGGCTGCCCCGAGATGAATGTTAAGACAAGTTGGCCAACCATTTCACGCAAATAGTCATCCACGACGTGCAGCACACTGAAGCGACGCCCATTGCTCAGTTGATCGGCAACAACCTCCATTGACCAATACTGATTGGCCGCTGATGGCACTTCCATCGGCAGACGCGGACGCTGCAGCTTCTCGGTGCGCACTTGCAGCCCTTCCCCGGTTGACGCTTCATGTTGACCACCAAGTCCCCAGCCTTAAGCAGGCCGCGCCGTAGCAAGTACCCATAACGTGGCTGTCGCGCTTTTTCATTTTGAGATTGCCTGATCAGTCGATTATCGGGAAATCCCATCCGAGTCGTGGTGCTCATTGCGGGGAAAAGGTCACAACAGACCTGCTCTTTGGTCCCAAGCCAGCATGCTGTCAACAAAAAGTCATCGGCTGTAGAATACGTTAAGCGGTACCGCGCGGGTTTTATGGTAACAGGCAACCGGTACGGACCGGCCTTTATACGGGCGACTAATATCGACTAAAATATATCTCGAAGAAAGTAGCTTTGAAACCTATCACTATCTCGATAATAAACCATAATCACGATGAGATGTTGCCAGGCCTGCTGGAAGATATTTCAAAATTCTCCGGCATGATCGAAAAAGTAGTGCTCACGCATAACATCCAAAACAGGGGTTTTGCGGTTGATAGCGACTTGGACATCAATATCGTCAACATTAACAATAGTCACCCCAAAGGATTTGGTGCAAATCACAACCAGGCTTTCAAGCATTGTGATACGGATTATTATTGCGTACTGAATCCAGATATTCGTCTAACAAACAATCCATTTCCCAAACTAGTCGAATGCCTGCGGAACTCACGCGCTACAATCGCGGCACCGAGAGTGTTTGATTCAAAAGGGATCAAACAGGATACCGTACGGTACTTCCCCACGCCATATGCGCTTATAAAGAAAACTCTTTTTGGATTTAAAAACGAATACCCTGATTCTGGTAACGATCACATATATCCTGATTGGGCTGCCGGCATGTTTCTTCTCATCACGGCGGACGATTATCGATCTCTCCACGGATTTGATGAGTCGTATTACCTCTATTACGAAGATGTAGATCTGTCATTAAGATCCTGGAAAAACGCTCATGGTGTTATTCAGTGCGCGAATGCGCACGCCATTCACGATGCACAGAGAGAAAGCCATAGAAATTTGAAGTTTCTTTACTGGCATCTTAAGAGTGCCACGAAATTTTTCGCCAGGCATCTGGGAAGATTTCCGACTCGTCCCTAGGGGCCGCCACGTTGGCGATTTCCTGATGGGCGAACCTGTTATCAATGCTCGTCACGCCATCCACGGTGGTCCGTAAGTGACTCGTTCGTAATGACACAAGGCACTTCAAAATGCTCCGCCACCGCCTTTTTGGTTTTCGCCCCCTTCGTCTCGCGGCCCTCGCTACAGCCAGCCCTGCCTTCCCACTTTCTCAAATCAACGTGTATCCAAACTCCGCCAAGACACCGAAGATGTGAAACACTGGTTTGCCGCCAGCTTCTCGAAGCGCACCGATCTGGAATTCCGGATTCTTGTCATGGATCGCCCTCGGCACAATCAACTCACCCGGATTACGCATCTTTTTTACGTTAATTAATTCATGCAATTTCTCTACATAATAGAGCAATACTCGAACGATTCCGCTAACGCCCAAACGACAACAGAACACGAGCATTTTGTTAAAACAGCGATTCAATGCGGCGCACTGCCCCGCCTGAAACTTATTGGCGTGCCTGTGCTTTTGCGGGTGGTTCCAATATGGCGTCGAATTCTGATTTCTGTCTGCCAAATGGGCTGTCGTCTCGTCGATACGACAAATCCGGCCGTAGTCCCGATCCCGGACTTGAGTTTCTTTTGGTAGCTTGCCAACATAATGCATGCATTGATGAGTGTATGGATTCTTTGCGCACAAAAAATGTATTAGCCGAGCAGATAAGTTCTTGACTTATAACGCATGAGACACGTAGCCGAGCGGGAAAGCACTGCCTTCACGCGGCAGAGACCGCTGATTCGAACCCAGCCGCGCCCACCAGTTTATATAAACTTAATAAAGTCACCTGATTCCCAGCCGATACACGCTTACAGCACTCGGGCGGATCGGATGAGTTCGGCTGCCCCAATGCCGGCAAACAGCAAGGAGAGCTGGAGCTGAACAGGTTTTTGTCAAAACCAGGGACAGTCGTGTGAGACTTTCCGCCAAAATCTACCTGGGGATCGGGCTCGTACTAGCTGGTTCATTGGCCGTGGTGTTGTACAACGACACCTTACGGGTACGCGCTGAATTCGAACAGGAGCTGCGCGCAAACGCCAGTGACCTGCAAACACTGATCATCGCGTTACGCGACGTCTATCAAAAGGAATTCCTGGCGAGTGGACTACCGGTCGACGATGACACCATCGGCCTGCTTCCGGCCCATGCCATGTCGGATATCGCCGACAAATTCCGAGAACTGTCCAACAACGGCACGATATTCAGAACCGTCAGCGATCGTGCCCGCAACGATGCCAATCGGGCAGACCGTGTCGAACTAGAGGCGATCCGGTACTTTCGAAAGAACCCCGAAGTCAAGGAACGATTTGTTCCCTATCGCGATGACAATGGCATTCTTTATTATCATCTCGCCGCACCGCTTTGGATAAAAACCCATTGTCTCAGCTGCCATGGTCCTTCGGCCGATGCACCGCCCAGTGTAAGAGCAAGATACGACGATGGCTTCGACTACCGAGTCGGTGAACTTCGCGGCTTGATGAGCATCAAGATGCCCGCATCTCAAATCGATGCACGTATCGCTGCGCATCGTCGAGATGCACTACTACACCACAGCGTACTGTTCGTGATCATCTTCCTGCTCATCGGCGCGGGGCTGCATCTCGGATTTACCGGCCGTCTGGAGCGACTGCAACGCGCCGCTGCTCTAGTGGGCCGTGGAGAATACGGGCAATCCGTGAAAGTAACCGGCAAAGACGAAATGGCGCAGCTTGCCGACAGCTTCAATACCATGGCCGATACGGTCCAGCAACGCGAGCACCAGCTACGTGAGCGGGAAGAACTTCAACGCACCGTTGTGCAATGCGCCCAGGACGCAATCGTCATGGGTGATCACGAAGGCCGCATTCGTCTATTCAATCCGGTTGCACAACAAATGTTCGGCTACTCGGAGAAAGAAGTTAAAGGACTGCCCGTTTCGATATTGATACCCGACAACATGCGGGCCGCTCACTTAACGGGATTCAATCGCTACATGCAAGATGGCGACAGTCGAATGATAGACCACGGCCCTATCGATTTGATCGCTCGGCGGCGCGGCGGCGAAACGTTTCCGATCGAATTAAGTCTCGGCATGGGCTCGAAAGAGGAAAGCAAAGTTTTCGTAGCGAGTATACGAGACGTTACCGACCGGCAGCGCAAAACCGCCGAAGATCAGGCTGTCGCCGAACTGTTGCGCCTGGCCGTGTCGCCATTAGGTTTGGACGAATACATTAGGAAATCGTTACACACCCTGCTCGCATCCATGGACTGGATGGATTTCGACGG
The DNA here is from genome assembly GCA_028280505.1 of Chromatiales bacterium. GTDB lineage: Bacteria > Pseudomonadota > Gammaproteobacteria > Chromatiales > Chromatiaceae > Thiosocius. The sequence goes on along the minus strand of JANQLO010000041.1, from coordinate 40,015 downwards.
GCGAGCGGAGATACGACGGGAGAACGCATCGGGCCTACCCGGTGAAAATATACTGACCGCGAGGTACGGCCCTTCGGAAATCCTGATCGAAGAAGGTGGATACACCACAAACGGCACACACGCAATCGATGTTTGCCAGGCGCACATATACGGAGGAGGTACCCGCCTCGGCACCCTCTCACTACACGTCACGCATGAGTATTGTGTCAGCGCATCATGCCGGCTATTCGCGCAAAAAATCGCCGATGTACTTGGCGCCGGCATTTTCCGTCGTAAGATCGAAATAGCCCTGGAAGACCAAGCCTATCGTGATGCCCTGACAGGCCTCGCCAACCGCCGATTGCTGCAGGATCTGGTAAGACAAGAGCTCGCCATCGTCAAACGACGCCATTTGCATGGCGCGGTGTTGTTCATCGACCTGGATCATTTCAAAACGATAAACGACGGTCTCGGACATTCGGTCGGAGATGAACTGTTGATGCAAGTCGCCACCCGATTGCTCGACACATTGCGTGAAGGGGATACGGTGACCCGCATCGGCGGTGACGAGTTTGTGGTTCTGCTGCCCGCAATCGGCAACGACGAAGACGATATCAGCCAGCACGCCAGTACCGTCGCCGAAAAACTGAGGCTTTGTATCAACCAGCCATACGAACTCAACGGTCTGACCTACCAGCTAACGGCCAGCATCGGCATCGCGTTGCTCAAGCACGACATTGCCGACTGCGACGAAATCATGAAGCACGCCGATACGGCCATGTATGCCGCCAAGACCCAAGGGCGAAATCGTGTGTGCTTCTACCAGCCAAACCTCCAGGCCGCGGCTGACACACGACTGTTTCTACAACGCGAGCTACGCGATATTACCAAGCGCAACGAGCTATCATTAGCGTATCAGGCACAGGTCGACATGGGCGGGCGCCCGATTGGCGCTGAAGTACTCGCTCGGTGGAAACATCCCGAAAGAGGCATCATCAGTCCCGCCGAATTCATCCCGGTTGCCGAAGATACCGGTCTCATCATCGAACTCGGCGAATGGGTATTCAGAGAGGCCTGTGCACAAGCCAGGCGCTGGGCAGCCACAGGCAAGTTAAACGACCTGTCTCGGCTCGCCATCAACGTTAGCCCGAAGCAATTCCACCAGCCCGACTTCGTAGACTTGGTGCGTGAACTCATCGGTACCGATCACCCCCTTCCCTTACGACTGGAACTCGAACTGACCGAAGGCATCGCGATAGACAATATTGACGACGTCATTCGTAAGATGAGTGCGCTGAAAGATCTCGGGGTAGGTATCGCGTTGGATGACTTCGGCACCGGCTATTCATCGCTGGCCTATTTAAAACAGTTACCGCTGGACGTACTCAAAATCGATCAGTCCTTCGTCCGTGACGTCAACCAAGACCCTCAAGATGCAGCGGTGGTCGAGACCATATTGTCCATGGCGCAAATCATGGATGTGGAAGTCATTGCCGAAGGCGTCGAAAGCAAAGACGAATTCGGCTTTCTGAAAGAACGAGGCTGCCATTTCTACCAAGGCTATCTGTTCAACTCGCCCATGCCCGCTGCCGAATTCGAGGCTTGGATGAGCACCGATGGTCTGGCGGCCGAGAACGCATAAAACGAACCGGTTGCACTCGCGCCGTCCGAAACCGTCTCGAAAAAGGTCTTTCGGGTAATGCGATTCTGCCTGCCGCACGCCTTCTCGGCACTGCTGAATTACTCAGCGTCATTCGTCTGGAGCAACACAAGGGCATAGCGGGCACGTCTTCGGTATCCGATATCCTGAATTTCAATACCGAACGTTTCGGTAACGAATTCATTATGCCCCTGTTGGAAGCGGCAAACCGTATCGAAAAAGGCGAAACTGTCGCACCGATAGAAGCAACGACAAACAAAGGCGTGCTTGAGCAACGTCTCAATCTGCTGGCCGAAACCTTACTCGGTGTTCAAACCATCGACACCGTAAACAAACAAGACGCCGGCACCTTCTTATCCGGCCGGATGGGACGCATCGGCGCGATGATCAAACGTTCGGGCATCGATCTCGCCGCACCGACAAAATTCCTGGAATTCACCGGCAATGACGCACACGCATTGTCCGAACTCGATATGCTCACTAAGGAAATGGTGTTTCTCACCCACACCACCGCCAGGGAGGGACTTCGGCGTTGGGATAAACCGGAACAAACCGAAGAGGCCTTGATCGAGTGGCTGAAAGGTGTCGATTCATCCTTTCAACGACTGACGACTCAGTCGCTGCCCCTTGCCGAGACCTGAGTTATACGATAACCCGTTTTCGACGACAAAGCCGCAGTGCAACGCCCTCATGGTCTCATCACCGGTCTGGTCGACGGGACGTACGGGACGACCGTTGTGATGCGATAGCTTTTCCCAAAAGCGATATCAGGCGCCAAACCAACTCGGTGCTTGTATTGAACAGTCACACGACTTACCCGTCGAAATTCTCAATAAACCCCGTTTTTCCATCGAAAAAATCGAAAAATGACGTGCCCGGAGGCCATTTTTGCCTCACGAGATCAAAAGTTTTATTCGGTTCAGCGCCAATTCAGCAATTTCCATATACTATTGCCGGTTCTTCCAACCGACTCGCTATTTGAGGAGATATCGTCGATGAAAAGTAACAAAAGCCGGATTGGTCTTGCACTGGTTACCCTGAGTATGTTTGCAGGATCCGCCGCACACGCGGATCAGGCGCTCGCCCAGAGCAAAGGCTGCATGGCTTGTCACCAACTGGAGGTCAAAGTAGTTGGTCCGGCATACAAAGAGGTTGCCGCGAAATACAAGGACAATGCCGATGCCGCAACCATACTCGCCGGCAAGGTTCGTAATGGCGGTGTAGGCGATTGGGGCCAGATTCCCATGCCACCTCAACCGACCCTGAGCGACGACGAAATCGGTAAGCTCGTCGCCTGGATCATGGCGATGTAAATCGCTCGAGTCGCTTGGCGGTAGGTCATCCAACGGCATATTCCAGTTGCCCGGCCAGATACCTGCCGCCGAGCATCAGATTCGCGCCGGTGTAAACAATACCGGTCCAAATTTCCGCCTTAATCCAGAACGATCGAAAGCGCATCCCCATGAACCTTCGGCGCAGTAAGCAACAGGCCAAAAGGTAAAGCCGGAGCATCCGAATGACCCGCCTGGCGAAGTCCGGCAAAGCCCTGTTGAGCGAAACCTGGGAACTCTATTGGACCCTCGTCAAGGTCATGGTCCCGGTGATGATCGCGGTAAAAATCGCTGCCGATCTCGGGGCGGTCGAGAGCATCGCCAGCGGATTCGCGCCGGTCATGACCCTGGTAGGCCTTCCCGGCGAGATGGGTATCGTCTGGGTAACGGCGCTGTTGATCAACATCTATGCCGGGGCGGCCGCGCTGGTCACCTTGCTGCCGAACTCGCCGCTCACGGTAGCCGACGCCACCGTGTTGGGTACCATGATGCTAATGGCGCATGCCATCCCGGTCGAACAACGCATTGCACAACTGGCCGGGCCGAGCTTCTGGTTTACCTCGGCGCTACGGATCATCTCGGCCATCCTACTGGGTTTCATCCTGCACCATAGCTATGCTGCGCTGGACATGCTGCAAGCGCCCGTCGATATCGCCTGGCTGCCCGCCAGCGATAAAGACGCAGGCTGGATACCTTGGACCGTCGACAGCCTTCAGACCCTGGCGACGATCTTTCTCATCCTGCTCGCATTGATTGTCGTACTGAAGGTTTTGGAGAAAACCGGGATCACGGCCTTTCTCGGCCGAATGCTGGCGCCCTTTCTAAGATTGATCGGCATCGGTGAGACCGCCGTGCCGCTGACGCTGTCCGGTCTCCTGCTCGGCTTGAGCTATGGCGGCGCACTGGTTATCAAAGAGGCCCGCTCAGGACGACTATCGCGCCGTGATGTCTTCCTGTCGATCTCGTTTCTGTGCCTGTGCCACAGCATCATCGAAGACACGCTGTTCATCATGGCGCTCGGCGGTCATGTCTCCGGCGTATTGTTCGCACGCCTGATTTTCACCATTGTCGTCATCGCCCTGCTCGCCTATATCGTCGCCAGGATGCCGGAAGAGCGTTTTCAGCGTTATCTGTGCGCCGACAGTGTCTAGACCCGTCACCTCATCAGGGCACGACCGTGCGCGTGCAGTCCCTGCAAAAAACTCTGCAATAGGCGCTCGGGTGCATCGGATACGGCCAATTCGGCATAGGGAAGAATGGCCCCGGTCCAACCTTCAGTAAACCAATAGGCACCGTCGATCAACGCCAAATCGGACCAGCCCTCCGGCGCCGGATAGGCCGTGACGTAAACATAGGCCTCACCGATCGAGCCGTCACCGGTGACGAATCCGAAATTCATTTGCTCGTCGGCGGATTCCTCGTCATCGGGATCGACACCCGGCACCTTTCGCCCCGAAAACCAGTTGACCGCCAGGTCCATGTGATGCGGAAACAGTTGGACCGGACTGCTCTCTTCCCGCAAACCCGCCTTGAAGGTCTTGAATCCCATATCGAGCCGGTTGAGCACCTCGATGAAACGCATCGCCGCGTTGGCATCGTAGGTCGTATCGGGCTGTCGTTCGAGCCCATCCAGCCATTGCGGGTCCCAATTCAGTCCTTGCGCGGAGAATACCGACGCCAACCAAGCGCAGATCACCTGGTCGTCTTGACCGATGAGGGTGAGCGATGCCGTCCAGCCCGCGCTGCTGTCGACCGACAGCACATGCGACCTCAGATCGAGAGTCAATGCGAGATTCTGCCCGTTTGCCGGGAAACTGCTCGTCGTCAGACCACGCGTCGTGACGTACAAGGTGATATGCCACCAGTGTTTGGCGTGCGGCATATGCGCGGCACGGACCTTGCCGACGATACGGGCAAGTCGGTGCAAGCTGTCGCGGGTCGGACGCCAATCGTTCAGATTCAGTTCCGGTAGTCCTTGTGTCATAGCGAATGCCTCATGGTGGAATCACAGACTCTCCGAGTCCGATTGTCGTGAATCGGAAGGTGAAGCCTTACCCATCGACAACCTCAGCGGCATCGCGACAACCGGCTTCATTTCGGACGACAGGTCGTCACCGCGGCGCTCACAAGTCCGCAAGGCCGCCTTGTAGAGGCGCACGCCGGGCAACGCCGACAGACCGTGCAAAAACACACTCAAAGCAACGGTCAGCATCACCGTATCGAAAATCAGCGGCTGATGAGGCAGTTCAGCCTGTTCCAGGACCAACAACACGAACAGGATCGAGGCCAGCCCTCGGGGACCGAACCAGCCCAGGAACGTCATCGTCTCCCATCGTAGCCGCTTGCCGATCAACGACAGGTATACCGGCAGCATGCGTACCAGGGTCAGGCTGCACAAGGCATAGGCCAATACGGCCGCATCGATACGGTCCCACACCTGTGGCAGCATCACCGCGCCGAACACGAAAAAGATCACAAGATTCAGCAGCTGCCCCTCGGACTCGGCGAATTCATAGATTTCCTCGTTCGCCCGACGCAAGGTGTTTCCCACCGCGATCCCACCGACGAACGCCGCGATGAAACCGTTACCGCCGATCAATTCCGCCGCGAGGAAAGCGATGAAGGCGAGACTCAAGAGATAGATGTTGCAGAACTGATGGCTCAGGAAACGGCGATCGATCGCGGCGTTGATCGCCTTTGCACCGAGCCAACCGGTCGCGACGCCGACCACGGGACCGAGCGTGATCTGCTGCAACACGAACGTCAGCCAGTTGGTGTCGTCAGCGACTCCGTGGGCACCGGCGAACGAAATCACGAAAAGCAGGGCCGGCAAGGCGATACCGTCGTTGAGGCCGCTCTCCACGTTCAAGGCCTGGCGGATACGGCCGGGCACGTCGGGACTGCTGACCACCGCCTGTCCCAGGGCCGCATCGGTGGGCGCGAGAATGACCGCGAGGACCAGCGCTCCGAGCAACGACAACTCCGGCAACAACACCACCGCCGCGACGGCGCCGACGGCGATGGTCAACGGCATGCCGATCACCAACATTCTCACCGGCGCATCGTGATGCCGCATCAAATCACGGACATTGATCCGCGACGCATCCGTGAACAAGACCAGGATCAGCGTGATCTCCGCGACGAGATGAACCACCCGGTTGTCGAGCGAGAGATCTATCCAGCCGACGCCCACGGGGCTCATCGCCAGACCGAGCAGCGTAAAGACCATCGGTGGCGTCAGATTGCCCCGCCCTATGGGCCCGGAGAACAACGCAAAGAGCGCGATGCCGAGCAAGACGAAAAGCAGGCTGGTCTCCGTCATCGGCTAGCCCACTTGTTTCCCCGTTTTTCGTCGCGAACGGTTCGACGCGCCGCGGTGACGGGGTGCACGCCTTGGAGGACGCTGAAGGCATGGCCGACACGACGTCGAACAGGCCGAAGCGAGACCGGGGAGACGGCCAGGCCGGATGCCCCGGATGATGAATCAGTCGGAATCGGCGGATTCATGCGCGTTCAGTCCGGCGCGACACCCGCGTAGGCGATACCGGTCAGATGGGCCATCTCCCGATCGAAGGTCGTCAAATCGTCGACACAGAACCCGCTTAGATGATCATGGCCACACGCGCGGGCCATCACTTGCATCAACTCGGTCGACGCACGGAAGAAGCGGTCGAGTTGCCGTGCACCGACATCGATCTTGAGTCCGGCACGCAAATGCGGCTGCTGGGTGGCGATACCCACCGGACAGTTGTTGGTATGACAGGCACGCATGCCCAGACAACCTATGGCCTGCAGCGCGGCATTGGAAACGGCGATGGCATCGGCGCCCAGCGCCAGGGCCTTGATGAAATCGGCCGGCAGACGCAGCCCCCCGGTGATCACCAGGGTAACGTCGCCACGCCCCTTTCGATCCAGATAACGTCGCGCGCGGGCTAGGGCCGGGATGGTCGGCACGGAGATGTTGTCACGGAATATCAAGGGTGCCGCACCGGTACCGCCACCGCGACCGTCGAGAATGATGTAGTCGACACCGATCTGCAAGGCGGCCTCGATATCACGCTCGATATGCTGGGCCGACAGCTTGACCCCGATCGGAATACCGCCGGTCGCCCGGCGTACCTCGTCGGCAAAGCGGCGATAGTCATCGACATGTTCCCAGTCCGGGAACCGCGACGGCGATATCGCGTCCTGGCCTTCCGCGAGCCCGCGCACCTCGGCGATCCGACCCTTCACCTTTCTGCCGGGCAGATGACCGCCGGTACCCGTCTTGGCCCCCTGGCCGCATTTGAAGTGAAAGGCCTGACACCGTTTCACCTTGTCCATGGAAAAACCGAAACGGGCCGATGCCAGTTCATAGAAGTAGTGTGAGTTCGCGGCCTGTTCGTCCGGCAGCATGCCGCCTTCGCCGGAGCATATGCCGGTGCCCGATAACTCCGCACCCTTTGCCAAGGCGATCTTCGCCTCTTCCGACAGCGCCCCGAAGCTCATGTCGGAGACGAACAGCGGACGATCCAGAACCAATGGCTTTTCGGCATTCGGGCCGATGACCACCTCGGTGCCGACCGGTGCGTCATCGAGCAGCGGTACTTTATACAATTGAGCGGTCAGTATCTGAATTCGCTCCCATTTGGGTAATTCGTCCCGGGGAACGCCCATGGCGCTGACGCGACCGTGGTGACCGACTTTCGACAGACCCTGTTCGGCCAAATGCTGGATGTACTGAAAGTGCGGCTCTTCCGGGCCACCGTGCAGATCCTTGTACAGACCCTGGTAGGCGTCGCGGTCATAGGCCTGCGGATTTCGCTGCGACCACGTCCGGATTTCGTCTTCGTCCACCCAGACCTGACCGTCTTCGATCCAGGCATTGAACCGGTGCAGCTTCTCCGCCGGATTGTAGGAACTGATCCCTGTTCTGTAACAATAGTCCCAGTCGTGAAGGCCGCAGACGATGTTCCCGCCGTCGATGCGCCCGTCGGACATCAGGGCGCCGCGGTGTGCGCACCGCCCATACAACACCGAAACCTGATCTTCATCGGGCCAGCGCACGACGACCAGATCGACATCGGCAACCAGGGCATATTCGGGTTTGGCCGTTTCGAGCGCAGTCCAATCGGCAACGGCTGTCTTATTCATGCAATATTCCCGGCAAGTCGTTTATTGGGAAAGTCAAGTATAGGCGGGACAGGCGCTTTTACATCAACCCACGCACTGTGTGAAATGTGCGGCTTGAAAACGATCAGGCTTCCGTGCGCAACAGGATCCGACAAGGCACGCCTGCACCGTGTCGGTTGACGCACACCCCGCCAAATGGTCTCGCAACGACTCGCTCAGGCTATGAACGCTCGTGAGGCGGTTATCGCTGCCGTGATGTTTCGCGTGGCGGGCGACAGGAAGGGAAAATCTTCGCAGGAGAAATACGAGCACCCGCTTACAGCGTTATCCGTGCGCCAACGACGGTAGATCAATCCAACACCCTTTGCGCATCCGACACGATGCAGATGCCACCGAACTGCTTCAAAAAGGGGCGGATCGCTTCGACGACAGACGAAAGGTTTTCGGGTTCCGTAGCGATCAGCAAATAGCTGTTGTCGAGTTGCCCCAGTCCATGCACTGTCGCGCCGCGGTCACCACGGCCGGATACCGATGGGATCAGCGTGTAACCACTGATCTGTGTCTCCTTTCCCAAAGCATCGATCAGATCGTCGGTCTCACCTTCCGGAAGAATGATCTCGATACGTTTCATGGCCTTCATATCTGCGCTCCCGTTGTTCTGCTTGCCGCCCGACTCAATGCCAAAGTATCTGAATCATTGCGTAATAGAGTGGAATACCGACAATGATATTAAACGGGAAGGTAAAACCCAACGACATGGTGAAGTATCGTCCCGGGCTGGCCTCGGGAATGGCATAACGACAGATTGCCGGAACGACGATGTAAGAGCCACTGGCCGATAGCACGGCCAATAACAACGCGTCCCCCTGGTCCATACCGAGCAGCAACGCAAGACCAATCGCGACCGATGCGTTGAGCGATGGCATCACCAATGCAAAGCCGATCAGAAAAGGCGGCATCCCGCGTGCTTCCCGCAATTGCCGGGCAACCAACAGCCCCATCTCAAGCAGGAAGAATGCGAGAATGCCTTTGAAGATCTCTGCGGTGAAAGGCGCCATCATCGATTTACCGTTCTCCCCGGTAATAAAGCCGATAATCAGGCTACCGATCAACAACAGATGCGCTCCGTCGGTAAATGCCTCGTGCAAAACGGCCTTCAGCGACACCGGCTTCGGCGATACCGCAGCAGCCCCTACCGACGGCGAGAGACCGGCCAGGTTACGGCTACGTACCCAACTCGCAAGCAATACCGCCATGATAATGGCCGGTGACTCCATTAAAACCATCGCGACCGTCATATGGCCACCGAAGTCGACACCGTTACGGGTCAGAAACTCCTGTGCCGCGATAAACGTCACCGCGCTGATCGAACCATAGGTGGCCGCGATCGCCGCCGCATCGAACGGGTCTGCACGTTTGCGCAGAATCATGAAACTGTAGGTCGGTACCAACAGTGCCATGAACATGGCGGCCGCGATGCCGATCAATGCCGTCGAGGTGAAGCCGCTACCCGCCAATGCGACACCGCCTTTGAAGCCAATCGCAACCAGCAAATAAAGCGAGAAAAACTTCGCAATCGATGCGGGAATATCCAGGTTGGACCGGACGGATGCGGCGAACACGCCGAAAAAGAAAAACAGAATTGCGGGGTCGATGAAATTGGCTAAAAGACTCGTATCCACACCGGTGCACCTCTATTCGCTTATTGCGGCATCTGTGCTCTCACCGGTTGGTGGGACACAGGAAGTTATCGCAAAACTATCTTGTCGAACCGGCGCTGACCAATCGAGTGAGCTCGATCCCAGACACCCTATTTAATCTATGTATTTTGAAAAATACATCTATTATTTAATATATATCAAAGACTTAGTCGCATTTTCGAAGCAGCTTGAGCCATAGGGCCGAAAACATGGCAATACAAAAAACGAGCTATGGAAAAATAAATACGAAGCATGCGTAGCCTTACGCCAAACAAGGCATTTGGCTTGTATAAACAAACCGGCAAAACTGTTTGCCGGCGTGGGCGGGTGCCGTCGGCAGATCAGCCGGTATGCCCCGGGGCTCGGCGTTAGCGGGATTATCAAACACAACGCGGGACAGGCCATCGCGCGGGCTATGGCAACCCCAGCCCGCCCCGACTAATATGCTCGCTAAACGCTATGCCCGCTGAAACCCACTGCGTTGCGGGCGATGCAGACCGCCACCCGTTCAAGCGAATAGATGATCAGAGAAAGGCTATGGAACCCGATGTCGGTTTTTTCGATGTAATCGCCATGCTCGGCATGTTCATCGTCGGATTTTTCATGTGGGTGGCATGGGAGATCATTATCGGTAACAAGTTCTTCGCGCTGTTTCTTGCCATCGGTACCTTCGTTGTCACCTGGCAAGTGGCAGGGTTTATCGGTGCCGACGCCCCCGTACCCTTCCTCATCGTCGAAGCGCTTGTCGCTGCGGTAATTTTTCGCGTGGCAAACAGCAGAAAAGAAAAAGAGCCTTCGTAACCCTCTTCTCGTAAAGGAGTGTCAGGCGTTTCTGCCTGAGAACACCCCGCCTACCGCCGCGCCTCGATTTGCGCGTGCGAAACTTGTTCTTCCGACAAGGTGGAATCATTCAACACATCCTTGGATCGATCCTTGGCCATCAGCATGTAGAGCGACGGTAGAACGAACAGCGTAAACACCGTACCGATCGCCATGCCGCCGACCAACACCAAGCCGATAGAGTTTCGGGCCGCCGCGCCGGCACCGGTCACCAATACCAAGGGGAAATGACCGGCGATGGTCGCGACACTGGTCATCAGCACCGGGCGCAGGCGGATCATCGCGGCATCGTGCACCGCGTTCAGCTTGCTGTAGCCCTGCTCCTGCAGCTTGTTGGCGAACTCGACGACCAGGATGCCGTTTTTGGCGATCAAACCAACCAGTGTCACCATGCCGACCTGTGCGTAGATGTTCATGGTCGTGGTCCAACCGTTGGTCCAATACGGCATGTTCGGGTCCGGCATCTTCAACACGGTGAAAATCAACGAACCGAACATCGCCAAGGGCACCGAACCGGCCAGGATCACCAAGGGATCACGGAACGAATTGAACTGCACCGCCAGCACGAGAAAGATCATCAGTATGGCCAGCGAAAACGCCGGCAGGAACTTGTTGCCTTCGGTACGCAACTGGCGCGATTCGCCGGTGTAATCGATATTGTACCCGGGCGGCAGAATTTCCTCGGCCGCATCTTCCAGAAACTCGAGCGCATCGTCGAGCGTGCGGATGCTCACCCCCGACAGCTTCACGGCATTGAGTTGCTGAAAACGGTTGAGCGAACGCGCCACGACCGAATGCTCGATATGGGCCACCGACGACAAGGGAACCATTTCGCCGGAGGGTCCGGCCACATGGATATTGCCAAGCTGCTCAGTGTTGAGACGATCGGCACGCGCCACCAGCGGAATCACCTTGTAACTGCGACCGTCCATGTTGAACCGGTTGACGAAATCGCCGCCGGTTGCGACGGCAAGATCGATACCGACCTGCGACAGGTTCAGTCCGAGATCGGCGATCTTGTCGCGATCGAACACGACGGTGGCCTGCGGCTGATCGATCTTCAGATCGATATCCGGCGGAAAGGCGAACAAGCCGCTCTCCGCGGCCTTCTGCTGAAGCACTTGGGCGAATTCGAGCAGACGCTCTACCCCGGCGGTCGACGTAATGACGAATTCGACCGGGAAATTGCTGCCGCCGGGTAATGCCGGCGGCAGCGTAATGAACACCTGGATACCCGAAATCTGCGACACGGCGGCCTGTACCTCGGGCACCATTTCGTTCACGGTTCGGTTGCGTTCGGCCCACGGCTTGACCACAACACCGCTAAAACCGTCGGCACCCACGGTTGCGCCGATCGACGGCGGAAACAGCAGTTGGAAGGTCAGGGCCGCCTCGGGCACATCCAGCATGACCTGCTCGGCCGCCGCGGCATACACCGCGTTTTGATCGGTGGTCGCGTTCGAGGAAGTATTGATGATGCCGAACAGCACGCTCTGGTCTTCGGTCGGCGCCAGCTCGCTGGGCGAAAACATGAACATCGGCACCGTGCACAAACTCACGACGAACCAGACCAGATAGACCGCGGGCCTGGCCTTGAGCGTACCCCCGAGCGCGCGACCATAGGATTCACGCAAACGGTCGAACTTGTGGTTGAGCCAACCGGTCAGGCCCCGTTCCTCGTCTTGCGCGCTACGCAACAGCTTGGCGGACATGGTGGGCGACAGGGTCAGGGCGACAATCCCGGATATCGCCACGGCACCGGCCAGCGTAAAGGCGAATTCGCGGAACAGGGCGCCGGTCAAACCGCCCTGCAGGCCGATCGGGATATACACGGAAACCAGGGTCAGCGTCATGGCGACGATCGGCGCCACCAGTTCGCGCGCACCGATGAGCGCGGCCTCGCGCGGCGTGCGCCCCTCGCGCAGGTGTCGTTCGACGTTCTCGACCACGACGATGGCGTCGTCGACCACGAGACCCACCGAAAGCACAATGGCCAGCAGGGTCAGCAGATTCAGCGTAAAGCCGAACGTCTGCATGAGAAAAATACCGCCGATCAGGGACAAGGGTATCGCCATGACCGGCACCAAGACCGAACGCACCGACCCCAGGAACAGGAAGATCACGATGACCACGATCGTCAGGGTTTCAACCAGCGTACCGGTCACTTCGTTGATGGCGTCGTTGACGTACTCCGAAGCGTCGTAACCGATACTCGCATCGAGTCCGCCGGGCATTTCCTGTTTGAGCTTCTCGAGCTCGACACGTATCCCGTCCATGACCTCGATGACGTTGGCGTTCGGCTGTGCGAAAACGCCGGCGAATACCGCGGTATCACCCGAGTAACGCACCAGGGTGTCGTAATCCTCGGCACCCAGATCGACATCGGCGATATCCTCCAGGCGGACGATGGTATCGTCTCGTTGATAGATGACCAGCCGCCGGAAATCCTCGGGACTGTGCATATCGGTGTTTGCCGCCAGATAGGTCTGTACCAGGGCGCCCTTGGTGCTGCCGATCGCCGCCAGATAATTGTTGGCCGCCAAGGCCTCCCTGACCTGCGACGGACTGATATGCAGGGCCGCCATGCGCTCGGGCTTGAGCCAGATACGCATGGCGTAGGTCCGTGCACCGAAGATCTCGATGCGTTGCACGCCGGTCACGGCGGACAAACGCGGCTGCACCACCCGTATCAGATAATCCGTGATCTGTTCGGGCGACAGGATCTCGGACCAGAAGCTGAGGTAGGCTGCGGCGACTTCCGAATCGGCCGACTGCACGCTGATCGCCGGCACCTCCGCCTCGGCCGGCAGATCGTTACGCACCTGATCGACCTTGGACGAAATATCCGCGAGCGCCTTGGTCGAATCGTAGTTGAGCTTCAGACGCGCCGTGATGATCGAGATCCCCTGAAGGCTTTTCGATTCGACGTAATCGATCCCCTCCGCCGCCGCGATCGCGCGTTCCAACGGCGTCGTGATGAACCCGCGCACCAGGTCGGCACTGGCGCCGATGTACGCGGTCGAGATCTGTACCGAGGCGTTTTCGCTCAGCGGGTATTGACGCACGCTCAACGAATTCCAGGCGCTCAGGCCCGCGATCAAAATCAACAGATTGAGGACGATCGCAAGTACAGGGCGCCGAATGAAAAGATCGGTAAAGCTGTTCGTGTACATCTGATTCAGGAATTGCTCGGGCTCGGGTCGAGACTGGCTGTCGGTGCCAAGGTGTTATCGATAACCACGTTCGCACCGCTACGCAGCTTGAATACGCCGCTCGTCACCACGGTCTCGCCGGGCTTTAACCCTTCAGTGACATCGACGAAGTCGCCGCGTGTCTGGCCCAGGCGCACGAACTGCTGACGCAGCACCCGCTCGGTCTCGCCGGACTGCTCGTTCCGCTGTTCTTCGATCACGAACACCGAATCGCCGAACGACGCGTAAAGCACGGCCGTCGCGGGAACGGCCAATACGGACCGGGATTCCGGCAACACCACATCGACATTGGCAAACATACCGACGCGCAGCTTCTCACCCGGATTGTTGACCAGGGCACGCACCCGCACATTGCGCGTCACGGTATCCACCTCCGGATTCACGGCGATGATCTCGCCACCGAACACCTCATCCGGTGCGACATCCGACGTTACCCGTACCCGCATGCCCGAGCGCAATTCGACGAGTTTCCGCTGCGGAACGGAAAAATCCACATACACCGGGTCCAGCGTCTGCAACGCGACTATCGGATCCCCCTCGCTGAGGATCTGACCGAGATTGACCAGGCGCAGTCCCAGGCGACCCGCAAAAGGTGCGCGCACGGTTTTCTTGGCGATCAGCGCACGTATCACACCGACCTGGGCGACCGTCTCCTTGACCTGGGCATCGGCCCGGTCGACGGCATCCTCGGCGGCGAGGTCGCGTTTACCGAGTTTGAGTACGCGCGCGAGCTCGGTCTTCGCCAACGCCGCGGCGGCCTGAGCGGAAGCCAACTGCGCATCTTCGCTCGACGTGTCCAACTGGAGCAGCACATCGCCGACATCGACCACCTCACCGGACTCGAACGCGATCTGCGTGACCCTGCCGCCGACCTCGGCACTCACCGTCACGCCCTGCACCGCCGACACGCTCGCCGTGGCACTGATCACCTGTTCCCACTGATCGTCGGTGACCGCAGCGGCGGTCACCGTCTCGGGGGGCAACACCATGTTTGCCGCCGCCTCGCCCATGACGGCAAACTGCCCGAGTTTGGCGTAAACGATCGCCCCGACGACGGCCGCGACGACAAGCGCGGTGAAAAACAACTTCTTAAACATGACGCATCCAAACAAACAGACAATCACAGCGAGCACAAGAAAGGCCACCGGTTTTGCCGGACGGCACCTTCAGTGCGGCTAACACCATAAAAATCAACGCAGTAAGGTATTTTACCTCGCGGTCCTTAACTCAGTGTGAACTGTGAACCATGATGCTCAAGTCAGTTCTCAGGACACAGCATGGAGGCACGGGGGCAACCCCGACCTTAACGAAGAAGCCCGCAACAACGGCGGGCTTTCGATTTCGGCGGACAAAAGAATAGTACTCCGTTTGCGTCATTTCTCAATGACGTTACGCAATACATCGGGAATATAACGGCATATCCCTCAGGCGCATGAAGTCCGCACCGTACGGACTTACTTCGCCCTGGATATCTTGATTCCCCGGCCCGGCACGTCGTCGGCAATTTTTCCTTTGGCCCTGCGCCAGTCGATCGAAAGCACGTTGTCGCCGTGGATCTGCGCCGCCAGCAGCCGTGCCGGGGTGCTCCAGCTCTTGCCATTGGCCGGATCGCCCACCGCGACCCAGAGCTGGCCGTCGACCGGGCTATGGCGGAAATTCTCGACGCGCACCCAATGATAGGCGTCATTGCCAGTCCGAATCATCACGATCAGGTCCTTGTCGTCGTCCAACTGGCGCAGCATCTCTTCCGGCGTCGGCTTGCGGCCGGCCCAGTTCACATCGCCCCCCTCGCGACCGATCCACTGGCTCAGCTGAGCCTTGGTCATGCCTCTGCCGGGTTCGAAGAGTTTGCTTTTCAACGCAATATCGCGCAGGCCGCTCTCGGGCCTCAGATTGGTAATCAAGTTGCGATCGCGCATCGCGCCCTCGACCGCCATGAGGCCGCAGGTGTCGTTGAAAAACTGCGGTGGCGTGCCCTGCCCCCGAGTCGGTTTCGCCAGGCGCACCGGATTGTGCCAAAGCACCGGTGTTTCGCTGGAACTGATGAGATTCTTCGCCTCGGCTTGCTTCAATAGCCTTGCCGCCGTCTCCTCGCCGACGATGGGTTCGAAACCCTGTTCGAAATCGATGCGACCGCGACGCGTGAGCTCTTCGATGAAGTTCTGGTCCTGACGGGCAAAGCGGGTTATCCAGTCGCGTACCAAACCGTCATCGGCCCGGCTCGATACCCCATTGGCCACCCGCAACAATACCGGGCGCAACTGTTTGATGTTGTCATCCGATACCAGGCGCCCCGCGCGCTGTAACAGGCGCTCCTGCAGACCACGAATCGCCGCCTTACGTGCGGTAAACGGCGCAAGCCGATAGGCGGCTTCCGTGCCGACGGCCGCCGCGATCTCGGCCTCGGAGACACCGCTGTTGCGCGCCGCAACCAACATCGCGTCCAGTTCCTGCTGGTAGTCGTTCAGGCGCAAGGCCTGACGATACTGGCGAATCTGCGCGACCGAAGCCTGGCCGCGTTCGACCACCGCCAGCGTGTCGGTCAATCGGGTACGGGCATCGGCGCGAATGCTCGACTCCTGCTGCAAAGCCGCGCCACGCTTCGAGCGATCCGATTCGGGTAACGCGGCCCGGCCTTCGACCGCCGCCACATCCGGTGGCTCGGCATTCCACTTGGGCGCGCGTGGCAGGTCTTTACCGAAGCGCTCGACACCGCCACCGGCCGGCGGTTGCGGAAATGGCCGCCCGGTCGATGCGGCCGGGATGAGTTTACCGTCCGGCGTACGGAACTCGAGCAACACCCGATCCTCGTCGAACGATCGCTGACGCAGTGCCTGCAATATATTCGGATCGGTTTCTCGCGTGACTATGCGTAAGGTCTGAGGCCGGATACTGTCGTCGAAACGCAAATCGTACAAACGCTGGCTGTTGGCGCCCAAGCTCGCACGCGTCTCGGCATCCAGCTTGGCGGGTAGACCGACGAATTCGTCCGCGTCGTCGACCGACCTGAGTTGGGCCGGTAGCACCAGCCCCTCACGACGGTGCGACGAAAGATCGATCGCCAGCCCATCGATCTTGCCACCCAGCGCCTCGCGTGCGTTCCGGTAAGCCTTGGCGACCACGGCACCGTCACCGCCCAGCACCAAACTGGCCACCCTGGCCGGATCATCAGCCTCGGGAATTATCGTGGGGCCCTCGGCATAGCGTATTGCCTTGAGCGCATCGTCACGCGCCCTGGCCGCGATGCTGTTATTCAACTGCCGAAGTTGGCCCAGCAAGTCCTTTGCCTGCGACTGCAGTGCGGCATAGGCCTCTGCATCGAGATTCGAGGTCTCGCTGCCGAAGAAACGCGCGATGGTCGGATCGCGTTCCTTGTAGAAGCGTCGCGCCAAGGACTTGGCCTCGCCGAGGAAACCGGTCGCATGCGCCGGGATACCCATTTCGTAGGCCTCGCTCAGAATACGGTCGAGATATTTCGACGTCTGGTAACGACGCAGGGCCAGCAAGGGATCACCACCAACCAGTTCGATCTGATGCTCGAAGAAAGCCATATTGCCCAACACCGACTGATAACGCTCTGACGGCTCCACCCGCAGCACGGTGTTTTCCAGTTCATTCAACGTTCGTTGCACGACCAATTGGTCGCTCAACCGCCGAATGCCGGGCTGCTGAGCCTTCAATTCATTCAGGTACTTGCGTAGATCTGCAACATTTTCGAACACGCGCGTTGCGCTGCGTTGTCCCGGCAGTTCCAGTACCAGCCCGGGCTTGGTCGCGGCTGCGTCGGTATCGATCACGACATTGCCGTTTTCGATCCGCGCCCGCATCGGTCGATCGAACTTCACCAGACCCTCTTTGAAGGTCACGGTCTGCTTGACGCCGCCGAACGACAGATAGGCCTCGGGATCATTGCGATTCAACATGACCTGGGTCCGACTCACCTCACGCGCCGCATCGGCATCCTTGAAGCCGCTCTTCACGAGACGTTGATAGGCTTGATCGCGAGCCAGTAACAGTTTGGCGCGATCGAAGTCGGCAGGCAGTTGATGTTGTGCGATACGCGCCTCGACATCGACATCCGGTAACGAACGCTTGAAGGTCTCCCAGGATTCCGGCGACATGCTGTGCTTGAGGCGTTCGAACTGCGCGGCCTCGACCATCTCCGCGAGCGAATCGCGTACCCGGGCGCGCAGCTTCGGTTCCGGCAGACGATCGTAGATATGAATCAATTCGGGATCGCCGAATGCCGTCGAGTGCAGCTTGCGGTCCCAGTGCTTGCCCAGCCCTTTGATCCCCGGCGCGATCTCGATCTCCTCGCGCAGGAATTTCTCGATCGCCAGTTGATCGCGGCCGGCATTCGGACCCGAGACACTGAAATCCAGATCGTTGCCCATCTTGCCGCTGGTCCCGGTACGCACGGTATTCGGCCAGCGCCGTTGCACCTGCTCGAAGGTCCATTCGCGGAACTCGCTCATGCGCGCGGCCAGATCGGCATCATCGGTCGGCATGCGTTTGGCCATCAGCTCCCAATCGGGTGTCTGATCCAGGAGTTCGGCGACCTCGGCGCGTCGCAATGCGGTACTGTCGATCTCGGCCTGCAAGGCGGCGAGTTGCTCTTTGGGAGCACCGTCGCGCTGCGCCTCGGTGAGTTGTCGGCGTAGCGCGCGATCGTCGACCGGACCGCCGACGATGCGTTCACGCATACCGCTGTTGTTGTCTTGCGACAGGGTGCGTTGATAATCGGCGGCACGCAGACTGGTCGCGCGTTCGTCGGCCTCCTTGGCCAATTCGCGATAGATTGCGACACGTTCGGGTGTCTCGCCGCCCTTCTCCAGACGGCTGGCCTGCTCACGCAAGCGTTGCGCCAACATCTCACTCTTACGGCTATCCAGATCGACCGCTGTCCTGGCGTTGCCAGTCAACAAGGGGTTCTCATCCGGTATCGCTTCCGAGGCGTACTTTCGAGACACCGTGCGAATATTGGCCGGATCGACCGCACCGACCGAACGCATCAGGGCATTGACCTCGCGCTGATGCGCATCCACCGCACCGGCCAGACGATTCAGCGGCGAACGCTTCATGCCTTCGCGCAACAGCATGTGCGACGCCGACTCCGCCTGACGCACGAAGTCCGCCGGATCATCGAAGCCCAGATCTTTCAACGCCTGCTTCAACGCCGCCTTGCTGCTGCGATTCGCATTCGCCGCGACCGTCGCTTTGATCAAACGATCCGGCAGGAAGGCCGTCAGGTCGACACCGGCCTCGTGCGCCGCATCCAACTGCCGGATGAAGTACTTCGCCGCCTTGCCCGCGGCCTTGTCGGCATAGCTGCCGAAACCGTCACCGGAGCGCAGTTCGTTCAGCTCCTTGAACATGTTCGCCCGATTCTCGTTGAACGAATTCAGATAGCCGCTGACCGCATCATCGTCCGCGGCCTTCTTGCCTTTCGCCGTTAGGCTGGCAAACGAGATATCTTTGTCGCCGGCCTGGATTTCACGCACGACATGCGCAATGGTGCCCTGGGTCTGATAGGCCTCGCTGGCGTAGTACAGTGCCGTACCCTGGCGGTTGCGCATCTGGTTTTCCAGCCTGCCCTGCCATTCGGCCTTCAGCTTGTCGGCCTTGGCGATCTTCTTGGGATCACCGGACTTGTAGAGCTTGCGCATCTCGTCGACCGCGCGGCTGTAGGCCGTCTCCATCGGCGTACCGTCGGCCTTGGTGAACTGGCTGCGCACACCGCTGGCGGGCATATCGATGTCCGGCCGCTCCGCGCTCAGGCGGGTGAGAAAGTCATGGTCCTGGCGGAAGGCATCGATTGACTTGAGTGACTCTTCATAGAGTTCGTTCTTCGCCTGGAACTCGACGTTCTTGTCACCGATATCCTGCCCGGTGCGGCGGGAGACTTCGGACATGCGTTGCTGCAAGCCTTTACGGGCCGTCTGTTCCGCATCATCGACCCGCTGCAAGGTCTCGCGGATCATTCGCCGGGTCGATTCATCCGGCGCGCTGCTCTCCAGAATCTTGACGTGCTGCACCCATTGCTGATCATTCAGGTACTTCCGATTGGCCATCTGGTCGAACATGAACTGGCGGAACTCATCCACTTCGGTCGGCGGCAGATCGAGCCCGCGATCACGCAGCGCTTTGCGTGAATACAGATTGTACACCGGGTCGGTATAGACATTGGTATCGAAGAAACTGCCGGGCTCCTTCTTGAAGCGGTTTCTGAACGCCTGATTGAATTCGGCGACCACACGCTCGGCGCCCCAACCCGTGACCGAGAGATCGTAGTCGCTGGTCAGATTGGTCGAACCGAAAGCCTGGCGTGTGAGCTTGCGACCCGTTTCCCGTTCAACCTTGGCGATCGCCGCATCCAACATGCGATCGACTTCCTGACGCCGGTAACTCACCAGCTTATGCATCTCGAGCTCACTGATGCCATCGCCGATCTTCTTGGTCAGCTTGGCCCAATCGCCATCGACCGCATCGATCATCTTTTGTGCCCAAGCCTCTTCATCGGGCGTGAGCCGTGTGCGTTTGCCGCTGAGCCAATCCAGGTCGGAGCGCGTCAAACGCTGCAGCGCTTGTTCGTCCTTTGCGACTTTGCCGAGCAGTGACTGGCGCAGTTCGATATCGTCAGCGAAATCCTTACGTGCCTTTGCTTCGATCGCACGGCTGCTTAGATCGTCGTAGGCGGAACGTGCTTTGGCGATGTCGTCCGCTGATGCCGTATCACGACGTGGGCCCTGCAGTTCGTCCAACTGTTTATGCGCCGCCGCCAGTGCGTCTGCATCGACCTTGCCACCCGGCGGCTGATCGGCGGCACGCCGTGCGCGGACGAGATTGTCTTTGGCCAGTTGAGTGGCCTGCAGCACCTCATCGGGTTTTGCCGGGACCAAGCCGGCCGCTTCACGATCGGCCTGCCACTTGGCGACACGTTTGGCGACTTGGTCGTCCGGTAGATTGAACAGTTCACGCGCCTTCGGGTAATCCAAGACACCGGCCGGGTTGAAGCGCACCTCGTCGAGCGATTTCAGCCCGACCGCCTTGTAATCGATGAGCTCGCCGAAGTTCTCGACGATGTCGGCCTTCATCACATCGCCGCGATAGCCGCGTGACAGCTTCGACAAGGTCGCGAATTCCTCGGGCATCGGCGCATTGATGCGCGCCTGAACGTCACGTGCGTTTTGTGCCGCTGTGCGTCCCGGTGACGGCTTGATCGGCACGATACCGCCCGGATCGATCACCACGACACGCCAGTTGTCGTCACCGTCCAAGGCCTCGAAGGTGTAGTTGTCGTGTTTGTTATCGCCCCAGACGAGCCCCTTGTCGTTGAATTCCTTGACCGCGCGATCGAAAGCCTTCGCCTGCCCGGGCGACATCAGGCCATCGTGATTGCGTTTGAACAGTTCTTTGGCCGGTGGCGGTGCGCGTTCGACCAGTTCGACGCCACGTCGATTGGCAAGCGCGGGATCCGGTGAACTGGCCACTTCGAAGCGTGCCTCACGCCGGACGATGCGCACGACGCCCTGGTCAACCTGTTCCTCCAGGACCTTGCGGCCGAATTCGTCGAGTTGGCGTGCTTCCGGGTTCTTGTCGATATCGGTCATCCGGACGACCAGATTGTCCGGATCGTGACCGGCCTTGTGGGCCTTGCTGAAGCTACCCTTGCCGAGGTAATCACCGAGCGGCAGTTCTACGGTGTCGCCCTGTGTCGTCGTGAACACCAGATTGTGTGGTTCATCGGCAGACGAGGCGACAGGCGGTTTGTCGGGTGCCTCGGGTGGCGCGCGCGCGGGTGCCTTATCGGCCACGTCGGCTAGCTCGTTGGCCTGGCGCTCTGCGGCAAGTAAGGGCGCATCCGGCTTACGCGGCGGAACCGCCGGCGGTGGGTCGAGATTGACCAGATCATCGGTGAGCTTTTCAGCGGGCACGTCTACTTTGTCGGCCGCGCGCGCCGCTTGACCTGCGACGGTGGGCCCACTCGGCGAGGTCACCGTCGGCTGATCAGGCCCGTCGAACGACACCGGTTTGGTCGGTTGATCCGGTACCGCGCGTGCCAACGCCGTATCCGGCACCTCGGGCGCGTCGCGCAGATTGGTCATTACCTTTTCCAACTGGTTCAGCTTGGCAAGCTGCTCCTGCTTACCGGCCAAAGCACGTGCACCTGCCTCCCTGGCTTCTGCATTAGCTCCCTGAAGACTTCGCTCGAGTTTGGCGATATCTTGCTGCAGTAATGATCTGTCTTGCGTCGCCTTCTGGATCAAATCATCGGCTTTGGTGCGCAAGCCTCTGTCACTCACGCCATCGGCCTGGAAAGCATTGCGAAGGTTGCGCGCGATCTGATTCGGATCGGCACCAACTGCCGGAGCAAAATCGTCCAGCGAGTTCAGCAAGCGTTGGTCAATACTATCCTGCGCGGCACGGCGCAGCTGTTGGCTGGCGTCGTGACCGAACTCACTGGCGAACGAAGCCGTGATCGCGGATTTGCGGAATGCCGCCGCGGCAATGGCATCACCGGCCGATTCGGCCTTGTCCGCCGCTTTGACGAAAGCCGTCGACGCACGCGATGGGTTGAGCCCGGCAACCGAACGCGACAAACTGCCCGAGTCGGCAAGCAAATCGAAAGCGGCCGGATTCTTTTCAAAGAAGACCGCAGCGGTCTTTTTCAATCCCATCGCCTCATCAACCAATTTGGCGATCTCGGCGGTATCGTTGGAGCGCGCGGCCCGCGCCAGCAGATTCTCGGCACGCCCCAGTGCGCCGGCCATACGCTGGGCGTTTTGCACCTCCTGTACCGAGGCACGTGCCAAGCCGCGTTGCAGGCTCGGTAGGATATCCGGCTTCAACGCATCCGGTACCTTACGAGTCAGCGCACCGACCGGCGCCTCGATCACATCAACGACCGCACCGACGCCACGACGTGCTACCGAACGGATGCCGCTGTCGAGTGCGACAGTGCGCCCGGCCAAAGTACGCATACCGTCGGCAACGTAATTGGAAGCTTTGGACCAACGCTGTGCCGTTTGTGCGATCTGGCCGCCCCGCCGCGCCAAATCGCCTGCTTTATCCAACACGCGCGCCGTACGCGAGACAAACTCTGCGCCCCTGCCCAGTGCACTGGAACCCCGCACCAGTACGCTCTCACCGCCGGTCAAGACGGCGGCCACAACTTCAAAGGCCACTTCACCACCGGCTACGGATGCATTCCAATGTGCATCGCCCTTGTTCAGCTTCTTGAAGAAATCGTTCTTCATGTCGCTGACAATGCGACCGACACCACGTTTGTCGACGACATCAAGTACCCGGTTGATCGAGTCAAGCGTGTCCGTCTCGATATCCGCACCGGCGAGTATGCCGACCGATTCATAGGTCGCATCGGCGACGGCCGGGACCAGTTTAACGATGCCTTCTACCGTCTTATAGGCACCCTTGCCGACACCGACCGCGTTACCGGCCAAAGTCTTGCCCAGCCACGGCAGATTAGCCGACTTGCGCAAAGTGCTGTCGGCGTTCAACGGATTGAACTCGTCGAGGAAATAGTCGCCCCAGGTATCGCGCTCGGCGGTCATCTGCTGATCCTGGTACAACTGCACCAGGGCCGAGCCGCCCTTACGCTGCCGTTCGACGACATTGGCATCGGCGAGGAAAACGGCGTTCAGATTGATGTTGTGCTGATGCGCGATCTTGTGCACATCGTGATCGCTGGTCGGCCCGATACCGTCCCGGCGGTTTTGCGTAACCAGCGTCTCCCATTCCTCTCGCAGGTTGCGGTCGCCGTTGTCGAACAGACGCGAACGATTGCTGAAGGCCGCACGGGCGTCGGACAGTTCCTGTTCCTTGACCGCGATGTCGGCCTTGTTGCTGCCGCGCTTGTCGCTGAGCTGCAAGGCCAACAGCTCATCTTCGAGTACCTTGATGTCTTTGCGGATTTGACCTTCGGAAGCCGCACGCTGCTGATTCTGCGAATGCATCCGGCGTTGAATATCCAGCGCCTGTTGAAAACGATACTCACGCTCACGCGCGGCGTACTCGGCACTCAGTTCCCATTCCTTCGGCACCAGCTTGTCTTGTGCCTCAATGAAACTTCGCGGCCCGATCCGGTGACGCACGCGCATGGCATAGTTTTCGTGATAGGTCGCGACGATCTGCTGATCCTTGATCTGCTTATCCAGCGCCTTGACCTTGTCGGAATCACCGGCCTCGTCCGCCTTGTCCCTGGCGACCCTGAGCGTGGCCAGTTTTAGCCGCTCGCGCGACATGTTTCGATCGGCCAATTTCTCGCGCAGTGTGTTATCCAGGGCCTCATGAAACACCTGCTGATCTGCGATTTGACGATCGAGTAAGGCAATCTTGTTGCGATCACCGGCTTTCACGGCTTTGGCGCGCTCGGCCTGTAAGGCGATGCCCTGCTTCTCAGATGCCGCAACGGCCTTGTTCAGATCCTCCTGCGACATGTCACGCGCCTGTCGCAGCTGCTCAACCTTCTGCAGACCTTCGAACTCGCGTTGACGTGCCGCGCGGTAACGCTCCTCTTCGGCTTGACGCCGAGCCACCAACGCCTGTTGTTCGATCTTGCGATCGCTACGCAAGATGTCGAGATAACTCACCGCGGGAATGCCGCCGCCCGGTGTGGCATCGCGCCCGGTCAGCGCACGTACGCCTTTCTCTGCCTCGTTGAGCAGGCCCACCGCGCGATTGAGATCGTCCTGACGGCCTTCAAAGGTACGGCGATTCGCCGCCGTTGGATTGAGCTGATACGCGACCAAGGCCTCTTGCATTTTCACCGTCCGCTCCGCGACCAGCGTACTCGCACCCTGCACCCGGCCGGTGCGATGCGCTAACAGCGCATTACCTGACAAGGCCTCGTCTTGTTCTTTCGCATCATCTTCGGCGGACTTGAGCTGATCACGTGCATATCTCACGCGGCCTTCTGCCAGCCTCAGCAATTCGGCCGAATAATCGATTTGACGTCTGCTGTAGGCACTTGGATCTTCGGCTGCAGCGGCGCGTGCCTGTGCCAACTCCTGTTGGCGCTGAAGCACCAGCGCCTGAGCATCGTCCAGCTTTTTCTTGGCCGCTTCACGGCCGTCCAGGAATCCCAGGAGTTCCCGACGCAGGCTGCCATCCTGGTCGGGGTGCAATAGCGACTTACCGCCGCGACCACCGCGCATCGACGTCATCCACTCGCCGATCAACTGCATTTCCTGCGCGGCCAATGTCTGGTCCTTGTAACCTCCCAGCTCCTTGAGTTTGTCCTGGCGCTGGCGCTCGCCGACCAGGATGACCATCTCCTCCTGACTCAACGATGTGCTGTCGCGCATAACGACCCGGCCGCTACCGTCCAGCCACTTGCCTTCGTCGTTCAGCGTATAGCCCTTCTGCCGCATCACATCGGCCAGGGTTTCGCTCAAGGTGCGGTATTTGCCGCCTGCCTGTTGGTTGGCGTCGTAGGCGGCTTGCATCTCCTGAATCGCCTGCGCCTTGAGCTGCGCCTCGGCAACCTTGTCGAAGTAATCCTGCAGGTACCGGCGACGCCAGTACTCTTCGTTCTCTTCCTTGGTCAACCCTTTTTGCGTGCCTTTATCGCCAGCCCTCTCCTCGAGTTGCGCAATGCGCGCGCGATTGAATTCGGGTGTCGCTTTCGTATACAGCGCATTGTCGACCATGGCCGACATCGCGGTCTGTTGATCGATGACCTTTTGCCGTGCCTCACTCTCGGCCTTGCTGGCCTGCGCGAATGCCTCGCGTGCCTGTCGGATGTCTTCAGCACTGGCCTTTGGATCGTTCTTTAGTGCAGCCAAAGCCTTGAACTTGGCACTGGTCTGCGATTGGGCATCCGTATAGCTTTGATGCAGCGTACGGATCTTCTTCTGTTCGTCGTTAAGTAACGCGATAAATGCCGGATCGTTGCTGGCGGCCAGTGCCTCGGCCTGATTGGCCAACAAGCGTTTTTGCTCGACTTCCGCGTTCGCCTTGGCCAAGGCCTTCTGGGCATCGGCATAACGCTTCTTGAGTTCCGGCGTGTTCTCGATCTTACCTGCCCTGGCCCGCTCGATATCGCGTGCGGCCGCATCGAGTTCGGCCTGTGCACTTGCCTGTTGGCGTTCCGCGCTCTTGAGATCGTCTTCGTAGCGATGGAACTGATCGCGGAAACGGCTCGCCTGTGCGTCGCGTTGCGCCTTGATCTGTTTCGCCAAGGCAATCTGGCGCTCACGTTCTTCGCGTACGATGCGTTCTGCCTCTTGCGCCGCTTCCTCGACGGCCTTCTGCGCCGCTTTGGCGGCCTCTTCGACCGCGCGTTCGGCCGCTTCCTGAGCCTTCTTGGCCTGTTCCGCTTGGTACTGACGCCCCTTCTCGCTCATCCAGGTCCGTTCGACGCCGTTTTCATCCGTGTAAGTGATGGTACGGATACCCTTGTCCCATTCCTCCTTCGCCTTTTCGCGAGCGACCATAATCTCGGCCGCCTCTTGGTCCGCTGCGGCCAAGAGTTCACCCAAGGCGGACTTCTCGCCGCCTTCGCCTTTGGCCTTTTCGGCGTCGACCAGTGCCTTCACCTGGCGATAGCTCTGGGTCCGTGAATCAATGCGATCCTTGATTTCTCGCACCTCGGCCTGTTGTTCGGCCTGTTTCCTCTTGAGCTTGCGCAGCTTGGTCTGTTCCCAACCTTTCAGACCTTCCTTCGCCGCCTTGGCTTCGAGCTTCTCGACCTCGGTATTGGTCTTTTGCAAATCTTTCCAGGCATCCTCCAAGGAGCCGATGTTGCGGTTGAAATAGTCTCTTTCCTTACCGAGTCGGTTCTTACGAGACGCCAAAAATTTCTCACCGGCCGACGCGGAGACGACGATCTCCTTCGGTTTACCGTCCGGCCCCAGCTCACCCGGATCGACGAAGGGTTTGCCGTCGGGGCCGATGTAGACGGCCACGCGTTTGCCATCACGTTCTTCGAAACGCACGCCGATGGCGCGGTCGCGTGCATCACGCCAATCCGCGGCGGTACTGGGATCGAAGGTCTGACGCAGGGTATCGATGTCCGGGATACGCCCGGCAAGGCGTTCCGGTTGAATCAGCTCAGACGATTGCTCGATCAGGTCTTGATTGATGCCATAGAGCTGCTTCAGTTTTCGGGCGCGCTCGGCCAGGAGCTGTTTGCGCCGGGTTTGACGCGGATTCTTGGCGAGTTCGGCATCCAGCGCCGCGATGTCGTCGCGCACGTCCTGCAAATCGTCATACAAGGCCAAGGCACGACGCTCGTCGCGCGTCAATGAACGTTCCTGCGCACGAGTGGCCGATGCGTTTGCCGTATTGGCCTGATTGAACAAGACCGTCTCGGCATCACGCCTTGCCTGATTGGCCGTTGTGAGCTGGGCCTGCAGAATTTGCCGCTGCCGGCGTTTTTCCTGATCGCTGAGCTTGTCGTCGGTCTCCAGTTCGGCCAGTTTCTTCTTGATTTCGTCCTGCGCTTTTACACTGGCAGTGACCGCGGCGGCCTGACGATCGAGCTGGTCGATAATCGCCTGGGCAGTGCGTTTTTGCTCCGGCGTGCCAAAGCGCGCCATCCACAACACGTTTTCGTTGAGTCCCTTCTGATCCTCGCCGAAGATCGATTCAAGGACCCTGTCGCGATAACGCTCATCCTTCTTCGTGATCTCTTCATCGCTCAAGACGACACGATCGTTTTCCAGATCGATCAGATTACCGTCGACATCGAAATCGTAGCGTGACGAATCACCGATCACGCGTCGCAGTGCATCGCTGAAGGTCTCACCCGGACGGACCTCGATGTCGATCTTCCTGCCGCCGATCTCGACATTGCTGACCGTATAACCGACGCTCGCGGCAACCTTGTCGGTCAGCGCCTGTAGCGATTCCTCGGTCGTCGACACCGCGGGCGGCGGTGGCGGCGGACGCCGCGTGACCACGCTGGAAAAGCCGTCGAACTGCTTTTCCATCGCATTGGTGTAGAGATCGTCATAGTGCCGTGCCGCACCGCCGGTGATGACGATGTTGCCGTTACCGTCGACCCAATCACCGGCGGCATTTTGCACATAGCCTTTCGCGCGCAATGCATCGGCCAGTGCATCGTTGAGGCTGGTGAAGCCGTCGATGGTCAGCGTCGCTTCCTTCCCGCCGGCCAGCTTGATCTTTACCTTTTTCGGCTTGGCGGCAAGGATCTTACGCTTGACTTGACGACCGGCCTTGGTGTCTTTGTGCACCAGGTTGCCGGTCTGGGGATCACGGATGAAATTGCCCGAGGCCAGCATTTCAGCCTCGTGTTCCTGGCGTTTTTCGGTCAAGGTCTTGAAGCGCACTTCGCCGTTCGGATCGCGCGTAAACTCTTCGCCGTGCTCGCGCATCATGCGCTCGCCCCAGTCTTTTTTGGTCTCGAAATCTTTGGCGCCGAACTCGCGCGCCCGATCGAACATGCCGTTGACCTGATCTTCGCTCCAGCCGGCATCGAGCAGATCGAGACAGGTGTACGCACGACCCAGTCCGCCGAGACGGCTGTTGACGAAGTCGCGCATGTCTTCCATCGAGTCGAAGCGATGCACCGCGACCAATCCGCCGAGACGCTCCTGCAGCAAACGCGCACGATACTCCGGATCCTCCAGATCGGATTTCTTATGCGCCATGCCCAGGCCGCCTATGCGTTCCTGCGCGAACCGCTGCAGCGCGTCCTCGCTTTCGAACTCATGCGCCCAACCGAGATTGCCGACGGCATTGTTGTAGGCATCGACGAATGCCTGGCCTTCAAGCTTCTTGGGTTGTGTTTTCAGACCGTCTGTCTTGCCCTGTTGCACCATGGCGATATCGCGCATGTGCTTGGGCTGACTGAAGCGCTGGATATCGTTGCTGCCGACGATCTTGTTACGCAGTTTCTTTTCAAGCGACGCCGGTTCGCTGAGCGATGCCTTGGTGAACTTATCGGGTAAGTCACCATCGGTCTTGTAGACCGCACGTCGACTCTCGGCCGGTGGTGCGGCCTTGACGGGTCCGGGTGCGGCGACGGCCTCGATGGATTTGATCCGACCGTCCAGCGTGGAAAGATCGGCCGCGTTGAACGTCCGCAGGCTCGCGGCGCGTGTGGGGGAGTCGACCCGCTTTACCTGATCCGACGACGGCAGGACCGCCTTGGTCTTCAAGGGCGCCTGCATCGCCGGTACACGTTGCGCGAATTGTTGGAAATCGGCGAGCTTGACCGTATCGATCGCACCGCGCGGATCGCGCAGTACACGCTCGACCGGATTCTCCAGGCCGCCCTTGCGTGCCAATCGCTGGGTGAACGCGTTGACGAGTGCATCCTTCTGCGTCGACGCCTTCTCTTTCAATGCCTTCGCAGAAGCCGGATCGGCCTTTTGCTTTTTGAGATCGGCACGGTAAGCGGCACGGCGCTGCTCATAAGTCTTGAGCGCCTGATTGAAGGCCTGGCTCTTGCGCGCCTTCTTAAGTGCCTTGTCGCCATCATTGAAGGCCTTGGTCAGCGTCTTCAGGCGTGTCTCCAGGTCACCGAGATCCTGTCCCTTGTCGAGACGGCCCACGACCTGCTTGCGGACTTGATCCAGCTCGCGTTTGACCTTTGGCAGATTCTCGGTGGCTTTCATGACACCCGGGCCGATCTTCCGTGATACACGCTCGAGTTGGCCACGCGCCGAGAGATAGTCTTGCTTGATCAGATCCGCCGAGCTGCTGAACTGGTGCTTGATGAGATCGACTGTGGCATTGGCTTGCTTTGCACGTACGTCCGACAAACGCTTGGCATGATGTTTCAGACGATCTTTGTCGAGTGTTTGGAGGTCTTCGAGCAGTCGAACCCGGAACTGCTCGTCGACCGCGATTTCCTTGACGTCCTTCAAGCCGTCGCGGCCGACGCCAACGACCTGCCCGACCCGGCCTTCGGCGATTTCACGCATCGCCAGCAGGCGCTCCTTACCGACGACCTCCGAGTAGAAAGTCTGCGCAGCCGCGTGTTCGACATATTGTTTCGCGACCTGCTTGCCGACTTTCTTACTACTCGTCTGCAACTGTTTGAGTAACGGCGAGGCCTTGGCAACCTTGCGCATGAACCGAACGGCATGGGTCCTGTCGTCCGGACTGAGTCGAGGCTCACCCAATGCGGGCACATTGAGTTTTACGATTTGCGGCTTGGGCTTTTTCCCCTTGACCGGCTGACCGAGCGACACCTTGGCAATAGCACGCTGAAGCCCTTTCTCGTCCAAGGTCTCGCGCTGCACTTTTAGCGAGGCCAGACGAAGATGCTCGACATCGCGCAGGAACGCGGTCGCGGGCTTTTGCGCCGGTTTGCGTACGACGTCGACCTTCTGCATTTTTATCTTCGACACGGCATCGGTCTTTGCCGTGACACGTTGATACAGATTGACCGCTTGATCCTTCAGCTTGTCGGGCAACGGCGTATTCAGCGCGATCTTGTTGGCGCGGGCCGCGAACCGACCCACCTGTTTTTGCACCCCGGGCTGCTGCATTTTTCGATACAGGAATGCCGCGGGGGCGCCGTCCTTGGCTTCGAGCAATGGGTGGACCGGCAACGCACCACCGGATGCGGCCGATGATTGCAACAGCTTCTTGAAGGTGTCGACCGGCGGCTTGGCGACCGCATCGACGAGATTGCGTTGTTGAGTAACCGCCTGTCGATACTCGGTCTGCGCGATATCGAGGGTCAGATCATCCGCACCCTGCGCGAGCATGGTCTCGACCCGCATCTGTGCCCGCGCTGCCTTTTCGTGAGAAGGGTCACCGGACGCCAGCTCCTTACCGGCTGCTTCGTAGCGCTCCTTCACCGCCCGGTCCGCACCAAACTTGGCCGCTATGACATCGGGCGGCAGCTTGCTGTACTTTTCGGCCATGGCACGGCAATTCGCCGGTATACCACCGCCGCCACCGGAGCCACCGCCTCCGCGGCCGCCGCCCGGGTCTTTCCCACCGCCGCCGTTTCTCTTCTTTTTCTTCTTCTTTTTCTTCGGTGCGATATCGATCGTGACCGTCGCGGTATCGCTGTTGCCTTCGGTGTCCTGCAGCAGATAGGTGAAACTGTCGGTACCGCCGTTCTTGAACAGGATCGAGTTCTTGTAACTCCAGTTGCCACTGCTGAACAGACGCATGTTGCCATGCTGGGTACGCGACAGACGCGAGACACTGACATAGCCCTCGTATTCGTCATTACCCTTGACGTTGCCCCTTACGCGCTTGCGGTAGGCGGTGCTTGCACCGTCGTCATTCGCG
Organism: Chromatiales bacterium; assembly: GCA_028280505.1. Taxonomy (GTDB): domain Bacteria; phylum Pseudomonadota; class Gammaproteobacteria; order Chromatiales; family Chromatiaceae; genus Thiosocius. The sequence continues at coordinate 8,943 of JANQLO010000041.1, read as the reverse complement.
ATCAGTTCCTTGTCCGGGTCGTCCGGAATCACCGGGTCTTTCTTCGGCGGCGGCGTAAGCCCCGGTTGTTCTTCGGGCTGTTCAACGATTGCCGGCCCCGGATTAACGACGACAGGCTGATCCGGCTTCTTCGGTTTCCTCGGGCGGGTCGTGGTGCCGCCGACGTTGTTACCCTTTTGCTGCTTGACGTAGCCGCCGATGTTCTTGAGCTGCGACGAGATACGATTGTGGTCGAGATCGCGTACATAGGTCTCGTCGTCTTCGGTTTCGCCATCGACGGAACCCACCCGGCCATAGCCCAGATGCCGCTTGGCACGATCGACCGAGCCCTGACGTACTGCACTGGCATTGCCCGTGTGTTCGCGTTCAGTCTTGGTGGCGACGCTCGGCTGGCTTGATTCGTAATGTTTGGGCTCGCCGGACGGCGTATGAACCGAGCTGGCCGTATCGGCCTTCGGCGCGCTCGTCGTCTCGGTGGTCACCAGGGCCGGTGCAGCGGGTCGTTCAACCTCTTGCTCGATCGCGGGCGTCGGCGCCGCGACGGGTTTCGGTGGGGGTGGCGGCGGCGTCACGACTGCGGGGCGGGTGAATACCGGCGTGCTGCCGCCGCATTTGCTCGAGCCGCATTGACTGCCGCAACGACTGCCGCATCGCCGTGTCGGGCTGCGCATAATGCTCGCAAGCTGAGGTGACGTCGACATCACCTCGCCGACCGGCACCTCAAACGGATTCTCGGACGGCGCGGCAAAGGCGTTCGCCGTCAAACCGACGAACAGGCTGAGACAAAGGCCGAAAATGCCGGCCTTACCGGGAAACCGGACCGGTAGCGGCCTGGGCTGTTGTCTGGGCACGCTGAACCGAATCATGACGGGCGGTTCAGCGTGTCGCTTTGACGAGGTCTCCGGCCTGCGGCGCGTCCGAGGTCAATGGCAGATACTTGCCCATGCTCATGCGATCCATCACCTCGGTGACTTCCACCATGCCCAGCTTGGCCGTGCGTGTACCCAGCAATTCGCCGGTGCTGGGATCGATCAGACGCTTGGTGACACGTTCGACGACGAACTTCTGCCCGGGGGCGATACCGGTCTGACGTCCGGCGTTGATATAGAGTTCTTCGCCGTCGAGGTCGACGACCAGCGCGCTCCAATCGGCATTGTTGCTGGTCAACGCAATCTTCTCGACCGCGCGGACAATCGCCTTACGCGTGGTCGCGCCGAGCGGCGTATTCATGAACTTGTTGGTGCCGAGACTGATATCGTCATAACCAAGCGAAATGTCATAGCCGGTGTTCTCGATCTTCTCCTTTACGGTAAAGCTGTCGATGATATTGCCGGTCGTGGTGTCGACGACACGCAGATCCATCGCAACGGTGCCGCTCGTACTCTCGCGCGATATCGCACTGTTCAGCAGACCGCCCAAACCACCGCCGGAAAATCCCAGGCTCATACCGCCGCCCGAGTCCTGCGCCCCGAACTCGGTCACCGCACCATAGACCATCAGGTTGACGCCGGTGAGATTACCCAATTGAGGACCCGACGTGGCACGTACCGCTCCGCTGCCTTTCATCTCCTGTTCCGTGAGGATCTGCTGGATGTTGGCCCGCTCGGAGACGATGAAATAGCCGGAGTCGCTCAACGCCGTCGTCAACATGGCGGCCAGACCGCCACCGATATCCCAGTTACCGTAGGTCGCGGTGAACGATCCGATGGTGTCGAACTTGCCTACCGCAATGGTCTGCTTCGGACCCACTCTCGGCGGCAGATTCGGTTTCTCCCAGACAATGCGCTCTTCGTCGGCGGTCTCCGCCTTTTCGGTCTTGTTCGTCGATTCCTCATCGGCACCGCCGGACGACAGCAAGCTGTAATCGTCAGCGAATGCCGGCGAGGTCAGCCCCACGCAAAGAACCAGCAACAGGCCGCTCGACAAACATCGGCCACGGATGTGTTCGGTTGACATCTTTTTTCCTCCGTCAGCGCGATACCGCCCACAGTCCCGTTTTTTTATCGACTGTGAGCACCTGTCCGACCGCGCCATGATTATTGATTAAACGTACGACAATCGCCGAACCCGCGTCCTCGACGCCACCCAGGCGCAAAGGATAAAAATGGCCGGCGTTCAAACGTTGTTCCATCACGTGGGAGACCGACGCGATAGTCGGGCCGGTCGTTCCATAAAGCTGGCGTACACCTGCCCACCCGGGATAGGCGAGGTTATACGGTCGCACGATCACCGCTTGCTGTGGCGGGGGTAACGGCATCCTGCGCAGTTGTTCGCTGATCCCCGGAAAATCGAGCGTGCGCTGAACGTCATCGGCATCATGATAGAACGTGGGATAGCCCAGCCCCGACCTGGCACGCGACACGCTTTCCCGACGGTTGTTATCGGCCATAACGCTGCGGGTTTGCTGATCGTCCAGCGACAACGACTCACCGGCGATCGTCGCCGGAGAAACCGTGTTCAGCGCAAAACCCGCAAGCATCGCCAGGGTCAGTTTCGGCAGGCACGCGCATCGCCCGGGGAACGGCCGGGACGTCATCGTTTTCTGAACGCCGATGCAAAGCAGGCTTTTCATAGTTGTTCGAGCCTTGCGTCTTATGTTGGTTTTCAAAGTATATGCCCTGACCCGGGCCGGTGCAGGCGCCATCTCGCCGATTAAAGGATTTCTAATCCTCTGATGAACGGATTTGTGGGAGTTCAGGACCCATAAAAGGTTGGATGCCCCGGGCTCGCACCAGAAAGGGGCGACAGGACAGCGCGATACTGCTCAGTCGGGCGTGTCGGCAGAGGCTTGCAGTATCTCGTCGAGATAACGCAGTCGCTGCAGCGAAACCTCGATTTTCTCCGCCAGGTCATAGTCGGGCTCGCCACCGATCAGGTGCAGCATGTCCTCGAAAAAGAAGACATAAAAACTGTCCACGAAGCGTATCTGCCGCTGATTGTCCATCACCAGATTATCGAGCCCGTATAAATCGATGACCCGCGGGTTCGGCCCCTGTCGCCATAGGCGCGCCTGCCTGAGAAATCGTTTCAATTGATCGCGGGCGATGGGATATTCGCGCAGCAGACCGATGGCCTCTTCCCGGTTGAGCGGATTGGCGATGTTGAACCAGACGTTGACCGCGCGCGCAATAACGAACAGGTTCGCTTGCCCATCGATGCGAGACATCACGAACAATGCCTCCGGTATGATTTCGCCAAGCGTGTCGCGCAACATCCGATATTGACGTGCCAATATCCGTACGTCGTTATCGTGATAACAATCGAGCGGATACTTGATGACGAATTCGGTGTACGTTTCTTGCCCATCGGCATCCAGGTTCTTACGCGAGCTTCGCCATACCCGGCAATGATTGCCGGTGGTGGATACCAAGGCCGCGCGACGACATTCCGGGCTGAGACAAGCAACATCCAGCGCAGGACGATCTTCCTCCTTGCCTTCGACGATGTCATCGGTCGTCATCGCGTACCTCACTGACCGTTGTAACGGCATCGAATCCGGGATAATCCGCCAGGAAGCGTTCCAGTCCGTCGCGAAGAAACTGCGTCAGCGACCAATGCCGGTCGCTCAGTACCGAAACAAACCGCCGGTCGAGCACATAGGCCTGTGCATCGCATTGCCTGTCATACAAATCGACCCGTACGGAACGACGCCGGTAGAGCTCCCCCTCGAAATCGTCCAGTCGTGAAAGCTCAAGCGCGGACAAGCCCGAATAGAGCAGACCCGAAACCCAGTTATCCGAATCGGGTACGATCGCCGGGTAGTGTTCGCCGCGCACCGTTCGGCAACGAAAGCCGTACAGCTTGGCGGCAACACCCGGCCGTTCGAAACCCGATACCCTGACCATCACGGCCGGCACCATCAAGGTGCCGTAGACGAACAAATCCACACCATTGCCCACCTTGGAGTAACCACCTTACGAAGCGAGCCGCCTCGCACCTACCGGCCGTCCGGGGCACGCTACGGCAGGTGCCATAGTGCATCATTATCGCAAGCGGCGAAAAGCCTCTTAAGGCAGTTCCCGGTAACGCCGGGCGATTCGGGTTGGGATGCCGGCATGTCGGATCGCGCCGCAAACCGCACCCGCACCGGCTGTTGCGAAAGTGCGTAACGAAGACCCGGCGCTATTGGCAATCCCTCGAGCACCGTATCAGCGCGGCGTCGACATCACGGTCGACAGGGCCGATGAATGGAACTCGCGACGATACAACACAAAAACGACCAGACCGGTCGCCGCGATGAACAGCCAATCGCTCACCAACCAGGCCAAGACCGCGAGGGCGAAGTAATAAGAACGGATACCGAAATTGAAGTGATGCGCCGCCATCGAAATCACCCGCGCCAGGCGCTCCGAGGTCCGCTTGACCTCCTCTTCGCCAATCGCCTCCGTACCGGCGTTCGGTGCTGCACCCATCAATACCGCGGCGAAACCCACTTGGCGCAGACTCCAGGTGAACTTGAAAAAGGCATAGACGAAAATCACGATCAACAAGAAGACTTTCATCTCCCATTGCAAACGTGTTTGTTCACCGGTCAACGGCAGGTCTCGGAACAGGCTGATCGCATGATCGATATACCCGAGCAAGGTCAGCACACCGGCGAGGATGATCAAGGCACTGGACGCAAAGAAGGTCACGCTGCGCTCCAAGGTGCTGATCGCCGAAATATCGGCAATCCGGTTATCGCGATACAGCATCTGCGCCATCCATTCACGCCGATACATATGCATGACGCTGGCCAGACAGATTTCGCTGGCCGAACGCTGTTTTGCATAACGTGTATAACCGATCCAGCAGCCCAGAAACCAAATCAAGGCCAATGCGTCGATGACGACCCAATGATCGAACAAACCCACGATACGCTCTCGAATCAGTCGAGGTCGTCGATATTGGTCGGCATGTGCCTCTGGTCCAGCTCCAGCCCGGCCTGCACGTCGCCACGACTGTGCGCGACCGCCAACTTGTACGGCAGCTTGCACTGCAAGGTCGACATGGCTTCGAGGAAAGCCTCGGCGGGCGGCGTCAGGAACTTGCCCCGCCGCGTCACCGCACCATAGGTACGACGCGGGAAATAATCCTCCAAGGGGATTACCGCAAGCTTTTCCTTACCGGTGAGACAGATCTCGTTGACGATGGAAATACCCATGCCCTGCTCGACATAACGTTTGATGACTTCCCAACCACCGGCCTCGAGCACCACACTGTAAGGCACGCCGTGCTGCTCGAACACCAGATCGACCGTACGCCAGTGATTGAGCTGCCGTGGCGGCAAGATCAGGCCATAGGGCGTGATGTCCTCCAACGTGACTTTGGTACGTCTTGCCAGCGGATGATCCAAGGGGACGATCAACACCTGCTCGAACGAAAACAACGGCGTGTATTCGAGGTCGGCCTGACCGTCGACCATGGGACCGACCGCGAAGTCGGCCGCATCCGAACGCAACTTGGCCAAACCGTCGCGCCCGGTCTCGTTCAGCAGTTTGATATGGATACCCGGGTGACGTTCCTTGAAGCAGGATACGAACTCCGGCAGAAGATAAAGAATGGTCGATTCGCCGGCGACGATAGTGAGTTCACCGGTGTCGAGCCGGCCGCTCTTACTGGCGAAGGTCTGGGCGAGATTATCGATACCCTCGAGCAGGGGTTTGGCGATTTCGTACAACAGCTCGCCATCCGGCGTGATACGAATCTGCGGACCATGGCGCTCGAACACGACCACGTCCAATTCACGTTCCAATGCCTTGATCTGAAGCGAAATGGTCGGTTGTGTGAGGAAAAGCTTCTCGGCGGCACGCGAGATGTTCTTGGTCTCGACCGTTTTGCAGAAGGCCCTCAGTTGTTTAAGGCGATTCTGTTTATAGCTGGGGGGTGAAATACTCATAACACTCTCAATCCTCTTGACCGCCCATCCCGCGTTTAAAGCTCAGGCTCTTCGGCCTCGACGGTGATTTGGGTCATTCTGTCTTTTAGGGCATTCCCACGCGTTAGCCTGAGGGGCCCTTTTAAGTTTAGTCGAGGCATCGCAAGGCTCACCCCGACAGAGTTTGCCGTCCATGCCCCGGCGCTCGGTTGGCCGGCGTGGACGGCGATGAGTGGTCGTTTCAGCCTTCTCCTTTTCTTGTACCGGGAAAAAAAACGGCGCCCGGTGAGGGCGCCAAGTTAAGAGCAGAGGGGGCAGATTCCTCTGCCAGGAGGGTTCTTGTGCGCCCGATCAGTGGCTGGTGAACAAGCCGCCGTTCACCGGGATGTTGGCACCGGTGGTGTAGGCGTTTGCCTCGCTCGACAACCAGGCGACCGCATCGGCGATCTCTTCGGGCTTACCCATGCGACGCATCGGCACACTGTTAACAATCGACTCGAGCACGTTCTCCGGCATGGCCTCGGTCATCGCGGTGGCAATATAGCCGGGAGACACCGTGTTGACCGTGATGCCCTTGGCCGCGGTCTCCAGTGCGACCGCCATGGTGAAACCATGCATGCCGGCCTTGGCAGCCGAGTAGTTGGCCTGACCGAACTGACCGCGCTGTCCATTGACCGACGCGATGTTCACGATGCGGCCCCAGCCGCGGTCGAGCATGCCGTTGATCACATGCCGGGTCATGTTGAAGGCACTGTCGAGGTTGGTCGCCATGACCGCGCTCCAGTTCTCTTCAGGCATTTTTTTCAAGGTGCCGTCACGCGTGATGCCGGCACAATTCACCAGGATATCGACGGAACCGAATTCTTCGGTTACCTCGCCGACAGCCCGCTCACAATCGGTAAAACTTGATACGTCTACTGCAGCCAGCGCGATGGAAAAACCTTGATCGTGCATCTGCTTCTGCCAAGCCTCTGCGGACTCCTTCTCCGGTGGAAAGTAACCTGCTACCACCTGATGTCCACGAGATGCCAGCTCACGACAGATCGCTGATCCGATTCCCCCATTCCCTCCGGTCACGAAGGCGACACGTTTCGTCATTCGAGTTCTCCGTCCGTTCGTTGTATTAGTTATGTGCGTGAAAGCACGGCCAAAACCAGAGCGGCACCCGATGTGCCGCCCTGCTTAGCCTGCATTATGCCGCTTTCTTGGCAGCCAACTCACCCGCTTTCTCAACGCTCTCGCTGGTGTATTTGACAGCCTCTTCGACCAGGCTGGTCAGCTCTTCGCGAACCGAGGTCATCATCTCGGTGGTCTCGCGGACGTTGGCCAGGAACTTCTCGTTGCAGCCTTTGACCAGCTCGCTCTGCGCAGCCAGGGCGTCTTTGTAGTCCTTGGCGGTGGTCAGCACTTCGTAGTGCTTGGCGCTGGTCTCGAGGCAATCGTTCAGGACTGCAGCCTGCTTGGCAGCAACCTGCTCGAAGGTGCGCATGTTCAGATCGCTCATGGCCTTGGCCGAAGCGAACATCTTTTCATTGAACTGGTTTACCATTTCCAGGATATCGTTTTGCATGACAGTGTCTCCGAAGTCGTGTTAAAAAACTTTTGTGCAGCGCAACAATGTTGCAATGCACAATATCGGTCTTATTCCGCATTTGTCAAGCCCTGATTAGAAAAAAATTTGTGCAGCGCAGCATATTTTTTCTATCTCATTGTTTTATAAGGTAATAAATATGCCTCTGCCGACCCCCGAAAAACGTCAATTGGTTCACACAAGGCAAATGGAATGCCGCGGCTACCGCCGGGATGACGGCCTCTGGGACATCGAAGGCAGCCTGATCGACACCCGTACCGAAGAAATGGAGACCTTTGGGCGCGGCAAAATCGCCCCGGGCGAGCATCTACACGAAATGTGGCTGCGTATGACCGTCGATTCCGAACTGACCGTGCGGGCGATCGAGGCCAAGACGGTTCACGCCCCCTACCCCGGCTGCCCGGACTTTCCGGATCGCTTCGGCAAGCTGACCGGCGAGCACATCGGACCGGGCTGGACCGCGAAGGTGAGATTGCTGCTCGGCGGTCGCTGGGGCTGCACCCATATGGTCGAACTCCTCGGCCCGCTGGCAACCACGGCGGTGCAGACCGTCTATGCCTGGCGCGGCGAGACCGGTGAGCACATCGAGGATAGCGTCGCGCCGCCGGCCGAGTTCGTCAACAGCTGCCATTCGCTTGCCGAGGGCAGCGAACTGGTGCAACGCCTGTGGCCTGACCACGGCAAGAAACCGGAAAGCTGAAAGGACAGATTGCAGCGCCGGCCCGACCCGGCGCTGCACCCTCGGTTAGGTCCCGCTCAGCCGGTCGACTGCCAACTCGCCGCGAGGACCGGACTGAGTTCCTCGCGCACGGTCGTCGACAACGCCGTCTCGCCGGCCGCCGGTGCGTTGAACACCGCCATTGCATTGACCAGTTGGTCGATGGCATTGTTGTCCAACGCCATCGCATCCGACGTCTCGAATCGCTCGATCCGATTGGCGCCGCTCCGATACCAGTCGTCCACGGTCACCCGGTCGTCCGTGCCGATCACCGACATCACCAGATCGTCACCCGCACGCTCGAACCAGAGTTGGTCGTGATCGAGCTGTTCCAGCACCAAGGTGTCGACATGGCCGGTGTTGCCGCCGCGCTCGTCGATGACGTCGCGGCCGTCGCCGCGGGCGTAGACATAACGGTCGGCGTACTCGGCACCGACGAGATGATCGTCGCCCGCGCCGCCCCGTAGCCGGGTACCGCGCGCGTGACGATCGGCCGTCAGGGTGTCGTTGCCCGCGCCGCCGTCGAGGACGTCACCGCCCCGGCTGCCGATGAGGGTGTCGTGTCCGTCGCCCCCGTACAGCCGGTCCGAGCGCGTGCTGTCGATACCGTTGAGGGTGTCGTCCCCCGCGGTGCCGTGTACCGTGAGCCCGGCGTCGTGCATGGCATCGATATCCCACTCGGTACCGTCGGCGAAGACCAGACGCTCCAGCCGGTTGCCGACGGTGACGTACCAGTCCAAGACCTTGATCTGCCCGCCGTCCGGCATGTCGATCACC
>JANQLO010000063.1 GCA_028280505.1 Chromatiales bacterium | reverse complement strand
TCCTGACTGTACTCCTGTGTTCTCTTCGGTCCCGCCTTCGGCACTTCTCACCTCCACTTACGTTAGTTGGAGGTGTCTACTTTTTCGGGTAAAGATCCTAGGGCCACTGGAATTTCTTGTTAGGGCCGCACCATTCATTGATTTGGATCTCCTTTCCAACCCGCTAGTGCGAGCAGAACCCCTAATGCGGCGAAGCTTAGACCGACAACTACAGCCGGTGTACCTCTAAGCTCTAAATTCCAAACGTGAAACTGGGGGCTTGCGTTCTCGAAGATAGGTGGAAATAGGAGATTGATAAGTGCGTACGCGACAAAGGCAATACCAAAGATGATTTGAAACCATGCTTTGCTGTTGCCACTATTCCTTTCCATTTTTCGATCTTTTCTTATCGACGTTTTCAACGCGTGTTTAGGTTGTTTTGCCGAATATCGATTTTCCTTTCTTCGGGCCCCAACGCCAAGCATAAGGGGCAGCTCGCCGCGTAACGGTGAGATGTCCCAGTGAGCCGAAGGCGAACGACTTGATGCATTTGCTAGCCATGACTGAAGTTTGTAAGTAGAAATTGCTCTACGAACCCGATTACGCTGCTAACTTCCGGCTCAGAGATTCTTGCCCAATCTGCGTGCATAGCAAGATTTCTAAACTTTGGCATTGTGGAGAGCAAAGATTTCTGCGCTCCAGCAACCAAGCCCTTCGATTTCAAAGCGTTAATGACTTCTGTCATTGTTCCTTCATCGACGTATATCTCTTTAACGTATCTTCGAGTGCGGCTGATGCCAGGACAGCCGCTACATCCTTATGTCCCTCAGCTAATGACTGTTTTGCCAGTATGATTAAATCACCAAATACCTCTCCGGACACTCGCAGATCAACGTTGAATACATAGCCGCCTTCGAAATCCTCTTTGGCGCTTTCAAAAATGCCCTTCAACGAATTGATATCGTAGTCGTAACCGCCACAACTCTTTAGCTCTTCGGTAAAATTCTCGTAGTGAGGTGAGTCTTCACCGAATACCGCCAAAATGAGATTTTGAACGCTGGTTCCCCATTTCTGCCATTCTGATCTCGGCACATAAGTACCGGAGAAGCCCTCATTTTTCTGGTAGGAAAAACTCCCAGCTTTGGCATGCAACTCTTCAAAGCGCTTGGCGAATGTTTTGGACAGCATGCTCGATTCCTTTGAATTGGCTAACGCCCATGCTAAGGGGCCGGAGCAAGCGTGAGCTTGCGGAGGTGCCAGCCAGCCTTGAGCTGGCGACTTGAGCTAATTGTTAGCTGTTGCTTCATTGTTCTTGCGTAGGATGTACTTCGCTTTCCAGCCCTCAAAGCTCAATTGGCTTGATGGATTGAGTTTTTGGTAGTGCGCGTAACTTTCACGATTTAATTCTTCCATTTCTTCAACTGAAAGGGATGGCTTGCCTAATAGTTCGACCATCCGTGGGCTTCTTTCAATAGATACGTGTTCTTCGTTTAAGACGGCAACTGGTGCTTGATACGTTACGATCATAAATACAGCACCAATGACCAAGAAGGCCATCAGTAAGTAGACTAGTGGTTTTGCTCTCAATGGCTCCATTCTTCTATTTGCAGCTAACGCCCAGCTAAACGGCGCCGAACGCGGAGCGGAATGCTGCGAAAAAATGCCGAAGGCATTCGCAGCAGGCCGCGGAGTGTTCGGTGTCCGTTTGAACGCTTTGTTAGCCCTTTACGGCTTCCAGTGCCAACTGGAACGGTAGACACTGATGGAATCACCCCAAAACTGCCAAGACCGCTTCTGCCACATGTTTTTGGTTTCCGCCCCGCCATATTTGCTCGAATCGTTTAACCGGTTATAGACTGCTGCTGTGATAAAGGATTGGTAAGGAGCCTCTCGTAAATCGCTCAGCTTTGCCGCGAGATTTGCGGCCCTTCCTATCCAGATTAGATCGTTGCTACCTCGAACTCCGCCGCGCACGGCCAGAACGGTACCTGAATCTACTCCGACGCCGTGATCAATTTCGAATGAAGCATTTTTCACTGATTCATACTGAGACTCGAACTTCTCTTTAATGACGTGGTGGACAGCGTACTTGATTTGCAGCGCACACTTTGCGGCATTGCTATTGGGCGTGCCGCCGTAAAACACACCCAACACGCGATCCCCATCGAAACTCACGATCTTCCCGCCATTGTGAATGATCAACTTGGAAGCGGACGATAAAAAAGATTTGACAATCTTAGCCGCAATTCGACGATCAAGCTCCTTTGCCATTTTGGAAGAATTAGCGAGATCAGCATATAGGAATGTCGCCTCGATCTCGACAGCACCACCTGCGAGCGCAACATCTTCGGTGCTAGGTATTTTGTTGCCAGTTCTCTTGTGCCATTTCGTGTTTATGATTGTTTGAATATCGCTGGATAGTTCGTCTGCTTTTCCCATTTACCTAGCTTCCATACAGGTAGTAAATTGCCAAGAACCACACAGGCGCAGCCATGAACAACAAGGCTAGGGAGCGTTTTACCCAATTGAACTTGATCGTGGCGATTTTCGAGTTGACGTGGCATTGTTCGATTAGGTCATTCACGTATCGCTGCTCGTCGAGGGCATTTACGGCCTCACGAAATGCTTCGACGCTCTGTTTCGCGACGCTTCCAAAGAAGATTATCGATCCTTCTGGGCCATTGGTTCTAGGGAATGACGCGAATGCCAAGCATGCAATACTTAGTACGAGTAGCGATGCCGCGCCTACGAAAACAAGAGAGCCAATCCCATCGAGCTTCGCGGCTGTATTTACAACGGCTGCAAGTGAACCCAACATCGCTGTGGCGAGCGGCAGGACAAGCGCTATTCTTGAATCTGTCGCCTTTATCCAAGCCAGAAGAAGCGCAAGTTCCTTTTCCAGATAGTCTGCTTTGTTCATTGTCTTTTGGCGGTCGTTTAATGGGCTAACGCCACGCATAACCGGACGCAAAAAGCGGAGCGGAGCGTAACTTTTTGCGGTTCGAGTTTATGCGATTGTTAGGCATTTTTTATGACATACTCTGCCGCCTCAAGACGAGACCTCATTTGGCTTATAAGATTTTTGTACAAACGTAAATTCATAGCAGTATATGAAGACCAGACAGTTTTCCCAAGCTGCTCATAGGCTTGATAGTTATACAAATACAACCCTAATTGTTTTTTGGCGCTTTCAGCTTCAAACCTAGCACGTTTTAATTTTTCCTCTTTTGATATAGGCAACGCCATGAACAAATCTTTGTCGTAGCGCCACGGATTTTGACCCATTTCGTGCTTCTACATCGTTAGATATCCGGATTTTTCGTATACATCTACAATGCTATCAGCACAGGTCGGGTTTGATGTCACATAAAGCGTAAGCTCTTCAAGGGTTTGAATATTAGTTTTAGTAATATGCCTTGCTTTAGACAATATTGAATTTGTGATCTCAGCCTGACGTTGTATCGGATTAAAGCTTCGTGCAAAAGCCATTTCGGCTTCTTTTGCTTCTCGAACAACCGCGCTTACCTCTTCAAAGAATGAAGACTTATTAATATCATTAGGTGCGCAGTATGACGGATTTTCTACTATTTTTTCTCCTGCATGTTCAAATGCCTCTGCTACCAATCGAGAGCAAAACTGCTTGTTTTCCTTTTTCTTTTTGGTTCCTACTTTTGTTCTGACAGCCTCCTTGACCGAATACCCTTTTCCAATTTCGGAACGAGCATACAATGAAGCTTTTGTGGCAGCAGTTTGTTTCTTTGGCCTTAGCACCTTGACCCTAGACTGCTTATCGAAAAGCAATCTTTGGATATTAGCAGAGTGAACGCCATTAGAATCTGAGTGAATGTAGCTTCCATCTCCCACATATAGAATGGCATGGGAAAATCCACTAAGCGTTGCCCCACGAACACCTTTGCTGGTAATGCTTTTCTCTGATGTGAGTAAAACATCGCCTTCCTGTAGATTGTCCATGTTAAGGATATACATGCTTTTTATGCCTAACAGTGAATTAGACAGACTCTTCGTTGAATGAGATAGGCAGACTCTGTCTATCACTCCTTAGAGCAGGATAACGAAGAAAGTGGGCGCCAAAAAGTGGACGTTCTTGAGTATTGTTGTCAGGGCAAAATCTTGTCGCGAACCACGAATTCCCCCTTTAGTCAGAGCTTGAGGAAAAAGCTCGAATAAAAATGATTCCCGGCGTGGCCTCTCTTTGGTAAGAAAAGTTCATATTTAGGGCTGCAGACAAATTTTGTCGTTTTCCCCTTTGCTTACACGTTTGAGATAAGGGCAGCTATCAACCATCCCGTGACAAAGCATCATGTATCTTGCAAATCAACTCCCCGATGGGACGCGGTTTGGGTGGCTTGACCGTGTTACGCGCATAATCCGCTGCTGCTTCGGCGGGGGTTTCTTCGGCCGTCATCACGGCATCGATGCCGCGCTTTTGCATTTTCTTTTTGAAGCTTTCGCCCGAGCTTTTTCCGATGACAGCCGCACAGTCCTTTAGGGGGTGCGGGCGATCGTCTTTGTAGTGATGGAAGATCAGTTCTTTGGGCAGCGTGATGTTTTCGACCTTCGTTATGTCCAAATCGGCATCTTCGGACTGCGATTCGGTGACTTCGAAAATAATCCACTTGGGGCATTTGCCGATATGGCCTGAGACGGTTTCTCCGTCGCGACTGGCGACCGCTATGCGCATGCTGATACTCCTGCACAATCGGAAGGTTGATCGATTTTGCTCGATATTGCGGCCAGTTTGACCCGACATCCCGCTGGAGGTCAAAACTGCCGATTTGGGTGGGAAACGGCAACCTGCTTGACAGGGCTGTGCCTCAAGCAGGGATAGGCGTTTGTTTGGCGCTAGTAAGAGGACACGACATCGAATGTGAAGGACGCGCCAAACAGGCCGTCGTCGCCTTGTGCCTTGACGAGGGCCTGCCAGGTCATCTGGCGGCGGACGCAGATAGGGATAATGGCGTCACCGGCGAAATCGCCATCACCGACATCGAGCATGTCGGCTTTGACCAGCCCCATGTTCATATCGACACCGGTGAACTCCACGGTCAGATGGCCGGGATCTATGCCGATGGTCTCGACCGAGATCCTCACCGGTTCCATCGGCGGCAGCGTCTTGGGCTCCATATCGAGCCTGATGATCTTGCCATTGCCGAAGTCGGCGGTGCAGGCGGTCATGCGCAGATTGCAGTCGGGATCCATTTGCGCGGTGAATGATGGGGGTGGATTGAGTTTGGACCAGGCGATTGCGGCCATATAGCCCAGCCCGACAAGCGCGGCGAAGGCCAATACGGCCCAAAATGCGGGCCATGCGTTTGTCGGTGCCGTGGTGCTGGTGGACACTAAATCAGATCTCCGCGCTTGAATACCTGGTAGCCCAGCAACGCGGTAACCAGGCCGATCAACGTCGGGTAGGCGAGGGCATACAACATATAGCCGGTGGTGCCGAAGGCGTCCAGGATCACATAGGCGGCCGGGCCCAGCATGACCAATTGGGGATCGAACAGCATCATGGTACCGGTACGGAACACCTGCATGGGGTTGGCCAAGGCAATGGTAACCGCGGTTTCCGCCGGCACCTGCTGTTGGATCATGACGCCGAGCAGGATCAGGTCGAGGAACAACAACAGCGTGAGCCAGATGATGAAGGCCGCGCCTTGTGCGACATCGACGCTGCGTGCGATTGACGAAATAAAGATGCCGATGCCGAGAAAACACCAGGACAGGGCCATCAGCAGACCGGTGTAGTAAGCGAACAAGCGCCAAGGTATCTCTGCCCCGGATATGGCGCCCCAGATCACCGCACCGGTCATCGCCAGGAAGACCGGCGTGAACACCATAAGGAAACGCCCAAGCAGTTTGCCCCAATACCAGGCGCCGAGCGGTACCGGTAAGGCCAGTAGATATTCGAACACGCCGGCCTCACGATCGCCTGCGAGTGAGCGGACCGTGGTGATCAACACAAAGATCGGCAGGATCGCCATGCTGAGTTGGATATAGGTGAGCATCAGGCGCGATAGCCCGGTAAAGCCCATGACACGCGATTCGGTGAGACCCAGCACGAACAACAGCACGACCAGGCCGCCGAACACCAAGGCATAGACCGCGAACCAGCGGGCCCTTAGTGATTCGAGGATGTCGCTCCAGGCAGTCAGTGTGAGGTGATGCATAGCTTATCGATCCTGGGTGCGGCCGGGTGTGCCATCGATCGGCGGCAGTGTGATGATCGCGTGGGCATGTTCCAGATTGCCGCCGTGGATGTTGAATTGACGTTCGATCTGGTAGACGTGCTCGCGGGCCTGATCGAAGTTCAGCGTGCCGGCGATAGCCTCGGTTTGTGCGCCCAGGCCGTATTGCATGGGTGTGATGCGCCCGGTTATGTAGTGTGCTTTGCGGGCGTCGATCCAGCGCCCGTTTTGATAATCGTTGACCCAAAGCTCGACGCTTGATTCGTTAGCCCAGGGTTGTTTGTCGAGCCAGAGAATCGCGCAGCCGAGATCGTCGAAGGTGTGGACCTTGCTGCGACCTTCGGCAGGTGTATAGCGGATCTGAGCGCTGTGTTGGCGATCGCTCAATACCATATTGCAACGTTCGCAGACGTCGCGGTCCCATTTGACGTCGACCGGGCCGGTACCGGGATCACCGCTACAGGCGGTGAGTACCAGGGCAATGAAAAAGACCAATAACAGACTACGCATTGGCAACATCCGACGCGATGGGTATGTCGCTCATTTCGATTTCGTTCAGTTCGAGTGCGGCGATCAAGGCGACATAGCGCGACAGGGTGCCGAGAAAACGCAGACGGTCGGCACCGGCGACCGTGCCTTGCCAGGTTAGGCCGCCGTCGTTGCTGTTGAAGCCCCAGGTACCGATGGTCTTGGCAAAGGCCGGTTCGGCGCGACTGAGCCGTATCTTGCAGTCGAGCAGGCTGCTGAGTTCGACGACATCGGCGACTTGGTCGTCCAGCACGACCTTGCCTTGATCGAGTTCGATCACCCGGTTGACCAAGGCCGCGACTTCGTCGAGGCGATGGCTGGAGATCAGCATGACGGCATCGCGTTGACGTTCGGCCAGCAATTCGAAAAAGATACCGCGTGCCTCGGGATCGAGATTGGCCGCGGGTTCGTCGAGTACCAGGATATCGGCATCGCGGCCGAGTGCGGTGGCAATCAAGAGTTTTTGTTTCTGTCCGCCGGACAGGCGCGCAAACGCCTGGTGACGATAACGGTCTACATCGAACCCGAGGCGTGCCGCGACCTCGACGATATGCGCCTGGTCGGCATCACAGACCGACGCGACATAGCGGATCAATTGTTTTACCGGCATCTTCAACGGCGGCGGCAGCTGCGGGACGAAGCCGACCTTGCGCAGCGCTTCGGTGCGTGCCTTGCGTGGGTCCAGGCCATTGAGCCGGACCTCGCCCTCGCGGGTGTATTCGCCGAGCAGGCAGCGGATGAGCGTGGTCTTGCCGGCGCCGTTCGATCCGACCAAGGCGACACGCTGACCGGCAGGGATGCTCAGATCCAGGCCTTGCAGCACATCGCGCCGGCCGAGGCGTTTGCGGAGTTTTTCGATTTCTATCAAAGCGATTTACTCAACTCAGTTTCTTCTGTCCGGCGATCTCGAAGGTCAAAGAATCGGTCGGACAGATATCGACACAAAGCCCACAGCGGGTGCAGTCGGCGCCGATGGGTACGTTAATGTCCGGAGAACGCATGCGTATGGTCGCGTCGAGTACATGCGGCACCATGCAGACCTTGCGGCAGTCCCCTTCGTGATGACAGCTCTCCACATTGTATTTGACCCGTAATGGCGAGATGGTACCGACGAAGCCGTAGGTCAAGCCGATTGGGCAGATATAGCGGCACCAGGCACGTCGCGACACGAACACCTCGAACAGCAGCAGGGCCAATACCCAGAGTAGCGCGAGCCCGGGGCCGTAGATCAGGGCGCGGCTCAGGATGCCTGTCGGCGAGAGGGTTTCGAACACCGTATAACCGGTGACGACCGCGAGCAGGGCGAACACGATATAGAAGAAGGTGCGCACGCCTCGGTGGAAGGTCTTGGGCTTGACGATCTTCTTTTCCACCAGTTTGACGTGCAGCTTTTCCGCGAACTCCGCGACCAGATGATACGGACAGACCCAGGAACAGAACGTCCGCCCGCCGAGCAGCACCCAGAGCAGGAATACCGTCACCGTGCCGATCAACAGATTCAGCACGACATGTTTGTACGCGAGCATGACCTGCAAGGCCGAGTTGAGATCGGCCATGTGGAAGCCGATGACCCGTGATGCCGTCAAAGCGCCTTCGACCAACTGCACATCGAAGTAATAAGACACCACGAACAACATATTGATCACGATGAGCGTCGCCCAACGGCGGTTACGCCATTTGTGTCGACGTCGGCTACGCTCATGTGCCTCTTCGATTGCGCGAAGTTCTTCCTTGCTTAATTTGTGGCGACGCTTTTCCTTGTAGATCGCGACCACCTCGGGTATGAGCGCATCGCGATCGGGCCTGGTCGGCTCGGCACCGAGCATTTGGCGTAGGGATTCGATGAAGTAGGCCATATCAGCTCACCCCTCTGTTCAGGGTGTCGGCGGTGCGATCGGTGTCGATGACGATCGCCGTGGGTTCGACCGGACAGATCATTTCGCAGACACCGCAGCCGACACAGCCGTCTTCGACAATCGGGATCATGGCCTTACCGTCGCCGGTCGGTTCCAAGCGAATGGCATGTTTCGGCGGACATTGATTGGGATCGCCCGACGGCGGCGTACCGGCTTCGCATTGGGCGATCCGGATCTCGATGGGACAGCGCCTGACGCATAGATCGCAAAGCTCCAGATCAAAGGGGTGATCGGCCAGCGGGATTGGATTCCAGCGGTCGATGTCTTCGAAACGCAGGATGCCGGGGAAATCCGGGCCACGTGCCTGACCGCTGAACCCCTTACCCTGTACGGCAAGGCAGGCGTCGGGGCGCGACAGGCGTGCGAAGCCCATACGGCTTTGTGCCGGATAATCGATATCGTGGGTCAGGGCGCCGGTCGGGCAGGCGAGCACGCATTGCAAACCGTCGCAGGAAAAGTCGCAGGCCTGATCGCGGGCATCCAGATAGGGCACGCCGATGCCAAAGCCTTCGTCGAGATCGGCCAATTTGATCGCCTCGACCGGACAGACCTGGACGCATTGACCGCACTTGATACAGGCGGCGAGGAACTCGCGCTCGTTGAGTTCGGCATCCTTGAGTGCGCCTGGGGGCCGTAACCGCAGTTTGGCGCTGCTGGCGACGGGTAGATAGCCCGCCAGGGCAAGGATCAGCGTGCCGCCGGCGAGCATGCCGGTGCGTATGAATTCGCGTCGCGATTGCTCACGCTTTCTCGGACCGACTTTCCGTTTTTTGGGTTTCTCTTCGCTCATTGCCAATACATCCGCAAGAGGATTTACTCTCGTCCTAGTGAACGTTTCAGGAGTTCATAGGCGTCGGGTGGTTCGTCCGAGGCCTTACCGTTCTCGTCATTCGTTTCGGTTGCGACGGTTTCGTCCGTCGCTGTGACTGCGACCACGTCAGCCGCTTTCATCAATGGCCGGGTATCGCGCAACAATAGGTCGGGCGATGTAAAGGGTGCCAGCCGTTCGAGAAAGTCGATGACCTCCAACATGGGCGCGCCCTTGAAGAAGCGTGCCTGGGGTACATCCATCCAGATTCTGTCGGCGTAGGCGAACTGTTCGTGCGGGGTGTCACCGATGCCGTCGCCGTCGCGGTCGAAACCCTGGTAGTCGTCCCAGTAGTTGCCCTGCCAGACATTGCGGTTGGCGGTCTTGCCACCGAGTACCGCGGCCTGTGTCAGATTGCCCTTGAAGTTGTTGCCTTCGAAGATATTGCCGGTCCAGTCGTTGAGAAACTGCACGCCGATCCCGTTGTAGGCGACCAGATTGTTTTTGATTTGATTGGTGGTGTCCGGTTGGTAGGGCGATACATCGATGTGCATCCCGAGCGCGCAATACAGGATTTCGTTGCCTTCGATGAGGACATCACTGGTTTCTTTGAAACCGATACCGACACCGGCGGCGCCGACTGCGTGCGAGATATGATTGTTGCGAACCACCACGCCGTCGCTGTACATCAAAAAGATTCCGACCGAGTTACCGCGAAAATCGTTGTCTTCGACCAGATTGTATTGGGAGTACATGAAGTGGACGGAGTAACGCCCACGTGTCGCATGGTTACCCTTGATGGTGTTGTTACGCGAATACCAGACGACGATGTCGCGCGAGTCTTCGATACGGTTGTCTTCGACGCGGTTATCGAAGCTGTACCACAGACGAATGGCATCGCCGCGTATGCCGAGGCTGACGTCTTTCGACGAGATATGGTTGCGCCGGACGACGTTGAACTCGGACTGCTGCAGGTCGACGCCGAACAGACAGTCGTCGATATGGTTGTCGCTGATGACATTGAAATTGCCGCGCACCTGGATACCGGCATCGAGCTCGTTGTGCGAATTACCGGAGTTGGTCAGATGCAGCTTGCGGACGGTCGCGCCATCGGTATCGATCAGTACCACCGTGCCTTTGCCGCCGGCATCGATGACTGCCTGGTTGTCGCCATCCAGGGTCATGGGTTTGTCGATGATCACCGGTCCCGCGTAACGCCCGGGTTCGAGCACCAGCGTGCCGTCCTCCGGGGTTTCGTCGATCAGCACCTGCAGGTCGATGAGTGCGCTGTCGTCGGCGTGAGCACTGACGCAGACCAGCAACAAACACGACAAGACCCGCAAGAGCATTGTTACCTCAAGCCGTCGATCGGCGCAGTTGTTTGCGACGCAGGATGATTGCGGCCAGAAGGACCACAGAGATCAGCAGCATCAGCCCGAATCCCCAATAGGGGTAGGAATGGGTCGAGAACTGCGCGACCTTGCCGTCACCGAACACCGTTGGCATAAACGGCTTGACGGTGAACGCACCCATATCGTTGAGCCTGTGGCCATACCACCAGAGCCAGGCCGAATAATCGATAAGGAAGAACACCGGCAGGCCCGCCGGTACCAGGCCCATCAGCCAATACAGCGGGCTGCCCATGCGCATGGCGCCGATCAGCAGCACGATCATGGCGACGATGAGACCGTAGAACACGACATTGAATGCGATCCCCATGGCATTGACCATCGGTCCGATTTCGGTCGGGTTGTTGAAGTAGCGCCCCAGACTCTTTTTGTAATGCCAGAGCAAAAGCTGATGGCCGCTGCCGTCCCAGGAATCGATGGTGTTGCCGCGACGCTCGCGGTCTTTGTCATAGGTGATTTGCAGGCTTTCGAGATAGCCGAGCTTTGCCGACTCCGAGGCCTTTTTGGTGGCCTGTTGTGCCTCACGTTCGCGTCGTTCCACTTCCGCCATCTCGGCCTTGAGTCGGGCGACAATGCCGGAGACAGGGGCGCTGTCATCCTCGTTGCCGGCCTCCTGGTCGAGCGAGGTCACCATGGCTTTGATGTAGCCCGTCGATTGATAGCGCAGCCCGTCCGGGGTCATGAAGGTGAGCCACATCCATACTGTGATGCCGGCGAAACCGACTCCCATGATGCCGACCCGCAACGACCGTTTCGAACAGGCGAAACCAACCACCATGATGCCCAGCATAGAGATAAGGAAGGGCGAGAAGGCACGTTCGATCACGCCGCCGGCCGCAATGGGATACATGCCGACATAGTGGTTGATGGTGTCCATCTCGTGGACACAGTCGAGCGCTTCGTCTTCCTGGATCTCGTCGCTGTCGATCTTGCGGCAGCCGTTGAATACGCCATTCATGTGGAAGTGAATACGCACGCCATCCGGGAATGCCTCCGGCGGATAGTTCGGCGCCTTCAGCGAAACCCACCAGACGGGGGTGAAGTACAGCACGGCCAACAGGGCGACCGCCAGCAGGGCCAGGCCCATTACCGGAAGATTGCTGCGGAACGATACGGCATTGTTCATGCTGGCGGTTACCTCTGCTCAATCAGTTCTATCAATCGAAGTCGGGGTTCTTCCAGTCGACCGACTCTGCGAGCTGGTCTGCAGGTACCGGTACATGCGTGATGTAGTTGATCACGTGCAGCATGTCGTCATTGCTGAAATTTTTGATCTGTTCGACCATTTCAGGGTTGGCGTTACGCCGCTTGCCATCACGAATCCACTCGAACTGACGCACCATGTAGTTGTAATGTTGACCATTGATGCGTGGGTAGAATTTTTCGACGTCGCCCATGCCGGTTTCGCTATGGCACTGGACGCAGTTGTCTTTGTATAGCTGTTCACCTTTGGTGTACTCGAGCGTGCCTGGCGGCCAAGGGCCTTTGCCCCATTCGGGAGTCATCGGTAGTTGCTCGATGTACGCAACGACGTCCGCCAATGCCTGGGCATCACCAATCGCCTTGGGTAGTGCAAAAGGGTACATGGTCGGGTTATCGCGATTGCCCGCGCGAATGTCGGCCATCTGCTTGATCAGCACAGCACGGTGTTGGCCAGCCAGTTGTGGGAAGGTGCCTTCCGTCATGCCCCAGCCTTCGGGCAGATGGCAGGCGGCACAGACTTCGTAGACGTCCATACCGTTCTCAAGGTCCGGCGTCAGGTGCAGTGCTTCGTCCTGTTCGCCGCCGCCTTCGTTCCAGTCGCCAAGGGCGGGGGCTGCGAGCAAGGCACCGATAGCGAGGGCGATAAAGGGGTGTTTAGCCTTTGTCGATTTCATGACTGAATGACTCCTGAATTGAACTAACTGTTGTGTCGCAGGCGATATGTGACACCGAATACCGAGAAGATTAGCGTTCGCTAACGGTCTGCCCTTGATGGTGATCAAGACCGCGAGACTGAATATTCGCGGGCTTGATGAGGATCAAAGGGTTTCGAGCCACTCGGCGATGGCCTTGATTTCCTCGTCGCTCACTAAATGCATAACGCCTTTCATCGCAGCCGAAAGGCCATTGGCACGCGCGCCGCTTTTGATGTCCTGCATCTGTTGAATGGCATAGGCCGCATTTTGCCCGGCGATCTTTGGATAGTTCGGCATGATGGGCGTTTTTGCATCGGCACCATGGCAGGCGATACAGGTCTTGGATTTGTAAAGTGCTGCCCCGTCGAGCGCCAGGGCCTGGGTGCTGCCGAATGATCCGGCTGCCAGCAATGCGACCGCGATCAGGGAGTTGTGCTTCTTCATCGTAATTAACCTCAACAAATGTAAGTTTTTGCCTGGAAGAAATGAACCGGGGGCCGCGAAGGCCCCCAGTCCGCTTACTACGTGGCGTTCATTCGATCACTTGATCTTCTTCGCCCCGTTTTCTTCCAGGAAGGTCTTGGCGCGCAGTCCGAGGTCCGCGGCCTTAACCTGGTATTGCCACCATTGGTTGGCCCAGAGCATGGCGTTCTGCCAGTCTTTCTTGCCTGCGGCTGCCTCGGATTTGTCCTTGGCGCCTTTGGCGCGACCCAACTGATCGGTTGCGTCTTCCACCAGGCCGACGACAGTCGGGAAGTCCTGATAGTTATGGCTGGTGATGTAGGCGACCACCGAGTCGATCACAGCCTGTGTCTCGACATTGGTTTTGACCTGCTTGTCGTAGTCGGTCTTGGTATAGGCCTGGCCTTCGACCATGGAGGTCTTGGTGGCCTTATAACCTTTGGGTTGGACCAACAGGTAGCCTTGCATCTCCAGGTGCAGTGCCGAGCAGAACTCGGTGCAGTAGTAAGGGAACACGCCTTCCTGATCGGCCACGAAAGTGGTCGAGGCAGTCTTGCCGGGCTCCATCGAGAGCTGCACGTTCTGGCCATACATCGCGAAGCCGTGCACTTCGTCCTGCGCACGCTCGAGGTTGGTCAGGTGGATCTTGACCGTATCGCCCTGCTGGACCTCGATGATCTCCGGCGTGATGTGCGAGCGGATCACGGTACCCCAGACCTCGGTCGTGCAGTTACCGTCGGCATCACAATTACGCTCGACCTTTTCACGACCCGCGCGGGTCTTGTGCGGTGAACGTTTGTCGCTACGGCTATCCCAACCGGACTTGTAGCGTACGACCGGCTTGAGCTTGTCGGCCTTGATCGCGACCGCATAGTGGGGTTCGCCCAACGGTAACGGCATGTCGTACAGCAGCTCCATCTTGTCGCCGCTGATGTCGATCAGCTGATGGTTCTGCGGATGCAGCGGGCCGACCGGATTGAAGCGGTCGATGGCCAGCTTGTTCAGTGCGACCAGATACTTGCCGTCAGGCGATACCGAATCCCCTTCCATCGACATCAAGTGACCGATGTTGTAGTGGATCGATACCTTGTCGAGTACCTTGCCTTCGCAGTAGTTCCACTTGGCGACCATGGAGTCGACGTACAACGAGGTATAGACGATACACTCCTTGGAATCGTACTGCGTATGTAACGGCCCCAGGCCCAGTTCCACTTGCTTATGCACGGTATCGTTTAGATTGAGTATCGGAATACCGTAAGGGTCTTTACCTTCGTACTTCTTGTCGGCGATGGCCTGCATCATCTTGTCGAAGCTGTAGACCGTCGCATGCGTGTCCAACTTGCCCGAAACGATGATGAACTTGCCGTCGGGCGAGACATCGACACCATGAGGGCTTTTCACTTCAGGCACCAGGAACAACACGCCTTCTTTTGCCGCGACGTCCATCGGCAGGAATCTGCCGCCGTTCATTTCCTTGCCTTTGCCTGCAGCGATCAGCTCAGCGGCCTTCTTCCAATTGACGATATGCAGGAAGTCGGTGTCTTTTGCCGAACAACCGGCCTCGAAAGGCGGGCGACCGCGTTCGATACCGCCGACATAACGCTCGGAGCAGAAGGAGTTGGTGAACGACCAGCCGTGCGACGGGCCTTTACCCGCGTCCGACAGGTCCTGGCTGTACGGAGGGGCTTCGACGGTGAAGGAGTTCTCCGGCTCTATGCGGCCTTTTTCGTTATTGAACTTCCAGTAGGTGATACCGCCGCGGTATTTATCGTTGAATTCTTCCAGCGGTACGAAGTCGTTTTCGAACGGTGCGGCATATTGGGCCGCGGTAATCACGTATTCGGTGTTTTCGGTAACGAAGGCACCACCGTGCTGAGATTTAAACAGCGGGTTGACCACCATCTGCTTGGTTTCGAAATCGTGCAGATCGATGACCGCGACACGGGGGTTGGCTTTATCGTTAATGAACAGCCAGCGGCCGTTGTATTCGCCATTGGTTTCCGAAATCGCCGGATGGTGCGTATCGCCGTACAGAATATCTTTGCCACGCACCTTGCCTTGTGCGAACACGGCCTTCGACTCATCGTCGAAGCCATAACCCTGCCAGGGCTCCGGCGTGAACACGCCGACGTACTTGAGGATGCGCATCGAAGGGATGCCGTAGACGATAAGTTGTCCGCTTTGCCCGCCAGAGCTGAACACTATGTACTCGTCACGTCCGCCTGTCGGTGTATAGGTTTTAGCGGCAGCGAGTATGTCCTTCTCTGTTAGTCCGCGGTCTTTCATGACCTTTTCGAGTTGACCCTGGGCCAACGCGCCGCCGACGATTGCGGTGCCGAGCACCGCGCCGACGAGCAGCGACAGGGTTTTTCTAACATTTTTCATGACGTGCCAGTTCCCCCGGTTGAAATATGGTATTAGGCGACCTAATTTTCGCCGCTACGGCATGGCAATCCTTGACCTTTATCAAGTCCGCAAAGTTACTTCTTGATCGATTCGAAACCCGGTTATCGAGATTGCCGAAAAGCGCATAGAGAAGAGGCGTTTGGAAGATCGGTCGATCTTCACGCAGGAGCACGGGTCTGGTTGTTCCCCAATCAACCGAAACGATCGGCTCCACGACGGAAGCGTAGTTTGTTTTGTCGCAATAGCCTTGATGGGGATCAACGTGTGTTTGAATAAGGGCGACTGCCGTCAACGTGACGTTTTGCGATTGGATAGCTTCTCGCCACCCGGCGCTCGAGAGCAAAAGTGGTATCTCGTGATGAATTAAGGCCTTAGCGGTATTCCCGATTTGGCAGGTTGTGGATTAGAGTGCCGGCAAGTCGTTTACAGGTATGGTTGGCCGATGAGTGATGCGATTGACTCCATAGATATTGCCGATTTGGTGTCGGCGCTCGGTGCACTCGAGTATCGCGAGGGTGAGCTCGACGTTTATTTGAACGGGATTGCCCGGGCTTTCAGCCGGTTGCTCGGGATCGATTGGTCGGTCGTCACCTTGTCTATCGATTCAGATCGCTATGCGGTTGTCGGTAACTCCGCGCCGGTGAACGATCTGGCAGACGATGTGCTGTCGCTTCACGGTACCGTGGCCAACACGGTACTGACTTCCGGTGAACCCCTGTGTGTGGAGGACCGGGAAACCTGTGCCGGGTGCGGCGAACTGCCCCCGGGCTATGTCGCGTATCTGGGCATGCCGCTGAAGACACCCGCGGGCGACACCTTAGGCACCTTGTGTTCTTTCCATCGCACGTCGCGACCGTTTCGGTCGCATGAAGTGGGGATCGCACGGATGTTCGCTGAACGTGCGGCGGCGGCGATCGATAATTTTCGTGCCTATCGGGAACTGACGAGACTCAATCAAAATCTCGAAGGTGTGGTACGGGAAAGAACGGCCGAACTGGTTGCGGTACAGACGCGTTTGATTCGGCAGGAACGTTTGGCGGCCATCGGTGAATTCGCGACGAAGATTGTGCATGAATTGCGTTCACCGTTGTCCACCATGGCGATGGCGCTCGATTATCTGGAGAACGAGGCGCTCGAACCCGGTGCCGAACGAAGACTGGCCATGGCCGCGGAGGAATCGCAGCGCCTGCAAACATTGCTACGCGAGATTCTGGATTACGCCAACCCCTCGAGCGGCCGGCTCGAATCCGTGAGCCTGTCGCAACTACTGGACGAGATAGTCGAGGGCTACCAATCGAGACAAGCGATCGATGCCGGTACCTGTGCAACCATACGACTGATCCGTGGCGAGACGGCGGTGTGTGTGCTCGCGAATCCGGACAAACTACGGCAGGTCTTCATCAATCTGTTGGACAACGCGCTCGATGCGGCGCCGGCCGACGGGATTGTGAGTATCACGACCGAACTCGAGCGTGATGGACAGACGGTCCGTATAGCGGTTTGTAATCCGGTAGCTCAGGAGACTTTCGATGTGGCCCGCATGTGCGAGCCTTTCTACACCACCAAGTCGAGCGGTACCGGCCTTGGCTTGTCGATTGTGGAGGGCATACTGGAGTCGCTCGACGGCCGTTTCGATATCATTCGACTCGACGGCGGCGATGTCCTCGCCCAAGTGGCTTTGCCGGCTGCCGACCGCGCCTCGGGGATCGATGCGGTACACGATGGTCTTGGGGAGATGCAATCTGCTTGATACGGCCGAGTGCGGTTCATCCTTGAGCGTTGAAAGAATTACGGTATAGCACCGGTCAGTTTTCCGATAAGCCATGATGACACGACTCACCTGGGGTGACTGATGCCAAACATTGAAGTTTATTCCAAATCCTGGTGTCCCTATTGCAACAAGGCCAAGGCCCTCTTGAAGGCAAAGGGATTGCGCTACCAAGAGATCGATACCACTCACGATGAAACACGTGAGCACGAGATGATCGAGCGTTCCCAACGCCAGACAGTGCCGCAGATTTTCATCGACGGTGTTTCAATAGGCGGTTATGACGATCTGGCTCGAATCAATGCGACCGGCGAACTCGACCGGATGCTCGGTATCACGGCCGGTGAGGATTTGCGGAAGGTCTACGACGTGGTCATTGTCGGTGCCGGCCCGGCCGGGCTGTCTGCGGCGATGTACGCCTCGCGTAAGAATCTTTCCGTATTGATCGTCAGCATGGATATCGGCGGCCAAATGGGAACGACCGCGGAAATTGAAAACTACCCGGGTATTGCGACCATCAGTGGCCCGGATTTGGTCGCACAGTTCGAGGCGCATGCGAGCCGTTACGGTATCGTCAAGTTGATTGGCGAGAAGGTGGTCGAGTTGACCACCATGGATCGCTGTCGTGTTGTGATTACCGCGTCCGGCAAAGAAATTCATGGGCGTGCGCTGATCCTGGCCAGCGGTGCCGATAAGCGCAAGCTGGATATCCCGGGCGAAAAGGCTTTGAGCGGTAAGGGCGTGGTCTATTGCGCGACCTGTGACGGTCCGCTGTTCAAGGATAAACGTGTCGCGATCATCGGCTCCGGCAATTCGGCCCTGGAAGCGGCGATAGAGATGGATGGCATGGCGTCCGAGGTTCGCTTGATCTCTCGCGGTGAATGGTCGGGCGAACGCATCCTGCACGACAAGGTCAACGCCAGTGATGTCGAGGTGCTGAAGGGTTTCGAACCGGTCGAGATCCACGGTGGCGAACAGGTCGACGGCCTGAGCGTGCGCGATCGCGGCAATGGCGAGGTGCGGCGTTTCGACGTGGATGGTGTTTTCGTCGAGATCGGTCTTGCCGCGAGTTCCGATTACGCCTTGGATATGTTGGAGACCAATGCGCGTGGTGAGATACACGTCAATCGTGAGCTGGAAACCGGCCTACGAGGCGTGTTCGCTGCCGGTGATGTCAATGACGGTGTAGAGAAACAGGTCGTTCTGGCCGCCGCCGAAGGCGCCAAGGCGGCATTGGCCGCATTCAGCTATCTGGTTCACCAGGCTTAGCGACGATGTTGTCCGTAAGCGGTGTTTTTCCGTGTGGGCCCGGCGTCATTTGCTGAGCGAGCCGGGATAGAGGAAGGTTTCGGCCAATGAGATGTCCGGTTCTGCGCAGGCACTGGCAAGTTGTTGCAGACGTTCCTTGTCGCTGATCTCGACCCGGGCGCCCTGTACCGACAAAATGCCCTGGTTACTGAGATTGCGGATGATGCGTGAAAAGGTTTCCGGCTGCACCGACAGGCGCGAAGCTAAGGTCTGCTTGGGGATTTCGAGATTGAATCCGCCGGTGTCCGGCGCTGCGCGGGTTGCAATATAGGCGGCTACCCGGCAGGTGGCGCTGCTGAGACTGAGATCGTCGATTTCCTTGATGAGTCCACGCAAACGTTGGCTCATATCGCCCAGCATCATGAAGCAGGTGTCGACCGATTCGTGCAGCATGCGTGCGAAGTCGGCATTGTCGATGCTGATGACCTCGGCGGATTGCAGTGCCTCGGCGCCGACCGGAAAGACGGGACGGTTGAGGAACATCAGTGCCTCGGCAAAGGTACTGCATGGTGTCACGATCTCGATGACTTTCTCGTTACCGCTCGGGCCGAGGCGGAACAGTTTCACCTGTCCACGTAAAACCATGTAGAAGCGATCGGCCGGATCATTCTGCTGAAACAGCATTTCTCCTTCATCCAAGCGGATCCGCACGGCATGCCGGGCAACCCGTTCGAGCTGGCTTTCGCTGAGCCTGGCGAACATCAGGGCTTTCTTAAGATCGTCTTGCAACACTTCAGGTGACCGAATGATTGCCGTGGAACTGCGATTTAAACATTGCTTATTGATCTGAGGCAATGCGGTCTGGTGTGCTTGATATTGATCAAGGCTGAGGAGGTTGAGTGGCATTGGAATGACGCCAGACAACGGTAATGGGGGGAGGACCCAGGTATGTCGCAGGCATTCACCAAAGCCATGGCACGCAACATTTTCTACGGTGGCAGCGTGTTCTTTTTC
>JANQLO010000058.1 GCA_028280505.1 Chromatiales bacterium | reverse complement strand
GAACCGGTTTCGCCGATCTCGACGATCGCCGCATTCACCAATTGCGCCCTGCGCTTGAGTTCGACACCCATCGCCGATTCCAAAAAGGAGTTGCATTCTCGAATCAATCATTCATTGTTTGACTGGTCAATCAAAAAAGCTTGTTAGGCCGGTCGAGTCTACATGAGGGAGGCAGCCATGAAGTTGATTACCGCCGTTTCGGCTCTGTCCATCTGTGCTGCGGGCGCCGCCCATGCCAATTGCGACACCGTGGTCATGTCCGATGTTGGTTGGACCGACATCACCACCACAACCGCGACCGCCAAGCACGTGCTGGAAGGGTTGGGTTACGACGTGGACGTGAAGGTTCTGTCGGTTCCGGTGACGTTCGCGTCCTTGGAAAGCGACGATGTCGACGTCTTTCTCGGCAATTGGATGCCGACCCAGACCAGCGCGATCACGCCCTATCTCGACAGCGGAGAAATCGAACAGATCAACATCAACCTCGAAGGCACGAAATACACGCTCGCCGTGCCCACCTACACCTGGGATGCTGGCCTTCAGAGCTATGCCGACATCGCCAAGTTCGCCGACGATCTAGACGAGAAGATCTATGGGATTGAGCCAGGTAATGAAGGCAATGCCTACCTCGTCAGCCTGACCGAGAACAACACCCATGGGCTCGGCGAGTTCACAGTGGTCGAAAGCTCCGAGCAGGGCATGCTGGCGCAGGTCGCGCGCATCTACAAGGACAACGAGCATGTGGTCTTCCTCGGCTGGGAGCCGCATCCGATGAATGTCAATTTCTCGCTGAAATACCTGCCTGGCGGCGAGGAGTTCTTCGGCGGCGAGGGTGTCGTTCATACGGTGACCCGCGCCGGATACTCGGCCGAATGTCCGAACCTGGGAAAATTGTTTTCCAACATGGATTTCACCCTGAAGATGCAAAACAAGATCATGGGACAGATCCTCGATGACGGTATCGATCCCGATGACGCCACCATTGCGTGGCTCAAGGAAAACACAGACGTCCTCGATGTCTGGCTGGACGGGGTCACAACGCGCGGTGGCGGCGAATCCATGGCTGCGGTGAAAGCGCATTTGGGCTTGTGATGCCCTGTTGCCCGCCTGGCTGGCGAGTTTACCTCTTCCCTGTCGTCTTGAGACCGCACACCGGCAGCCGGCCGCACATCATGCTGTGCGCCGGTCGCGCGCCACCGGCAAAGCGCATCTAAGGAGGTATCGCAGTTTGGATTGGCTGACGGAAAACAAGCTTCCGGTGGGCGAGGCGGCGAGCACCATCTTCGAATGGGTGCGCGACAATGGCGAGATCGTTCTGGAGGTGTTCTCCGACCTGATGGAATTGCTGATCGATGCGCTTCTTTGGCTGTTGCAAACACCCAGCCCACTGATTGTCATCGCCTTCTTCGTCGCCCTCGCTTGGGTCGTGCAGCGTAGCTGGAAGACATGTCTTCTGGTCACATTGGGCTTCCTGTTCATCCTCAACCAGGGCTACTGGGAGGAAACGACCGAGAGTCTCACCCTGGTGCTTTCGTCCTGTATGATGTGCATGGTAATCGGCGTGCCCATCGGCATTGTCGCGGCGCATAGAAAAGGTTTTTATACCTACTTACGACCGGTGCTCGATCTGAT
Organism: Chromatiales bacterium; assembly: GCA_028280505.1. Lineage (GTDB taxonomy): Bacteria > Pseudomonadota > Gammaproteobacteria > Chromatiales > Chromatiaceae > Thiosocius. The sequence continues at coordinate 2,531 of JANQLO010000058.1, read as the reverse complement.
GCAGACCCTGCCGACCTTTGTCTATCTGATTCCGGCAATCGTCTTTTTCGGCATCGGCATGGTGCCAGGGCTGGTCGCAACGGTGATCTTCGTCGTTCCGGCGCCGATCCGGTTAACCTATCTGGGTGTCTCGTCGACGCCGCAATCGTTGCTCGAAGCGGCACGCGCATTTGGCGCAACGCCATGGCAGACCCTGTTCAAGGTGGAGCTGCCCTACGCCTTCCCGCAAATCATGGCGGGACTCAACCAGACGATCATGTTGTCATTGTCCATGGTGGTCATCGCCGCGCTTGTCGGTGCTGACGGGCTGGGCGTGCCGGTGGTCCGCGCGCTCAATCAAGTCAACACCGCGCTCGGTTTTGAATCCGGCATCGTCATCGTCGTGGTGGCAATCATGCTCGACCGGATCCTGAACAAGAGCGAACGCACATGAGCACGGCCGTTCAGATCGACAATGTGTCCATTGTCTTCGGCGACGATCCCCAAGCGGCCCTCCCGCTGATGGATGCCGGACAGGAGCGCGGCGAAATCCAGTCGGCCACCGGCCAGGTGCTTGGAGTGCATGATTGCTCGCTGACGGTCGAGCAAGGAGGGATCCTCGTACTGATGGGCCTGTCCGGTTCGGGCAAATCGACGCTGTTGCGCGCCGTGAACGCGCTAAACCCCGTGATCCGTGGCGCGGTGAAGGTGCATGACGGCGATGGCATGGTCGACGTCACCAATGCCGGTCCGGCGACCCTGCGGCGCATACGCTTACAGAACATCGCCATGGTCTTCCAGCAGTTCAGCCTGCTGCCGTGGCGATCGGTGCACGAGAATGTCGGTCTCGGACTGGAGCTTGCCGGCACACCCAAGGCCCAGGCTCGCGAACGTATCGACGAGCAACTGGACCTGGTCGGCCTGAACGAATGGGCCGATCGCAAGGTGGGTGAACTTTCGGGCGGTATGCAGCAGCGCGTTGGTCTCGCCCGTGCCTTTGCCACCAAGGCCCCAATTCTGTTGATGGATGAGCCGTTTTCAGCGCTGGACCCGCTGATCCGGACCAAGCTCCAGGACGAGTTGCTCGAACTGCAGCAGAAACTGCGCCGAACGATCATCTTCGTGAGCCACGATCTCGACGAGGCCTTCAAGCTCGGCAACACGGTCGCGATCATGGAGGGCGGCCGCATCGTCCAGGCCGGCACGCCGCAGGACATCTTCCGCGCCCCAAAAAACGACTATGTTGCTGATTTCGTCCAGAATATGAACCCGCTCGGCGTTCTGCGCACGCGCGATCTGATGCGCCCGCCCGAGGGCAGGCTATCCCAAACGGCGCCGGCCGACATGCTGATTAAGAACTGCATGGACCTGTTGATCGGCATGGACGGCCCGATCGGAATCGAGGACAATGGCGAGATTGTCGGCCAGTTGTCCAAGGACGATCTGCTTCAAGGTCTGACCGCCGCGCCCTCTTCGACCGCCGCCTCATAAAGCACCATGCGAACGCGCAATGCATCCGCCCGGTTTACCGTTCCAGCGGGAGCAGCCTTTCGAGACCGACGTTGCCGACGGCGAGGATAACGCCAACGCGCCTGCCGGCGAAATTCTCCCTGTTCTTCAGGATCGCCTTCAGACCGTCCGCGATGGTCTTCGTGGCGTCCTCGGCGACGATGTGCCCGGCCTTTAAGGAGCGATAGGCATCGTCGGCTTGCCCGGGCTCGGCGGCATAGACCGCAACATCAGGCGTGATGACGAACGAGGTCAGGCAATACCCTGAAATCAAACCGCCGCCGCCGGCCGGTGCGATCGCCGCATCCAGATCATCAGTGTCTTCGAACAACTCCTTGACGCACGTGCCCTGATGTCGATCGCGTTCACCTGGGTCACGCTTCTCTTCGCAGTCTGATGGCTCGGGTCTTGAATTAGCCGCTGCAGGCAGGGGTCGGATTGGTCGCGGAGAGCCTCGCTTTGGGACGCACTTGATAGCGCAGCAGACATTATCGACTTCATCCGCGAACCGCGCCCAGGTGAGGACGATCCCATTGGTCGAGTTGGAAGCATCAGGTCACGGTCTGGCCTCCGCCGAAGTCCAACAGGATTCGAGGCCGTCAACCCGCATGCGATGCAGGATAACGGCGAGTTTGCGGGCAAGAGCAACCGTTGCGCGCCTGCGTCCCTTCGATCGCATCAGCCGCATCGCCCAGGCCTAAAGCATTCTGTTTTTAGTTTGAGGCATATCCTGCGTTTGTGAGGTAGTTGGCGCATTCTTGCGGTGTGAAGCTGTCGAGCAGTTCGCCGATGGCGTCCTGGATCGCGTTGACGGTGCGCGCGGCCTTCTTTCGCAGCAGGGTTTTGAGCTTGGCGAAGAGTTGCTCGATGGGGTTGAGGTCTGGCGAGTATTTGGGCAGGAAGATCAGATGCGCGTCGGCCTTTCGGATGGCCTGGCGCACCGCCTTGCCCCTGTGTGAGCCCAGATTGTCAAGGACGATGACATCGCCGGGCTTGAGCGTGGGAACGAGGGCCTGTTCGACATAGGCGAGGAACCGCTGGCC
>JANQLO010000033.1 GCA_028280505.1 Chromatiales bacterium | reverse complement strand
GTCATCCTGTTGTTGATGTGCATCGAGTTGATGTTGCTGGCGGTGAATATGAACTTTATCGCCTTTTCGCATTTCCTCGGCGATACCGCGGGCCAGGTGTTCGTATTCTTTATTCTGACCGTGGCGGCAGCCGAGGCGGCGATCGGTCTGGCGATCCTCGTTGTGCTGTTCCGCAGTCGTAACACGATCAACGTGGCCGATCTGGATACCTTGAAGGGCTGAAGATGGAAGCGATCCTACTCACCATCGTTCTAGCGCCATTGGTCGGCGCGATCATCGCCGGCCTGTTCCGCAATCAGGTCGGAAAGATTGGCGCCCACTCGGTGACTATCCTCGGTGTCGGCATCTCTTGCGTGTTGTCACTGTATGTGTTGTGGCTGCACGCTTTCCAAGGCGCGCCGGTGTACAACGAGTCGGTCTATGTGTGGATGGTCAGTGACGGTCTGCGCATGGAGATCGGTTTCCTGGTCGACAACCTCACCGCGATGATGATGGCGGTGGTGACTTTCGTGTCGCTGATGGTGCATATCTACACCATCGGCTATATGGCGCACGAAGAGGGCTACGAGCGTTTCTTCAGCTATATCGCGTTGTTCACCTTCTCGATGTTGATGTTGGTGATGTCGAACAACTTCCTGCAGCTGTTCTTCGGCTGGGAGGCGGTCGGTCTGGTGTCTTATCTGCTGATCGGGTTCTATTACAAGCGCGAGACGGCGATTTTCGCCAATATGAAGGCCTTCCTGGTCAACCGTGTCGGCGATTTCGGTTTCATCTTGGGTATCGCTGCCGTTGCGATGTACTTCGGCAGCCTGGATTACAAAGAGGTGTTCGACAAGGCGCCGCTGCTCGCCGATACCGGCATCGACATCTGGGGCGATACCGCCTGGTCGCTGATGACCGTGATCTGCATTCTGCTGTTCATCGGCGCGATGGGTAAGTCGGCCCAGGTGCCGCTGCACGTCTGGCTGCCGGATTCGATGGAGGGCCCGACCCCGATCTCGGCATTGATTCACGCCGCGACCATGGTCACCGCCGGTATCTTCATGGTCGCGCGGATGTCACCGCTGTACGAACTGTCCGAGACGGCGCTGACCTTCGTCCTGGTGATCGGTGCGACCACGGCCTTCTTCATGGGCCTGATCGGCATCGTGCAGAACGATATCAAGCGCGTGGTCGCCTATTCCACCCTGTCGCAGCTCGGCTACATGATCGCCGCATTGGGTGCGTCGGCCTATGCCGCCGGTCTGTTCCATCTGATGACGCATGCCTTCTTCAAGGCCCTGCTGTTCCTCGCGGCCGGTTCGGTGATCATCGGTATGCATCATGCGCAGGACATCCGTAAGATGGGCGGTATCCGCAAGTACATGCCGATCACCCACTGGACGGCATTGCTCGGCTCGCTGGCCTTGATCGGTTTCCCGGGTTTCTCGGGCTTCTTCTCGAAAGACGCGATCATCGAGGCGGTGCATCATTCGCAGATCGCCGGTGCCGGTTATGCCTACTTCCTGTTGGTTGCCGGTGTGTTCGTCACCGCGTTGTACAGTTTCCGGATGTACTTCCTGGTGTTCCACGGCGAAGGGCCGCGTGACGAGCACGCCAAAGCGCATTTGCACGAATCGCCCTGGGTGGTGACGCTGCCGCTGGTGCTGTTGGCGATACCCTCGGTGTTCATCGGTTACTTCACGGTCGGGCCGGTCGTGTTCGGCGATTTCTTCGACGGTGTGCTGACGGTGGCCGCAACGCATGACACGCTGGGGCAAATCAATTTTGAAGGGGCCTTCGGCTTCATGCTGCATGCGCTCTTCACGCCGCCGTTGTATCTCGCCCTGGGTGGCTTGGCTGTCGCCTGGTACGTGTATACGCAAAAGCCGGAGATCGCGCGCAACCTGGCGATCAAGTTCGATTGGGCGCATTTCATTCTCGATCGCAAATACGGCTTCGATGAGTTCAACCAGATGGTGTTCGCCGGAGGCAGCAAGTTTCTCGGCAAGTTTCTCTGGTTGGTCGGCGACCGTGCGGTCATCGACGGTCTGGCGGTGAACGGTTCGGCGCATTCGGTCGGCAAGCTCGCGATGGTGATGCGCGTGTTGCAGACCGGCATGCTTTATCACTATGCGATGGCGATCATTATCGGCCTGCTGCTTTTATTGGGTTGGTTCGTTTTGCGTGGCTGACGGATCGATGGGATGGATTGGGGAAAGCCGGATACCACGTTGTTAGGCCGGTAACGGGACAAGAGACAAAGTACAGATGACAGCAGATTGGCCGATTCTCAGCGCGATCATATGGCTCCCTATCCTGGGTGGCGCGCTCGTGCTTGGCAGTGGCGACCGAGCCCCCAATGTCTCACGTTGGCTGGCATTGATCTTCGCCGTGCTGACCTTTCTGGTAAGCATTCCGCTCTACACCGGTTTCGATCCATCGACCGCCGAGATGCAGTTCGTCGAGAAGATGCCGTGGGTGCCGGCGTTCGACGTCTATTACTACCTGGGTGTCGACGGCATCTCGATGCCGCTGATCCTGCTGACCACCTTTATCTCGATTCTGGTGATCATTGCCGGCTGGGAGGTCATTCAATACAAGCCATCGCAATACATGGCGGCCTTCCTGATCATGGAAGGCGTCATGGTCGGGGTATTCGCGGCCCTGGACGCGATGCTGTTCTACGTGTTCTGGGAGGCCATGCTAATCCCGATGTTCATCATCATCGGGGTCTGGGGCGGACCGAACCGAGTCTATGCGACCATCAAGTTTTTCCTGTATACCTTCCTCGGTTCGGTGTTCATGCTGGTCGCGTTGATCTACATGTACTTCCAGTCCGGATCGATGGAGATCCTGGCCTTCCACGATCTGAAGCTGAGCCTGACCGAACAGGTGCTGATCTTCGTCGCCTTCCTGCTCGCGTTCGCGGTCAAGGTGCCGATGTGGCCGGTGCACACCTGGCTGCCGGATGCGCACGTCGAGGCGCCGACCGGCGGCTCGGTGATCCTGGCGGCGATTATGCTGAAGATCGGCGGCTACGGCTTTCTGCGCTTCAGTCTGCCGATCACGCCCGACGCCAGCAACGAACTCGACTGGCTGATTATCACGATGTCCTTGATCGCGGTGGTCTACATCGGTTTCGTCGCGTTGGTGCAGCAGGACATGAAGAAGCTGATCGCCTATTCGTCCATTGCGCACATGGGCTTCGTAACCCTGGGCTTTTTCATCGCCTTCATCATCATGGCGCGCAACGATGTCGACAGCGGCGCCGTGATGGGTATGCAGGGCGGCATGGTGCAGATGGTGTCGCACGGCTTCATCTCGGCGGCATTGTTCCTTTGTGTCGGCGTTTTGTACGATCGATTGCACAGCCGTGAGATCGGTGACTATGGCGGCGTGGTCAATGTGATGCCGTGGTTCGCGGCTTTCATGGTGTTCTTCGCCATGGCCAATGCCGGCTTGCCGGGGACCTCGGGCTTCGTCGGCGAGTTCATGGTGATACTGGCCAGCTTCCGGGCCGACTTCTGGTTCGCCTTCCTCGCCGCGACCACGTTGATCGTCGGCGCGGCCTATACCCTGTGGATGGTCAAGCGCGTGGTCTACGGCGAGGTGGGGTCGGAGAAGGTCGGCGAGATGCAGGACATCAACAAGCGCGAGGCCCTGGTGCTGACGTCGCTGGCGGTCGCCGTGTTGGTATTGGGCATCTGGCCGGCACCGCTGATCGAGGTGATGGATGCGTCGATCGAGAATCTGGTCAAACACATTGCGGTAACCAAGCTGTGAGCCGCGGCAGCACACATCGGTACGTCTGAATGGAATACAGCCTCGCTTCAATGCAACCTGCGTTGCCCGAGATCTTTTTGCTCTCGGCGACCTGTTTGATTCTGGTTATCGATCTGTTCCTGTCCGATCGTACCCGGCTGGTCACCTACGGTCTGTCTCTGGCCGCATTGATCGGCACCATAGCGCTCGTTCAGTATGTGTCGGCTCCGACGCGTGAGATCCTGTTCGACGGCAGTTTCGTTCGCGACCCGATGTCCGATGTGCTCAAGACCGGACTTTTGTTGATCACGCTGTTCGCCTTCGTGTACGCCAAGGATTATTTGCGCGAGCTCGGCATACTGCGCGGCGAATACTATGTGCTCGGTCTGTTCGCGGTGCTGGGCATGATGGTCATGATCTCGGCCAACAATTTCCTTACCGTCTATCTTGGCCTGGAATTACTCGCCTTATGTCTGTACGCCTTGGTCGCGTTCAATCGGGATTCGACCAAGGGTGCCGAGGCGGCGATGAAGTATTTCGTGCTCGGCGCGCTGGCGTCGGGGATGCTGTTGTACGGCATCTCCATGGTTTACGGCGCGACCGGCGAGCTGAACTTCCCCGAGGTCGCCGCCGTGATCGCCGGCGGCCAGGCCGACCAGACGGTGCTGGTGTTCGGGCTGGTATTCATCGTGATCGGCGTATCCTTCAAGTTCGGCGCGGTGCCGTTCCATATGTGGGTGCCCGATGTCTACCATGGTGCGCCGACCGCGGTAACGTTGTTTCTCGGTAGCGCGCCCAAGATCGCCGCGTTTGCATTGGCGATGCGTTTGCTGGTCGACGGTATGGGTTCGCTGCTGGTGCAGTGGCAGGACATGCTGATCATCCTGGCCGTCCTGTCGATGGCCCTGGGTAATCTGGTCGCGATCGCCCAGACCAACCTCAAACGCATGTTGGCCTATTCGACCATCTCGCACGTCGGCTTCATTTTCCTCGGATTGCTGGCCGGTACGGATAAAGGCTATTCGGCGGCAATGTTCTATGCGATTACCTATGCGCTGACTGCGGCCGGCGGTTTTGGCGTGATCACCATGCTCAGCCGTAAGGGATTCGATGCCGAGAACATCGACGATCTCAAAGGGCTCAACGATCGCAGCGCTTGGTTGGCGTTCATGATGATGCTGATTCTGTTTTCCATGGCCGGTGTGCCGCCGACCGTTGGTTTCTTTGCCAAGTTGTTCGTGCTCGAGGCCGTGGTCAGCATCGATATGGTCTGGCTCGCCGCCGTCGCCGTATTCTTCTCCATCATTGGCGCCTTCTACTACATCCGTGCCGTTAAGGTGATGTACTTCGACAAGCCGGTCGACGACGCGCCGCTGGTTTCGTCTATGGATACTCAGGTGGCCATGTCGATCAATGGCCTGGCGATGCTCGGCTTCGGCCTGTTCCCGGCCGCGCTGCTCGGTGTCTGCCGCGCCGCATTCGGGCTTTGAAACCGGCCTTGTGTTGAACATTCGGCGACATAAAGCCTTGTCGCGCATGTAAGCTATATGTAAAATTACTAATGTCAGTTGCGGGGTGGAGCAGTCTGGCAGCTCGTCGGGCTCATAACCCGAAGGTCGTAGGTTCAAATCCTGCCCCCGCTACCAAATTTGAGTGAAACGGCTTGGAGATTTCGTCTCTAAGCCGTTTTTCGTTTCAGGGGCACGGGGCACCGGTGCTGAAAATGCAAAGCGCCGTAGTCCTGCTGGCCTTATTGGATACTGATCTTCCGTGATCGGATTCCGCTTTGAAATCCGGGGTATCTTATTGACTCTTCGTGGGTTCTCCTCCTACGCTCGACGCTTAGGCTTTCTGCTGTTCATAGCAGAGTCCGGTAAATCTGACATCGGATGTAGGATTCAAACAACATGGTCCCAAATCAGAACCCGGAACAGGTAGCACGCGACAAGATAGACGATATGCTCGATGCCTCGGGCTGGATCGTTCAGGACAAAAACGAGATCGATCCGAGTAAAGGTCGGGGCCAGGCCGTGCGGGAGTATCCCACCGATAACGGTCCCGCCGACTATGTGCTGTTCGTAGACAGGCAAGCGGTCGGTGTCATCGAGGCCAAGCGGAAAAGCAAGGGCGAAAACATCACCACCGTAGAAGAGCAGACCCAAGGCTATGCCAGTGCCGGGTTGAAATGGGTCAGTAACAACGAGCCTCTGCCGTTTCTTTACGAGAGTACCGGCGTCATCACCCGATTCACCGATGCCCGGGATCCCAAGCCCAGGTCCAGAGAGGTCTTCATTTTCCATCGTCCCGAAACCCTCCGCGAGTGGCTGGCACAGGGCGAAAGTCTCAGGGGCCGTTTGAGTCGGATGTCGCCGCTCAATCCATCCGAGCTCCCGGCCAGGGAACTCGGTCTGCGTGATTGCCAGGAAACGGCAATCACCAATCTGGAAGGCTCCTTCAAGCTGGATAAGCCCAGAGCCCTGATACAAATGGCTACCGGTGCCGGTAAGACCTATACCGCGATCACCGCCATGTATCGGATTCTCAAGCACGCCGAGGGCAAGCGCATTCTGTTTCTGGTAGACACCAAGAACCTGGGCGAACAGGCCGAGCAGGAAATGCTCAGCTACACCCCCAGTGACGACAACCGTAAGTTCACCGAGCTCTACGCGGTACAGCGGCTCAAGAGCGCCAATGTCCCCAAGGACGCCCAGGTCTGTATCAGCACCATTCAGCGCATGTACTCGATATTGAAAGGCGAAGCGCTGGACGAGGCCTTGGAAGAAACCAACCCGGCGGAACGATTCACCAAGCCCAGGGAGCCCGTACCCGTTGCCTACAATCCCAAGGTGCCGATAGAGTTCTTCGACTTCATCTTCATCGATGAATGCCATCGTTCCATCTACAACCTATGGCAACAGGTCTTGGATTATTTCGATGCCTATCTGATCGGCCTGACCGCCACGCCGGACAACCGTACCATCGGCTTCTTCAAACAGAACCTCGTCAGCGAGTACACCCACGAAAGGGCCGTGGCCGACGGCGTCAACGTCGGCAATGAGATTTATACCATCGATACCCGGATCACCAGGCAGGGTGCGAAACTCAAGGCCAAGCAGCTCATACAACGGCGGGAGAAGCAGACCCGGAAGAAACGCTGGGAAGAGCAGGATGAAGACGAGGCCTATTCGGCCAAGCAACTGGATAGGGATATCGTCAATCCCAGCCAGATCAGAACCGTGATCCAGGCCTTTAAAAACAGTCTGCCCGATATTTTTCCCGGTCGCGACGAGGTGCCCAAGACGCTGATCTTCGCCAAAACCGACAGTCATGCCGACGACATTATCCAGACCGTGCGCGAAGAATTCGGCGAGGGTAATGCCTTCTGCAAGAAGGTCACTTACAAAGCGGCACAGGACAGGAAGGACAAGCAGGGTAATCTGATACAGGAAGGCGAAGATCCCAAGTCCGTCCTTTCCCAACTGCGTAACGACTATAACCCCCGAATCGCGGTGACGGTGGACATGATCGCCACCGGTACCGATGTAAAACCCCTGGAATGCCTGCTCTTCATGCGTGACGTAAAGAGCAAGAATTACTTCGAGCAGATGAAAGGCCGGGGTACCCGTACCCTGGAACACGACGATCTCAAGAAGGTCACCCCCTCGGCCAATAGCGCCAAGACCCACTATGTCATCGTCGATGCCATTGGCGTCACCCGGTCGCTCAAGACCGCCAGTCAGCCGCTGATCACCAAGCCCTCGGTATCCCTCAAAGACCTCGCCATGGGCGTAATGCTCGGTGCCAGCGATACCGATACCGTCAGCTCGCTGGCCGGCCGCCTGACACGCCTGAACAAACAACTGGATGCCGACGAACAGGCCAGAATCAAAAAGGCTGCCAAGGGCGTAGAACTCACCCAACTCGTCAATGGCCTGTTCGATGCCATCGACGCCGACTTGGTCGAGGCCAGGGCCCTGGAGCTGGCGCAACAGCCTGTCGGAACAGACCCCGGTGACGACAAACGCAAACAGGCCCAGGCCGAGTTGGTCAAGGCGGCAAGCAATGTCTTCAATGGTGAACTGATCGAGCTGATCGACACCATCAGGCGAGACAAGGAACAGAAGATCGATCACGACAACCTGGATCAGGTGATCCGGGCCGAGTGGACTAAGGATTCGATCGACAATGCCAAAAAACTGGTGGAAGCGTTCGCCGACTATCTCGAACAGCATAAGGACCAAATCGACGCGCTGGAGATCTTCTACGATCAACCGCATCGCCGGCGAGAAATCACCTACGACATGATCCGGGAGGTGGTGAACAGGCTCAAATCAGATCGGCCTGCATTGGCCCCGATCCGGGTCTGGAACGCCTACAGCCAGTTGGACGACTACAAAGGCCAGCAGCCCATCAATGAACTGACCGCGCTGGTGTCGCTGATCCGTCGCGTGTGCGATATCGACAAGACTCTGTCCACCTATGACGCCACGGTGCGCAAAAACTTTCAGAACTGGATGCTGAAACGCCATGCCGGTGCAGGCGAAAAGTTCAACGAAGAACAGATGCAGTGGTTGCAGATGATTCGCGACCACATCATCAGCTCATTCCACTTTGAGCGTGACGACCTGGAGATGGCGCCTTTCGACAGCCGGGGTGGGCTGGGGAAGATGGTGCAGTTGTTTGGGGCTGATATGGATGGTTTGATTGACGAAATGAATGAAGAGTTGGCTGCGTGAGTGAACTACCGACAACCTGGGAGAAATGCGAACTGAATGATCTGGTGGAATACGTGACCAGTGGATCAAGGGATTGGTCAAAATTCTATGCGGATAGTGGCGCTAACTTTATTCGTACTCAAGACATCAACCAAAACGAACTCTGCTTGGATAGTGTTGCAAAGGTCCAGTTGCCAGAAAAAGTAGAAGGCAAACGAACTTTAGTTAAAAAGGATGACCTGCTGATAACGATTACTGGTGCAAATGTTGGCAAATGTGCGATCGTTAATAAGGAAGTTGAAGAGTCGTATGTAAGCCAATCAGTTGCATTGGTGCGTTTGTTTTATTCTGAACTTTCCCCTTTTTTGCATCTTCAGCTCATTGCCGCTAGAGGTGAGAGAACAGAGCTACAAAAAGCTGCTTACGGTATGGGCAGACCCGTCTTAAACCTAACAAACATAAAAGGGTTGGAGATTAGCCTTCCACCGTTGCATGAGCAGAAGCGGATTGTGGACAAGGTCGAAGAACTCTTCTCCGAGCTAAATAAAGGCATCGAAAGCCTGAAGGCAGCCCGTGAACAACTCAAAGTCTACCGTCAGGCACTGCTCAAACACGCCTTTGAAGGCAAACTCACCGAACAGTGGCGTAAAGACAATGCTGATAGATTGGAGACAGCGGATCAGTTATTGGTGCGTATCAAGCAAGAGCGTGAGGCCCGCTATCAGCGACAACTGGAAGACTGGAAAGTGGCGATTAAGCAGTGGGAGGTTGACGGCAAGGAAAGGAAGAAGCCTAGAAAGCCAAGAAAGCTCAATCCTATAGAACCTATCTCTGTTGATGCGTTATCAGAGCTAACAGAACTACCGGAGACATGGAAGTGGGTTCCTTGGGAGGAACTCTTAGAGAGCGGTGATGCTTCTTTTAAAAGAGGGCCTTTTGGTAGTGCGCTCAAAAAGTCAATTTTCGTTGACAAGGGATATAAGGTCTACGAACAATACTGCCCAATAAACGATGATCCTTACTTTGCAAGATACTACATTACCCCCGAGAAATTTCAGGAACTGCAACAGTTTGCAGTTAATGCTGGTGATTTCCTCATCAGTTGCTCAGGGGTTACGCTGGGGCGAATTACGCAAGTGCCAGATAGTTTTGAAGAAGGAATAATAAATCAGGCACTGCTAAGGGTTCGGTTGAATAGAACAGCCATTCTCGATCAGTTCTTTATTGAGTTTTTTCGGGCTTCTTACTTCCAAGGAAAGATTTTCGACAAAGCCCAGGGTGCTGCAATACCCAATGTGAAGGGAGTTAAGGAGCTAAAGGCAATACCATTGCCGTTGATATCGCTTAAGGAACAAGACGAAATACTAAGATTGCTTGATCAGTCGTTGTCAGTACTAGACGAGATGGAAGAGCAGGTCGATGTCTCTCTGGTGAAAAGTGACGCCCTCCGCCAATCCATCCTGAAAAAAGCCTTCTCCGGCCAACTGGTTGCCCAGGACCCCAACGACGAGCCCGCCAGCGTTCTGTTGGAACGCATTGCCGCCGAAAAGGCCGAAGCCGATGCTAAGGCGAAAAAGGCCAGGGCATCGAAAAAGAGGCGGCAGTTCAAGAAATCCTCGGCAAAGGTTTTACCGTTCAGAACAAAGATCGAAGGCATCAGTACCACCGATCTGCATGCCGGTATCCTGGCGTTGGCATACCGGCACTATGAGGCTTCCGATAAGGCGTTACAGAATTTCGGTCACGTGAAGGGCGAGAAAATTGCTCATTTGGTGGAGGCCCATCTCGGTATCGATCTGGAACGAAAGCCCGTCAAGGATGCCGCCGGTCCGAATGACTATCCGCATTTGATGAAGATCGAGTCCCGAGCGCGTAAAGCGGGGTTCTTCAGCGTGAAAAGAGAAGGGGCTCGCTATGTACTACACAAAGGCAGGCAGTTCGATGCACTGTTGAATAAGAGTACGGGTGCCCTGGGCGACCGCCTGGGCGATATCGAAGCGCTGTTGGAATTGCTGAAACCACTGGATACCCGTCAGGCCGAAATCGTTGCCACGCTCTATGCCGCCTGGAACAACCTGTTGCTGGACGGTGAGCATCCGGACGACGAGGCGATCGTCCACGAGGCACGGGAGAATTGGCATAGGGATAAGCTCGGGATCGAACGGGACAGGTTTTTCAAGGGACTGCAATGGATGCGCGACAAGGGTTTGGTCCCCGAAGGTCGGGGCGAGAAGGTTGTCGCCAGGCAAAGGAAGCGAAAGTGACGTCCGATCGTTACGATACCTCGGGCAATCTTGAAGCCCAGTTCGAACCGGGTTCGAACGACTCGGTGTTGAAAAACAAACTGGGTATTCAAAGCGCCGCCGAGATGGATGAGGTGGAGCTCGATCTTTTGATCCAGCTTTACGACGCAGTTCCCGACCAGGTCGAGGCGGATCAGACCTTAAGCAGTGCGGACATCAAGGAGTGGCATCGACGTTGGTTGGGTAATGTCTATGCCTGGGCGGGGCAGTACCGTAGCGTCAATATGGGCAAGGGAGATTTTCATTTTGCCGCCGCGGCCCAGATAGATCGTTTGATGGGCGAGCTGGATAAGCGGTTTTTGGCACGTTATACGCCATGTGCCGGCATGACGGATGAGCAACTCGTCGAGGCGATTGCCACGGTACATATCGAACTGATCCTGATTCATCCGTTTCGCGAAGGTAACGGCAGGCTGTCGCGTTTGCTGGCGAACGTGATGGTGATGCAGGCGAACAGGCCCGAACTCGATTTTTCCCTGTGGGACGAGCAGAAAGCGCGCTATTTTTCAGCCATTCGGGCCGGCCTGGACGACTATGAACCGATGAAGGCGCTGGTCAGGCAAGTGTTACCCGGTGCCGGGAAGCACGAAGATGATTGATCTTTTGCTCGAGCTTGTCGATGGATTCGCCGGTTTCGATGGCGGTAGAACTGGCGAGCGAACGCACACGGCGTGTGTCGGCCTTCTTGTCTTTGAGGAAGGGATTGGTATCGGCGAGGGATTTGCGTTTCATAACATCAATTTTAATCCATTGACGGGTATATCGCTATGAACGCCGACACGATCGTTTCCAAAGTTTGGAGTTTCTGTACCACCCTGAGGGATGACGGCGTCGGTTATGGCGACTACTTGGAGCAGCTGACTTATCTCATTTTCCTGAAAATGGCCGATGAGTACAGCAAGCCGCCTCATGAACGTGAAATCGGCATGCCCGATGAATACGACTGGCAGAGCCTCCTGAGTAAGAAGGGGGCCGAACTCGAGGCGCATTACATCATGCTGCTGAACGAGTTGGGCAAGCAGCCGGGTATGTTGGGTCAGGTCTTCACCAAGTCGCAGAACAAGATTCAGAACCCCGCCAAGCTTTCCCGCCTGATCGATATGATCAACGATACCGATTGGGTCATGTTGGATGCCGACACCAAGGGAACCATCTATGAAGGGCTGTTGGAGAAGAATGCCGAAGACACCAAGTCCGGTGCCGGCCAGTACTTTACTCCGCGCTCCCTGATCAAGACTATGGCCGCGTGCATGCGACCGGAACCCATGCAGACCATCGCGGACCCGGCCTGCGGTACCGGCGGCTTCTTTCTCGCGACCTACGATTATCTGGTTGCAAATTACAAACTCGATAGAAGGGAATTAGCTTTCCTCAAGCACGCAACCTTTAGCGGTAACGAGATCGTCGCCAATACCCGCCGCATGTGCCTGATGAATATGTTCCTTCACAATATCGGTGAGATTGATGGCGATGTCAGTGTCGTGTCGGATGACGCACTGGTTTCATCGCCAAAAAAGACGGTAGACATGGTTTTGGCCAATCCTCCATTCGGTAAAAAGAGCAGCGTCACCTTTACCAACGAAGCGGGCGAGCAGGAGAAAGACGACCTCACTTACAATCGCCAGGACTTCTGGGCCACGACCTCGAACAAACAGGTCAATTTCGTGCAGCACATCTGTACGATGCTGAAGTCTACCGGCCGTGCCGCTGTCGTTGTCCCCGATAACGTCTTGTTCGAAGGTGGTGCCGGTGAAACCGTCAGAAAGAAGCTGATGGAGACCACCGAACTGCACACCATTCTGAGGCTACCGACCGGCATCTTTTACGCAAACGGCGTAAAAGCGAACGTGCTCTTCTTCGACAACCACCCGAAACAAAAGCAACCCTGGACTAAAGAGGTATGGATATACGACTACCGAACCAATATCCATCACACCTTGAAAAAGAAACCGATGCGGTTCGAGCATCTTCAGGATTTCATCGACTGTTACAATCCCGAAAATCGACACGAAAGAAAAGCGACCTGGTCGCCGAAAAGAAACCCGGAAGGCCGCTGGCGCAAGTTTACCTATAAGGAAATCATGGCCAGGGACAAAACCAGCCTCGATATCTTTTGGTTGAAAGACAAGTCTCTAGCCGATCTGGAAAATCTACCTGATCCTGAAGATTTAGCGGAAGAGATTATCGAGAATTTGGAGGCTGGCTTGAACAGTTTTCGTGAGGTTGTCTTGGCGCTTCGCTGAGTGATTTTCTTGAGGCTGGCCTACAAAGGGGGGCTCGGCTTTGCCGGGGGATGGTTACTGCATCGGCTACGATGCCATCGCGCGCGATATGGAGATCAATGATGAGATCACTTATGAACGCACAAAGGCGAGCAACGGGTCATAGTCGTGGGCGTCTGCCGCGCGCAGGACGTCGACATAGGCTCTGCGCGTCTCACCGGCGTCGACGAGGTTCTCGCGGCCCCAGGTGAAGCGGGGACGACCGAGTGCGGCCAGCAGCAGGTCGGCGGCTGTGCGGGCATGGCGTCCATTGCCGTTCGGGAATGGATGTGACCGTACCCCTAGAAGTGAGCCACGTTTGATGTGGGGAACTGAGCATATCAGGCCACTTCCTGAGCGAACACAGCAGGCGGCTTTCTGCCAAGTG
>JANQLO010000053.1 GCA_028280505.1 Chromatiales bacterium | reverse complement strand
CGAAACCGCCGGGAGCGGTTTCGAACAGCCGACAGGCTGGCCCGAAGGGCGAAAGGCAGGATGCCTGAAGTCATCCTTCGTGCAATAGGCGGGCTAGGCACTTCTCGGCCTTCGCGGGCCCGTTCTCGACCCGGCGTGTTGCGCGTTCAGCGGGACGAGGCGCCGCGATAGCCGGCAATTACCCGGGATTTGTCCCTTGACTGGGCGACGGGAACGTTTGATCTTTTGTGCCCGGATTATGAAAAGGGCGCCATGTGCCCGTGGTCGATGCGGGTTGTTCGGGCCCGGGATCCGGCGCCGCGCGGTAAGGAGGGGCTTTCACCATGACCGACAAGATGAACAAGACCGAAGAGGATTGGCGTACCGAGCTGAGCCCGGAACAATTTCACGTGTGCCGTGAGAAGGGTACGGAGCGCGCCTTTACCGGCCGGTACTGGAACACCAAGGATGCCGGCGTCTACCGTTGCGTGGCCTGTGGCGAGCCCTTGTTCAGCTCACAGACCAAGTTCGATTCCGGCACCGGCTGGCCGAGCTTCTGGCAGCCGCTGGATGAGCGGGCGGTCGAGACCGAGACCGACCGGTCGCTCGGTATGACCCGTACCGAGGTGCATTGCCAGCGTTGCGGATCACACCTGGGGCATGTGTTCCCGGATGGGCCGCAGCCGACGGGGCTGCGTTATTGCATCAATTCGGTGTCGCTGGCGCTGGATCGCGAGAAATCCGATTAGCGCTCACCGTTCAGCAGCTTTTGAATTTTCTCTTCGGACCAGAGCCCGCCGCCGGGTGCCGGGCGCGATGCTTCGTTCCACAATTGCGCGGTCTGTTTGGGTGATATCCGGTTGAGTTCGAAATCCCCGGCCTCGCGTGCCAGGGAGTCGAGATACTTGGTTTCGCCGACCAGTTGAATGAGTTGGCCGAGTTCGATTTCCACCTCGTGCTTCTCTTGCAGCACCTCGATCGCGTCTTCGGGAGACATGGCGTCGAGCAATTCCTTCGCCAGCGGGCCGATGTCCGGTGATTCGGCGTCGCTCTTGGGCATGCGCAGCTGGATATCCTTGAGCCGCTGTCTGACGAGGGGCACGATACTGCGGGTATCCGCGGTAGCCAGTTGCGGGAAGCCGGTGTTGAAACGGTCGATGGCATCGGTGACCACGGTCGCGGTCTCCATTTTTTTCCAGACATCGTGGGCCGGGATCCATTGGTCGCCGAAACGGATCATCGGTTCTTTGGGATCGTCGTTCTCGTCGTTCTCGTCGTCGGACATGGGGTACGGCCTCTGGCGGGCATTGCGGCCCCGTTCCCTCCTTAGCGGCGAATGAAAAAAATGCTTTAACTGCCTGAACGGCCTGGCTATCCGGGCGTATTGGGAAAAATCAGTCGAATGCGTGCGCCGCCCAGGTCGGCCTGTTCGATACGCAGTTGGCCACCGTACTGCCGTACGATCTCACTGGCCACGGCCAGACCGATGCCTTCGCCGGGGTGGCGTTGGTCGGCACGCTCGCCGCGTTGCAGCAGGCGCTCGGCGTCTTCCGTGGCGATGCCCGCCCCGTCGTCTTCGATGTCGATCAGTAAATGGCGGGGTTCGTGTCGCAGCACGACCCGTACTCGTCCGCGGCAGTGTTTGTAGGCGTTTTCCAGCAGATTGCCGAACAGCTCGAACAAATCGCCCGGGTCGGCACGCAGGCGGTCGTCGTCGGCGAGGGCGAGATCGTGCCGGATGCCGCGTTCGTGGTGGAGCTTGTCCAGACTGGCGCACAGGCGTTCGATAATGGGTTTCGGTGCCACCGGGCGGGTCATGCCGCTGCCGCCGGCGACGGCGGCGCGTTGTCTTTGGTAACTCACGATATCGTCGATGCGCCGTGTTTGTTCATCGATCAGCGTGCTCAGTTCGTCTTGGGGGCGATGCTCGGCCGCACCGCGTAAGATCGCGAGCGGCGTTTTCAGGCTGTGTGCCAAATCCGCCAGGCTGTTGCGTACCCTTTCCTGGCGCTGGCCGCTGAGCGCGATGAGCGAATTCAGGTTATCGCCCAGGCTTTGCAGTTCACGCGCGACCGGTCCTTCGATGCGGCTGCTTTCACCCTGTTCGAGGCGTCGGACCGCATCGCTCATATCGTGCAAGGGGCGCAGGCCCCAGCGCAGTAGCAGAATCTGCACGGCGAGCAGCAGCAGGGCGACACCGCCGAGCCAGACCCATAGGGTGCCGCGAAAGCTGTCTTGCTGGTGCTCGATGGATCGCCCGTCGATCGCGATGGTGAGCGAGTAGTCGATCGGCTCGCCATAGGCGTCGTCCCAGGCGATACCGATGTCGAACATCGCCATGCCGTCGGCGTAGCGAAAGCGCGATTCGCCGGGGCTGGTGGTCTGAATCATGGTCGTGCGCTGACCGAGCATCGAGGCCGATCGCCAGCGATAGCGGTCTTGCTCGCCTCGGACTTCGGCATACAGACCGGAGTCCGGACGGTTGAACGCCTCCGGTGCGGTAATCTCTTTGGGAAGCCGCATCCGGCCGGCCGCATCCTCGCCGGCGGCGGCCAGCAGGGTGTACATATAGGCCTGCAGTTTTTCCCGAGTCCCGGTATCGACACTGTTACGGAAGGCATTGTCGAGCGCGACGCCGGCAAAGCCGAGAAAGGCGACCAGGATCAGCAGATTGCTGAGCAGCAGGCGCCGCGTGATCGAGCGGCTCACGAGACCCGGGTGTCGCGGGCGAAACGATAGCCGCGACCGCGTAGGGTCTCGATCGGTTTGCGTTCACCGCCCGGGTCGATTTTCTTACGGATACGACCGACCAGTACCTCGACCACGTTGCTGTCGCGATCGAAATCCTGGTCGTAAACATGTTCGGTCAGCTCGGTTTTCGAAATGACCTTGCCGGCATGCAGCATCAGGTATTCCAAGATCCGGTACTCGTGGCCGGTCAGGGTGACCTCCTCACCGTGTCGCGTGACGGTCTGGGCGACCGTGTCGATTTCGATGCCGTTGAAACTCAGCAGCGGCGAGCTGTGTCCGGCGGCACGGCGCAACAGCGCATTGATGCGGGCCATCAGTTCCGCGCTGTGGAAAGGCTTGGTCAGGTAGTCGTCGGCGCCGCTTTCCAGCCCTTCGACCTTGTCTTGCCAGCCGTCGCGTGCGGTCAGGATCAGGATCGGGAAGGGGCGGTCGAGTGCCCGCAGTTTGCGGATCAGCTCGATACCCGAGAGCCCCGGCAGGCCGAGGTCGATCACCGCCAGGTCCATGGGATATTCGCGGCCGAGGAACAGGCCGTTCTCGCCGTCCGCGGCGGCGTCGACCGAAAAACCGCGCGCTTCCAGTTGGCTACGCAGTTGTTCGCGCAGGTCGTTGTCGTCTTCTACCAACAGGATACGCATGATGTGTCTGGCTGGTGTCAGCGGACGCTAACGACGGCGATCGCGTCGTTCGAAACGTCCGGATTCGGCATCCATGTGCAATCGACGTACCCGGCCGTCGTCGGTCAGGATGCGGATGTTGTGTGATTCGCGGCCGTTGCGGCGTTGCGTTTCGGCTGACAGGACCCGGCCCGGGTGACGGTCGCGTGCCTCCGAAACGGCCTGTTCGAGCGAGGTGCGGCGGTCGGCCAGGGTGCCGTCCGAGAGCAGCGGAATCGACAGGGCGAGCAATATCAGGGCTGTGGGTTTCATCGTTTTTCTTCCGTCGTCGTGTCGCCCGCCGCCGACATGCTCAGAAGAAGATCGGTTTCAATACGGCATCGACACGGATGCGTTCTCCGGGATGCCACGCCGTCTTCGTGTGAAAGATCCGGCCGCGATAGCGATAGGCTACCCGGTAGGCTACCAGTTCTTCGCGCCAGGTCGAATACTCGACCGTCTCACACAGTCGTCCGGATTCGGTCGCCGTTGCCGAATCCGGCACCAATGCCCGCCAACAACGTTCACGATAGGCGGGCTCGGCGATCATGCCGTATACGGGCTCGACGTCGATCACTTCGCCATAATCGACACCGGACTCGATGCTTTGTTCAGCCGTGGCGCTGCCGACGACGGCGAGCAGACCGATTGCCAGGAATCGCTTGCCGCACATTGTTTTCCCCGATTGTTGTTATCTCGCTTAACAAGCTAGGGGAGCGTCGCTGAACCGAGGCTGAACGGCCCCTTATGCCGGGGTACGACGCAGTTGCCCGAGGCTCGGGCCTATCCGGAACAAGACATCGGTGCGGTTCGGTAGCCGGGCCGCCGAAGGCCGCAAGCCGACGTTGTGCGGCGACGTCCGACCGCTCAGCAATGATGGGGTGTGCCGGGTCGATTAACGTAATAGAATAACATTTCATGTTTGTCATCGAGATAAAAATGCCGGGCCGGTGAATATTTAGGCCGTTTTGGGGTCTTACCTCAGTCAGGAAGGTGCGCCCACAGGGGACATTGCGCCGCCGATGCCAAACGAGACGCGATTTGTCGTCAGTGTAGAATCACGAATCGAAATCCGGTTTTGGGGACAGCCGCGGGGGAGTCGGCAGTCGTCTTGAATACACCGCAACACAATACGGTCAGGCTTTCGCCTGCCGAGCCCACGCTCGGCAGTTTGCTGGCGCGCGCCTGGCGGCGTTACGAAAACTCATCCGTTCCGTTGGGTCTGAAGTGGTCGTTGGCCATTGCCGCCCTGATCGTGGTCGCCATGGGTGTATTGGGCTTTTACCTGATTCAACAGCAGGAGTCGGGCTATCGCAGCCAGGTGCAGGGGTTCAGTCAAGTGATCGTCGAGCAATTGGTGCGCGTCAGCGGTGAACCCCTGATGGCGGGCGACACCCTGAGTTTGCAAATCCTGTTGCAACGCCATGTGCAGACCGACCTGATTCTCGGCGCCGCGCTGTACGACAGTGATGGCGTGCCCTTGGTCGAGGCCGGTGTTCGTCCTCCCGGGGTTGTCGCGAAGCGCCTGCAGAGCGAGGGCATGAGTTCCTGGGACTGGGAGAATGGTGAATACAAGGCGGTGTCATTCGTCAGCCCCGTGATCTATCAAGACGTCACGGCGGGTTTTCTCACCGTAAGCATCGATCGTTCGCCTTTGGAAAAAGATCTGCATGAGACCCTGCAGTTTTTGATGCGTTCGACCCTGTTGATGATTGCCTTCGGGGTGTTGTTGTCGACGGTGTTGGCTTATCGGATGTCGCGCCCCATCGAACATTTGGCACGTGCCGGTGAGGCCTTGGGTGCCGGTGTCCCGTTGAGTTCGGGTGAACGACGCGACGAGATAGGTCAGGTATTGGATACCTTTCAGCATCTGGCCGAGGGATTTCGACGTAAGAATCAGGTCGAAGCGGCGTTGTCGCGTTATGTATCGCCGCAGATCGCACAACGGGTGTTGACCAGTGACGGTGCCAATACGCTGGGCGGACACCAGGTGACCGGCAGTGTCTTGTTTTGTGACATCGTGGGGTTCACCAAGCTGTCGGAGACCCGCGATCCCGGTGACGTGGCGGCACTGCTGAACGAATACTTCGGGTATTTCGCACTCGCCGCCGAGAGCTGCGGCGGTACGGTCGACAAGTTCATCGGCGATTGCATCATGATCGTGTTCGGCGTGCCGACCGAGGATCCGCATCATGCGCTGCATGCCATGACCTGTGGCATGTTGATTCAGCAACTCACCGGGCGTATCAATCGCTCGCGCGAGTCTCGGGGCGAGCAGACCGTGATGTTGCGTGTCGGTATCAGCAGCGGCCCGATGCTGGCCGGCAACCTGGGCAGTACCGAACGTATGCAGTACACCGTGGTTGGCGATACCGTGAACGTCGCCGCGCGTCTTTGCGGCATGGCCGAGCCCGGTGGTGTGCTGGTGACCGATTCCATGCTGGCCGGCGGTCAGCCGGGCAATCTGGCGCATTATGCGAATCTGGGTGCTGCGCAGTTGCGCGGACGGGAAGAGAACGTCGAGGTGCGGGCCATGAACGTCGACGCCGTGGCGCGCGACGTGAATGCCGACCAGCTGATCGAACATATTTTGTCTACTGTGGGTGAATGATGCGCCGTCAAGGTTTTATCCTGCTGTTTGCCTTGACGCTCACCGGTTGCGCCGGGCTGCGTGTCGCGGATACGCCGGATACAGCTGACGTCGACTCGTCGCCGGTCACGTCGGCCGAGCAGGCGATCGCCAGAGCGAACGAACTGGCCGAGAACGGTCTTTGGTCGCGTGCCCTGGATACCCTGGATTCGGCGGCGAACCGGTTCCCCGGTGATGCGGCGCTGGAACAGGCGCGGGAGCGTTTCGCCGAACGACGTGATTACCGGGAACGCGCGCTGGAAGACGAGATGCTGGTCGAAGACGCGGAGAATCAGCAACGCAAGCTCGTTTTGCTTGAACAACTGGCGCGTGTCGAACCCGGTGATCTGCTCACGACCTCGCGGCGCATCTACTGGAAGGAAGTCCTTGCCGGGAAGATCGAACGTCTGACGGTGTGCGGCGAGACCCACGCCGATCTTCAGCCGACGCTGGCCAAGCGTTGCTACAAGGCGGCCTCGGGTCTGGATGTGAGCGATGACGTCGAGCGTCGACTGGGCCAGGTCGCGGCACAGTTGCGTGAGGGAGAAAATCTGGCCGAACAGCGGCGCAAGGCGCGTGCGGAGAAAGAACGCCAGTTGCGCGCCAAGGCCCTGCTCGATAACGCCAAGGCCGCAATCGATGCGCACGATTATCGTCGCGCCCTGGATATTCTCACGCGGGTTGCCAAGTTACAGCCGGACAATGCCGAGGTGGCCGGCTTGCAGCAAGAGGCCTGGGCCATGATCAGCCCGCAGGTCGAGGCCTTGATCAAGCTGGGCGATCACCTGTATCTCGACGAACAGCTCGAGGCCGCAGTCGCAACCTGGAAGGCCGCGTTGAATTTGAAGCCGCAGGACGAAGATATCCTGGCGCGGATAGAACGTGCCAGGACTGTACTCGATCGACTCGATCTGTTGCGCAAACGTCAGCAGCAGCCGGGTGCGGCCGGACATGTCGGCGATAGCTGACCCGCTGCGGTTACCACAACAACAGATGCACGACGGTGCGCAACGCGACGGCCAGCAGAGCGCCATAGACCGCGGGCCGAAGGATCGACGCGACGCGCGGCCCGGCCGAGATCAGGATTGCAATCCCCGCCAGATCGAACGGGTGGATCAACAGCCCGGCGGTGCGGTTGACATCGACGGCATCGATAATGCCCTGTTGCAGCATGTCTGCCGCGACACCCATCATCGCGGTGCCGCCGGCGATCGCCTTGGTGATAATCAACAGTGCCGAACTCGCCGGCAGTTCCAGCCAGGCGAACGCCGGTGCGGTGACGGCTTCGAGTATGTCGATGGCGCCGGCGCTGCGCAACACGTTCACCAGCAATAACGACAGCACGAGCATCGGCAGGGCATTGACCGTGATGCCGAAGGCCTCGCCGCCAGCGTGCTGGATGACGTTCAGTATGCCCTTGGCATCTTCCGCCGTGCGGTGTTTCGGTGTCGGCTCCGGCGGCTCGTCCTCGTGCGGCACGGCGCGCGCGAACCAATGATAGGTTGCCGCCGCACCGACGAGTGCCGCCACAGCCGAGATGACCAGGGTCGCGACGCCGTTCAATCCCAAAGCGCTCATGGGAAACACCACATTGGCCTGGGCCGCGCCGAATACCAGCGCCAAGGTCGCCGCGATGTGGCGCCGTGACAGCCCGCCTTTGTCCATCATCGCCAGGGTGGCCAAGGGTGCGGCGAAACTCACGAACAGCACCTGTAGCAAGGCGAAGATACCCAAGCCCGGAATGCCGAGCGGATGGAGTACCGGCGCCAGCCCGGCGACCAGGCGGTCGAGCACGCCTTTTGCTTCGAGCAAGCGCATCAGCGTCAGCATGACGATCATGATCGGAAGAAGAATGAAAAACGCCAGTTCGACGGCGGCACGGCCGGAACGGAGGATGAGGTCGGCGAATTCGGTCATTGACGTGCGGCGAATTTGTGCATTGCAGCAAAGCGCGCCACTTTAACTCAATCGCTGGGTTCGAGAAATGCTTCCGGATTGGCGCGCCGGGCGTGACTTTTGGCTTGGCGATGGGTGTTGAATCCAAATCCAGGTCGTGCGGCAACCGGTGCCCGGGTCCGCCTCCGCCGATGAAAACGCAGCGTCTTCCGGCCTGAAAGACAAGACCGGGATCCTGTTTCGGTACGTTTTGGTGCGAATAAATCGAAGATGGGGTTTTAAATCGTCAATTTTTTTTACATCTATCGCATTTCCGGGCGGGACGGTTTTACTAAGAGTTTGAAAACTTAGTGCTTTGAACCGACTGGTGCAGATCTTGCGTTGCCGGGAATCGCATTACCCTCTTTCAATTTGGGTAATGCGTTTCAGGGGGAGCGATAAGAATGCCGAATGATTCCAAAATCAATAAGTTGTCCAGCCTTCTTTTGAATAAAGTTAAGAAACTGCCCGAGGCTGCTGAAACATTTCTTTTACGAAAAAGGCGACCGAGATCGGAAAAAGGCGCGGCAGCGACCGAAGATGTCTATCAAATTATACACTTCGAGACCTTCGAACCCCGGCTGCTCCTTTCCGCTGACCTGATTCCGATCCAGGGCGAATTGGAAGTCCCGGGTGAGTCGGATGCCTACAGCTTCACGCTGACCGAAACCAAGACCATTTATTTCGATTCACAGACCAACCAGAGCCAGTTCCGCTGGAGTCTGGATGGTCCCGACGGTGCCTTGGTCAGCGATCGCAGTTTCACCCAATCCGACGCCAATGACCGCGCGGATTCGGTGGCGTTGGAACTGCACCCCGGCGAGTACATCCTGAGTATCGACGGCGTTGGCGAAGCAACGGGCGAGTACCAGTTCCGCCTGCTCGATCTCGCCAACGCGACGGCGCTGTCGTTGGACGGCCAGGTCGACCAGGCCTTCGAAAATCCGACCGAAACCGATCTCTACCAATTCCAGGCCGAGGCCGGCGACCGCGTTTTCCTCGACCGTCAGGCGATCAGTGGCAATACGCCCTACATGCGGCTGCTCGATCCGGACAAACAACAGGTTTTCGCTCGCAGCTTCGACGACTTCGGGGTGGTGACCCTCGACAAGAGCGGCGTGTACACCTTCATGGTCGAGGGGCGGGTCAGTGACACCAGTGCCGCCGATTATGCCTTTACGCTCTATTCGGTGGTCGATGATCAGGATGCACTCACGATCGACGATTTGGTCGCCGGTCGCATCGACATCCCGGGGCAGACCGATCGCTACACCTTTTCGCTGACCGAAGACAGTCAGCTGTTCTTCGATGCCATCTCGCCGAACCGTTCCGACGTCCGCTGGAGCCTGTCGGGCCCGAACGGCCAGATCGTCAGCAGCCGAGCGTTCAACGATTCGGACAGCTACTGGGCAAATCCCGCGTTGGACCTGCTGGCCGGCGATTACGTACTCAGTGTCCGTGCCGACGGTGCGGTGACGAGCGACTACGGTTTCCGCCTACTCAGTGCCGACGGCGCCCAGCCGATCACGCTCGACGAAAATGTCTCCGACACGCTTGACGATGCCGGTTTCGCTCAAAGGGCCAGCCGAAGCGAAGACGGCGCACCCATAACACCGCTCAACCCCGGTGACCAGAACCGTGCCTACCAGGCATCGGGACCGGTCTATCATGAGGTTGCCGACGATGCGGCCTTGAAACCGACGGTGCTCACCCTCGAGGCCTGGCTCAAGCCGTCGGCGGCGATCGGTACCTGGGATACCGCCGTGATGAAAGCCTCCAGCGGCAGTTGGCAGGACGGTTACGGCCTGTTCACCAACAGCGACGGTACCACGGCGTTCTATATCAATAGCTACAACGGTAACAACCTCAGGGCCACCTTGCCGGTCGACGAATGGACACACATGGCAGGTGTCTACGACGGCAGCATGATGTATCTGTATATCAACGGCGAACTGGTCGACAGCAAGGCCTATTCGCAGCCGATCAACCATTCGAGTGCGCCTCTACTCATCGGCCAGGCCGCCGGCCTGGTTTATCACTGGCAGGGCCGGATCGATGACGTGCGTATCTGGAACACCGCGCGCTCGGCGGCGGAGATCGCTGCCGCGTACGACCAGACGCTGCAAGGCGACGAGAGCGGGCTGGCCGCCTACTGGCGCTTCAACGAGGCCTTGGGCGAAGTCGCAATCGACGCGACCGCCAACGGGGTGGATGCAGCGCTTGTCGGTGTTTCATCGCAATCCACCAAACTGTACCGTTTCAACGCGGTTGCGGGTCAGCGTGCCTACTTCGACAGCATTAGCGAAACCGGTAACGATATTTCTTACGCGCTTTACCGTCCCGACGGGGTGCGTATGTTCGGGGAGACCGGTTTTACCGACCGGGATGTGTTCGAGCTGCCGGTCAGTGGCGACTACATCCTGGCAATCGAGGGCCGGATCGATGCCAGCCAGGGCAGCGCCTATGAGTTCCGTATCGTCGACGTACAGGACGATACCGTCGCCTTGACCCGCGATCAGACGATCAACGGCGCGATCGATCACAAGGGCCAAAAGGATCACTACACGTTCAGTCTCGGCAGCGATACCCGGGTGTTGTTCGATACCCTGACCAATCGCAGCGACCTGCGGTGGACGCTGCAGGGGCCGGCCGGTACCTTGGTCAACAGCCGGCATTTCCACGCCTCGGATGCGGACGGCATCGGTGGCAATACCCTACTGAATCTGGTTCCCGGCGATTACACGCTGACGATAGACGGCACCGGCGAGGCGACCGGCGACTATGCCTTCCGTCTGTTGACGTTCGGTGCGGCTACGGCGATCGCGTACGACGTCGATCAGAGCGGCACGATGTCGCCGGGCGACGAAACCCGCTTGTTCCGTTTCACCGGCAGCAAGGGTGACACGCTGAATTTCGATTGGGACCAGTCGCTTTCGAACGACGATGCGCGCTGGCGTCTGTTCGGGCCGCATGGTGAACTGGTCTTCGGGCCCGGCTACGCGACCAGCCAGGATCAGGACGGCGTCGTTCTTCAGGTCGACGGTGAGTACACCCTGGCGGTCGAGGGCCCGGTGTATCTCACCGACGATCGCCCCTATGGTTTCACCGTCCGCTTCGTCGAGAACGTCACCATCCCACCGCTCGAAGGCGTGGTGTTCAGTCTCGGTGACCGGATCGACGGTACCATCGCGACCGCCGGCGAGATCGATGCCTATGTGTTCACCATCGCGCAGCCGGCGTTCGTCTACATGGACATGTTGCCGAGCGTCAACAATCTGCAGTGGACCCTGACCGGGCCGACCGGCGATCTGATCAACAATCGTCGCGTCCAGAACAGCGACGCCGCGGAGTTGGGCGGAACCAATCCGGTGATCGCCCTGGTCGCGCCGGGCACCTATCAGGTCAGGTTCAGCGGCGTCAACGGCACCCAAACCGGTGCCTACAGTTGGCGACTGCAAAATCTGGCGGCGGCCGATGCCTACACCCCGGGCGATACGCTCAGCGATGTCTTGACGCCCGGTGCGGCGACCGACATCTACCGCTTCGGCGCGACCGCCGGCGACCGGGTTTTCGTCGATGTGCAATCGGGTTACGGCAATATCAACTGGCGACTGATCGATCAGTATGGCGTACAACGCCATGTGCAATTCGGTCTGTCAGATGCGGGACCGTTGACGCTGGAAGTGACCGGCGATTGGTATCTGTTGATCGAAGGGCGCGAGTGGGATACCGCGGCGAGCCGCGACTATACGCTCAATGTCGTCCCGCTCGCGGCCGACAGTGTCACGCCGTTGGCGTTGGATGCGACGACCTCGGGCAGCATCGCCTTTCCGGGTGAACGTGATCGTTTTACCTTCACACTCACCGAAGCGAAGCACCTGTATTTCGATTCGCTGACCAATAACGGCAGTCTCACGTGGAGCCTGATCAATTCTGCCGGCGACGTCGTCGTCAACCGCGGTTTCAACAATGCCGATGGTGAGAATCTGGGCGGCACGAACCCGGTGCTCGCACTCGACGCGGGCACTTACGAACTCCTTGTCGATGCCAACAATGATGTCACCGGCGATTATCTGTTTCGACTGCTGGACCTCAATCAAGTCGCACAGGCCTTGGTGCCCGGTGTGGACGTGGTCGACACGCTCGATCCGGCTGCCGGTACCAGCGTGTACAAATTCAGTGCCCAGGCCGGCGATCGTTTTTATTTCGATTTTCTGTCGTCGTCGACCAGCGCGTCGATCAAGTCGAGCCGGATCATCGACCCCTTCGGCGCCCAGGTCCGTTATGACGGCAACCTGCGTGACGGGGGACCGTTCGACCTGGCGTTCGACGGCGAGTATCTGCTGCTGATCGAGGGGCGACGCGACGAATCGCCCGTCGATCCCAGCGATATCAGTTTCAATCTCCAGCCGGTCGTCGATCATGCGCCGGTCGCGATCACTGTCGGCGACCGTATCGCCGGGCAGATCGAGGTGCCGGGCGAAACGCGTGCCTACAGCTTCAGCGTTCAGGAGGCCGGCCTCTATTACTTCGATGCGTTGGTGGCGGCAAACAACCAGTCGACATGGAGTCTGTCCGGCCCATCCGGCAGTTTGGTATCGGGTCGCGATCTCTACGACTCGGATGCGCAGGAGTTGGGTGGCAGTAATCCGCTGTTCGCGCTGGTGGCCGGAGACTATGTTCTGACCATCGACGGAAACGCCGCCAATGTGCCGGCATACGCGTTCCGTGTGCTTAACCTAACGGATGCGGCGGAGACGATCCTCCCCGGCACTGTCGTGTCAGGCGATCTCGACCCGGCACAGACGACCCGGGTGTTTGCCTTCGATGCGACGGCCGGCGACGAGTTCTATTTCGATCTGCTGGCCTTGTCCAATAGCACCGGCAATCTCGCATTACGGGTGTTCGATCATGCCGGCCGTCAGGTCTTGTACCGCTCCAATGTGAACGACTACGGCCGTTTCGCGGCCGAACTCGACGGCACCCATTATCTGCTGATCGAAGGGCGCGTCTGGGACAGCGCGGCGACTACCGCGTACAGCTTCAATCTGCATCGGGTAAGCGATGATGTTGTCGATCTGAACAGCCTGCAGGATACCGGTGTACCGCTTGGGCCGACCAGCATCCCGGCGATCAACGGCGACGGTCTGCGCCTTTCCGGTCAGGAGTATCTGGATGTCGCGGACGGGAGTGCGACCGATCTGACCGGCGATATCACCCTCGAGGCCTGGATCCGACCCGATCGTTTCGCCGATACGTGGACGCCGATTTTCTACAAGGGCAACGGCATCAACTCGAACGGTCGCGCTTATGCCATCTGGTTGAACAACAACGGTTACCTGCAACTGGGTACGTCCGACGGCGGTCATCAGTTCCTGCGTTCACCATCGGGCCAGATTCCTACCAACCAGTGGACCCATATCGCCGGCGTCATCGATCGCACCAACGGCGAACTGCGGATCTATCTCAACGGTGAACTCGCGGCCAGTTCCACGGCGCTGCGACAGACCGCCAACATCACCAACGATCTGCCGCTGCGGATCGCTTACACCTTCGAGCCGAACAACAGTTACAAACCCCTGGAAGGCGGTATCCACGATGTCCGGGTCTGGTCGGTGGCGCGTACCACCGAGCAGATCGCCGACAATATGAACGTCGCCTTGCAGGGTAACGAGACGGGCCTGTCGGTGTACCTGCCGCTCGCCGATGCGACCGGCAGCACGCAGGTTCAGGACCAGGGCCCGAACAATGTCACGGTCGACGTCTACAACCGGCTCGCCGGCATGGGCGACGCGATCGTCGGGCATATCGGCATACCGGGCCAGGTCGATTACTACCATTTCGAGCTGACCCAAGACACCCAACTGTTGTTCGACAGTTTTAGCGACAACAGCAATCTGACCCTGACGCTGACCAACGACCAGGGGCTCAATGTCAGTCGCAATCTGAGAAACTCGGATTCGCACGAGTTCGGCAGCGCCAACCCGGTGATCGAGGCGGCGGCCGGCAGCTATACCATCGCGGTCAGCGCGTCCGGCAGCCGAACCGAGGCCTATGCCTTCCGGCTGCTCGATTTGCAGGATGCGACGACCATCGCGGCATTCGGCGACCCGGTCAGTGCGCAATTGTCGCCGGCCAACCGGACCGATCTGTACCGCTTCGACGTGAACGCCGGTGAGGCCTTCTTCTTCGACGTCCAGGCCCTGGGTGCGAGTTCGAATTGGGTCACCTGGCGTCTGATCGACCCGTTCGGCGGTCAGAACTTCAGCGCCACCGATTTCAGCGACATCGACGTCCGGACGCTGCCGTACGACGGCACCTATACGCTGATCATCGAGGGCCGCAACTGGATCGACGATCGCGAGACCGTCGACTATCGCTTCTCGGTCAACAAGGTCGAATCGGATGCATCCGTGGTCGCACTCGGCGCGCAGAATCCCAATGCGGGGCCCTGGTGGTCCGACGGTCGCCTGGGCGGCGGCATCGAGTTGACCGGCGTCGATCATCTGGAGATCGCCGACAGCGCGTCGGTCGATCCGTTCCAGCAGTTGACCATGGAAACCTGGGTCAAGATCGATCGCTATTCCGATACCTGGATGCCGGTGTTCTACAAAGGGCCGGGCGATACAAACCACTCGCGCACCTATTCGATGTGGATACGCAATAACGGCGCGGTCCATATCTCGTCGGCGGATGCCACCAACAATCAGGCCATCGAGACCGCCGGGGGGTTCGTGACACCGGGGCAATGGGTGCATCTCGCCGGCGTCATCGATCGCGTCAATGGCGCGATGCAGATTTATGTCAACGGTGAGCTGGCCGCGAGCGGTTCCGTGCGAACCAGTCCGGCATTGACGTCCGATGCGCCCTTGCTGATCGGGTGGACTCAAGAAATCAGCTCGAGTTACGGTGGTCTGGAAGGCTATTTGGACGAAGTGCGTCTGTGGTCCGGTGCGCGTACGCAAGCGCAGATTCAGGCCGGTATGGACACTGCGCTGAACGGCGACGAAAGCGATCTTGAGATGTTGCTGCAGTTCGGCGAGGGCAGCGGTACCCAGGCCGCGGATGCGACCGCCAATGCGAACCATGCCGCGCTGGTCAGCAAGAACCTGACCGGCGTCAGCGGACGCATCGACGAGGCCGGCGACGTCGATCGCTACAGCTTCAGCGTGACCGAGCAGACGCTGTTGTTCGTCGACAGCCTGACCAACAACAACGCGATCTATTATTCCATCACCGGTCCGACCGGGACCCTCGTCAGCCGGCATCTCGCGCAGGCCGATTCCGTTGATAACAATCGCGATGCCTATCTGCTGCTCCCGGGGGATTACGTACTGACCCTGGACGGCGCGGGCCAGGCCACCGGTTATTACAATCTGCGCCTGCTCGATTTGACCGATGCGCAGGCGCTCAATCCCGGCGAGGTCGTGGTCGGCGAACTGACGCCGGCGAACGAGACCGACATGTATCGCTTCGATGCGACGGCCGGCGATCGCTTCTTCTTCGATTCCCTGCAAACCTCGGGCAACATCTGGTGGCGCTTGTTCGACCCGTCGGGCAAGCGTGTCTTCAATCCGACCGGTATCGGCGACCGCGGCACGGCACCATTGGCGTACACCGGTACCTACACGCTGTTGGTCGAAGGCCGGTACGACATGGGCTCGCGCGGGACTTATTCGTTCAACGTGCAGCCCTATCGCGAGGACACGATCGCCCTCGCGTTGGATACGGTCACGCTGGGCAATATCGAGACCGCCGGTGGTCGCGATGTCTTCGAGTTCACTTTGGCCAACGACAGTCGGTTGTTGTTCGATGCCCTGGCCAACGTGTCGGATGTCTACTGGACCCTCGAAGGTCCCGAGGGCGTCGAGGTCGCGAATCGGCGTCTGAACGATTCCGATTCGAACGACTTCACGGCCAATCCGTTGCTCGATCTGGCGGCGGGCGACTATCGCCTGTCGTTCATCAGCGACAATGACTGGACCGGCAGCTACAGCTTCCGCGTCAGTGATCTGGCCAATGCCCGCGATGTCGTGCTCGGTACCCAGATGGTCGGCGGCCTGGAATCCGAGGGCCGCGAGACCGATATTTTCCGCATCAGCGGTGATCTGCGCGAGCGTATACGCATCGTCGTCGACGAGATCAGCGATACCAGTCCCCATTGGCGTCTGCTCGATCCGCTCGGTCGCCAGATCTGGGGTCCGGTCACGACCGCGAACCTGCCGGACTACGAGACCCTGGATCTGCCGGGCGACTACTTCCTGTTGCTCGAAGGCCGGATATCGGAGACCGGCGGTCCGGTCGACTATCGCCTGACCATCGAAGACCAGCTTCAGCCCAGCGGGATCGGCACCAATGTGCAGGACTTCGACAGCGCCGGCGGCATTCCTTACGCGTTGGAACAGTTCGGCAGCGTGCCGGCGGAGATCGTCGCCGGCGGCCCCAGCGGTTTCTTCCTGCGCCTGGCGAACAGCCTGGATACCCGCACCGACAACCAGATCGCGTTCTCGCGTACCCACGACGGTCCGTTCGACAGCGTCGACCTGAGTTTCGATTTCCGGCTCGAACCGCATGTCTCGGCCGGCAGCTATGCCGAAGGTATCGCATTGGCGATCCTCGATGCCGACGTCCATGGCGACGGCGGACCGGTCACGCCCTTGGGTACCGAGCCGAACATCTTCGGCGCCTTGGGTATTTCGTTCGATATCTTCGACAACGGCAGTGTCGATCAGAACAACAACCATGTTTCGGTACACTACAACGGTGCCGAAATCGCCGAGATCGTCCCGTCGGGCATCGATCTGGCGAACGGCGACTGGTATGCCGCCAGCGTGCAGTTGACGCGCACCGACGGTGGCGCGCTGTTATCGGTGACCCTGACGCCCAGCGGGGGTGGTGCCGCGGTCACGCCGATCAGCGATCTGTTGATCGGCGGCCTGGAGCTGGACGATTTCCGCGTCGCGTTCAGCGGTCGTACCGGTAACACCTATGCGGCCAATCACGATCTCGACAATGTCGCCATCAATGTCGTCGCGGCGACGGCCGCGACACCGGCATTGGCCCTGGACAACGACGTTGCCGGCAATATCAATCGTGCGGGCGAGGTCTACCGTTATACGCTCGATGTCGCGGCGGATACCCGTATCTACTTCGATCCGCAGACCAACAACAGCAATCTCTATCTCAACATCGATGGTCCCGGGCTAGATACCACACGGCGCTTCACCCAGGCGGATGCGAGCGACTTCGCCGGCAACCCGGTGATCGAACTCGGGGCCGGGAGCTACGAGGTCTCGGTATGGGCGACCAATAACGCGACCGGTAGCTACAACTTCCGGTTGAACACCCTGGCCGCCGCGACCGCGATCAATCTCGATGAACAAATCGACGGCATTTTGGCCCCGGGCAATTCGACAGACGCCTATCAATTCGATGCGACGGCGGGCGATCGTGTGTATTTCGATTACATCGCCCGTTCCAGTACCAACGCGTACTGGCGCTTGATCGATCCGAACGGGGACGAGGTTTTCGGCCCGAACTGGTTCGTTCAGGACGCCGGCATAGTCGCGCTGCAATACACGGGCAGCTATACGCTGTTGATGGAGGGTCGTTACAACCAGACGACCCCCATCAGTTACAGTTTCCGCTTGCGGCCGGTCGCGGATACGACCGGTACGCTGACCTTGGGCGAGGCGGTCGCCGGTTCGTTGTCGCAGCCGGGTGAGCGGCGTTTCTATCAATTCTCGCTCAGCCAGGATGCCTGGCTGTATTTCGACAGCCTGCTCAACAACAACAATTTCCGTTGGACGCTCGCGAGCGAGCAGGGCAGCCTGGTCGTCGACCGTGGATTCAGCTCCTCGGATTCGAGTGATTTCTCGGGCTCACCGGCATTGTTGGCGAATGCCGGTAACTACACCCTGACGGTCTACGGCAACGGCGAGACCACCGGTGACTTCGGCTTCACCTTGGTGGATCTGTTCTCCGGGGATGCCATCGTGCTCGGCGAGGAGCAGCAGGGCACGCTCGATCCGGGTAACCGCACGGCCTTGTTCACCTTCACCGGCAGCACCGGCCAGAAACTGTACTTCGATGCCTTGACCACCGCCGGTAGTGGCGCCTGGAAAATCGTCGGTCCCTATGGCCAGCTGACGGCGGGATCGACCAATCATCGCAACGATGCCGGGCCCTTTACCTTGGCGCACGACGGCGTCTACGCCGTGTTGTACGAAGGATTCGACGGGCAGGCGACACCGCTTAATTACCGCTTCAATCTGCACCCGGTCGATGACGTCATCAGCGATTTGACCCTGGGCGACACGCTGTCGACGACCATCGCGCACCCCGGGCAACGGCATATCCTGCGCTTCAGCCTGGCCGAGACGGCCAGCGTCTATATCGACGTATTGGCTCCGTGGAACGGCAACTTCGGTTGGGCGCTGTATGGCCTGACCGGTCAGCTGGCGACCCGTGGTTTCACCAGTTCCGAAGGGGTGGCCAACACCACATCGCCGCCCTTGTTCGAGCTCGATGCCGGCGACTACGAGTTGCATATCGATCCGGCCGGTGCGGTGATCGGCGATTATTCGGTGCGCGTGCTCGACCTGGCCGATGTTGCCTTGCTGACCGTCGGTACGCCGGTGATCGGCTCGATCAATCCCGGTAGCGAAACCGATCTGTACGCCTTCGACGCGGTCGCCGGCGAGCGCTTCTTCTTCGATCGTCAGACCGCTGCCGCCACGGGCAATCTGTGGATGCGCTTGCTGGACCCGAACGGCAACGTCATGCGCAGCCAGTATTACAACGATCTGGATACCTTCGTCGCGCCGGCGGACGGTCGCTATACCATCCTGCTCGAAGGCTATGGCGCCGAGCTCGCGTCGATTTTCGATTATCAGTTCACGGTGTTCGAAAACACCATCGCCGCACCGACCCCGATCCTCGGGCTCGACGGCACGCCGGCCCCCGATCTGCAGATCACCAGTTTGTCTGCGACCGCCGCCGGCGGGCCGATCCAGTCCGGTGCGGAGATGACTATCCAGTGGGTCGTCTCCAATGACGGCCTGCTGCCGGCCGAGGGCGCCTTCACCGAGCGGGTAACGGTACGCAACCTGGCGACCAACGAGATCGTGGTCGATACGCTGATTCCTTATGACGCCGTGACCGAAGGCGACATCGCGGTCGGCGAGATCCGCAATCGCGAACTGGTGGTGCGTCTGCCCGAAGGGCTCAAGGGTGCCGGTGATTTGCGCATCTCGGTCAGTACCGATGTCAATAACGATATCGCCGAGCAGAACGTCACCGGTAACGCGGAGATCAACAATAACGCGACCGTCAATGTCTTGTCCGAACTCGCGCCTTATGCCGACCTGATCGTCACCGGTCTGCAGATCGATCCGCCGGTCGGTTGGGTGCCGGGCCAAGCCCTGACCGTGAGCTGGCTTACCGAGAACGTCGGTGAGCTGGCGGTCAGCGGTGCCTGGACCGAGCGCCTGCAAGTGTTCAACACGCTGACCAATCAATTGGTCTTCAGCCGCGATCTGCGTGTCGGCGAGGGCAGTGGTCTGAACGCGGGCGGCACCCTGAACGGATCGACCACTTTCGCCTGGCCGTCCGGGCCTTCGGCCACCGGTCGCTATGAATTCCGCGTTATCGTCGATGCCCTCGACGAGTTGTTCGAGGAAAACGCCGGCGGTACCGCCGAGGACAACAACAGCACCTTGCAGACGGTCAATTCGGCACCGGATCTGCGGGTTCAGAATCTACGGGTGACCTCGGGCCCGGCCGCGGCCGGCTCGACCCTGACCATCGAATGGGATGACTTCAACGGCGGCGCGGCGGCCACGCCGGGCGATTGGTTCGACCGTATCCTGATCTGGAATCCGTCGGTCGGTCAGCACATCGTCAACGCGACGATACAGCACGACAGCGCGAGCGATGGTCCGCTCGCCGCCGGTGCCAGCATTGCCAGAAGCTTCAGCGTGCAACTGCCCGACGGCATTCGCGGCGCCGGCAATTTGCAGATCGAGGTACGTGCCGATAGGAACATAAACAATCAGAGCGCGTTGATCGAGGCGGCCGATGGCGTCGCCAATGCCGAATCGAACAACAACGCGACGGTGTTCGTCGATTCGGCGTTGCCCGAGTATGCCGATCTGGTGGTCAGCGACCTGCAGGTACCGGCGATCGGTCGTGGTGGCGAGACGGTGCAAATAGGCTGGACCGTGACCAACAGCGGCGCGGCCGCGACGTCGAGCGGTCAATGGACCGACCAGGTGATCCTGAGTGAAGACACGGTGATCGGCAATGCCGACGATATCGTGATCGGAAGCCTGGCGCGGAGCGGCGCCCTCGCGGTGGGCGAGTCCTACACGGCCTTGTTCGACGTTACCCTGCCGGCGCGCCAGGACGGTGTGCTTTATCTCAGCGTCGTTACCGACAGTGAAGAAGATGTATTGGAGCCCGACACCCGGGCCGACAACACTCTGGTGCCGCCGGAGCCGATTCAACTCACATCGTCATTCGCCGACCTGGCGGTCGAGGCCGTATTCGGCCCGTCCGGTTCGGTACGGTCCGGCGACGCCATCGACATCGCCTGGCGGGTGCGTAACGTCGGCGAGAACGCCACCGACGCCGGTGCCGGCGGTTGGATCGATCGTGTGCTTTTGTCGCTCGACGATGTGCCGGACGCCAGCGACTTCATTCTGGCCGAGTTGCCGCGTACCGCGCCGCTGGCGCAGGGCGAGTCGTACAGTGTGGCGACCACGGTCGATCTGCCGGAAGGCATTGCCAACAACTACCGTATCCTGGTGCAGACCAATCCCGGTGGTGCGGTCTACGAGCGTGGGCAGACCGACAACAACGTCGGCGTATCGATCGACACGCTGACGGTCACGCCGGCGCCGTCTGCCGATCTGATCGTCACCGATGTGCAGATCCCGAGCGAT
This sequence comes from Chromatiales bacterium, assembly GCA_028280505.1. Classification (GTDB taxonomy): domain Bacteria; phylum Pseudomonadota; class Gammaproteobacteria; order Chromatiales; family Chromatiaceae; genus Thiosocius. The sequence continues at coordinate 58,234 of JANQLO010000053.1, read as the reverse complement.
GCGGTACCGGGCGATCAGGTGACCGTGACCTTCACCGTTCTCAACCAGGGCGACGCCGGCGCACGTGCGCCGTGGAAGGATTACATCTACTTGTCGGACGATGGCACCGTACCCGGATCGGTCTTGCTGACCCAGATCGATCGGTTGTTCGACCTGGGTGTCGGCGAGAGCTACACCACCAATGCGACCTTCGAACTCCCCGACGCGGCCGATGGCGATTATGTCTTCATCGTGCGCTCGGACGCCGATTCCAAGGTGTTCGAAAACGGTATCGAAGACAACAACATCGTGGCGTCCCCCGATGTCATGGCATTGACCCATCCGAACCTGCAGGTCAGTCAGGTCATCGCGCCCGATTCGCCGGTCGAATCCGGCGGCACCTTCAGCCTCGAATTCACGGTCGAAAACAACGGCAGCGGGCCGGTGCGCGACGGTTGGGTCGACCAGGTCTGGTTGTCGCGTGACGGCCAGATCGGTGCCGACGATGTCCTGCTCGCGACCCTGGATTCGGCCGGTGTCACGCCGTTCAATCCGGGTGCCAGTTATACCCGGACGGTCGATATCGCCCTGCCGATCGATGCCGAGGGTGACTATTTCATCCTGGTCATGGCCGATGCCGACAACACGGTCCGGGAAGTCACCGACGAGTCCGATAATGTCGGCGGCGATGCGCTGCCGGTGTCGCTCGCGCCTTATGCGGATTTGATCGTCAGCGACGTGGTGGCGCAGGAACTCACCATCGGCGATCCCGCGCGTGTCGAGATCAGTTGGAAGGTGACCAACCAGGGCACCGGGCGTGGCATTACCGACACCTGGACCGACGTGCTGATTGCATCGAGCGACGATGTATTCGGCAATCGCGATGACGTGGTACTCGGCTCGTTCGAACACAACGGTGGTCTGGACGTCGGCGAGAGTTACACGCGCACCGAATCCCTGCTGACCCCGGCCGCGTTCAACGGCCGGTTCAATCTGTTCGTACGATCGGATCATGCCGAGCAGGTGTTCGAGAACGGCTTCGAACAGAACAACATCGCCAGTCCCCCGAATTTCTTCGACGTGATTCCGATTCCGTATGCCGACCTGGTGGTCGACGTGGTGACCACCGATGCGGTCGCGCTCAGCGGCCAGTCGATGACCATCAGCTGGACGGTGCGTAACCAGGGTATCGGTTTGACCAATACCGCCAACTGGTCCGACGAGGTCTATTTGTCGACGTCGCCCGATGGCTTGCAGGATCGCGTCTTCCTCGGCCATTTCAACCACATCGGCTTCCTCGCGCCCGGGCAGTCGTACACCCGCGAGGCGACGGTCGATCTCGCGGACGGTCTCGAGGGTGATTTCTACATCGTGATCGAGACCCCGGGTACCTCGCTCGCGACGTCGCGCTTCGTGCCTTTCGAGCACATTTATACCGACAACAACGAGCGGGTATCCGATGCCTTCCGGATCGATCTGGCACCGCCGCCGGATCTGGTGGTCACCGATATCATCGCGCCGGCGGGCGCACCCGAGGGTTCGCCGGTCGATGTCACCTGGACGGTCAAGAACCAGGGCACCGGCGATGCCGAGGGCACCTGGGTCGATCGTATCTATTTGCGCGAGACCGGCGATACCGGCAACGGCAACCTGGTCGGCACCTTCAGCTACACCGGCCCGCTGGAGGCGGGACGCGAGTACACGCGTCGTGAGCTGATCACGCTGCCGTCGTACACCAACGACCGATTCGAGATCATCATCCGCACCGATGCCCTCGGCCAGGTCTACGAGCACACCAACGAAGACAACAACCAGTCGATCGACGATGCGTCCATCCTGGTCAGCATACTGCCGCGTCCCGATCTGCAGATCGCCGAGATCATCGGCCCGGACGAGGTCGATGCCGGCGGTACCGCATCGATCGAGTTCGTGGTTATCAACCAGGGCACGGTCGCGACCGACCGGCCCAACTGGAACGACCGGGTCTATCTGTCGCTGGACGACAAGATCACGACCGACGACGTATTGGTCAGCAGCCTGTCGAACCAGGCCGCGTTGGCGCCCGGCGAGCAATATCGCCAGATCTCCAATGTGTTCAAGATACCGGAGCGTTTCCGCGGCACCGTCTATGTGATCGCGGCGGCGGATCACGGTAACGCCATCGACGAATGGCCGAACGACGGCAACAATGTCCGTCTGCACGAATTGTTCGTCAATCCCTGGCCGTTCGCCGATCTGGTCGTGAGCGATGTCGTGACCCCGGATCAGGCCTTCGAATCGAACGAGATCCAGGTGCAGTACACGGTGACCAACCTGGGTGCCGGACCGACCAACCTCGACAGCTGGGTCGAACAGATCTGGTTGACCACGGACAAGAACCGTCCGCATCCGGGGCAGGGCGACATCCTGCTCAAGACCATCCAATACAGCGACGGCGTGCTCGGCAAAGAGGCCGGGTACGATCGCGTGACCACGGTCCGGCTACCGAACACCGTGGTATCGGGCGAGTACTTCATCACGCCTTGGGTCGATCCCTACGCCACCTTGTTGGAAGACACGCTGGCGATCAACGTCAACCCGGACGATCCGAACGAGGTCAACAACAACAACTACAAGGCCGGCGGCGGCGACATCATCGGCGGTCAGGGTTCACCGATCATCGCGGTGATCGGCAAGCCGCCGATCGTACTGCAGCCGGACATCGCCGTGGTCGAGGTCACGCCGCAGCAGGTCGCGACCGGCGGCGAGACCTTCGAGTTCTCCTGGACCGTGCGCAACGACGGTGAGGCCAGGGCAGGGTCCTGGAAGGATCAGGTTTATCTGTCGACCCATCCGACTCTGAATGCTCCGGGGGCCAAGTTGTTCACGCTCGGCAGCTACCAGAACATGCAGGCGCTGGATCCGGGCGAGAGCTATACCAATACCCAGACGCTGACGCTCAACCCGGCCGCCAAAGGCGCCTATGTCATCGTGCGCTCGACCTTCAGCGACGATGTCACGTTGAACAATACGCTGTCGGCCGAGACCGATGTAACCGACGTCTTCGCCGATCTGCAGGTGACCGATGTCACGACCGCCGGTCCGGTCGATTCCGGCGAGACCACGACCGTCAACTACACCGTCACCAATCTCGGCAATGCGGGTGTCTGGGCCGGCACCCAATACTGGGAAGACCGGATCTATATCTCCAAGGACCCGACCTTCATTTTCAATCGTGCGATTCACGCGGCCACCGTGCGGCAGCCGCATGATCAACTGCTGGATGTCGGCGGCAGCTACAGCAACGATGTCGACATCACCTTCCCGGCCGGTTCCGACGGCGAATGGTATGTCTATGTCTTTACCAATGTGCCGGCAAATGCCCGAAACCCCTTCGGCCATTCCTGGCCGGTGGACAGCGGCGACAACACCGCCTATCGCGACGAGGTCTTCCGCAAGCACGCCTACGAAGACCCGCAGGGCAAGATGCTGCGCGGCGAGATCGATGTCGTCTACAAGGAGCCGGATCTGCAGGTGACCGATCTGGTCGTGGTCGATCAGGTCGCGGCCGGTGAAGACATGACCATCGAGTTCACCGTGACCAATGTCGGCACGCGGGAGACGCGTGAGGACCGTTGGACCGACCGGGTCTATCTGTCGATCGATCCGTCGCTGGATGGCGGCGATCATCTGCTCGGGCGGGAACAGAACGGGCGCGTGGTCAAGGCCGAGTTCGACCGTGTCGGCAAGCTGGGCATCGGCGAGTCCTATACCGCCACGGTAACGGTCACCACGCCGTTCGAGGTCGAGGGCGATTTCCATATACTCGCGGTCACCGACAGCAATGTCCGTGAATCGGGCTTCGTCAAATCGACGGTATCGTCGCGCCTGAGCGGTGTCGCGGGCGATCCCGGCGGCGTGGTGCGCGAGTTCCAGGGCGAAGGCAACAACACGACCAGTTCGCCGATCACCATCACGCCCTATGTCGCGCCCGATCTTCAGGTTACGCAGCTCACCGCATCCGAACGGGCCGTACGCGGTCAGTCCTTCGAACTCAGCTACGAGGTCACCAACCTCGGCGGCGATACCCCGGCATTGCAATCCGGCTGGGACGATCTGGTCTATCTGTCGCGCGATCCCTTGCTCGATCTGAGCGCCGACCGTTTCCTGACCACGATTCGTCACACCGGCGGCCTGGCCGCGGGCGAGAGCTATACGGTCAATCGCACCCTGACGGTCCCGACCAATCTGTCGACCGAGGCCTGGTATGTGATCGTCGTAACCGACCCGGCACGGGGCGCGAAAGGCAAGGTCTTCGAGGGCGACAACGAGCGCAACAATACGCGCGAAAGCGCGGTGCCCATGGTGGTCGAACTGCCGCCGCCGACCGATCTCGAAGTCAGCGATATCGTCATCCCGGTCAACGCCCGTTCCGGCGAGCCCCTGCATATCGAATGGACGGTGCGCAACAACAGCGACGAAACCGCGTCGGGCTCCTGGACCGATTCGGTATTCCTTTCCGACGATGCGACCTGGGACATCAACGACCGGCCGCTCGGCCGCGCCGTGTTCTCGGGTTCGCTGGAGCAGGGAGAGACCTACACGCTGTCCTTGGACACCCTGATGCCGGGGGCGACGCCGGGCGATTACCGCATCATCGTGCGTACCGACATCCTGAATCAGGTACACGAGGCGGAGAACGAGGCCAATAACACCACCGCATCGCCCGATGCATTGAACCTCGGCGTCGACGAGCTGCAGATCGGCGCGCCGCTGACGGTGAACCTGCTCCCCGGACAGGAGCGCCTGTATCAAATCGAGGTGCCGGCCGACCAAACGCTGCGGGTCAAACTGTCGGCCGACAACGATCAGTCGGTCAACGAGATCTTCATCCGGCACGACCAGGTGCCGACCTCGTCCGAATTCGATGCGACCTATGAGGGTCCGCTGTCGAGCGATTTGATCGCCCTGGTGCCGTCGACCGAGCCGGGCAGGTATTACTTCATGGTGCGCGGTTTCTCCGGTCCGGCCGAAGGCACCAACATCACCCTGTTGGCCGAATTGCTGCCGCTGGTGATTACCGATATCTATACCGACGTCGGCGGTGACGGCAAATACGTGACCACGACCATTCGCGGTGCCCAGTTCCACGAGAACGCGATCGTCAAGATGATCCGGCCCGGCATCGCCGAGTACGAACCGGTCGATTGGCGCGTGGTCGATTCGACCGAGATCATCGCCACCTTCGATTTCACCGATGCGCCGCACGGTCTGTACGACGTGGCCGTGATCAACCCGGCCGGCGACCAGGCGGTGTTGCCGTATCGCTTCCAGGTCGAGCGTTCGATCGAGCCGGACGTCACCATCGGTATCGGTGGTCCGCGCTTCATCCTGGCCGGTGAACAGGCCACCTATTCGGTGGCGCTGCAGAACATCACCAATCTCGATGCGCCTTACACCTTCTTCGAGGTCGGCGTGCCGCAGCTCAATCTGAACCAGTATGTGCGCGGTCTGCCGTTCCTGGATTTCTTCACCAATGTGCGCGGCACGCCGGAGGGCGCGGCCGGGACCGAGAACGAGGCCATCAACTGGGCCGGTCTGGAGTCCATTACCAACACCAATGGTCAGTTGACCACCAACGGCTTTATTTACGATCACCCGGCGAACGGTTTCGGCGGCTTCAGTTTCAATGTCACGACCTATCCGGGTCTGCGCGCCCTGCACGAGCAGGCCTTCGATGCCTTCCGAGGCCAGATGGCGAATTACTTCCCCGATCTGGACGATCTGCTGGAAGAGGGCGAGGGCGGTCTCGAGAGCTGGTGGGACGCGGTCAAGGAGAAGGCCAGCGATATCGATCCGCAACTCGGCAAGGCATTGGACGGCATCGACTTCGTCGGCCTGTACGAACAGAACGTCGCCGTGCCCAACAAGTGCGAGATCCCGTTCGTTCCCTATCGTTTCCATGTGTTCGCCGCATCGACCAGCATGACGCGCGACGAGTTCATCGCCCATCAGTCGCAGGAGGCGCGCGATCTGCGCGATGCCATTCTGGCCGCCGATGAGGCCCCTGGCGCCCTGTTGGCGCTGGCCGCGGACGAGGCGAACTGGGTCGATCTCTACCTCGGTGGCCTCGAGGCCGCGGGCATCCTGCGCCCGGAAGACGCGACACCACCGATCCGCGAACGTCAGCACGTCATGAGCCTGATGTCCGTGTTGGCATCCGGCATCCTGTTCGGTCCGGCCGGCAGCGATATCCGTTCGACCGGCGATGTGCTCGGTTTCTTCGAGCAACTGCGCGAGCTATACGGTCACAACCAGACGCAAATGGCCGAGATCGAGTTCTGGGATCCGCGTGGCGGCGGTGAATGCCCCGAGGGCGAGATCCCGGTACCGGCGCTGCCGGAATTCGAGGATTACGATCTGGGCCTGTCGCAACAGACCCACTTCGAGGCCTTCCGGGTCTATGTGCCCTGGGTCGATTGGGCCACGCGTGGCGCCGGTCTGCCGGCGGACTTCCAGATCAATGGGCCGCAGCCGGTCGACGGTGATGAGTTCGTCGAGCTGAACTTCAGCCAGTTCCTCGAAGAGGACGGCAATACCGATCAGTTCGCGTCACTTGCCGGTCCGGCCACGCTGGATACCGCCGGTTGGTTGCCGGCGACCGAGCCGCTGCCGTACACGGTCAGTTTCGAGAACGATCCGGAGGCCAGCGATTACGTCAACGAGATCAGCATCATCACCCAGCTCGATGACGATCTGGATCCGCGCACCTTCGAACTCGGCAGCATCAAGGTCGGCGATATCACCGTCGACATCCCGGCCGGCCGCTGGAACTACCAGAACGAAATCAATTTTGTCGAGACTCGTGGTTTCATCCTGCGCATCAGCGCCGGCATCGATTTGTTCCAGGATCCGGCCGCCGCGCGCTGGCTGATCCAGGCGATCGATCCGCTGACCGGCGAGGTGATCCAGGACACCAGCCGCGGCCTGTTGAAGCCGAACGATGCCCTCGGCAACGGTGGCGGTTTCGTCAGTTATACCGTCAAGCCGAACGAGGACATCCGCACCGGGCGCGAGATCACCGCGTCGGCGCGGGTGCTGTACGACACCCGCGCACCCGAGGACACCCAGGTGCTCACCCAGGTGGTCGACGGCGGCGCACCGACCAGCCGGATCACCGCGGAGCAAATCGGGAGTACGTCCAACTTCACCGTCGAGTGGTCGGTGGAAGACGACTTCGGCGGTTCCGGCTTCAAACACGTGACCCTGTATGTCGCGACCGACGGCGGCGACTTCAAGATCTGGCAGCGCCAGGTCGAGGATGCCGAAGGTAGCGCCGTGTTCGAAGGCGAGGCCGGTCATACCTATGAGTTCCTCGCGCTGGCGACGGATATCGCCGGCAATCGCGAGGCGCCCCTGGCCGGTGTCAATGCCGTCCCGGACGGTTCCGGTGTGAATCTGGGGGCTTTGCCGACCGTGCCCGGCACCACGCCGCCGAACTTCGGCATCGCGCCCGAGCCGACCCCCGAGCCGTCGCAGAATCCGCTGTTCGCGGCCGCCGAGGAAGATATCCCGAACGCGGCACCGCTGACCAATCTGCCCGAGTTCGACGTCACGCTGCGGCCGTTCGTCGCCCAGGCCTTCGCGACCGGCTTCGAGCAGAGTTTCGGCAACATCGGTCCGATGGCGATCGTCGAGACGCCGGACGGCGGCTTCATCGTCTCGTCCGGCCACAACCGCGGCGTCTTGCACAAGCTGGATTCCGACGGCGGCGCTATCGGTCAGGCGCTGGCCGAACTCGATGTGCCGGTATTCAATCTGGCCTTCGATCTGGACGGCAGGCTGTGGGCCACCACCGGCGGCGGCGAGTTGATCGAACTCGATCCCGAGACCGGCGAGATCGTCGGGCGTTTCGGTGACGGCGTGACCATTGCGCTGGCCATCGATCCCGAGACCGGCGAGATCTATGTCTCGACCCAGGATGGTGTCGAGATCTTCGATCCGAGCAATGGCGAGCTCAGGCTGTGGAGCCGCGACCAGGATCTGCGTGTCGGCAGCCTGGCCTTCGCGCCGGACGGCACCCTGTGGGCGACCACCTGGCCCGACCGCACCCAGGTGGTGTCGTTCACCGATCGCCAGCGCGCCGAGATCCAACTCGAGTTCGAATCCCCCATCGACAGCATCGCCTTCGGCCGCCAGGGCACCGTCCTGGAAAACCTGTTGTTCGTCTCGCAGAACGCCGGACCGGTGACCGATCTCGGCAATGCCGATCCGAACTCGGCCCTGACCATGGTCGACATCGTCACGCTGCGGCGTGTCGACGTTGCGCAGGGCGGCAGTCGCGGCGACGTTGTCATGACGACCAGCGACGGTCGCGTGCTGGTCAGCCAGTCGAACCAGATCGACGTCATCAACCCGGCCTTCGCGCCGTCGGTGTTGGCGACCACGCCGCTCGACCAGGCGGTGATCCCGCTGCCCCTGCCGTTCATCACCGTGACCTTCGATCAGGACATGTTCGCCGGCGATCCGGGTTCGACCGCCAGCGTACTGAATCCCGAGAACTATACGCTGACCGGTCTGCTCGGCGGCGAGGTCACGATCCAGACGGTCACCTACGACGCCAACAACCGTACCGTGTTGTTGACGCTCGATGCCTTGCTGCCGGACGACTACACCCTGGTGGTCGGCGATTCGGTGACCAGCATCTTCGGCCAGCGCATGGCGGCCGATTACAGCACCGGCTTCAAGGGCATCGATGACCTGACGGCCTATGTCGACATCGCATTCGAGAACACCCGTTACAACCGTCAGGACGGCTCGATCTCGTACGATGTCACCATCACCAATATCTCGGATACGGCGATCTTCCTGCCGGCGCTGTTGGCGCTCGATCCGATCCAGGGTTATGCTGGGGTACCGGTCGCGGCCGAGGGCCAGACCGACGACGGCCGCTGGCTGATCGATTTGTCCGCCAGCCTGCCGGCCGACGGCCGTCTCGAATCGGGCGAGGTCACGACCGGTAAGACGGTCTCGGTGGTCACGCCGAACCGTGCACGCCTGAATTTCGATTTCGGTGTCATCGCATCGGCCGAGCCGAACAGCGCGCCCGTGTTCACCTCTACCCCGGTGATCGATGCGCAGGTCGGTGGCGCGTACAGCTACGACGTGCAGGCCGAAGATCCCGACGGCCACGCCATCATCTACTACTTGTTGTCCGGTCCCGAGGGCATGAGCATCGATGCCGACACCGGCCTGCTGAGCTGGGACGTCGGCAGCAATGCCGCGGCCGAGGAAGCGGTGCTCATCCAGGCGTTCGATAGCCGCGGCGCCTCGGCGTTGCAGCGCTATGTCATCGAGGTCGCCGACGGCAATCGTCCGCCGCAGTTCCTGTCGGTACCGTCGGAAGTGCGCGTGCGCGAAGGCGAGCTGATCGAGTTCGCGGTCATCGTCGCCGATCCCGATGCGGACGCCCTGACCCTCTGGGCGGACAATCTGCCGCCGGGGGCTACCTTCGATCAACAGACCCGCATCTTCAGCTGGCGGCCGGACTTCGACGATGCCGGCACCTACAACGATGTACGCTTCCAGGTCAGCGACGGTACCACCGAGGTCGCGGTGAGCGTGACCATCCTGGTGTCGCAGGGACAAAAACCCGTGTCGTTGGTCAAGCCCGCGGACCGCACCGTGCGCGAAGGCGACAAGGTGGTCATCCAGCTCCAGGCCGATGCCGAACCGGGCGCCGAACTGGAGTTCCTGGCGATCAACGGCACCTTGCCTCAGGGCGCGACCTTGCATCCGAAGACCGGTCGTTTCGAATGGACGCCGGGTTTCATCCAGGCCGGGCAGTACACTCTGGACTTCGCGGTCACCGATGGCACCACGGCTGCGGTGGTGTCGACCGAATTCACCGTGCTCAAGGCCAATGGCGCGCCGGTGTTCGATACCTTCGACGGCTGGCAGGTCTTCGAGGGTCAGACCGCGCGGATCAAGGTGTTCGCCTTCGATCCGGACAACCCCGAATACATCCCGCCGAACCGCCGTGTGGACGGCGTGTTGGCCAATGCGTCGGAGACGGAGAAGACCGTCGAGATCGAGGTCGTCGGCGATCTGCCGCCCGGTGCCGAGTTCGATCCGGAGACCTGGGACTTCACCTGGACGCCGGACTACGATCAGGCCGGCACTTACGACATCACCTTCCGTGCGACGGATGACGGCGACGGCGTCGAGACACCGGCCGAGGTGCTCGAGACCATACGCTTCACCGTGCTCAATCTGAATCGTGCGCCGATCATCACGCCGGTCGACAACTTCTCGATGAACCGCGACGAAGTGCGCGAGTTCACCGTGAGCGCGAACGATTTCGAAGGCAACCCGATCACCCTGTCGGCGGTCAGCGAGCAGCCGGGCTTCCCGCTGCCGGACTTCATTCAGTTCACCGACAACGGCGACGGCACCGGTACCTTCCGTTTGACGCCGGCCGTCGGTGATCGCGGCGATCATGCCATCCGTCTGCTCGCCGCGGACGACGGCGATGGCGGCACCAGCCTGGCGCTGGTCGACGACTATGTCTTCATCGTCTCGGTCGAGAGCGACAATGAGCCGCCGCAGATCGATTACATCGGCGATGCGGTTGCCGTGGTCGGTCAGCCGCTCGCGTTGACGGTGTTCGTCTCCGATATGGATGGCGACGACCTCACGTATGAACTCAACGGCCTGCCGGCCGGCGCGACCTTGTCGCCGACCGCCGTCTATGGCCAGGCTCTGTTGGAATGGACGCCGTCGGCGGGCGACCTGGGGTCGTATACCGTGACCGTCACGGTGACCGATACCGGTGCGGGTGGCCTCACTGCCGATGCATCGACCTCGCGTGATTTCAACGTGGTCGTGCGTTCGGCCAACCAGGCGCCGTTGTTGCAACCGGTCGGCGACCAGACGGTCGACGAGGGACAGAACCTGAGCTTCAACCTGGCCGCGATCGATCCGGATGGCGATCCCTTGAGCTTCTCCGCGATCGATCTGCCCGACGGGGCCTCGCTCGATCCGGCGACCGGTGTCTTCAGCTGGACGCCGGCGCTGAATCGTTCCGGCAATTACACCGTGACCTTCGTCGCCAGCGACGGTCATTCGTCGAGCAGCGATACCATTACCATCCAGGTTGGCGAGACCAACCGCACGCCGGAATGGGTGCCGATGTTCACCCAGTTGGCACGCGAGGGCGCGGAGATTTCGTTCTTCCTGGTCGCGGCCGATCCCGACGACGATCCGCTGGTCACCAGCGTGATCTCCGGTTTGCCCGACGGTGCCCTGTATGTGCCGGAGACCGGTGAGTTCCAATGGATACCGGGTTTCGACCAGGCCGGTGAACACACCTTCCGCATGCTGGCCCAGGACCCCGATGGCGCATCGGCGACCTTGGATGTCACCGTCAACGTCACCGACGTCAATCGTGCGCCGGTATTGAATGAATCCGATCATGCCTATTTGATCGGTGAGACCAAGCGCTTCTTCGTTACCGTCAGCGATGCCGACGCCGATACTGTGTTCACTTTCAGCGCCGAGGACCTGCCGGAAGGCGCGGTACTCGACGCGGCGACCGGTGAACTGACCTGGACGCCCGGTCCCGGCCAGAGCGGCGAATACTTCGTGACCCTGATCGCCGACGACGGCACCGACAAGGCCCGTCAGACCATCGTCATGCGTGCCAGCCTCGAGCCGGTCGAGCCCAGTGTCCGGATCGAACTGACCCCGAGCTTCCCGGCGATCCCGGGACAGAGCGTGCTGGTCCATCCGGTCGCGGACAGCTTCTCCGATATCGTATCCCTGACGCTGTTGCTCGACGGTGTCGAGGTCGCGCTGGACGAGACCGGCCGGGCACTGATCACCGCCGGTGCGTCGGGCAAGATGGAACTGGTCGCGATCGCCGTCGATGCCGACGGTGTCGAGGGTCGCACCACCACGCAACTCAAGGTGCGCGATCCGGCCGACAAGGTCGCGCCGGACGTCAGCTTCGATCCGCAGGTCACCGGCGCGCTGCTCACGGCGCCGTTGGACTTGTCCGGTGTGGTCGATGACGTCAATCTGGATTATTGGCAGCTCGAATTGGCGCCGGGCTTCGGCGATACCGGCTTCACGCTGCTCGCGAGCGGCGAGGCGGCGATCGACGGCAGCTTCGCGCAGCTCGACCCACGCACCCTGGCGAACGGGTTCTACACCTTGCGCCTGACGGCGCGCGACATCGGCGGTCGTTTGAGCCAGGTCGAGACGCTGATCGAAATCAACACCATCGAAAAGCTCGGTCAGTACCAGCGCACCATCACGGATGTCTCGACCATGCTGGGTGGCGTGCCGTTCGAATTGAAACGGCATTACGACAGTATCGACAGCGAACGTTTCGAACACGGCAGTCTGCTGCAGGGCGGTTGGTCCTTGTTGGGGCTCGATCTGGCGATCGAGACCAATCTCGAACCGACCGGTCGTGAGCAATTGGGCGTGTACCCGGCGATGGGCAAGGGCACCCGTTTGTACCTCACGCTGCCGACCGGCGAGCGCACCGGCTTCAGCTTCGTGCCGCAGGCCGAGCAGGTCGGCGTGTTGACCTTCTATCGTCCGGCCTGGGTCGCCGACGGCAATCATGGCTGGGTGTTGGAGACGCCGGATGTCTTGCTCAGCAAGTCCGGCAGCAAGTACTACGACGCCGCGAACGGCGCGCCCTACAACCCGGTCACCATGACACCGTCGTCGAGCAAGTATGCCTTGACCTCGACCGACGGCACCCGCTACCTGTTGAATCAGGACGGCCGGGTGAACGTCATCGAGACGCCGACCGACGAGCGGCTGTTCGTCTCCAGCAACGGCGTGATTGCGTCCAATGGCGATAACCTGCGTTTCGTGCTCAACGACAACGGCAGCCTGGCGCGGGTCGTCACCGACAGCGGCGATACCATCGTCTATGACTACGACACGGACGGCCGCCTGATCACCCAACGCAGCCTCACGACCGGCGTCGGTGAGCGCTACGGTTATGTCGACGGCCGGCTGGCGACCGCGGTTGCGGTCGGCGGCAGTGGCGAGGTGGTCGATTACGATGGGTCGGGTGCGCAAGTGCGCGCGGTCACCCAGGACCTCGGCGGGCTGGTGCAGTTCACCGGCCAGACGATCAACGGCGACTTGGGCACCGAAGGCGATGTCTTCACCTTCAGCGTACGTCAGAGCGAGATCGATGCGACTGCCGGCGACAGCCTGTTGTTGCGTATCACGGTCGATGGCGCCGGTGCCGATGCGCCGGTGATACCCGGTCTCGCACCCAGTTCGGTCGAGACCCAGGGCGATGTGACCACGACCCTGTATTCCATCGCGAATGCCGGCCTGTATCAATTGCGCCTGGGTGGTTCCGGGACCTACAGCCTGGCTCTGAGCGCGGCCGGGGATATCGATCTCGACGGCGACGTCGATGGTGACGACAGCACGGTGGTGGCGACCGGAGGCTTCCCGGCCGGTGACGTCACCGGTGATGGTGTCGTCGATGCGAGCGATCGCCAGGTCGTGAACTTCAACTTCGGTCTGGTGCGCAACGGTGCGCCGACGGTTGCCGCGGTCTTGCCGTCGGTCTTGACCCACGAAGAGCTGCCGGTGTTGGTCGAACTCGGTGAGATCGCCAGCGATCCGGACGGCGACGATGTTTTCTATCGCATCATCTCATCGGAGAACGGCAGCGCCGCGCTGACGGCCGACAACGAATACGTCTACTTCCTGCCGAATGACGATTTCACCGGTGTGGCGTCGTTCGAGATCATCGCCGACGACGGCTTCAACAGTTCTGAAGTGGCCACGGTCGAAATCGACGTCAGCGATGCGCCCTTGCTCAACTTCGATTTCACCCAGCGTCATATGTTGTTCGATGAGGCCGGGCAGGCGACGGTGCTGCAAGTGTTCGGCGACTTCGCCGACCAAGAGGATGTCGAATTGCCCTTGTGGTATGTCAATGTGCAATCCGACGATTCGTCGATCGCCGCGTTGACGCCCGAAGGTCTGTTGACCGGTGTGACCGACGGCTACACCTATCTCACCGCCGAGCGCGGCACCTTGTCAGCCGCTACCGTGGTCGGCGTCGGTTCGTCGACCGATGCGAAAGACGAGATTACGCGCTTGTTCAACATCGATGCCTATCCGGATGCGGTCACCATCGTGCCGCAGGGCGGTACGCGTCAGATCGTGGTCAGCCTCGGTACGCTGCAGGAGACCTTCGTCAACGATGCCGCGGACGGCACACTCTATGTCAGCGGCGATACCAGTATCGTCCAGGTCAGTCCCGACGGTCTGATTACCGCGGTCGGCGAGGGCACGACCACGGTCACCGTGATTCATCGTTATGGCGAGGAGGTCATCGAGGTCAAGGTCGAGGCACCGCAGGTCGGTGTCGGGGCGATCGGTGAGACCGGCGGCGCGGTACAAAACGCCGACGGCTATGTCGCCGCGTTCGGCCCGGGTCAGTTGACCGATGACGCCGTGGTCGAGATCAAGACCGTCAGCGAGGCCAGTCTGCCGCTGCCGATGCCGAACTTCTTCGACTTCGGCGCGGCCTTCGAACTCGATATCCAGGGCGCCGAACTCAACGGTCCGATTCAGATCGCCGCGCCGATCGCGCCGAGTGTCGCGCAACCCGGCGACGAGGTGTATTTCTTCCAGAAACAGGCCCTGCCGATCAACGAGGACGGATCGCTCACCGAAGTCTGGACCGTGGTCGACAACGGCTTCGTCGACGACGACGGCATGGCGCGCACGAGTTCGCCGCCGTTCCCGGGCATGAGCGATCGCGGCAACATCCTGATCGCCCGCGCGGCGCAGCCGATCGGCAAGATACGGATCGACCTCGGGCTACTGCTCGGTTCGGCGACCTTGTTCATCCCCGCGATGGGCATCGCGGCGAGCGGTGGTCTGCTGGGCGCGACAGTCGGTCTGGGTATCGCCGCGAGCGCGGCGGCCCTGATGGTCGCACCCATGTTGTATCAGGCACTCGATATCCAGATCTGGCGTAAGTATGCCAGTGGCGATATCGACATGAACGTGCTGACGGTCAACCTCGAGCCGGGTGTGCCGGACACGCTGATTCGACCGACGCTGCCGCCTCCGCCGCAATCGGCGTTCGACGGCCCGCCGCCGCCGACTTTCCTGCAGCCCAATGAAGCGGGGGCCGGCGCGAACGGCGGTCTCGATTACGAGATCGACGCCAATGGCGAGGTGACCCTGATCATCAAGGGCCGCGATTTCTTCGAGACCGACACCGCCGGCGGCAATTATTCGGAATGGCTCGGTGAGGACATCCGTGACGCCCGCGTTCGTTTCGACATGGGTTCGGGCAACGGCAGCGTCTATGTCTATGGTCAGGACTTCGTCGATGCCTCGAGCGTGCCCGATCCGGCCAACGACGGTAAATGGATCAGCACCATCAAGGTCAAGGTGCCCGAGCAGGTCCTATTGGCCAAGGCCAAGATCTCGGTGCAACGTGCCCGCCCGGGCATGCTGCCGGACGACAACGGCGAATGGCTGTTCAAATCCGACACCAACGCACTGAGCAGCCTGGAAGCACAGCTCAAGAACAAGGGCGGCTTCGGTTTCATCGGCGGTATCGACGGCTTCAAACATACCGTCGACGTCATCGATCTTGCCCGCCTCGACGAGGTGAATGAATTCGACCGCGTGATCAAGAAGCTGATCATGCCGGGCAACGGCTCGGTGCGCGATATCGTGACCGCGAGCGATCTGTCCGCCGCCTATGCCGCGACCTGGGACGGCATCCAGGTGGTCGACGCCTTCACGCTACAGCTGTTCGATGCCGATCCGTCGACGCCCGAGGTCGACAAGATCAAGCTGCCGGGTAACAGTATCGTGCGCTCGGTCGCGCTGGACGCTAACGGCAACTATCTGTACGCGTCGAGCGGCGGCAAGATCTATGTGGTCGACCTGCGGGTCAATTCCGACATGTACATGAAGGTCACCGATGTCATCGATGACTTCATCATTCCCGAGAGCGGTTTGATCCACAGCATTGCCATCAACGCCGACGGCACCCGTTTGTTCGCCGGCGTGTCCTATTCGACCATGTTCGGTACCAACGGCTGGCTGCGTAACGCGGGTTCCGCCGATCCGGGTACCATCGTCGTGATCAATATCGACGAGAACGACCGCCCGGAGAACTACACCTTCTTCGGACCCAACCCGAACAAATACCGTAAGACCATCGGTGAGTTCACCGCGGGCCTGGAGCCGCGCGAGATCGAGGCGACGGTCGATCGCGACCGCATGGTGTTCACCACACTGGGCGATCGCAAGGGCGGCTTCCACACGTTGGAGATCACCAATGACGACCCGAATGCCTTCGACGTCAAGATCCTGAGGGATTCGTCCATTCTGCGCCTGAACAAGGAACCGATATCGGTCCGTTATATCGGCGACACCAGCGGCGGCGTCGGTTATCTGCAAAGCAATTTCTCGGTTCGGGGCAGCAGCCAGGTGTTCGACCTGGACGTCAACTATGCGAGCGGCGTCGCGATCATGCCGGACATGAGCTATGCGTTCGTGGCCGATTATCACCTGTCGCCGTTCATTATCTTCCGCGACTCGATGTTCGCCTGGGACTACGAAGAACTGCATAACCTCGGTTCCAAGATCGGCATCATCCGCGATCCCTTCGGCCCCAATCCCGAGTTGATCGCGAGCACCACGCCGGTTCCGATGGGCTTCCTCGAGGACCTCGAACTGGATGCCTCGGCCAAGAAGCTGTATGCGAACTTCCGCGGCGCCGGTAACGTCGCCGTATACGATGTGGACATCCTGTTGGAGAAGGCCAACTGGTTCTTCAACGAATGGGACGAAGTGCCCATCGATCGTATCGACAAGGACGGCAATCCGATCGATCCGCCGAGCCCGAACCTGGCGCCGATCGAGGTCAACCGCCATGTGCGCGGCCTGGCCCTGCAGACCGATCAGGTCATCGAACTGATCAATCCCCAGGGCACTTTCGACGTGCACGGTCCGGATGCGGACGACCCCATCGTGTTCAAGTGGAAGGTCGATTTCGACAAGCTCGGACTCGAGGAATACACCAGCCGCTTCTATCTCAGTACGCAAAAGCCGGGAGACGGTCTGTGGCCGGAAGACGAATGGCGCGGCCGTGACGGCTTCACGCTGGACATCTTCAATCTGATCAGTTCGGAAGATCCGAGCCTCGACGCAAACGCCGATACCAACCCCGGGCGTATCTTCACCACGCCGGACAGCTTCAAGCTGGAGTCCGGCAAGCGCTACAAGATCACGTCGACGCGCCAGATCGAGCTCATCCCGGGTAGCGAGGCGGAGGATCCGTCGATCATCGAGGTCGAACTCGATCCGAAGATCCGTAAGGCACTGACCGCCGGTCAGATCTATTACTGGGGCGTCGAGGTCCTGGAGAAGAACCTCGATGCGTCGACCGCGTTCATCGCCAACGAATACAAGGATGCGTCCGACTACTTCAGCTCGGTCACCGTCCTGACCCACGGCTTCCAGGCCGGCGTGGACTTCGAGAAAAAGGCCAGCCTGCAGCAGCCCGAGGCCTTCATGGACATGGCCGAGTTGATCTCGTCCGCCGGGGGTAACGGCGTCGTGCTGGCGTACAACAAGAACACCGGCTTGTGGGAAGACAAGGACGGCAACACCGGCCCTTCGATCCTGACCCCGGGCAAGCCGGTCGTGCTGGTCTCGGACTGGGTGAAGGAATCGGATATCAGCGACTCGGGTTTCTCCGAGGCCGCGGCCGACGCCTTGTTCGCGGCCCTGTACAAACTCAACCAGGACGTGGGCGGCAACAATCTGTTCAACTCGCCGATGCATTTCATCGGCCACAGCCGCGGCACCGTGGTCAACAGCGAGATCATCCAGCGCATGGGCGTCTATGTGCCGGACAAGAAAGACATCCACATGACCACGCTCGATCCGCACGACTTCGAGCAAAAGACGCTGGACATCCCGCTGCAGGACATCGCGCTGATCGGCAAGACCATGATCCAGGCGACCGGCGCGGTCTCGATCGCCGCCGCCTTGGCGACCGGCAACATCCCGGCCGCGGTGTCGGCGGTTGCGTTCATGTACAAGCAGCGCGCCTGGCTGACCATCCTGGAGAAGTCGCTGGCGTTGGCCGGCGCGGTCGGTCTGCAGATCAACCCGATCCAGTATGCCGACTTCAAGGACCCGGACGTGAAGGTCTGGGAGAATGTTTCGTTTGCCGACAACTACTTCCAGACCGGCGCCAAGAACGCGCCGAGCACCGGTGTCATTCCGGCCATTGCCGGGCTGGTGTTGCCCGCCGAGTTCACGGCGACGCCGAACGGACGTTCCATCCCCGAGGCCGACATCAACCTGAACATGACGGCCTTGGGGCTATCCGGCTTCACCCAGGACGACTACACCATCGCCGGTCTCGGTGGGCCGCACAGCCGTGTCTGGCAATGGTATGCCGGTACCATCAATACCGACATCATCGACTTCGCCGGCAGCGCGATCTATCGGCGCGTCAGTGACGAGGGTCTGGTGGTCGATGCGATCGGTCTGCCGACCTTCCAGAAGTTCGACACCACCGGTTGGTACTTCAGCGACCCGTTCTGGAACGCCGAGTCGTCCAGGCAATACGCCGAAGGCCAGTTCACCTTCGCCGACGATATCCGCGAAGGCATCACCCAGGGCTGGTACTACAGCCCGCAGGGCGGTGGCGAGAACTTCCGTCCGAGCAACGGCGCGGCCAACGAACTGGTCAGCAAGGACAACACCGAGGTGACCAAGGGCGCCGAAGCGGTACCGACGGTGTTCAACGGCAACTTCGAACACGGCACCAAGCAGTCGTTCATCGCCCTGCTCGGCAATCTCTTGACCGAGGTGTTCGCGCTCGACAGCTTCAAGGACAAGGTCGACGACAACACCAAGAACATCATCAAGAGTTTCCTCGGCGGTGCGCACGGCCGCTTCCCGCTGTCGTACGAGCTGCCCGGCTGGTCGTTCCACGGCGGCAGCGGATTCGATATCAACGCCTTCGACTACGAGTTCGATATCAGCGGTCTGTTCTCGTTCGAGACCAACCCCTTCGCGATCATGAAGGACTTCCTCGACAAGCTGTGGAAGTTCGCCGCGGACAAGGTGATCTCGGTGGTATCGGCCAAGTTCAAGCAAGAAGTGCTTGGTGCGCCGCCACCACCGACCGCAAACGATACGCTGGAGTACACCAACTGGTACAACACGGTGTGGGCGGAGAGCGATGCGGCCAAGCTGGTCGAAGACACCACCAAGCTGGCCTTGTCGATGGACAAGCTGATCACCAAGTTGATCGATCTCGGCCTGCAGCCGGATCCGATCAAGAAGCCGGACGGCACCGTGATCAATCCGAACCCGAACAAGCTGGAGCACTGGTTCCAGCTCGATGCCAACAACAAGATGAGTCCGTTCGGCCTGGATGCCTTGAAGAACTACATCGCCAAGGGGCTGCAGCTGATCATCGAATCCATCTTCCCTCCGACAGAGATCGGTTCGGACGGTACGCCGAAGTACGGTTCGGACTATGCGTTGCTGATGGGCGGGCAGGACATCCTGCGGTCGGTGTTCACCGATCTGATGGAGGCCTTCATGCCGCCCGAGGCGGTCACGCTGGTCCAGGAGCAGCTCGACCAGATCCTCAATTTCAATACCATCACGCACAACCGGATGTTGATTCCGGACTCGGCGAACTATGTGACCTTCGAGGTATTCACGCCGTTCATCACCAGCTCGGATGCGAAGGTCCGCGTGGTGTTCGAACAAACGGGTATCGTCGGGCCGCCGTTACAGATCGAACGTTTCGCCCAGTTCACCGATCCGCAGTTTTTCGAGAAGCGGGTGATGTCGGTCGAGATACCGGAACAGTTCAAAGGCCAGATCGCGACCATCAGTTTCGAAAAGGTCGCGATGGAGCACAAGAACTTCGTCCTGTACCCGGGTGATTTCGTCGGCGAAACCGCCGATGCCGTGGCCAACCTGGTGTCCGCCGTCAGCCAGGTGTTCTTCCTCGACGATATCCGCCTGTCGGCGACCAGCGTGCCGGGCACGCCGATGCTGGCCGGTATCGCCGGGGACGGTTCCGACGACATCACGCTGGAACAGGCCGAGGCACTGGCCGACGTCGCGATCGGCCGCTGGGCCGAGACCGATCTCCTGTTCCCGGTCACCGAGCGTTTGTCGCAAGTCGACGTCGTGGTCGAGGATCTCGGCGAGCGGGTGTTGGCGGCCTACTACGACAACGTCCTTTATATCGACAACGATGCCGCCGGCCATGGCTGGTTCATCGACGACACGCCGTTGCTCAACGAAGAGTTCGTCGATGGCGAGCACGGCTGGTTGCTCGATGCGCAGGCGCAGTCCGAGGCGAGCCAGGGCGTCGACCTGTTGACCGTGCTGACCCACGAGTTCGGGCATGTGCTCGGCTTGTCCGACGTGATGGCCGTGGCCGATCCGGTTCGCCTGATGACGGGTATGCTCGATGTCGGGCAGCGCCGTCTGATCTCCGAACTCGATCTGGCGGCGCTGACCATCGGCGACGAACCGACCGACGACGAGTCGCACACACAGGATCCGGTGATTGTGGGTTCGAACGGTGGCCCGGTCGACGACTCCGGACCGACTGTACCGCAGTATCTGCATGTCCCGGGCGATCCGCACACCGGCCTGGTCAACGGCGGCTTCGGCATCGCCGATCCGGCGAACGAGGACTTCGCGTGGACCACCGTGGGCGATGCCGCGGTGATCGATGGCGCCGGCGTGCTCAGGGAAGACGACAATCTGATGTCCGGGCTGACACAGGCCTTCGTGGTGCCGGCCGGCGCGACGGGTCTGCGGTTCGAGATCACCGGCTTCCAGTTGTTCGACGACGGCGACCTGCCGCCGGATGCCTTCGAAGCAGCATTGCTTTACAACGATACCGGCGAGCGTGCGACCAACGCGCTGCCGGGACTCGGGCAGACCGATGCCTTCTTCAACCTGCAGGCGGACGGCAGCCTGTTCCTCGCGCCGGGGGTGAGCGTCAGCGGCGACGGCGTGGATCTCTCCGGTGCCGATCCGGTCGCGACCGGGTCCGGCAGTATTTTCGTGACCGTCGACTTCGCCGGTATCGAGCTGACCCGCGACCTGCAATTGCATCTCGACCTGCTCGGTTTCGGGGTGCGCAACAGCGAGGTGAAGATCGACAACGTCGGGCTGCTCGGCCTGGCGAATGCGGCGCCGGTCGCGACCGATGATGCCGATATCGTCACGCCGCCGGATCAGCCGATCGTCATCGACGTGCTGGCCAACGATTCGGACTTCGACAACGACAGCCTGTCGGTATTGAGCGCCAGCGATCCGGACAACGGCAGTGTCGAGATACTGCCTGACAACACCATTCGTTATACGCCGGACCCGGGTTTCACCGGCACCGACACTTTCACTTACATCGCCTATGACGGCACCGACGAGAGTCTGCCGGCCTTGGTGACCGTGGATGTGCGTGCGCAAAACCAGGCGCCGGAACTGGCCGAGATCGCGACCCGGTTGGTGATCGAGGGCGGCACCGTGAGCTTCCTGTTGCAGGCCACCGACGGCGATGATCCGGTCGACGCTCTGACCTATTCGCTGGTCGACGGCCCGGCGGGCGCGACGGTCAATCCGGACACCGGTCAGTTCATCTGGACCGCGGTCGACGGCCCGGCGACGATCGAGGACGTCACTGTGCAGGTGATCGATCCGGCCGGTGACTTCGCACGCCGCACCTTCACGATCGAGGTATCCGATGCACCGCCGGTGCTTTCCTTGACCGGTCCCGGCGCGATTACCGCGGGCGAGGAACTGATCCTGACGCTGGGGCTGACCGACCCCGGTGACGACACCCCGATCGAGTGGGTGGTGAATTGGGGCGACGGCACCAACGATCAGTACGTGACCTCGGGTATCCCCATGTTGTCACACACCTATGGTGCTCCCGGTGATTTCGAGATCACCGTGCTGATGCGCAACGAGGACGGCGAGTTCGGTTTGGCCGCACCCTTTGCGATTACCGTGACCGAAGCCGTCAACCTGCCGCCGGTCGCGCGCGACGACTCGTTCGATATCGACGAGGACAGCGGCGAGAACCTGCTCGATGTGTTGACGAACGACAGCGATCCGGAGAACGACGACCTGTCGCCGATGCTGGTCGACGGCCCGTCGCACGGCATCGCCGAGTTCCAGCCCGACGGCAGCGTGAAGTACAGGCCGAATGATGATTTCTTCGGCACCGACAGCTTCACCTACAAGGTCAGCGACGGTGTCAACGACAGTGACGTCGCGACGGTGACGATCGAGGTACAGCCGGTTAATGACGATCCGGCACTGGATCCGATCGAGAATCAGACCGTTACCGAAGGCGATACGGTGTCACTGAACCTGTCGGCGAGCGATATCGACAACGCCGCCAATGAGCTGACCTATTCGTTGATCAGCGGTCCGGCCGGTGCGACGGTAGACCCCGTGACCGGGGCGTTCAGCTGGACGGCGCTGGATGGTCCTACCGTCACGCCGATCGAGATCAAGGTCGGTGTCGATGACGGTGCCGGTGGCACGGCGGAACGTACCTTCCTGGTCACGGTCGAGGATCAGCCGCCGCAGATCACCCTCGAAGGTACGCAGAATACGCCGCTCGGCGCCGAGTATCTGTTGCGTCTCAAGGTCGAGGATCCGGGCGACGACCCGGTCGAGCGCTGGGTGATCGATTGGGGCGACGGCAGCGATCCGGAGGAATACACCGGCGATATCACCGATGTCAGCCATCGTTTCCTCAGCGAAGGGACTTTCGACATCCAGGTGACGGTGTACAACGGCGACAATGTCGATGGCTATGCCGGCTCACCGTTCTCGGTGACGGTGAACGAGTCGTTTAGGGTCGAGAGCCTGACGCCGACCGACGACGGCTTCCATGTCCGCTTCAATCGCGAATTCGATCAGACCGTAATCGAACTGACGCCGCTTCCGGGCGCGCCGGATATCACCTTGGATGGTGATCTGGTCGGTGTGATCGAGGGCAGCCTCAGCGTCGATGCGGACGGTAAGGGCGTGGTCTTCGAGCGCACCGGTTTCCCATTGCAATACGATAGCTACCAAGTATTGCTCGACAGCAGTCTGCAGGGCTTCAAGGATCTCCAGGGCGAGTTGCTCGACGGTGATGCCGACGGCCTGGCCGGTGGTGATTTCATCTCCGCATTCGATGTCATCGGCAGCGGCGAAGGTCTCGCCGAGGTCAACGACTTCATGCGCGGTCCGGGGCAGGTGATCGATGTGCCGGCCTGGGAGCAGGGCCTGCCGGTGAACTTTACCAGCACCGGCGGGGTGAAGGTGCTGGTATTCAAGATCGTCCATGATCCGTCACTGCTGAACGTCATGGGCGTGACCGCCGGACCCGATCTGCCGCCGGACGTTGATATGCGTTTCCGGGTGGAGGATCTCGGTGGCGGCGTGGCCGAGGCCTACGTCACCCTGATTACCGATACGGCCCTGCCGGTCGGCGATCTCGATCTGCTGCGCCTGCAGGCCAAGGTGCCGGCGATGGCGACCTATGGCCTGCGTCATCATATGAAGATCGAGGTGGTCAGCATCAACGGTTCGGATGCCGAGGGTGAAGACGATGCGTTGCACTTGGTCGGGTATCTTGGTGACGCCGACGGCGATGGTACATACAGCCGCAATGATGTGCGTCAGATCATACTGGCGGCGCGGGGTTCTCTACCTGAGTTCGCGGCTTGGGCGGGCATCGATCCCAATTTGGTTGCCGATGTGACTCGTGACGGCCGCTTGAGGCCGAACGACGCCAGCTATCTGAACATGGAGATGCGTGGCAGCAACACGCCTTTCGTGCCTGACCTGCCGGTCACTTTCGATATGGTCAGTGAGGGCAGTGATGCAGCGGCGGTCGACGTACCGGCAGTGCTCGCTGCGCAACCGAATGAACTGCTCGTAGCGCCCGTGAAGTTGACGCCGGCACAGGACCCTGTCGCATCTATCAAGTTGACGCTGAACTACGATCCGGCTGTGCTCGAGTTGGTGGATATCCGTAAATCCGATCCGTCGGCGAGTTATCAAATCAACGTCGTTCAAGATGCCAATGGGGTGGTTTCGATCGAGGTCACCGGCCTGGAAGCCAGCGCAGTGGATCTCGCGTCGATCGTGGACTTCGAGTTCAAGGTACGAAATGATGCGACACCTGGATCGCAGGCGGTGCTGCGCTTGGAAACCGAGATCCTGGATACTGCCGCGAGTATTGCGGCGAGAACGCCGGCGGCATCGAACAATCCCGAAGAAGACAGTCCTTGATGGGGGTAAACAGACCGGCGGTCTGACTGACGGCGCCGGCCTGACAAACCGTTGGGTACCCATGATTTGATATGAGGAGAGACCGAAGTATGGCCAGCAGCGATGACGAAATCACCGAGAAAAAGCCAGATGAAGTACCCGTGGAGACTGACGCTGCGGTGCCGCAGCAACCCAAGGTGCGTTTCAACACCGCGGAGCTAAAGAGTTCTTACTGCAACGTCTGTAACGCAACCAGTACGCGTGAAGAGGTGGTATTGAACTTCGGCCTCAACGAGACCTGGGATCAAGGTGCCGCCAATGTCGATGTCAAGCTATTGCATCGCATTATCCTCAGTCCACACGCGGCCGAGCGGCTACATGATTTGCTGTCCAAATTGATGGCCGAGCACAAGACGCGCTACGGCAGGATGAATTGACCCCGGGTTTGCTGCGTGGGAGTAAGACTTGGTTGTCAGCGATTTTTACAGACACAAAGGAATTAATGTATATTGTCTTTTAAATATTTGATTTAAAACAAAAATAATTAATGGCTTGAAACTTGCTTTTTAAGGTTGAAGTGCAGACTGGTCGCTACAGAAACAAGATTTTCATAGCGCGAAATCAACGGTGCCGGGTGAGTTTTGGATAAAGCGGCGGTGTCTGCAGGTGCGGGCTTTGAGGAGTATCTTATGCGTGAATTGGTGCTGAAAACTGTTTTCTTGATCCTGCTGTTGCTGGCATCGAGTTCCGCATTGGCGTTCGTGATGACAGTGGATGATCCGGTTGTTGAAGTCGGCGATACCGTTACCTTCCGTGTCACTTCGGATGCCGGCGACACTTACTCACTAGACTTTCCATTCGTCGATTTTGTCACGCTGAACATCTTTTACGATCCTACAATTTTGTCACCGCTTTATGCATCGACTGCGGATATCCAGGTCGATACCGGGTTGCCTGGTCATGACGTTATTGGCAACTATTTTGTTTTCGATGACCCGGGCTTACTGAGTATCAGTTTTACTCCCGATGAGTTCACGCCTCACGTTGGTCCTTCCAGCGGTGAGTTAGCCATGTTTTCTTTTGAGGCAATTGGCGTGGGTTCCAGTACCGTCAGCCTCGGTGGTATCGCGGATGTTCAGTTTGGTTGCGACTTTGTGGAAGATTCCTGCTACTTGTACGACGTGTTTTTCGAGGCGCCCATTGCCGGTGACGCGACGGTACAGGTGATCCAAGGCGGGCAGCAGGCTGTGCCTCTTCCGGGTCCGGTTTATCTGTTCTTGATTGGTTTTGGCGCAGTAACCGCAGCAAGAAGATTACGCAAGCGCGCGTAACGGCGACGGACGCGCTATTCTATGTGAAATATAATCGTGGGCGGGCGGCTCGCTCGGCCTGCCGAGTGTCATTCTGACAATGCTCTTCGTCGGCGACAGAACCGGCGATGTGCAAACATCCAGGGCGCGAAACCATGCCGACTAATCCGCACCCGGCAACACCCGTCGGTCTCGAGCATCGGCCGCTGACGGCGAAAAAGTTCTGGCAGTTCTTCGCGAATCTGCCGGATACCCCGACCTTCTATACGACTTGGCTGTCGCAGCAGTTCTCCCGCATCGACCGCGTCGCCGCCGGGGTCTTGATGCTGATCGATCCGCGTGACGGCAACCTGGCGCCGATCGCGATATGGCCCGACCCCAAACGTGATCTGTCTTGCCTCGGCGCAGCCGCCGAGGCCGCCTTGCAACAGCGCGAGCCCGTGATCCACCGTCCCGATGATACGGATGGCCAGCGGAGTAATACGGTGCATCTCGCCTGTCCCCTGGAGCAGGAAAATCTGATCAAGGGGGTCTTGGTGCTCGACGTCGGCGATCGTCCCGAAGAACAGCTCAGGTCGATCCTCGATCAACTGCAATGGGACGCCGGCTGGTTGCAGTCTCGTCTGTGGCAGCAATCGGTCGAAGACCAGCGCTTGATTACGCAGCGGTCGGCGCTCGCGCTCGATATGCTCGCGGTGGTCGAAGAGCATCAGGTCGTCGAACAGGCCAGCATGGCGGTCGCCAACGAGATCGCCGTCAAGCTGGATTGCGACCGTGTGGCGATCGGATTGGTCAGCAAGGGCCGCAAGCAGGGCGCGCGCGTGCGTTTGCGCGCGATGTCGCATTCGGCCTGGTATCGCAAGAAAACGACCCTGGTGGACGAACTCGAGAATGCCATGGAAGAGGCGCTCGATCAGAACGCGACCATCGTTTATCCGCATCAGGCCTTCGCCGAGCGACGTATCACGGTGGCACACAAGGCCTATGTCGAAAACTGGAAGGTCAAACATTTGGTTTCCGTGGTGCTGACCGACAAGTCGGTACCGGTCGGCGTTCTGGTGCTGGAGCGTCGTGACGACAAACCTTTCGTCGAAGAAGACGTCCGTCGCAGTGAAAGCATCGCGGCCCTGATCGGACCGGTGCTGGATCTGAAGCGGCGCGAGCGGCGGTGGTTCTCCGGCCGCATCGCCGACGGTGTCCGCCACTGGTCACACAAATTGTTCGGGCCGCGCCATCCGGCACTGAAACTGCTGGCGATCTTCTTGCTCGCATTGTTGGCCTTCGTGGTGGTCTATCCCGCCGACTTCCGGATCTCCGGTGACGCCGTACTCGAAGGCGCGTCGCAGCGGGTGGCCGTGGCGCCGTTCGACGGCTTCATCGATCAGGCATCGGTGCGCGCCGGCGATGTCGTCGACCAGGGTGCCTTATTGGCCACGCTGGACGACAAGGACCTGCGGATCGATGCCCTGCGCTGGGAAAGCGAACGCGCACGTCTGCTCCAGCAGCAGCGCCAGGCGCTGGCCGCCAAGGACCGCACCGAAACGGCGCTGCTGGATGCACAGGTACGCCAGGTCGAGGCACAGTTGGCCCTCGCGAGGCAGAAGCTGCAACGCACCGAGATTCGTTCGCCGGTCAGCGGCCTGGTGATCGCCGGCGATCTGAGTCAAAAGCTGGGTTCGCCGGTGCAAAAAGGTGAAACCCTGTTCGAGATCGCGCCGCTCGAGCATTACCGGGTCGTGCTGAAGGTCGATGAGCGCGATATTCGCTATATCGATACCGGTAGTCGCGGTAGTTTGTTGTTGTCGGGCATGGCCGGTCGCGCGCTGCCGTTGACGGTGACGAATGTCACCGCGGTTTCCGAGGCCGAGGACGGCCTGAATTTCTTCCGTGTCGAGGCGGCGCTGGATGACGGAGAGATCGTGGTGCGCCCCGGTATGGAAGGTGTCGGCAAGGTCGATGTCGATTCGCGCTCGCTGGCTTGGATCTGGACACGCACCTTCGTCAACTGGTGGCGCGTGTTCTGGTGGAAGTGGTCGCCGTGAGTAGCAACCGCGGCGTTCGGTGCGCGGGGAGGGCTTGAATGGCCGAGGCCTTTCTGAGCCAGAACTGGTATCGGGTCAAACAGCTCAAGCCGCGCCTGCGTGGTCATGTGCGGCTGTATCGCCATCGCTACCGTGGCAGTGCCTGGTATGTTCTGAACGATCTCGCGACGGGTAAGGCGCATCGGTTCAGCCCGGCCGGTTATTTGTTCGTCGGCCGGCTCGACGGGAAAAGTACGGTCGACGATATCTGGACCGATGTGGCCGAGGAATTGGATGAAGAGGCACCGTCGCAGGATGAGATTCTCAGCCTGTTGGCGCAGCTCGATGCCGCCGATCTGATTCAATGCGACGTGCCGCCGGACACGGCGGAGTTGTTCGAGCGCTATAAAAAACAGGCGCGGGCATTGTTGAAGCAGAACACCATGAGCCCGATGTCCTTCCGGGTGCCTTTGATCGATCCCAACGCCTTTCTCGATCGCACGATCGCCTGGGTGCGCCCTTTGATCTCCGGGCCCGGCATGTTGTTGTGGCTGGCGATTGTCCTGCCGGCGGTATTCCTGGCCGCGCAGCACTGGCCGGAATTGACCGAGAATCTGTCCGACCGGGTGCTGGCGACACACAATCTGGTGTTGATCGCGCTGTGCTATCCGTTCGTCAAGGCACTGCACGAGCTGTGGCACGGCTATGTCGCGAAGGCCTACGGCGCCGAGGTGCGCGAGATGGGCATCATGTTTCTGGTGTTCTTTCCCGTGCCCTACGTGGATGCCTCCGCGGCGGCCGGATTCCGGAACAAATGGCATCGCGCCTATGTCAGTGCCGCCGGCATCATCATGGAGCTGTTTCTCGCCGCCGTGGCGATGTATCTCTGGGTCTACCTGGAGCCGGGCATCGCCCGTGCGGTGGCCTATAACGTCATGCTGATCTCGGGCATCTCGACCGTACTGGTCAACGGTAATCCGTTGCTCAAATTCGATGGCTATTATGTTTTCACCGATAGCATCGAAGTCCCGAACCTGATGACCCGCTCGAACAAATACCTCGGTCATCTGGTCGACAAACATGTCTTCGGTGTCGAAAAGAACAAGCCTTTCGTCGCCACGCGCGGCGAGCGTCGCTTGTTTTTGTTCTACTCGCCGGCGGCATTCATCTACCGCATGTTCATCATGGTGACCATTGCCTTGTTCGTCGCGACCCAGTTCTTTTTCGTCGGTGTCGTACTGGCGATCTGGGCCCTGGTCATGTCCTTGGGCATGCCGATCTACAAAGGCCTCAAGCATGTGTTTACCGCGCCTGCGCTGCGCCAGAAGCGATCGCGCGCGATCGGCATTACCCTCGGTACCGTTGCGGCCCTGTTGTTGGCCATGATGACCGTGCCGTTGCCGTTGCACACCGACACCGAGGGGGTGGTCTGGTTGCCGGATTCGGCCCAGGTCATGGCCGGGACCGACGGGTTTTTGGACGAGATCGCGGTGGTCGCCGGTGCCGAGGTTGCTGCAGATCAGGAGCTGTTTCGCCTCAGCGATCCCGAAGTGACGTTGCGGGTCGATTCACTGAAATGGAAGGTTCGTGAACTCGAGATAGAGCTGCGTCAGCAATCGGTCGACAATCCATTGGAGACCAAGATCTCACGGGTCAAACTGGATGAAGAGCGTGCGCGTCTCGCGCGTGAACTCGAACGCATGGAGAACCTCAAGGTCGTCAGCCAGCTCGGCGGCACCTTCTCGCCGATCGCATCGATCGATGATCTGGCCGGACGCTTTTTCCGCAAGGGCGAGTTGATCGGTTACGTATTGCCGTCCGACTCGCGGCAGGTGCGCCTGGTCGTCCCGCAGGAGAACATCGACCTCGTCAGAGAAAACACGCGGGGTGTCGAATTGATGCTGGCGTCCGATACACGTCGGACGGGCATGACCGAGATCGTTCGCGAGGTACCTGCCGGCCAGTACGAGTTACCCAGCCTGGCCCTGGCAGACAGCGGGGGCGGCGAATTCGCGACCGATCCGATGGACCCCGAAGGCAAAACGGCGATCAACAGGGTTTTTCAATTCGATGCCGTCTTGCCGACCGGCCTGCAGCAGGCACCGTTCGGCAGCCGGGTTTTCGTCCGTTTCGAGCATTTGCCGGAGCCGCTCGGTTTTCAGCTCTACCGGCGTGTTCGCCAGTTGTTCCTGTCGCATTTCTATGCGTGAACAACAGCGCAAGTTCTGGACGCAGGACGACGATCTGGCGGTCGCACCCTATACCGAGCGCGCCGATCCCAAGACCAATTGGTTCGACCGCGTCTTGCTCGACCTGTACGGCAAGGCGACACCTTATCTCGCCGGCATGCGCCGCCGCGCGGTGCGTTTCGCGTGCGCGGTCGATCGATGGGAAAGCGAGTTCGATCATCTGTCCGACTTCAGCGTACGGCAACGCGCGAATCAGTTGCGTCCGAATCTGCTGAAGGACGGTTTTCGTGATGAACGGGTCGCCGAGGCCTTCGCGCTCGTCCGCGAGGTCACCCGACGTCGCCTCGGTCTATGGCATCACCCGGTACAGCTGCAGGGCGGCTACGCATTGCTCCACGGTTCGCTCACCGAGATGGCGACCGGCGAGGGCAAGACGATCACGGCCGCGTTGCCGTCCATTACGGCCGCCTTGGCCGGCATCCCGGTACATGTGGTGACGGTCAACGATTATCTGGCCGAGCGCGACGAGGAAAAACTCAGGCCCTTGTTCACCTCGTTCGGCTTGACGTCCTCGGTCATCGAGCATGACATGTCGCCGGCGGAAAGACGTGAGGCCTATGCGGCCGATATCGTCTATGTCACGAACAAGGAACTCGCCTTCGATTACCTCAAGGACCGGATCGCGCTCAATGGGAGCCGCAGCGCGGCAAGACGCGCGGCCAGCGGCTATTTTGGCGATGATCCGCGTGCCCGTGCGCCGTTGATTCTGCGCGGGCTGCATTTCGCCATCGTCGACGAAGCCGATAGCGTATTGATCGACGAAGCCAGAACGCCGTTGATCATCTCGGCCAGCAACGACAGTGCCGGCGAGGCCGAACTGTTTCGCACGGCCCTGGCGATCGCCGAAGATTTCGAAGAAGACAAGCACTACAAGGTCAATCGCAAGGATCGCCAGATACGGCTCACCGACGCCGGCAAACAGGAACTCGAAAGGCAATCGAGCGGCAAGGACGGTCTGTGGCGCGTCAGGCGGGCACGCGAGGAGCTTGCCCAGCAGGCTTTGTCGGCGTTGCATCTGTTCGAGAAAGACAGCCATTACATCGTCATGGACGACAAGGTCCAGATCGTCGACGAGTTCACCGGCCGGATCATGGAGGACCGCTCATGGGAAGGCGGTCTGCATCAGATGATCGAGACCAAGGAAGGGGTCGAGCTCACCGCACGACGCGAGACCCTGGCCCGGATCACTTATCAACGTTTCTTTCGTCGCTACCGCCGGCTTTCCGGCATGTCGGGTACCGTGCGCGAGATTGCCGGCGAGATGAAATCGGTGTTCGATCTGCGCACCGTGCTGGTCCCGACCAATCGACCGATTCTGAGACGTAACCTCGGTGTCGAGATCTATTCGACGGCGGAACAGAAATGGACACGCGTCGCCGAACGGGTTCGCGAGTTGGCCCTCGGGCTCGGCCGGCCGGTCCTGGTGGGCGTGACCAGCGTGGAGTCCTCCGAACGGCTGTCGGCCCTGTTGACCGATGCGCGGATAGAGCACGACGTACTCAATGCGCGCCAAGACAGTCAAGAGGCCGAGATCGTCGCCATGGCGGGCGAGAAGGGACGCGTTACCGTCGCGACCAACATGGCCGGTCGCGGAACGGACATCGCATTGGGCGAAGGTGTACCGGAACTCGGCGGTTTGCATGTGATCCTGACCGAGTTTCACGAATCGTCGCGTATCGACCGGCAGTTGTTCGGCCGGGCCGGTCGTCAGGGCGATCCCGGGAGTTGCGAATCCATCGTGTCGCTGGACGATCAGTTGTTCCAGCGCTATGCCGCACGCTATACACAAACCCTGAACAAGGCGGCGTTACGCTCGACCCGGGGCCGGCTGCCGTCGCAGTTCGGCGAAATGTTGCGCTTCAAGGCGCAGCAGAAGGCGGAGAAGGAACATCTGACGACGCGCAGAATGCAGGTCAAGCTGGACAAGGAACTGGACAAGTCGCTGTCATTCACCGGTTTGCCCGAATAAGGGCATGCAAAAATCTTGAGAGAACGAAACATGAGCTATCGCTGGTTTTGGGTCTGCCCGCTCGGTCTATGGGCGGCGCTTCCCGGTATGGTGCTGGCCCAGGAGATCAGTTGTGTCATCGAGCCCAAGCAGCTGATCAAGTTGAGCACGCCGGTCGAAGGGGTGATCGCCGAGATCAGTGTCGAGCGTGGACAGGCGGTTAAGAAGGGGCAGGTGATCGCGCGACTCGAATCGGATGTCGAAGAGAGTTCGGTGACCCTGGCCAGGGAACGTGCGGCCAACACCGCGTCGATCCAGTCGGCACGTGCACAGATCGAACTGCTGAAAAGCAAGTTGGCGCGGGCCGAGAAAATGAACACCAAAAAACACACCTCGGATGCCGATCTCGAAGAGATCAGAACCGAGCTTCGTGTCGCACGTCATCAGCTGAGCGAGGCCTTGCATCAGAAGAAGCTGGCCGAGTTGGAGCTGGTTTATTCGGAAAAGGTTTTGAAGCAACGGATCATCGAGAGCCCGATCGACGGCGTCGTGGTCGAGAAGCTGATGTCGCCCGGTGAATACCGCAACGAACAATCGCATATTGTGACTCTGGCCGAAATCGATCCCCTGAATGTCGAGATGTTCGTGCCGCTGGAACTGCATGGTTCGATCGTGCAGGGCGATATGATCCGGGTCGTACCGGAGGCGCCGTTCGAAGGCGAATACCAGGCCGAGGTCGAGATCATCGACAAGGTGTTCGACGCGGCCAGCGCGACCTTCGGTGTCCGGCTCAAGCTGGCAAATCCCGATTACCGTTTGCCGGCGGGCATCAAGTGCTCGGCTGAGATTGCGGCATAAGGTGGTGCCCGCCGGTGGCGATTCAATGTCGTTTTTGCTCGGTGACGGTTGGCCGAAGTCCGTCGATTCGGGTACGCGACAAGGCAAGCGGGGGCGCCAAAGTCGGTGGGAAATGTATCGAGAATCGTTACCGGCACCATTCGCGATTATTGACGTATGCGAAAGGGTGTTTTGCAGGGGTTGATCCAGTTTATAGCGGTTGACTTCAGTCAACAGAATTGCGCACTGCAACAATCGAAAAATCCAAGTTATCGGCGTTATTCAGGTGCTGTCGTTTTCATTTGATAGATTTCTCTAGATAACTGTTTTTAATGAAAAAAATAAACAGAGTTTCGACTGTTTCGGGCTTGAGGTATTTCTGAAGAATAGCCCGCACCGTGCAAAAACCGATAGTCACTATTTAAGGCTCGCCGGTTTCAAAATTATGAAGCGCTAATAGACTGAATTTCATCCATGAAGTCGCAGGGGCTCACCCACAGTCCCTCAGGAAAACGACCAAAACGGTGTAAACCGTTTCGGTCAGCGGACCACCGGTAGACCCCTACCGAATCGGTCTGCAACACGGCCACAAGCCGTACAACTGTAAACCGGACCCGGCCCTGGCCGTGTCTTGCCGAGGACTTGATGTTGAGTTCCGTACAGTTTGTCGGCGTGGCAGTGACATTCATGTCAGTGCTGGGCATGTTCCTGGCCATCGTCCTCGTCGTCGCCAATCGCTGGTTGTTCGTGCAGGAAGATCCGCGCATCGACGATGTGGAGGATCTGCTGCCCAAGGCCAATTGCGGTGCCTGCGGGTCGCCGGGTTGCCGGCCGTTCGCCGAGAAGCTGGTCAACGGCGAGGTCGATCCCGGCCTGTGCACCGTCAATCCCAAGGACACCAATCAGGTCATCGCGGATTTCCTCGGCGTGGAAATGGGCGCGCACGAGAAGCGCGTCGCGCGCCTGGCCTGTGCCGGGGGCGACCACGTGGCCTACATCCGCGCCTCTTACGACGGACTGAACAGCTGCCGCGCGGCGGCGCTGGTCTCCGGCGGCGGCAAGGGTTGTGCGTGGGGTTGTCTGGGCATGGGCGACTGCGAAGTGGTCTGCGATTTCGGTGCCATCCGGCTGGACCGAAACGGCCTGCCGCGGGTCGACGAAGACAAATGCACGGCCTGCGGTAACTGCGTCGAGATCTGCCCGAAAGACCTGTTCGAACTCCATGAGGTAAGCCATCGCCTCTGGGTGGCCTGCCGCAACCGCGAGTTCGGTGACCAGGCCGAGGCGGAATGCGAGGTGATCTGCACCGCCTGCGAGCGCTGCGCGGTGGATTCGCCGGAAGGACTCATCACGATCAGCGACAACCTTGCGGTGATCGATTACAGCAAAAACACATTGGCATCCAAGGTGGCGATCGAGCGCTGCCCGACCGGTGCGATCGTCTGGCGCGAAACGGACGGCCGCATCAGCAAGGGTCGTGATGCCCGGAAGGTAATCAGAAAAACGGCGCTGCCCGTCGGGTAGCCGATTAACGACAGAGACTGAGGATCGACGACATGTTCCGAAAAAAGAAGGACGACAAGCAGTTCAAGTATCCCGGTATCCGCATGGCGATGGACGGCAACAGCGCGGTCATCATGTGCGAACGCGAGGCTTCGGACGCCGCCGGTGCCTACCCGATTACGCCGTCGACCCAGATGGGCGAGTACTGGGCCGAGGAGACCGCCAAGGGTCATGTGAACATCTCGGGCAAGCCCCTGGTGTTCGTCGAGCCGGAATCGGAACATGCCGCCGCGGCGGTCACGGCCGGCATGTCGATGTCCGGCCTGCGCGCGACCAACTTCTCGTCGGCGCAGGGCGTCGCCTTTATGCACGAATCCCTGTACGCCGCGGTCGGCAAGCGTCTGCCCTATGTGCTGAACATCGGCAGCCGGGCGATCACCAAGGCCTCGCTGAACGTGCATTGCGGTCATGACGATTACCATTGCATCGACGACACCGGCTTCTTCCAGGTGTTCGCCAGCGATGCGCAGGGCGCGGCCGATCTCAACCTGATCGGTCGCAAGATCGCCGAACTCAGCCTGACGCCGGCCGCGGTCGGCCAGGACGGCTTTCTGACCACTCATGTGATCGAGCCTCTGCAGGTGCCTGAGCGTGAACTCGTCGAGGAGTTCTGCGGCAAGCCGGACGACATCATCGACAGCCCGACACCGGCGCAGCAGCTGGTCTATGGTGTCAAGCGTCGTCGCGTGCCCGAGGTCTGGGACGTCGACAATCCCATGCTGTCCGGTTCGGTGCAGAACCAGGACGCCTATATGCAGGCGGTCGCGGCGCAGCGTCCGTACTTCTTCGAACACATCTCGGGTATCGCCGACCAGGTGATGGACGAGTTCTACGAGCTGACCGGGCGGCGTTATCACCGGGTGGATAGTTACCTCACCGACGATGCCGATTACCTGATTGTCGGCCAGGGCAGCATGGTGGTGCAGGCCCAGGCGGTCGCCGATTATCTGCGCAAGACACGCAAGCTCAAAATCGGCGTGGTCGACATCACCATGTTCCGGCCGTTCCCAGGTGATCTGATCGGCAAGTTGCTGAAAGGCCGCAAGGGCGTCACGGTGCTGGAACGTACCGACCAACCGCTGGCCGAGGATCTGCCGATCATGCGCGAGCTGCGTGCCGCGCTGAGCAAGTGTCTGGAGAACAAGCAGGCCCCGCGTAACGGCGACAAGCCCTATCCCGAGTACGAGACCTATGCTGCCGGCGACATGCCGCCGCTGTACTCCGGTGCCTATGGGCTGGGTTCGCGCGACCTGCAGCCCGAGGGTTTGATCGGCGTGATCGAGAACATGTTGCCTGACGGCGAGCAGCGTAAGTTCTTCTACCTGGGTATCGATTTCGTGCGCGAGCCGACCGATCCGAAGGACGAGATCCGTATTCAAAAAACCTTGGATGCCTATCCGCAGGTCGGGCAGCTCGCGGTCAAGGGCAGCGAGAACCCCGACCTGTTGCCCGAAGGCGCGATCACCGTGCGTATGCACTCGGTCGGCGGTTGGGGTGCGGTCACGACCGGCAAGAACTTGGCGATGACACTGTACGAGTTGCTCGGCTTCGATATCCGCGCCAACCCCAAGTACGGTTCGGAGAAGAAAGGTCAGCCGACGACCTACTTCCTGTCCGCGGCACCCGAGCCCATCCGGCTGAACTGCGAATACACCTATGTCGACGTGGTGATGTCGCCGGACCCGAACGTCTTCACCCATTCGAATCCGCTGGCCGGTCTGAAAGAGGGCGGGGTGTTCATCGTGCAGTCCGAGCTGGACGATCCGGCCGAGGTCTGGGCGCGTATCCCCTATCCGGCACAGCGTTTCATCGTCGAGCACGATATCCATGTGTTCTTCGTCGACGGCTTCAAGATCGCGCGCGAAGAGGCCTCGACCGCCGAGCTGCAGTTCCGTATGCAAGGCAACGCCTTCCAGGGCGCCTTCTTCGCCGCATCGCCTTTGATGGAGCGTGCCGGGCTGGACGAGAACGGCCTGTTCCAGGCGATCGAAAGGCAGTTGCGCGAGAAATTCGGCGACAAGGGCGAACGCGTGGTGCAGGACAACCTGCGCGTGGTTCACCGCGGGTTCGATGAGGCGGTCGAGATCACCGACAAGGTGCTCGGCGGCGGCCAGCTACCCAAGCGCAAAGACACCGGTCTGCCGGTGATGCTCAAGTATCTGCCGGAGGCCGACGGCGGCATCTCCGACGTGCATCGCTTCTGGGAACAGACCGGCGCCTTCTACAACAGCGGGCGCGGTAGCGACAATCTGGCCGATCCCTATCAGGCGCTGTCGTTGATCCCGGCCGCGACTGCCGTGTTCCGCGACATGACCCAGATCCGCTTCGAGTATCCGAAGTTCGTCGCCGAGAACTGTACCGCCTGCGGTAACTGCTACACGGTCTGTCCCGACAGCGCCATCCCGGGTCTGGTCAATCGCATCGGCGACGTGTTCGGCGCGGCGATTCTGCGCATCGAGACCGGCGGCCGACCGACGCAGTATCTGCGCCGCGAGGTGCGCGGCGTCGAGAAACGTCTGCGTGCATTGATCGAAGCCAACGGCGAAGCGGCCAATGTCTCGACCCTGATGGATCAGGCTGTACTCGAACATCTGGCGGAAGCCGATATCGCCGACGAGAACCGTGCCGCGCTCGAAGAGGAGTTCGGTTTGTTCACCGCACAGCTGGGCGATTTCCAGTTCAGTATCACCAAGCCGTATTGGAGCACGCGCGAGAAAAAGCAGTCGGGCAGCGGCGGTCTGTTCGCCATCACCGTCAATCCTTACACCTGCAAAGGCTGCATGGAATGTATCGAGGTTTGTGACGACGAGGCCCTGCTGGCCGAGCCGCAAACGCCCGCGGCCATCGAGCAGATGCGACGCGACTGGGACTTCTGGCTCGATCTGCCGACGACCGATCCGGACTTCATTCGCATCGACGATCTGGACGAAAAAATCGGTGCGCTCGAAACCCTGCTGTTGGACAAGAGCAACTATCAGTCGTTGCAGTCCGGCGATGGTGCCTGCATGGGCTGTGGCGAAAAGTCGGTGGTGCATTTGTTCACCGCGACCGTGACCGCATTGATGCAGCCGCGGGTGAAAAAGCATCTCGCCGAGCTGGACGATCTGATCAACCGCTTGGAAACCCATATTCGCCTGAAGCTCGCCGAGGGCATGGACCTGTCGCGGCTGGACAAGATCGATTCGGCCGTGGATGCGAATCACGACGGCGACCTGACCTTGTCCGATCTTTCCGGCGAACTCGCCGGCGATGCGCAGCCGGTCGATCAGAAATGGTTGCGTCGCGTGACCCAGTTGTTGGAAAAACTGCGTTACCTCAAGTGGCAATACACCGACGGCAAGACGGGCAACGGCCGTGCCGAGATGGGCATCATCAATGCGACCGGTTGTACCTCGGTATGGGGTTCGACCTTCCCGTTCAACCCGTATCCCTTCCCGTGGACCAGCCATTTGTTCCAGGACTCGCCGTCGGTCGCCATGGGCATCTTCGAAGGCCATATGCGCAAGATGACCGACGGCTTCAAGGCCGTGCGCGAGGCCAGGCTGGAACTCGAAGGCAGTTACAACCCGGTCGAGCACGAAGACTTCTTCACCTATTTCGATTGGAAACAGTTCAGCGACGAGGAATGGCTGCTGTGTCCGCCGGTGGTCAGCGTCGGCGGCGACGGCGCCATGTACGACATCGGCTTCCAGAACCTGTCGCGCGCCATGGCCTCGGGCATGCCGATCAAGGTGTTGGTGCTGGATACCCAGGTCTATTCCAACACCGGTGGTCAGGCCTGTACCTCGGGCTTCGTCGGCCAGGTCGCCGATATGTCGCCCTACGGCAAGGTCTGGAAGGGCAAGACCGAGATCCGCAAGGAGATGGGCCTGATCGGCATGGCGCACCGGACCTCCTTCGTGTTGCAAAGCTCGATGGCGCATGTCACCCATCTGCTCGAAGGCTATATCGACGGCCTGAACAGCCGGCGTCCGGCCCTGTTCAACATCTACGCGGTCTGTCAGCCCGAGCATGGCGTCGGTGACGACATGTCCGACCACCAGTCCAAGCTCGTGGTCGAGTCGCGCGGCTATCCGCTGTTCCGTTTCGACCCGGATGCCGGCGTGACCTTCGAGGAGTGTTGTTCCATCGAGGGCAACCCGGCACTGAACGACGACTGGCCGGCGTACACCATCGACTACCAGGAAGAGGACGGTAAAGAGGCGCAGATGACGGTGCCGCTGACCTTCGCCGACTTCGCATTGACCGAGGCCCGCTTCCGCAAGCACTTCCGCAAGGCGCCGCCGGAGACCTGGCACGACGATATGGTGCCGCTGGCCGAGTTCATCCAACTCGACGACGACGATCGCGAGGGCAAGTACCCGTACATCTGGGCGACCGATGCCAAGAACCGTTTGATGCGCGTACTGGTTGCGCAGGAACTGGTGCTGTCGACCGAGGAGCGGCGCGACTTCTGGCATCAGATTCGATCCTTGGTCGGGATCGAGAAACTGGTCGATCTCGAACAGGTCCGTTCGGAGGCCAGGGCCGAGATGGCGCAATCGCTGACCGCCGGTCTGTTGGCCCTGGCCAACGGTGGCGATGCGTCGGCGCTGGCCAACCTCGGTATGGCATCGTCGGCGGACGTGACCGCGGCCGGTGGCGGTCCCGCGGCGGCGAACGATCTGCCCTGGGAGTACGAGGCGGTCTGGGTCGAGACGCCCGAGTGCACCGCCTGTGACGAATGTACCGATCTGGCGCCGAACATCTTCAAGTACAACGACCAGAAGCAGGCCGAGGTGATCGATCCCCGGGGGGCGTCCTACAAGGACATCGTCAAGGCGGCGGAGAAGTGCACCGCCGGTTGTCTGCACCCCGGCACGCCGTGGAACGCCAACGAAAAGGATGTCGAGAAGCTCATGAAGCGGGCGGAGAAGTATCAATGAGCCGGCCGGAGGCCAGTTCATTCAGGGGCGAGGAACAAGGTTCGAGGACAACCACCCCTCGATCCTCGTACCCGGGTGGTAACTGCGTATGAAGTTATTGAATCCGTTCAAACGCGAAAAGACTTTTTCTCATGGCGGCATCCACCCCCTCGAGCATAAGTCCTCGACGGCCGATCGCCCGATTCGCCGGCTCGGCTTCGCGCCCCGGCTGGCGGTACCGCTGGCGCAGCACAAGGGGCCGCCGGCCAGGCCGGTCGTCAAGGTCGGTCAGGAGGTGGTGCGCGGCGAGCCCATCGCAGTCGCCGACGGTCATCTGTCGGTGAGCATGCATGCGCCGGCGACCGGGCGGGTGGCCGCGATTGAGCTCTGGCCCAGCGCGGCCGGGCCGAAGGAATCCGCGATCGTCATCGATGTCTACCAGGCCGCCAGCCAGGAGGTGTTGTTCGATCATCCGGTCGACGTGCTCGAGCTGTCGCCGCAGGCGATCGTCGAGGCGGTCAAGGATGCCGGGCTGGTCGGGCTCGGCGGTGGGGTCTTTCCGAGCCATGTGAAACTGGTGCC
This sequence comes from Chromatiales bacterium, assembly GCA_028280505.1. GTDB lineage: Bacteria > Pseudomonadota > Gammaproteobacteria > Chromatiales > Chromatiaceae > Thiosocius. The sequence continues at coordinate 18,511 of JANQLO010000053.1, read as the reverse complement.
GCCGGAAGGCCGGCGAATTGAGACGCTGATCGTCAACGGCTGTGAATGCGAGCCATACCTCACCTGCGATCACCGCGTGATGCTGGAGCAGACCGAAGCCCTGTTGCGCGGTATTCGTATCGTCTTGCGTGCGACCGGCGCGGCGCGGGCCGTGATCGGGATCGAGGACAACAAGCCGGATGCGATCGCGCATTTGCGTTCGGCCCTGCGCGCCGATGATGCGATCGGCGTGCAGGCGGTTGAGACCAAGTATCCGCAGGGTGCCGAAAGAATGTTGATCGAGAGCCTGACCGGTCGCCAGGTGCCCGGCGGCGGTCTGCCGGCCGATCTCGGTGTCGCGGTCTACAACGTCGGCACGCTGGCGCAGATGGGCGAGTTGCTGCCGCAGGGCAGGGGGCTGATCGAACGCGTCGTCACCGTGTCCGGACCGGGCGCGGAACACCCGGGCAACTATCTGGTGCCGATCGGCACACCGGTGTCGTTCATCCTGCGCCAGCTCGGCGCGACGGGCTATGTCACCGAGGTGGTGCTCGGCGGTCCGATGATGGGCATGAGCATCGCGTCGCTCGACGTGCCGGTCACCAAGGGCGTGTCCGGCGTCATCATCTATCGCGCAAAAGACGAGGAGCAGGGCAGGCAACGGGTTTACCCCTGCATCAAGTGTTCGCGCTGCGTCGAGGCCTGTCCCATGCATCTCAATCCCTCGCTGCTCGCGCAGTTGGCGCACAAGCGCGAGTACGAGCGCATGGCGAGCGATCACGCGCTGGACCAGTGTTTCGAATGCGGCTGTTGCGCCTACGTCTGTCCGTCGAACATCCCGCTGACCCAGTACTTCCGGATTGCCAAGGCGATCAATCGCGAACGTCCGGCATTGGTGAGTTGACATGAATATGTTCGAAAGCAAACCGGTCGAGATACGCGCCGCGCCGCATCTCAAGCGGCCGCAGGCGGTCGACGAGATCATGCGCAACGTGGTCTATGCCTTGTTGCCGGTCGTTGCCTTTTCGGTCTGGTTGTTCGGGATCAGCGTGTTGGCCCTGGTATTGACCACCACCGTGGTGGCGATGGCGACCGAGCGCCTGTTCTCGCACCTCTCGGGGCAGGGCAACACCCTCGGCGACTGGAGCGTGGTCATCACCGGCATCCTGCTGGCCTTGACCCTGCCGCCCGGTTTTCCCTTATGGATGGCCGCGGTCGCCGCGTTCATCGCGGTGGGCTTGGGCAAGTCGCTGTTCGGCGGTTTGGGTTTCAACGTAATGAACCCCGCGCTGGTCGGGCGGGCCTTCGTTCAGGCCGCCTTCCCGGTCGCCATCACCACCTGGACACCGGCCTTCGCGCCCGGTCGTTTCACCGAGTTCATTCCGTCGACCCTGGCCATGCCGTTCATGAAGCCGCCGCCGGTCGACGAATGGATCGATGGCCTGGGCATGGACGGCTTCACCGGCGCGACGCCGCTCGCCCTGCAGAAGTTCGAGCAGATCACGCTGGATGTCGGCGATCTGTTTCTCGGCGGCGTGGCAGGTTCGGCCGGCGAGACCTCGGCGCTGATCATCCTGCTCGGCGGTCTCTACCTGGCCTATCGGCGCATGCTCGATTGGCGCATCCCGTTCGGGGTGATGGCCGGTGCCGCCCTGGTCGCGACGCCCTTATGGCTGATGGACGGTCAAGCGTATCCCTCGCCGTTGTTCATCTGGTTCTCCGGCGGTCTGATGCTCGGTGCCTGGTTCATGGCCAGCGATATGGTCGCGTCGCCGGTGACGGCGAAGGGCGCCTTGTTGTATGGCGCATTGATCGGCGTGTTGACCGTGGTGATCCGCTTGTTCGGCGGTCTGCCCGAAGGCGTGATGTACGCCATCTTGCTGGCCAATGCCGCGTCACCCCTGATCGCCTCCTTTACCCAGCCCAAGGCCTATGGCACGCAGCGACGACCCAAGGGTGAGACATGAATACCGAACAGACGATGGGTATGGTGCCGCGGACGCCGGGCTTTCGCATGATCCGCACCCTGGGTGCGATCGCCATGTTGTCCGGTTTGCTCGTGGTGTTGGTGTACCAGTTCACCAAGCCGATCATTGCCGAGAACCAGCGCATCGCGATCGAACAGGCGGTGTTCAAGGTCGTGCCCGGTGCGGCCCGACGGATCGACCTGGTATTGAGCGAAAAGGGCGTCAGCCTGCCGGGCGACGCCGTCGAGAACGGCGTGCCCATCTATGTCGCCTTCGACGACCAGGGCAATCTCAAGGGCGTGGCCATGGCGGCCGGCGCGCAGGGTTACCAGGACATCGTCAAGCTGTTGTACGGCTACGATCCCGATTGCCAGTGCGTACGCGGTATCAAGATCCTCAAGATGACCGAGACGCCGGGCCTGGGCGACAAGATCGCCTTCGATCCGGCCTTCCTGAAAAACTTCGACGCGCTGGATGCCAAGCTCGATCCGAGCGGTAAGGCGCTGGCCAACCCGATCGAGGCGGTCAAGGCCGGCAGCAAGCAAAACGCCTGGGAGGTCGATGCGATCTCCGGTGCGACCATCTCGTCGGTCGCCGTCGCGCGGGCACTCAACAACAGCATGCAACACATGGCGCCCTTGATTCAGCGTTATCGCGAGCAACTCGCCGAGGGGGTGCAATGAACGAGCCGAAGCCTTACTTCATCGTGTTGCAAGCCGGAGGTGACGACTGATGGCGACATTACCCAATCAACAGGAAAAGCTCAGCCTGGATACTTTCGTACGCGGGCTGTGGGAAGAGAACCCGGTGTTCGTCATGTTGCTCGGCATGTGTCCGGTGCTGGCGGTGACCAACTCGACCCTGAACGCCATCGCGATGGGCCTGGCGACCACCTTCGTACTGGTCGCGTCGAGTACCTTGGTGTCGTTGTTGCGCAACTTCATCCCGAAGCAGGTACGTATCGCGAGCTACATCATCATCATCGCGACCTTCGTTACCGTGGTCGACTACGCCATTCAGGCGATCAGCCTCGATCTGTACAACGCGCTCGGTGCCTTCATCCAGTTGATCGTCGCCAACTGCGTCATCCTCGGTCGTGCCGAGGCCTATGCGTCCAAGCAGCGGCCGCACACCACGGTGATCAACAGTCTCGGCATGGGCGCCGGTTTCACGCTGGCTTTGCTGTCGCTGGGCACGGTACGCGAGCTGCTGGGCAGCGGTACCCTGCTGGGTTATGCCGTCATGCCGGCCAACTTCGAGCCCTGGGTGGTGATGCTCCTGCCGCCGGGCGGGTTCTTCGTGCTCGGTGCCTGGCTGTTGTTGTTCGCGGCCATGAAGCAGCGCCGCGAACGCCGGATGCTCGAACGGCAGGAGGTGTCCCATGCAGGCTGAATCGCTGGGCTTCATCTTTTTGAATGCGGCCGTGGTCAACAATTTCGTGTTGGCCCTGTTCCTCGGTATCTGCCCTTTCCTCGGCGTGTCGGCGAAAAAAGAGACGGCCTGGAACATGGGCCTGGCGACGATGTTCGTGATGCTGGTCAGCTCGATCGCGGCCTACGGCATCAACTGGGTGCTGGGCGAACTCGATCTCATGTTTCTGCGCCTGATCTGCTACATCGCGGTGATCGCATCGGCGGTGCAGCTGGTCGAGATGTTCATCAAACGTTTCAGCCCGGCGTTGTTCCGCAGCCTGGGAATCTTTCTCCCATTGATCACGACCAACTGCGCCATCCTCGGTCTGGCGCTGTTCCAGACCGCGAAGGAATACGATTTCGGCCAAAGCGTGGTCTACGCGCTGGGCGCGGGTGTCGGTTTTACCCTGGCCCTGATGCTGATGGCGGGGCTGCGCGAAAAACTGGAGTTGGCCGACGTGCCCACCGTGAGCCAGGGTGCGGCCATGAGCCTGATGCTCGCCGGCCTGCTTTCGCTGGCGTTCATGGGCTTTGCCGGGCTCGGGAGCTCGCATGGCTGAATTCCTGTTCGCGAGTCTGGTAATATTCGCCGCCTTGGTCGGTTGGTCGTATGTTCAGAATGTCTATCGTCGTTTTGCCGCTCGTCACCCGGAATTGGGCCCTTATCGCCAGGATGGGGGCTGCGACGGCTGTTCTTGCTCGTGCAGTCAAGGAAGCTGTTCCGTGCCGGATACCGGTAAACGCGAAGCCCGCTATCAAGATTGATCCGCTCGCGCCGCAACGGTGTGATAAGCAGTAAACCCCAGGAGCAAGAAAAGAGTGATCGAGGCCTCCGAGGACTTGGGTCCCGTCAGCCAAGCGGTAATTGTTGGCAATGTGCGCGTCAGCGCCGAAGACCACGACGAGGTGCGCCGCATTACCCTGCGTATCAAGGATCCGACCTTCCAGTACCTGGTCGGGCAGAGCATCGGCGTGGTCGTGCCCGGTCCGCACCCGATGGGCAATCTCTATCATATCCGTCGCTACTCGATCGCCAGTGGCCATAAACGCGGTCTGCGTAAACGCACTGAACTGGAACTGCTGGTCCGACGCTGTTTTGCGATCGACGAGATCAACGGCGAGCTGTACCCGGGTATTGCCTCGAACTATCTTTGCGATGCCAAAAAGGGCCAAAAGATCACCATCACCGGTCCTTTCCGCAGTCCGTTCAACATTCCACAAGACGACCGTGCGAACCTATTGATGATCGGCACCGGTACCGGTGTGGCGCCGTTTCGCAGCTTCGTCCAGGAGATCTACCGGGACTACGGTATCTGGCGTGGCCAGGTGCGGCTGTATTACGGCGTTCACAGCGGTATGGACCTGCTGTACGAAAACGACGAGCAGGACGATCTCGCCAACTACTACGATCAGGCCTCGTTCAGGGCATTCCGTTCGTTGATCGGCCAGCGTTCCGCAGGCGAAGAGGAATCGCTCAAGAAAACGCTCGATGGTCACGTCAACGACATCTGGTCGTTAATGCAAGACCCGAATACCTATGTGTATCTCGGGGGGCTCAACAAGATCACGATCATCTTCGATCACATCATGGCCGATGTGGCGGGTGACGAATCGGACTGGTTGAAGTTCAAAGAGAACTTGCGTGCCGAGGGGCGGTGGTCGGAGTTGGTTTATAACTGAGCGATTAGGTCCCTTGGCGAGTGCGAAGCGGCCGAGTTGAGCCGCGTCAAAGAATTACCCGCGGGTTCCGGCATCGAGAGGTGAGTGCTTGTACGTTCTGCCGATTGCTCAGGAAAGCTCGGTATAGATAAAAGGACTTTCAGGATATCAGAAAATCACCTGACTTCACCGCTTGAGTGAAGTGTCTCGCATGAAGTGTCGTTTCTCTGTGTTCGGTACGGACTTTCGTTGCCGGATGTGCCCTCTTTCATGTATTGCATTCTTCAATGCCTATGCTTTGTGAACGCCGTGCAGAGTAATGATTTTTTATTTCTATTCATCGATTTTTTCGACTGGTTTTATGCGAAAAATTATTGATTTCCGTCGAAACGGAATGTTGAAGAAATAAAGTGCTTAAATGTTTCATTTATCTTGAAAATATAAGATTTATTGATTTAGTATCGCGCCTGTTTTGTAGATGTATGTAAGCTATAGCACGTACTCGTAACACTGTAGCGGCGATCTGTCGTTCAGTTGCGTTGCACGATTTCGCTATCTTGCTGGATGGATCTGGTTAGATGTTGTTGTTGCGAAATGGGTGTAACGCCGCCCGTCTCAAATATCTCGTTGCCTTTTTGTTGTTGTCGGGCAGTCAATGCCTGACGGCGGCTACCTTGAGTCCGGGGGACCGGGAGTTACAGCGCCAGCAGGAAAGACAGCAAGCGCTCGAACGGCAGCTGAAGCCCGAGGCTCCCGATGTCCGCTTGTTGCCCGAGTCCGGTCTTGTAGACCAAGCCTATCCGGAAGAAACGCCATGCTTCGTCATGGACGAGATCACGCTTGCCGGAACGGAGACCCTTCCCGGTGCGCAAGCTGCTCGAGCCATCGTGGACAATGCCTTGGGCAAATGCCTGGGAGTGAACGGTATTCGATTGCTCATGTCGCGTTTGCAGGATCTTTGGGTAGGGCGGGGTCTGATCACCACCCGGGTCCTGGTGCCGCAGCAGGACCTCTCGAACGGTGCGCTTCGTCTGGTCGTAGTGCCGGGCGTCGTTAGAAAGATCGAGCTGTCTTCGGAAGGGCGAACTAATCTGGGCACGGCGATACCCAGTGGTGCGGGTGAGTTACTCGACCTGCGCGATATTGAACAAGGCCTGGAGAATCTTCAGCGCCTGCCCACGGTGCAGGCAAACTTCAATCTGATACCCGGCGAACTGCCCGGCGAGAGCGATGTCGTTGTCGATTGGCGGCAGGACAGGATCTGGCGCGTCGCGTTGTCGGTGGACAACGGCGGTTCCGAGGGCACGGGTAAGTACTGGGGAACGGCAACCCTGTACTTCGATAATGCGTTGGGTCTGAGTGATTTGTTTTACGTGTCCCGTGGCGTGGATCTTCATAAGAATGACGACGTGGGCTCCGACAACTACGTCGGGCATTTCTCCGTACCCCTGGGTTACTGGATGGTCGGCTACACCGTCAGCGGTTTCGAATGGCTGCAGACCGTGGCCGGGTTGACGGAAGATGTCGAATACAGCGGCAGAAGCCGTGTCAGAACCTTCGATGTCGGACGGGTGGTGCATCGTTCCGCGCGCTCGAAGACATCCCTAAACCTGGCGTTGACGCAGCGCCGATCGAGAAACTACATCCGGGACGTCGAGGTCGAGATCCAGCGTCGGGAAACGGCTTACTGGGATCTGAGTCTGAGCAATCGTTATTTTCTGGATCGGGCCACGCTGGATAGTTCGATTTCGTATCGAAAGGGCACGCGTTGGTTCGGTGCCAACCCGGCGCCTGAGGAAGCGAGCGACAGCGGTACGGCCCTGTCCGAGATCGTTCATCTGCGAACCGCATTGTCGTTGCCGTTCGAATTGGGCGGCGAACGTTTTCGCTGGAACAGCCGGTTTTTTCGTCAGTGGACGGATACACCACTCACGTCACAGGATCAGTTGACCATCGGTGGTCGGTACAGCGTACGCGGGTTCGACGGCGAGGTCTCGTTGGCCGCGGACCGGGGCTGGTATCTGCAGAACGACGTGGGTTGGCTCATACCCGACAGCAATACGGAACTCTTTCTGGGTTTCGATTACGGCAGGGTTAGCGGTAAGGGCAGCGAGTTTCTTACCGGGCGGCGCCTGGCCGGCGTATCACTGGGATTACGCGGTAATTTCGGCGGGTTTAACTATCAGCTGTCAGCGGGACGGCCGGTGTCTAGGCCACGTGGCTTCAGCACCGACGACAGCACGCTCGACATCGATCTGAGCTGGGAATACTGAGGATGGCGGAACGAATCACGGACGGCCCGGTACTGGAGTATCTCTCTCCCTCGAGCGGTATGCCGTACAACCAGGCTGAGGCATTGGGCTCGGCGATCTGGCTGTGGATGCACTCCAAGCGTCATCAGCAGGTCACGGTTGCCGAGTTGACCGGGTTGTTGTTGCCAGCCATAACGCGTGGCCAGTTCGTATTGGCGACCGAAGGAGGCAAACCCGTGTTCTATAGCAGCTTTGCCTATTTCGACGCCGAACGTGAACGGCTGTTCATCGACAACCCGCAACGCCTTCTGGCCAATGAGGATTGGCACAGCGGCGATCGTTATTGGGTAATCGACTGGGTCGCGCCCTTCGGTCACAGCCTTCGGGCACTCGAGGCATTGCGCCGCGAACTGATGCCCGAGGTCTGCGTGCGCGCATTGAGCCGACCGAAGAAAGACGGTTCCGTAGCCGTGTACCAGATCACAGGACGCCGTGTCGACAGGCAACGGGCACGAGACTATTTCGACGATCGACCGCTGCTCCAGCGCCAATCGGTCTAAACAGGGAAGAACATGAACAAACATCTCTATCGCGTCATCTTCAGCAAGACCCGCGGCATCTGGATCGTGGTCGCGGAACTCGCTCGTCGGCAGGGCAAGGGTAAGTGCAAGCCCATCAGTACGGCGTTGCCGCAAAAACCTGTCTTTCGTGCTAGGCCGATCGTGCTGTCCGTATTGATCGCGACCGGTGCGCCGTTCGCCTGGGTGGAGACCGCGGTTGCGGAGATTCGCGTCGACAACGGCGCCCCGGCGTCCCAGCGACCGACCCTGGGCCAGTCGGCAAACGGGACGCCGCTGGTCAATATCCAGACGCCGAGCGCCGCGGGCGTTTCGCGCAACACCTACAGCCAGTTCGACGTCGGTCGGCAAGGTGTGATCCTGAACAACTCCAGGGTGCCGACGAATACCCATATCGGTGGTTTCGTGGCATCCAATCCCAACCTGGGTCGGGGCGAAGCGAGCCTGATTCTCAACGAGGTGAATGCCGCGAACCCGTCGGTCCTGAACGGTTTCATCGAGGTTGCCGGCAGACGCGCCCAGGTCGTGGTCGCCAATCCGGCGGGGATCACCTGTGACGGCTGCGGTTTCATCAACACGAGCCGTTCCACGCTGACCACCGGTCGTCCGCTTATCGAGAACGGCGGCTTGTCGGGTTATCGGGTCGAGACCGGCACCATCGAAGTAAAAGGTCGCGGTCTCAATGCCGACGATAGCGACTATACCGATCTGATTGCCCGGGTGGTCAAGGTGAACGCGGATATCCAGGCAAGTGAGCTTCGCGTCACCACGGGTAGAAACGAAGTCAGCGCCGACAACCTGGCCGCGGACCCGCTCGACGCCGATGCGGATGGCGACGCGCCGGAGTTCGCGCTGGACGTGGCCCATCTCGGTGGCATGTATGCCGGCAAGATCTTCCTGGTCGGCACGGAAAAAGGCGTGGGCGTGCGCAATGCCGGCGAGATCGGCGCATCGACCGGGGAACTCTCCTTGACCGCCGACGGCAGGCTGATCAATACCGGCCTGGTGTCGGCGGCGACCGATGTCAAGGTCGCGATGAGCGGCGATGTCGATAATACGGGTTCTATCTATGCCCGGCGCGATACGCGTATCGACACCGGGGGCGATATCGCTAACGAACGCATCGTCGCCGCCGGACGGCATGTTCGCCTGGACGCCGGCGAGGATATCGAGAGCGGCAATACCTCGATCCTGGCCGCCGGGGTCGACGATACGCTGTCTGCGAACGAGACGGGACAGCTGGATCTCGATGCCGGTGGCGCTGTCGCCGCGAACGGACGAAACATGGCGGCCGAGGATTTGAACATCGATGCCGCTTCCGTCGATTTGAGCGACTCGAAGACGCAAGCGGAGAACATCGCCTTGTCTTCCAGCCGCGGCGACATCGATACGGCCCGGGCGAGCGTCTCCACCACGGGCACCTTACGTCTCGAGACCGCCGGTGGTGCGTTGTCGAACCACGAGGGTTTGCTGGAGGCGGATCGACTGGAGATCTCGGTTGCCGCGATCGATAACCGACAGGGCCGGCTCGTGCAAACCGGTGAGCAAGACCTGCAGTTGCTGTTGGATGGCAAGCTGGACAATCGCGACGGCGTGATCGCCACGAACAGTCGAAACGCCGAGATCGACGCGCGGCACATCGATAACTCGGGCGGAGTTATCGGACATGCCGGTGAAGGCGGTTTGTTCGTCGACGGTGTCGGTCTCGACAATCGCGACGGCCTGTTACAGAGCAACGGCCACCTGGAACTAACGGTCGAGACGCATCTCGACAATCGACGTGGGCTTGCCGCCGGTGATCGCCTAGATATTCGGGCCGACACCTTGAACAACCAGGCCGGCAAGATCGAGCAGCGTGCCGATTCCAGTCAAGGGGCGATGCGTTTCACCGGTGCGCTCGACAATCGTGCCGGGCGGATCAGCACGCGGGGCGACCTGGCTTTAGAGGCCTATTCCATCGATAACCGTAACGGCGTTATCGCTTCGATCGAGGCCGGTCCCTCCGGTCCCGGCGCTGCGTTGACCATTGATGCGGCGTATGCCATCGACAATGCCGGAGGGTTGATCAGCAGCGCCGATCTTTTGCGCTTGAATGCAGACCGCCTGGACAACAGTGAACGGGGTTGGATCAGTTCCGACAGCGGTATCGACATCGTGCTCGCAGCCGGCCTGGACAACAACGATGGCCGTCTGATCGCGCAGGAGGCCTTGTCGATCAGCAGTGGCGGCACCCTGGACAATACCGACGGATTGCTTCAATCCGGGTCGGACATGCGCTTGAGCACCGAGAATGCCGAGCTGTTGAATGTCCTGAGTGAGAAGAACCAGCGTCTCAATGCCGACGCGGCACTCGACAGGGGGATCGCCAGCGCGGGAAGGCTGGACGTCAGCAGCGGCAAGCTGAATAACCAGCGGGGATACATTGGTGCCGCCGGTGCAACTCGGTTCGATGTCGCCAGTCTCGACAATCGCCATGGGTATCTGAACGGTAGTGCCGATATCCATATCAACAGCGTCGGTTTGTTGGACAATCGACATGCGACGATATCCGGCAATCGCGTGAACCTGCAGAGCGGCGAACCGGGTAACGAGGGCTACCTTGACAATCGCCTGGGCCTGATTCAATCGCGTTCGGCGCTATCGATCGATATCAACGGCGGGGTGTTGGATAACGGTGCGACCTCCGGGTCGGGCGGCATCGTCAGCCAAGAAGATCTCGTCGTTCGGGCGGGCCGACTCACCAACGACAACGGTTACATCGGCGCCACGGCATCCATCGATGTCGGGCTCGACACCCTGGACAACACGGCCGGCACGCTGCTGGCGGAAGGCGACTTGTCGTTGTCTGCCGGGCAAGTGGACAATGTCGGCGGCTTGATGCAGTCCGGCGCGACCCTGGCTGTCACGGCATCGTCGGTGGACAACGGCGATACTCGCGGCGAGCGCGAAGGTCTGCGTGCCCGCGACCTCGATCTGCGGGTCGATACCTTGGACAACCGGCAGGGTTTCATCGGTGCCTCGGATCAGAACCGTCTTCAGGTCGCCTATCACCTGATCAACACCGACGGGCTCATTACCTCTCTCGATCGGGCCGTGGTGCACGATAGCGGTCTGGGGCAGCTGGTGATCAGCAACGACGGCGGTGAGATCCTTGCCGCGCGGGCGATCGCAATGACCGCCGTCGCGCTGGCCGGTACCGGCGGTGTCGAGACGGCCGGCGATATCGTTCTCAATCTCCTCAGCGATTTCGATCACAGCGGCGAGCTGCGTGCCGACAACAATCTCACCATGACCATCACCGGTGACTTGATCAACAACGGCAAGCTGTCGGCGGTGAACCAGTTGTCGATCGAGGCGGACAACATCGACAATCGCAGCGATGCCGAAATCTCGGCGGTCACGACCCTGCTGGATGCGAGCGGCCAGATACTCAATCGCGGGTTGATCGATGGCCAAATGACGCACATAACCACAGCCTTGCTCGACAATCTCGGTAGCGGACGCGTGTACGGCGATCATCTGGCGATCGATGCGGATACCGTTCGTAACCGCATGGAAGGTGCCGTCGCCGGTACCCTGGCGGCGCGCAACAGACTAGACCTGGGGGTCGGCGATCTAGAGAATCGCGATGGTGCCTTGATCTTCAGCGGCGGCGACCTGGCGATCGGCGGCGAACTCGACGGCAGCAACAAAGCGACGGGCCGGGTCGGGCATGTTCTGAATGCCAGTTCGACCATCGAGGCCCTCGGCGGTGTCGATATCGATGTCGACCGCTTGGAGAACATCGATGAGCACTATAGCCTCGACAAGGTAGAGGTCGGCGATACCTCTCATCGCGAGTATCAGCCGCGCGGCAGTTCCGCCAGGTACGATCACGACAAGGTACGTTGGGGTCGTACCCGACGGGGCGAAAGCAAGATCGTCTGGCCGGTGGAGGCGGAGGATTTCTACGTCTACGAGTACCGTCGTATCGTTGCGGAAGACAGAATCGCCAATCTCGCCCCGGCACAGCTCCTGGCCGGCGGCAATATGCGGATCGATGCCGAACACGTCCTCAACGATCAGAGCAAGATCCTTGCCGGCGGCACCCTGACGGTCAATGCGGCGACGCTCGAAAACAAGGAGATCAAGCTCGAGCGCAGTTCGAAAGACAACGGTACGGTGTATTTCACCTGGGTCAAGTCCTGCGGCAAAGACGATCATTGCCGGGTGAACGAGCCTCGCTCGGCCTATCGGCCTCCGGCGGTCATCGAAACCCTGTCCACGCTGTCCGGCGTCGTCGATCAGCATATGTCGATCAGTCCCGGCAATGCGGGGCCCGATGCGCATATCGCCAAAGGCAGCGAAAAATTGGCGCTGGGCGCGGGGGATGTCCACGCCAATAGCGCGCACGAAGCAGGCGAGTTGCCCGGAAGCCTGTCTCTCGACACGCCCGGTGAACAGCCCATCGGTGATGACGATCTCGACAGGGTTGGGCGCACCGGCGGTGTCTTGAATCTACCCAGTAGCAGTCTTTTCTCGACGAACCTGGGCGATGTCGATCGGCCATTGATCGAAACGGATGAACGTTTCACCAGTTATCGCAATTGGCTTAACTCCAATTACGCACTCGGTAAGTTGCCGAACAACGGCGACCTTGTCCAGCGTCGGCTGGGCGATGGCTTCGTCGAACAGCGTCTGGTGCAACAGCAAATCGCCCAGTTGACCGGTCAGCGCTACCTGGCTGGGTACAACGACGACGAAGAGCAATATCGCGACCTGCTCGATGCCGGCGTGAGCTTCGCCTTGGCCTACGATCTCAAACCCGGTATCGCCCTTTCCGAAGCACAAATCGCGCAACTCACCAGCGATATCGTCTGGTTGGTGGAACAAACGGTACGCCTGGGTAACGGCAGTACCGTAAAGGTGCTGGTACCGCAGGTGTATGCCGTGGTTCAGCAAGGCGATCTCAACGGCGGAGGGGCGCTTCTCGGCGGTCGTAACGTCGATCTGACAATCGGCGATCGCTTGATCAACAGCGGTCGACTGCTCGCCGAGGACACACTGCTGGCCGCCAGCGGCGACATCGAAAATCGACAGGGGGCTATCGCGGCGCGTCAGCAACAGCTCAAGGCCACCGGGGATATCGTCAACGAAAGCGGCCTGATTCAGGCCGAGGACACCCTGATCGTTCAGGCGGACGGCGACATCGACGTCGGCAGCCTGGTCCGCGTGGCGACCAGCGAAGTCGGCGCCAACCGTTTCGAGCGTGTCACGTTGGACGGTATCGGCACGTTGATGGTGACCGGTCCGAATGCCACGCTCAGCACGGCAGCCGGTGGTGATCTCAATCTTCGGGGTGCGGCGGTGGTCAATACCGGCGAAGGCGGGCAGACCACCCTGACGGCCGGCAACGATATCAACGTGGATTCGGTCACCACCCGCCGTCGCGACGCCATGGTGTGGGATGCCCGTAACCACCTCACCATGGGACAGAGCAACGAGGTCGGTAGCCTGCTATCCGGCGAGGGCGACATCACGCTGGCCGCCGGCCGCGATCTCAACATCCGTGCGTCGCACATCGATACCGACGGGGCATTGGTCGGCGTGGCCGGCCGCGATATCGCCATCGACGCCGGCGAGGACACACGTCTGCACGACGAGAACCATTACTTCCGCGATTCGGGCTTCCTATCGAAGAAGACTACCGTTCGGCGCTACTATCGCGAAAGCACCACCGTTCAGGGCAGTACCATTAGCGCCGGCAGTGCGCACCTGGATGTCGGTCGCGACGTCGGCGTTACCGGCTCGAGTATTGTCACCGATGGCGATCTCGCTTTGCGGGCCGGTCGCGATATCACCATCGATGCTGCCGAAAACAGCCGACGGCACAGCGATTTCGTCAGCAAGAAGAAATCCGGCATCATGAGCGGTGGTAGCTTCGGTGTCTTCGTCGGTACTCGCCAGCAGGCGAGCGATATCGCTGAGCGCCAGACTCAGCAAGTGGGCAGCACCCTCGGCAGCCTGAGCGGTAACGTCAGCCTGGTTGCCGACAACGATGTGCGGGTGCGTGCGTCCGATATCCTTGCGCGTGACGGCAACGTCCGCCTCGAAGGCGACAACGTCCATCTCGATGCCGGCCACGATACCCTCGACCGCGACGAGCGCCATACCTACAAACAAAGCGGGCTCACCATCGCCCTGTCCGGCGGCGCGGTCAGCGCCGTACAGCAGATCCAGCACAGCGCCGAGCGTATCGACGGCGCCGAGGACGATCGTCTGCGCGCCCTGCATGCCTGGCGCATCGCCCGGGTCGCCCAGGATCTACCGGCCCAGACCGAACAACTGCAACACGCCATTGAAAACGGCACCTCGGCCGGCAGCGGCGTCAATCTAAGTGTCAGTTTGGGGAGCAGCAAGAGCGAACAGACCCACACGGTCCGCAATCGCACCGCGTTGGGCAGCAGCGTCATCGCCGACGGCGACGTCGCCATTGTCGCCCGGGGGGATGCCGACCGTGCCGGTAGTGGCGACATCGTCAGTCGAGGTAGCCTGATCGAAGGGCACAACATTCGACTCGATGCGCACGATGCCATCGAACTGCGTAGCGCCGAAAACCAGCGCAGGGACGATAGCGAGAGCCGATCCTCCAGTGCCGGTATCGGTATATCCTTCGGCAGCGATGGCTTCAACGTCTTCGTCGAAGGCAGCCAGGCTAGGGGCGAGGAAAACCGCAGTGATGATCGCTATCTCGAAACCCAAGTCAATGCGCGCGAGCAAGTCGAAATCACCTCGGGCGGCGATACCCTGCTCGAAGGCGCGCAGGTCAACGCCGAGCAGATCACCGCGCGTATCGGCGGCGATCTGAACATCGTCAGCCAACAGGATCGCGAGCATTACCGCAATCGTCAGAACAGCATGGGAGGCCGGGTCGGTGTCGGTATCGGTCCCAGCGCCCCGGTCAACCTCAACCTCAACTACAGCGAACTCAAGGCCGATGCCGAGTACGTCGCGGTCCAGGAGCAAAGCGGGTTCTTCGCCGGACAGGGCGGTTTCGACGTCGAGGTCGGTGGCAACACCCATCTCGAGGGCGGAGCCATCGTCAGCAGTGCCGATGCAGCGGCCAATCGACTGAGTACCGAGACGCTCAGTTACAACGAACTGCGCAATCATGCCGAATACGATATCGAATCCAAGAGCATCGGTTTCAGCACCGGCCTGAGCGGCAATCTCCTCAGCGACCCGGGCCAGGCGCTCAAGGGCGGCGGGCTGCCGGGCGGTCTCAGCGGCGGCTACGCGCAAGACAGCGATTCGGCCAGCAACACCACCTATGCGGCCATCTCCGATGGCGACATCGAGGTCCGGGCCAATCCCGGTGTTTCCCTGGACGGACTCAAGCGCAGCCGGGAACAGGCCCACCAGGTACTCGAACGCATATTCGACGAAGGCAAGGTCGATGCCATCGAAGAGCAAAGGGAACTCACCCAGATCTTCGCCGAAGAGGCCTATATCCAGGTCGGGAATCTCTACGAGGAAGTCGAAAATCTAGAAGGCGTTCTGGCCGCCGACGAGGCCGCCGCCGAAAAAGGCGAGAATCTACTCACCGAGGCGCAGCGGCGCCAAATCGAAGACCGCGCCGCGCAATTGCGCGAGACGCTGCCCGACAAGGCCATTGCCCATGCCCTGGTGGGCGGTATCACGGCGCTCATCGGTGGCGGTAACTTCATGCAAGGCGCGGCGGCTGCCGGCCTGAACGAACTCGCGGCTCAACAATTGGCCGAGCAACTGCCTGAAAGCGATCTGCTGAGAAACCTCGCGGCGGTCGCTATCGGCAGCGTGGTTGGCGGCCAGCAAGGCGGCCTGATAACCGGCACCGCCGATCGTTACAACCGTCAATTGCACCCGAAGGAGATCGACTGGATAGAGGCCAATGTCGAAGCCTTCGCGACGCACCTTAGCGCTCAAGAAGGGCGTGCGGTCAGTGAGGGAGAGGCACGCTTCCGCCTAGTGCAGCAGGCCCTCAAGGAAATCGACCTGGGTATGCGACTGACGCTCGATCACGGCATCGACGAGCAGGCCTCGGCCTATCTCCAAACCGCCCAGGAAACCTTCGAAAACGAACTAGGCAAGGCTCAACAGTTATTCACTGTTGAGGGCAACCAATACGTCAGACCGGAACTCTATCTCTATGAAACGGATTTGGCGTATTACCGTGAAAACGTTCATCCCGGTGTGGAATATACGCCGGGTGAAGGCCTGACCGCTTTTCTGAATGATTACAAGGAGAAGGGCGACGCTTTCATTGCCGACCTGCCGGAGAAAACACAGGCCGAAGTAAAGCGCCTGCTTCAGGCGTACAAGGACAATCCCGAGGCGGTCACCGATTACTTGAAGTCGCAAAGCATGAAGGCAGCGCAGCGTGCTGCGGAAGGCGTCGTCGCGGTCATTGCGCTCCAGCAATGCTTGAAGAGCATGGAGTGTGTGGCCGGAAAGATGGACGAAACGGCAGAGGTGATCGGCGAAATCTGGGAGGATATAAGCGACGGATTCAAGCGCCAGGGCAAGGGACTCGTTGGAAGCGGCGAAGCCGTATTCGACGACGAGACCGCCAAGCGTCTCAACGAGATATACGGTCAAGACGTCAGCGGTATGGCGCAGACCATCCTGGCGGCGAATGCCGGCTTGGTACTGCTCGAAGTAGTGCCGTTGGCGAAGGCCGGGAAGTTGGCGAAGATCGGAGGCAAGTTCGGCAAGGACAAGCCCGATGCGGATAGATCGCAGTTGCCGGACACACAAAAAACGGATGCGGGCGATGGTGGAACTGTCGTTTCGGAAGTTACTCCTGACAATGATAACTCCTTAGTTGGGGAGTTAGAGCCAGGTAATCCAAGGAGTAGTAGTATACCGAGGGACGGAGATCGATTGGTTTTAGATCAAGGAAGGCTGCCAACGTGCGGTCCAAACTCCTGTGCGATGGTTCTAGATTCTTCCGGTAAAAAGTTTGACCTTAATAAACTGATAGCTGATTCCAAAGTAACTTCTCAGGGTGCGTATATGGGTGATATGGCGCAAGCCCTACGTAATCAAGGTCTTGTAACTGCAAGGGTTAAAAATCGAGTTACTATTGAACAACTGGCCGAAGCAACCTCAAACGGCAACCCGGCTGTAGTTGCTACTCGTTTAGACCGAGGTGGCCACGCTGTGGTTGTTGATGGAATTACAATGCGTCAAGGGCAAATGGTTGTTGCTATACGTGATCCGGCGCTGGGTAGACAATACTTCACGCCACTTGATGAATTTTCTGAGCGCTTTAGTGGGCAAGCTATCCTTACTAACTCTAAAAATCCGTAAAAGGCGAATAGATAATGTATAAGATTTCAGAAATTGAAAATCTAGAGATATCTAACAAAGGTTTGGATTGCACCGTTAGTGGGAAGTTCTTTTATCGTATAGCTTCCGAAGGCGAGGGCCAAAACGATTTCGTGGATTGCTATATAGCGGACTCATCAAATGATCGTGCTCCAAAGTTATTTCTTGCTAATCGATATGGTGAATCAGTAATTGACATGGATGAAACATTTGGGATGATGGTTGGTGGGGAATTTGCTTATTTTGATATAAATATTGTTTTATCTTGTGTGGTAAAAAGATTTGATGAAAAGTTAGTTTGTGAGAGCCTGAAGAGTTTCACTCTTGAAAGAAATGGTGAAAGTCAGGAATTTAACTTTTCTTAATGAAAAATGATGAGTGGGTTGTTAGGGTGCAATGTAGCAGGTCAGAAGTAGCAAGCACTTCATGCAATAGTCAAGATTTGTCTATGCTTTACAGGTATGCGACATTCACGACTAATATCGATAAGACTAGTAGCTGCGCCCCGCAGCCTTTGCAGGCTGCATGTGATTTAAGAGATACAATTAGCTCAAGGAAGACGGATTTCGATCAAGTCACGCTATATCAGTTATAGGATGTTCAAGGAGATGCTCGAATTATCTTTGCATGGTCTCGTAATTTTATTCTAAATACTATTCGGCTAGTTTCATTTAATAGTCATGATGTAAGCAAGCATGCGACGATATGGCGCTAAGAGAAAGAAAGTGATGTATGAAAGATTACGATTTATACCGTGATTACGGAGAAGTGGATATTTCTGTTATTGAGGGATTTGAAAAGGCTTTGGATTTAAGGTTCCCCGATTTATATAAAAAATTACTGTCGGGGCACGATGCTTTTATTCCCGAAAAAAATATTTTTGACTTTCACGTGAATAATAAAAATTATTCATCAGATGTTAATTTTTTAGGATTTGGCGAAAATCTAAATAATTATAAGTCAATTCGAAGCGCGCAAGAGCATGATGGCTATGCCTATGAAAAAATAGTGGCTATCGGTCGTGCCGCGAATGGGGATTATATTTGTTTCGATTATCGAGAGGATTCAGAAACCTCTGATCCTCCCGTGGTGATTATGCTTCACGATTATCCTGATGAAAACGATAAGATGCTTGTATGTGGTATTGCCGATAGTTTTCAGGTCTTTATGGATTCACTTCATGGTGAAGATGAGTAAATAGGATTTTAAACAGTGGGTAGAAGTGGACCCCGAAAATTGGACAGGCCGATAAGTGCTTCTCCGGGTCAAGCCGCCAGCTTGGCAGCGGATGGGTAGTACACGCTGTCGGGCGTGCG
>JANQLO010000003.1 GCA_028280505.1 Chromatiales bacterium | reverse complement strand
CAATCAGCGAGCGTCTTGGAAAGACCCAATCGGTTCTCGACCTCGCGCAAGAGCAGCAAGCCCGCGTCCGACGACAGGCGGCCGCCATCGAACCGGGCGTCAATCCGCTTACCGCCGAGGGGTGACAGACCAGGGAGCGTGGGTGTAAGTTCAACCATGGCGGGTGGGCCTCCTCGGAAACCGCAATATCTTGTTCACCACCAAAATATTGCCAGTTTTCAGCGGATTGCGCTACACCCGCCAGCCGCCGTGCATAATCCGGGCTAAAATCATGAAACTGCCGCACAAACTCAGATTTCGGCCACAATCAACGACACGTCGTCGCTGAACTGGTCGTCGCCTTTCCAAGCGATCAATCGGTCCTTCAACGCGTCGGTAAAGGCAGCGATGGGCAAGGGCGCCAACGAAGAGAGGATGTCGCCCACGCCGCTCTCTTCCAAGAGGCGGCCGGCCTCGTTCGCACACTCCGTGACACCGTCGGTAAGAAGGACGAGCCTGTCGCCTTCGGCAATATCAACTGTTGGTGCCGGATAAGTGTCGTCGGTAAGAAAACCGATGGGTACGCCACCTTCGCCTACCGACGATACACGACCATCTTTTCGGACAATCAGTAGGTTTGGGTGCCCCGCCTGACCGAACGCAAGTTTGCGTTCAGCGGGGTCAATAACACAGAACCCGATGGTGAAATACTGACAATCCTGCTCATCCAAGGTGAAACGCTCATTCAACCGCGCCAGCGTGTTTACGCAGATGTCGGCCAAAGACGCCCCACCGTCGTCCCCGCCCGCGGTCGCCGCGCCAAGCCGCCGCGATACATCAAAAAACGCTGGCACGAGAGTATGCGACAGCGTCACTGCCAACAATGCTGCAGGAACCCCATGGCCGGAGACATCAACCGAATAGAGCACGACACGACGACCGGAGATAGCGAAGTAACTAAACATATCACCGGATAGTAAAGTCGAAGGAATATACAAAGATGAAATCTCGACACCGTTGATGTTCATACTAGGGTGTGGCAGACGACCCTTCTGGAGCTGGGCGGCGGACTCAAGGTCTTGCCGAATTGTCTCGTAAGACTGCGAGATTTCGAGTATTTTTTGCTGAAGCTGAAGTTCCAACGCTTTCCTTTCGCTGACATCGTGTAGAGCACCGACAAACAGGCGACGTTGGCCAAGCACCATCTCTGTGATGGCCAAATCCACAGGAAATACGCGGCCGTCTCGTCGTAGCGCCATAACCTCCCGCCCCTTACCAATGATCTTGGTTTGCCCGGTTCGGAGATAGGCGTTGATGTAATCGCCGTGGCGACCGCGGTCCGGTTGTGGCATGAGCAGATTGATATTGCAGCCCGTGATTTCTGCTGATTCAATTTGGAATATTCTTTCTGCTGCAGGATTGATAGACTCAATTATGCCGCGCTCGTCTATAACAATTATACCCTCAAAAACTGTATTAAGGATCGTTCGTGTTCGCATGTCGCTATCATGACTCGCCTGCCGAGACCGCTCTGAAATATCAAGCTCATTGGCCAAACGTCGCGATGTCAGCCGCAACTCAAGCTCGTCGACCACAATCTGAGCCAAATCGCGCAAAGCGGCTTCTTGGGCTCTGGTCAGGCTTCGCGCCGACCGATCGATGGTGCATAGGGTGCCGAGGCGATGGCCGTCCGATGTTTTTAGGGGAGCGCCGGCATAGAACCGGACATGTGGGGCGCCGGTTACCAAGGGGTTCTCGGAGAAACGGGGATCGCGGGTGGCATCGTCGACGACCAAGGGAACATCGGCGCGAATGGCATGGGCACAGAAGGCGACCGCCCGCGGGGTTTCGCGGGCTTCCAGGCCATAGTGGGACTTGAACCACTGTCGGTGGTCATCCACAAGGGAAACCAGGGCAATCGGCGTATCGACGATCTGCGCGGCGATCCGTGTGATGCAGTCAAAAGCCGCTTCCTCCGGCGTATCAAGAATCTCATAACGCCGCAGCGCCGCCAACCGTGCTTCTTCATCTATCGGATCATTCATGATCGGTACGGCCCTACGGTGCTGCGTCCGAAGGTGTGTTCGCACCCAGACTCATAGAAAGAACATTAAGGCCATTCTCGCGGGAGTACTCCACGCGTGCCATGACCGATTGGATGATGGCCAGTCCCATACCACCTTCGGGGATACTGTCCAGGTCGTCAGCATCATAGTCCAAGGCATCCTGACGCGATTCCAGAATACCATCCTGCATGGCGCGGCCGGAGTCAGTCACAACAATGGTAATGTGATCGTTACGAAGAGTCACTTCAACAGTGAGGCAATGCCCACCCTCACCAGAGTAGGCATGCTTAATGACGTTGTTCACGGCTTCGACGACACATAACTCAATCATTGCGGCCGTATCGAGATCAAAGGTCATTGCGGCAATAGCACGCACCGATACGCCGACCAACGGCACATTTTCAAGATCACTATTGATCGTTAAAGTAGTGCGTGCCATGTTCCGTCCATTGCTCAGGATCAATAATCAAGAAGAAAGTGCTGGAATGGCCTCAGCCTTGCTATGGAATATCTTAAATACCTTATCCATGCGCGTGAGCTTAAACATGTTCTTAACGGTGCCCTGGACGCCGAACAGAGCGATCTCCCCGGACTTGCCCACCTGCTTTCGAACGGCGGCCAGCGACCCAAGGCCACTGGAATCAATGAATTCGACATTCCCCAGGTCGATCGCGATATGAGCGTGTCCCGCCTTCACAAGATCCGCCAAAGCCGACTTCAAGCTTACCGCGACGGTCGCGTCGATCCGCTTAACACCGGGATCAACCACGATGACGCGGCCCACTTCCTCCGTGCTCAATTCCATTGTGTTGCGGTCTCCAACCAATCTTTCCAATTCGCCTTCGCAGATGCGCGAGTCTCACAGGCCCGTTACCAGACACTCAAGAACTAACGATAGTCAATGGATATAGTCAAGAAGAAGTCGACTCGCGGATACGGCTATTCGACGATTCGGCTGTTTGGGACGAAGATCGGTCACCACGAACCAGTCCGTTCCGGTCGCGCAGGCTACAGAGACCCATCTTCGGGTAAGACCAACGGCCCGAAACACTGACCGATCCTCGGGCCGCCCTGTTTCGGAGCGCCGGCATGCTTGCCGGCTGGACCGCCGGCGTCCAGCCGGCCCGGACCACGCCCAGCAGCCGGCCGCCAAGATGGCGGCGCGCCTCGTTCAGCGCCGAAACCGACCCTGTCGTCAATGCGGGCCATCGGTATAACAGGCCTGCCGGATCGTGTTCCCACTCTCCACGACACTGGCATGGTCATCCACACCTCGTGTTAGTTTGCGCATTGGTATGGCCAACGTCAAGAGCGCATGAATCAAACAGATTGCGAGATAATAAATCAGAAATTATATTCGCCGTGCTTTCGTAAATATTTGGTCGATCGTCGCACGGATCACTGTCGGCTGAACCGGCTTGGCCAGGACTGCCGTGGCACCGGCGTCAATCAACTCCTCTTCGCGGCTCTGGGTGCCGGAGGCAGACAGAACGATGGCCGGTACCTTATTGTCTTCGCTGCGCAGCCGGCGCAGGAATTCTAATCCATCCATGACCGGCATCATCAGATCGACCACGATCAAATGCACCGCGTTTTCCTGCACGGCCGCCAAGCCTTCCTTGCCGTCTTTGGCACGCAGGACTGTGAAACCCTCCAACTCAAGTTTGCGCGCGATCAGTTCACGGATCGGCATATGATCGTCAATAACCAGGATCGTTTTGTCGGACATGCATTCCTCTCTTCAAGAGTCCGCGGCCGTGCCCTGAGCGACCAAGATCGCAAGAACCGTGACGCGGTAGCCCATGACCCTCCGCAACTTACAGCAATGCAGCGACGAATGGTGCCTGCCAAAGCAAACCCGTAAAAAATCGGCAAACAACGAGGATGGCGTCGACAAACTGTGCCGGGGTGATCGCCCCACCGATCCGTACACCTAATCGGTGATTGCGCAACCTGTATCGAAATCAATATCTCAAGATTGCGGTAACACGCAGATCAATGGTTTGGGAATGCACGGCAACGAAGTCGGGTTGAAGACTGTTAACTATTTCAGGTGTTGAAAGATATGGCCATGGCGGATTCAATGTGAGTCATGGAGCGTCGGTGGAACGAATGGGAGCCGACACGAGGGACGACATATCTGCCACTTCTCGTCTTCGACTGTTGCTTGATCACTTCGGACGGGTGGAGGATCTCACCATCCATCAGTTTGACCAGGAAGGGTATTGACCCTGGGAATCGGCGTGTGATTCAAGGATTCCGCCCCTGGCGGAACCGAAACACACGATATGGATGGTGTTACGACAATTGCCGAGAGCACTGGCGCGGACCTCAAGATGAGGCTGCCTAAGCAGCGGAAGACGCAACGCGGCAAACTGGCGCTTCTTGTGGCGACGATGTTGGACGTTCGTAGCGCGAACCTGGTTGAGCTCTCAGGAATCCTCTCATTTTTGTGGATCTTCCGGTATGCTCAAGATATAGTGCAGTTGTATGAGGTTTGAGGCAGATGTTGAGCGATGATCCAGAACTCGAAGAAGATCGGCGAA
>JANQLO010000037.1 GCA_028280505.1 Chromatiales bacterium | reverse complement strand
TTCACGCGCGCCGGAAAGGGCGAGAAGCGCAGGGAACCCCTTGCGTTAGCAAGGGGCAAGTCGTCGGGTGTCGTTTTCTTTGGTTTCTTTCTTTTGGACAAGCAAAAGAAAGAAACGCGGGCGCGCTCCGCCGAGCGCTTTCAAAAACAACCGCTCGAAGAGCACGTCAAACCCACAGGTCATGTAAGTCAGCTGCGCTAAAAACCTCGAAAATGGCGCCCCAAATCGACCCAACGCTCGGCATAGGCCGACCCCACCCGCTGAATCTGCGGAATATGATCGGTGCTGTCCATCACACGCACCTGCTCGGGATCGATATCGGCCAACCCCAACTCGGTAAGGCCGGACGCCGTGACATCCGCGTCATAACGTACATAAGAGAACAATCTACCGGCGAGTGCTGCCGGATCTTCTTCATCGAGCACGTTATCGCCATACTCACGATCGATATCGGCACCGAACCGACAGGCGCCGATACTGCGGCAGGCCATATCCCAACCGTCTGCGGCGGCATTCATCAAGGCAGAAGGGATGTTCTTGGCGTGATCCAAAAGCCAAAGATCGTCTTCCGTTAAACCGGGACGGGAATTGGCACTACGGCCGGTACCGACCGAGACGATCAAGAGCTGGTCGGTGCCGGTTTGCCAGTTGATGCCATAAGGTGCCGCAGTGGCCATCTGAAACGCCAGGAAGGCCGGATTGTTGTAAGTGGTGACGCCGCCGTCGACAAAAATGAACTGATATTCGTTCGGTGTACCCTCGGCGAAGGTGACGACCTCGGGCGGGAAAAAGGTCGGCGCCGCGGTACTGGCACGCACCAGCTGCCATAAAGGCAGATCCAGATTGCAATCGAGACGTGGGGAGCCGTCGTCGCGTTCACGCTGATTGTATTTGCCGTAAGGATTGTTACTGACCGGCCAGGGCGAATCCGTGGTGTGATTACGCAGCATCATCATCAGCAAGGTGCGCAAACGCGCATCACCCAGCGTCGCGCGAGGTTCGCCGGATGCCGGGTCATAACCCAGTGCCCGATCGAGTTCGACCTGTAGCTTCTTCGCCAACGGCTCGTCGACGTAGCTGTAACGCAGCCGTTTCAGTAACGATGCCTTCTCGAACATGTCTTTGCCGCTGTCGAGATAGAAACTTCGAATCTGATCGACCGACATACCGCAAGAGACACAGGCGGCGATGATGGCCCCGGTACTGGTGCCGCAGGTGAAATCGAACCAGTCCGCCAACACCAGGTCGTCACGACCGGTTCGGTTGCGCAGTTCGCGTTCGATCCGTGCCAGGATCTCGACCGACATCAGGCCGAGAATACCTCCGCCATCGCAGGACAGAATCTTCTTTGGACCGGGCGCGCCAATGCGTTCACGTAATGCTTCTTGCATTCAAGATACCTCGATTGCTTGTCTGTCTATCCGGGATAGTGATAACCCGGGTTTGTTATGTTTTTAGGTCACAATGTCCGGGTATCGATCCAGTGCACCTGGCCGGTCCGTTGTGCGACCTCTTGATACATATGCGAGGTGCCACCCGGCCCATCACCGTGTTCGCCATTCCACAAGCAAACGAAATGCACCTTCTCGATACCCCAAACCAATGCGGTGTAAAGCAACCAGCGGTTGCAACGCTCGTAAGCATAGCCACGTTCCGCATAGTCGGGGGAATCGCCGAGTTCTTCCGGTGCTGCCAGGATGGCTTGATCCAAACGCTGACGAACGTTCAGATAACGCTGACGCCACGCCTCGCCGCCGCAGGAAACAATCGAACGCCTGATGAACTCCGGCTCGGCGAACGGCTGCATCCAGGAGACGCGTACCCCCCGTGACTGACAGACCTCGGTAAACAAAATGTCGCCGCCACAGGCCCCCTGGGTCAATGCCAGATCATCGGGGCCGGCATCGAGCCCCTGCAATAACTCGGCGATCTGCTGACCCGCTTTGTCCACTTTTGAATCCGGAAAACGTGGAGCCGCACGATCCGGTGCGTCCACCATGTGGCCGCTGAACAGAAAGACACGACGCGGCTCCCATTCACGACCCGGCAGGGGAAGCCGCTTCAACGCGCGTTCGAACACCTCGATACCGGCATCGACTTTGTCTTGCGCGAAACCGAGCTCACGCAACAGCAACAACTGCTCGCGACAGGAATCCAGCGCGAACCAATTGTCGCGGTTGATCGCAATGGCCTCCTTGTAGGCCGTGGCGGCCGAGTCGGCATCGCCGATCAAAACCTGCAAATCGCCGAGCGAGGCCTTGGCCCAGTAAAGATTCTCCTGATCTCGCTCGCATTCGGCCGCGAAACGCACGGCGCCGGCCATCATGCCGAACACCTCGGCATAGCGTTCATCACCGGTCAGGTGACGATACAAGGCCATCAATACCAAGGCGTTGATGCCCGAATAATAATGTTTGGGATCGGCCCGGAAAGCGGTTTCGTAACAGTCGATCGCCGCGCGCAACAACGCGTCTTCATAGCGCGCATCATCCAAACGCTGCGCCGGACCGGCATCGGGCAGACGCCAACTCGCCGACCACGCATCCTTTTCAACCCGACCGAGCAAAGCCCAAGTTTCGGCATCCTTCGGATCGCGTTGCAGCATGGCGCGATAGTGGCTGCGCGCCGAAGCCAGACGGTGCCCTCGTTCACCGCGTTGCGCGAGGCGTTGCAGACACATGCCCTTCTCACGCAGGCCGTCGATATTGAGCGGCTCGATCGCGAGTCCCTTGTCGAGTTGCTCGAGCGCGAAACGATAGTGGCCGATCCGCCGAAGCGCCTTGCCAGCCCGAATCCAGGCATTCGCACGAAACGCCGAGACCGGCGCTTCATCGGCCAATATCAGCATATCGCCGACCCGACCGAGCCGACGTGCCTGGGTGATCTTTTCCTCCCAGGCGTCATAGGCCTCCCAAAACTCGCGCAAGTTACCCATCCGGAGGGTGCGCCAGTCGGGTTCCTGCAAATTCGGTATCAACTGGTAGACCGGACTCATCTTACGTCCGTGCCAAGACTCCATGGTCGCCCCGATCATTTCGATCAGACGGGCACGATCCTGTTCGAGTTGCTCGGGGTCGGGACCACCGTCGCGCAACGTATAACGCAATTTGCGGTCGGTATAGACGTCGAAAGCCTTGGTCGCCTGCCCGCCGGAAATCAATACGACACCCCGTGAACGCAAGGCGTGCCGCACACCGAGTTCGTACCAAACGTTGGGATTGTTGATGCTCAGATCGACCACGACCAAGTCGGCGATCAGCAGCTCCTGGAACATATCGACCCGGATATCGCCGGGCTGGGTCTCTTCATCGGCGCGAAAGGCGAACAAACCCGCCGCTTCAAGTGCCGGCTTGATCAGTTCGATATAGACCCGATTGAAATCGATGATACTGCCGTCCGGACCGGCTTTCTGCCCGAACGGCATCGCCACGAAGGCATGAGGTTTGATGCCCAAGACGCTGTGCTTCCCCGTTTCAATTGCCCCGAAACGTCGAGCATAGCACCGATGTCGGCATCTTCCTTTGCCGCTGTTTCAGCCGCGGCATTCAGCGGATATCGATATTGCGATAACCGCAACGCCGAAGCTGACGCACGACTTGGCGTTTGTTGCCGAACAAGGTCCGCACATAGCACTGACCATGATGCAGACCGGCGCCGTCTTGATAGTCGAACTCAACCCGTAACGGCCGCGCCAGCCAATCGGCAAATTGTCGGATTGCGTGTTTCATGTGGCTTCCCCATGCCCGGTGCCGATAGCTTGCCAACACCGGTGATGTCGCAAATTCGTCACTCGTCGAAACCCGAGAATTACAAAGCAAAACGCGTGCCCAAGTAGAAAGTCGGCACCGGATAAAGAGACGGAGGGAAATCAGAGTTGGGTGGAAAACGGCTGCACACGCACCCGATCACCGGCAGCGACTCCGGCGCAGGCCTCGTCGAGCAACACAAAGCAATTGGCACGGCTCATCGACGTCAGAATACCGGACCCCTGAGCGCCCGCCGGCTTCACCGTCAACTCACCCATTTCGTCATAGGCAAGAATGCCGCGGACGAACTCGAACCGCCCGGCACGCTTCTTCAACCCCTTCTCCGCACGTGCCTCGACGATCAAATCCTGCGGCCAATCGCCGCCGGCCAGATAGCGCAGCGCCGGACGAACGAATTGATGGAAAGTCAACATGACCGCGACGGGATTGCCCGGCAAGCCGAAAAACAAGGCGCCATCGAGATGCCCGAAGGTCAAAGGACGGCCGGGTTTCATAGCGATGGTCCAAAACGCGACCTCGCCACGCTGTTCCAGAATCGCCTTGGTGTAGTCGGCCTCCCCGACCGACACCCCGCCGGACGTGATCACCAAATCCGCAGCAGCCGCCGCCCGGTCGAAAGCACCGGTCAGGGCCTGCGGATCGTCACCCACCACCCCCATATCGATGATCTCGACACCCATCTCGGTGAGCATGGCGTACAGGCTGTAACGATTGCTGTCATAGATCTCGCCCTCGGCCAAGGTATCACCGATCGAACGCAACTCGTCACCGGTCGAAAAAAAGGCCACGCGCGGCCGACGTATCACACGCACTTCGGCATAACCGAGAGAGGCCAGCACGCCGAGATCGGCGGCGGTGACCCGCCGCCCCTTGCGATACACACAGGCACCGCGCGCGATGTCCTCGCCGGCCTGACGGACGTTCTGGCCGGTCCGATGACGCGAATCGATACGCACCCGATCGTCATCCATCAACTCGGCCTGCTCCTGCATCACCACGCTGTCGGTGCCGGCGGGCATGGGCGCACCGGTCATGATCCGAATGCACTGCCCCGATGTGCAGACATGGTCCGTCGGCTGTCCGGCCATCGCGGTGGCGACCACGGTGAATTCACGCTCGCCTTCGGTCGGCAAATCACTGCCGATAAAGGCATAACCGTCCATTGCCGAGTTGGTATGGCTCGGCACGTCGATCGAAGACATGCAGTCGCCGGCCAGCACACGCCCGAGCGCATCGCGCACGGCAACCATCTCGTCCTCGGCGATCGGCGTCAGTGCCTTGCGTATCGCGTTCTTGGCCTGTGCAACACGAAGCGAATAGGGGTCACCGGCATCGGCACAAGAAACCTGTATCGTAATCTTGCTGCTTACCATTCATTATTTCCCTAACACGCCAAATCGGATTGTCTGCGGCTATCGTGACCGATGAAATCCAAAACGAAGGCGGCGATTTCAGCCGGCCGATCGATCGACAGTAAAGGCAGACCGCCCGGATCAATCGCCGGCTTGCCGCCGTCCGTCGCGATGGCAATGATGTTCGGGTCGTCCGGGAACAACAATGGCCGTCCGAGCACCGTACGGTGTAGCTCGATCTTCGGAAAAATCTCGTGCTTGAAACCTTCGACCAACACCAGATCGAGTCGGGCGGTGTCCAACATCGCCAGCGCCTCGCCCAGGCTGGGCTCGTCGCGCTGTTCACGGCACTCTCGAATCCAGCCCATGCGATGACGCGCGGCGACCAGCATCTCGTCGGCCCCGGCATCACGCAGACGATAACTGTCCTTGCCCGGGTAGTCCATATCGAAGCTGTGGTGCGCGTGTTTGACGACCGCGACCCGCAGACCCGCCTGCTTGATGATCGGCAGCAGTTCGAGCAATAGCGTCGTCTTGCCGGTACCGCTGAACGCCGCAAACCCGATCAACGGCAGAGGGAAATCGCTTGGCGGGGGAAAAGAGACGGACTTCGCCATGATCGCTCAGCCGCCAAGTCCGTGCCCATCGGCACGCGCATATTCTTCCGGCGTATTGAAATTGCTGAACAAGGCCGGCACGTCACTGAAATCGACCTCGACCCAATGGTGCCGGGGATACCAGCGATCGATCTTACGCTCACCGGCTTTCAGCGCCTGTCTAAGTCCAGATAAAACACGGTGATGCAACAACGCGTAAACGGGCTGCAACCGTTCACCGTCGTGGGCGACGGCGATCTCGGCATTGGCCTCGATCAGGCCGGCCGCCAAGCGTTGCGCCAGATTCGGAATGACGCAAGGACCGTCACACGGCAAGGTCAACAGATAATTGGTGCGCATGCGTTCCAGGCCGGCAAGAAAACCCGCGAGGGGGCCCTGAAAATCGTCCAGCGGATCGGCGACTACCGGATAACCGAACTGCGCGTAATCGGTCCGATTACGGTTGGCGCTGATCAGCACAGCGCCGACCTGTGGCGCAATGGCATCGATGATATGACCGACCAACGACCCGTCACCGTAAGGCAACAAGCCTTTGTCGCGACCGCCCATGCGACGCCCCTTGCCCCCGGCAAGTATCAACGCGGTGATGTCGTTCGGATCGATCACATCTCACATCCCAATCACGCCGTCGCCCTCGCCCGACGGTCGATCGGGGTGACTTTTTCCGGCAAATCCATATAGGCCGGTCCGGCCCTACCAAGACACCCCGACGCCAATTCCAACACCTCATCGGCAACGCCGACGAAATGATTGGGATCGTGACTCGTCACCACCAGTGCAACACCTTCCTGTTTAAGGGCGTGCAGCAGCTCAACGGTACGCTGACGACAGGCGTGATCCATATTGGTCGTCGGCTCGTCCAACAACATCACCTTTGGTCGACGCAGCCATGCACGAGCCAGCGCCACCCGCTGACGCTCGCCACCGGACAACTGATGCACCGCCTGATCCGCGATTGCGTCCAAACCGGACCATGCCAATCCCTCGCGCACAAAAGACTCTCGGATTGCACGCGCACCGCGCAAAGGGTAGTTGAGGTTGTAACGCACACTACCTTCGAACAAATAAGGCGTTTGATGCAGATAGATGCAATCGGCGAGCAGACGTTTTTTGACCTCACGCCAACGCCGGGTCACACCGTCGCGGGTTACCGACGCATAATCGGGGCGTTCCATGCCGGCCAGTATCCGCAGCAGGGTGGACTTGCCCGCACCGTTCTCGCCACACAAAAGCACACATCGCCCCGAACGCAGGCTGAAATCGACACCGGCAAGAATCTCTCGCTTGCCGTAGGTTTTGCGCACCGCGCTGTAAGTCAACTCCGTCACGCCACTGGTCTCCCCTTACCTTGCACCACCTGCAAAAGCCCGTTAAGCAGGAATGCCATCATCAACAATACCAAACCGAGCGCAATACCCTGCGCAAACTCCCCTTTGCTGGTTTCCAACGCGATTGCGGTCGGAATATTCCGCGTGTAATGCAATATGTTGCCACCCAACATCATGGACGCACCGACCTCGGCGATAATTCGACCGAAAGCGGCCAGCAAAGCCGCTAAAAGGCCGAAGCGCGCCTCGCGCATCAGCGTCATCACGGCACGCGTGCGGCTGGCGCCCAGGGTACGGGCGGTCTCCCAGGCCCGACGATCGGTCGCCTGCAGCGAGGAATGCCCCATCGCGATCAAAATCGGCAGCGCCAACGCGATCTGCCCGATTACCATGGCCGGTTGGGTGAACAATAACTGCCATTCGCCCAACGGGCCCTGACGCGACAACAAAATATAAAATGTCAGCCCCACCACGACCGCCGGGAAGGACAACAATGTGTTGAACGTCGTGATCAGTAACCGGCGTCCGGGAAAACGCCCGAACGCCAGCAAAAACGCCATCGCAATAGCGAAAGGCGTAGCGATCAACAAAGCGGTGAGCGAAACCTTGAACGATATACCGATAATCACCCAGAGGTCGGGATCACCACCGAACAACAACACCAGGGCCTGTTGGGTACTCTCGGCAATCGAACCCATGACACCTCACCGCCCTTGAATCAACGCACCGCCACACTGTTGGCCGACGGCTTGAACAACTGTTCACCCGACTTGCGATAGGCGGCAATCGCCTGCTGTCCTTCGTCACCTCGGATCCAGTCGATCAAGGCCTTGGCGCCGGCATGATTCAGATCGGGATAACGCTGCGCACTGACCTGAATGATTGCGTAGGGGTTGAACAACTCTTCGTGCCCTTGATACACCACTTGCAAACGGCTCTTCTCACGATAGGCCAGCCAGGTGCCACGATCGGTCAGCGTATAGGCATTCAATTCATCTGCAATTTGCAACACCTTGCCCATACCCTGTCCAACCTCGCGATACCAGACGCCGCTTGGCGTGAGCCCCTGCGCCGCCCACAGGCCCCGCTCCTTTTTATGCGTACCGGAATCGTCGCCGCGAGATACGAAGACGCCGCCATGCTCGGCAATCCGTCTCAAAGCGTCGACGGCACTCTTCGCCTTCGCGACCACCGCCGGGTCGTCATCTGGCCCGACCAGTACGAAATCGTTGAACATCACCGGTAAACGTTGCACGCCGTGGCCATCACGAACGAACTTGCGTTCCGCAGCCGGTGCATGCACCAACACGACGTCCACGTCGCCATCACGCCCCATACGCAGCGCCTTACCCGTACCGACCGCAATGACGTGCACCTGATACCCCGTGACTCGGGTAAAGCGTGGCAACAGATCGCCCAACAAACCCGAATTATCCGTACTGGTTGTCGTCGCCAAACGCACAATCTTGTCCCGTTCGGAGGCGGCGAACGCGCCCCCGAGCAGGCTCAAAGACAACAAACCTATCAGGAATCCTTTTAATGTTGTCATTCGTCCCTTCCCCATCTTCTCCTCCGGTTGTTTTGTCATCGATCGCAAACACAGCTATGTGCAAGTCCAGTGCCATGTCGGCTCGCGGCATATTCATCATTTGGCAACGGCCTGTGGCACATGGCCGGAACGGCTCTCCGGACAAACCATTACCGATGGTCGCTAGCATCGGAATTCTCAATAAAGCGACAAAATGTCTCATGCTTGGCTAGACTGGAAAGACACTATAGACCAGTCGGCATCAGTGCTCGCCGTCGGCCTCGGGAAATCGGTCGCCGCTTTCCGTTTCTTTCCGAGGGGCGTTCGCTAACTGGCCATATAACCATTTGCCGATTCACCACCAGAGAGTTCAACCATTCCATGGCTTGTACAACCGAGAGCATGCGCGCCGCACTGACCGACCAATCCAGCGCCGATACCGACGACGTCCAACCGAAACGCCTCCATTCGGTGCTCATCGTCGACGACGAACCGGGCATCCTGAGCTTTCTGCAAAAAGGGCTGGCCAGCCAATTTTCGCTTATCGAGGTTGCGGCCGATGCCGATGACGCCGACGCCCTGCTCAGCCGCTGCCACTTCGACCTGATCATCTCCGACATCCGCCTGCCCGGGCGTTCCGGTGTCGAATGGATCAGCCGGCTGCGCGAACAGGACCAGATGACCCCCGTCATCTTCATGACCGCGCATGCCGATCTGCAAACCGCGATCAAGGCGCTACGCGCCGGCGCATCCGATTTCATCATGAAGCCGTTTCGCATGGAGCAAATTCAGACCGCCGTCAATCGCTGCATGGAGCGTCAACGTTTGCAAAAAGAGAACTTCCTGCTCCGGCGCCAGGTCGCACACATGCAGGACAACAGCGGCATCATCGGTTCATGCGATTTGATCAAGGGCGTATGCGAAGTCATCAAGCGGGTTGCACCCATGCCGTCGACCGTGCTGATCCAAGGCGAATCGGGTACCGGCAAGGAACTGGCCGCGCGCGCCATCCATCGCTTCAGCGGACGCAACGGTTCCTTCGTGCCGATCAACTGCGGTGCCATGAATGCGGAGTTGCTCGAAAGCGAATTGTTCGGCCATGCCAAAGGAGCCTTTACGGGCGCGGTCAAGGCGCGCGAAGGCCTGTTCTCTTATGCCAACGGCGGCACGCTGTTTCTGGACGAAATCGGCGAAATGCCCTTGGCGATGCAAACCCGGTTGTTGCGGGTGATGGAGGATCGTGCCGTACGCCCTGTCGGCGGCAACCGCGAAACCCCGGTTGATGTACGTATCATTGCCGCAACCAATCGCGACCTGAGGGCCGAGGTCGACCAAGGCAAATTCCGCGAGGACCTGTTCTATCGATTGAACGTCCTCAGCATCCGCATGCCGGCGCTGCGCGAGCGCATCCAGGATCTGCCCGAACTGATCGAGTTCTTTGCCACCAGCATCGCTACCGACCTCGGCGTAGCGATCCCACAAATTCCTGAATCCGAAATCAAACGACTGGCAGAATACGACTGGCCGGGCAACATCCGTGAACTCAAAAACGTCATCGAACGTTGTCTGCTACTCAGCCATCAACCCAGTCAGACCTTGCAGGGCTGCGGTAACGGCGGCAATGCCGACCGGCGGGGTGTCGAAGACGACGACCTGACCTTGGAGACCATCGAGCGCCGTCATATCCTGCGAGTCTTGGATATGGAAAACGGCAACAAATCCGCCGCAGCACGACTCCTCGGTGTGTCGCGCAAGACACTGGAGCGAAAATGCCAGGCCTGGGGCGTCACCCAATAAGGTCCCACACAGACGCCGGCACGCGCTGAACCGTGTGGCCTTTCAGTGCAATCATTCGCAAGGTACGCAGCAACGTCCGGTACAAGCTGCTGGCGCTGACACTGCTGCCGGTCGCCCTGGTGCTACCGATCGCATTGGCCGGCCTGACCGCTTGGGGGGCGTCTTTCACCTACGAACAACTCTACATCAAGGTCAACTCGGACCTCGCGGTGGCACACGACATCTTCGAACGCATACAAGAAGATCATCTGAACAAAGTCGCGCGACTCGGCGAGTCTTACCCGTTTCGCAATGCCATCGCCACCGGCGACAACACCACCGTGCAAACCCTGACCGCGCAATTGAAAGCAAAAGGCGGTTTCGGCTTTTTGCGCGTCATCCCGATCAGCGGCGAACAAAGCACGCCGGCCGGGCTGCCGAGTGTCGGAATCGAAATCCTCGGACCCGATGCCTTGACCGAACTCGATCCCACATTGGCCGAATCGGTACGCCTGCCGATCGTACAGACCCGACGCGCACGCCCGACCGACCGCCGGCTGGAGGATCGCGGCATGGTGGTGCGGGTGCGCCAGCCCGTGATCAATCCCGACGGCAGCCTCAGTGCCATCCTCGACGGCGGCGTGCTGTTGAACAACAATTTCACTTTCGTCGACACCATTCGCGACCTGGTCTACGGTCCCGGCAGCCTTCCGGCCGGCAGCATCGGGACCGTTACGGTGTTTCTCGACGACGTACGCATCTCGACCAATGTCCCGCGCCGCGCCGGCGAACGGGCGCTCGGTACCCGGGTCTCCGAGGAAGTCAGTCGCGCGGTATTGGACGAAGGCGGCAACTGGATCGACCGCGCCTTCGTAGTCAACGACTGGTACATCTCGGCCTACGAACCCATCGTCGACGTGCACGGCAACCGCGTCGGCATCCTCTACGCCGGTTATCTCGAAGCGCCCTATCGCACCGCACTCTGGCAAGCGCTCGGTCTGGTTTTGCTGATCGTGCTCGGCCTACTCGCACTTTACGCGGTACTCGCGATCCGCGGCGCCAAATCGATCTTTCGCCCGGTTGAAAAGATGTCGCAGGTGGTACGCGCAACGCGGCGCGGTCAGATGCTGCGCGTCGGCGAGGTCGAAAGCCAGGACGAACTCGCGGAGCTGGCGCATAAATTCGACGACATGCTCGACCGCCTGGAACAACATGCCGCACAGATGCAGCGCTGGGCCGAGCAACTGGAGGACAAGGTCGACGAACGCACCGCCGAGCTGCGCCAACGCAACGACGAGCTACAGCGCACCATCAACGTATTGCGCGAAACCCGGCGCAAACTGGTCACCGCGGAGAAACTCGCGGCCCTGGGCGAACTGACCGCGGGCGTCGCGCACGAAATCAACAACCCGACTCAGGTGATGCTCGGTAATCTCGACGTCTTGATGGCCGAACTGGGCGATCGACTCGATCCGGTGCGGGCCGAGATCGACCTGGTGGTCGAACAGGTCTACCGAATTCAGGCCATCGTGGAAAAACTGCTGAAGTACGCACGTCCGGGCGATTACGCCGGCTATCTGACCGAGGTCGACGTCGACCAGGTCGTGCAGGATACCGTGGCATTGATTCAACACATGCAGAAGCGCCATGCATTCAGACTCGATCTGCAGCTCGCTGCGAGCCTGCCGGTCACCATCAATCAACAGGAGTTACAGCAGGTACTGGTCAACCTGGTCAGCAACGCGGTACATGCCCTGCCTGACGAGGGTGGCGAGATCGTGCTCGCGGCGACCGACTGGGAAGACCGGGGCGTGTGCATCACGGTATCCGACAATGGCAGCGGCATGGACGAAGACCAGTGCAGCCACATCTTCAACCCCTTCTACAGCACCAAGCGTGAGGGCGAAGGCAGCGGGCTCGGCCTGTCGGTCAGCTATGGCCTGATCCGGCGTTATGGCGGCGACATCA
The DNA here is from genome assembly GCA_028280505.1 of Chromatiales bacterium. GTDB lineage: Bacteria > Pseudomonadota > Gammaproteobacteria > Chromatiales > Chromatiaceae > Thiosocius. Next base: position 1,788 of record JANQLO010000037.1, on the reverse strand, counting down.
CGGTCAGCTCGCAACCCGGCAAGGGTAGCTGCTTCAAGGTTTGGCTGCGGCGGGAGCCCAAGATGACCGAGGACGCAGAGACCATTGCCGAACAACTGCATGCGGTCGAACAGCACGAAAGCCCCACCGGACTGCCGGAACCGCCGACTGCCGAATCGGCGAGGCAGGTCCGATGACACCCGAACAGCTCAAACGCTATGCCCGTCAGATCCGGCTCCCCGAGGTCGGCACCGAGGGACAGCAACGGCTGCTCGATTCGCGCGTACTGATCGTCGGTCTCGGCGGCCTGGGCTCACCGGCGGCGATGTATCTTGCCGCTACCGGTGTCGGCACGCTGGTGCTGAGCGACTTCGACCAGGTCGAGTCGTCCAATCTGCAACGCCAGATCATCCACCGTGAGACCGACATCGGTGAACTCAAGGCCAGTTCGGCAAAGCGCACACTTCGAGAGATCAATGCCGAATGCAAAACGCTGGTGCGCGACTGGCAACTTGACGAAAGCGAACTTCACCGGGAAATCGCTGCCGCCGATCTGGTGCTGGACTGCACCGACAACTTTGAATCGCGCTTCCTGCTCAACCGTCTCGCCATGACCGAACGCACACCACTGGTCAGCGGTGCGGCCATCCGGCTCGAAGGCCAGATCATGACGTCCCTGCCGGACGGGCCCTGTTATCAGTGCGTCTACCCCGAATCGCTGGAAAACGAGGAGACCTGCGCGATGGAGGGCATCTTGGCGCCGGTGGTGGGCTTGATCGGCTGCCTGCAGGCAGTGCAGGCGATACGTGTATTGACCGGTCACGAAGAAACACTGCGCGGGGTGTTGATGTTGTTCGATGCCAACCTGATGGAATGGCAACGGATACGCATACCGGCCCGTAGCGACTGCCCCGTGTGCGGCACAAGTCAGCGTTAACCGGTTAAGCGAAAATCATCCAGGCTGTTGCACTGCCGCCGAATTCAGTCGAGCATAAGGGCTCATCCGGCATCGAGATTTCCCGCATGATGTTACGCGTCGACTCACGCCTGCCTTGGTTTGCGGTCCTGATAAGTGCCCTGGCCCTCGAAACCGCAGCCTTGTATTTCCAATACGGTCTCGATCTCGACCCCTGTGTACTGTGTGTTTATCAACGCACCGCCATGATGGGCATCGTTCTCGGCGGCCTTATCGGTTTCGCTGCACCGCGCATTGGATGGCTACGCCTACTCGGCTATCTGACATTTGGCGGGTCTGCGGCGGCAGGGCTCAAACTCGCCCTTGAACATGTCGACGTGCAGGCCGGCAAAGGCCTGGGTTGTGATTTCATGGCCAATTACCCCGACTGGTTCAAACTCGACGTCTGGTTTCCCGCCCTGTTTCAGCCCACCGGTTATTGCGACGACATCAAGTGGCGGTTCCTCGGCTGGAGTATGCCGGAGTGGATGGTCGTGGTGTTCGGTATCTACCTGGTGGTGTTGGTCTATGCACTAGTGCTGGAAGTGAAGGGTTTTCGTAATCGTCGCTGACTGTGACATTGGTCTATCGACAATGATTTGATTATCTGATGCGCTCTATGAGCGCAATTATTTTTGAAAGCGCTGTGCTCAGCGCACCAGCCCTTCTTTTCTTTACTTGCCTAAAGAAAAGAAGGCAAAAGAAAGGCACCCCCAAGGCTTGGTCTCCGCTACGCTCCGACTCCCCTGTGCTCCTCGGCCAAAACCGGCGCTGCGGAACTCGCGATCTCCGATCGCTCAGACAGTCCTCGCTTCTCCCGGTTTTGCCCTGCGGTGCTCGGCTGCACCAAGGGG
>JANQLO010000064.1 GCA_028280505.1 Chromatiales bacterium | reverse complement strand
CGCTTTTTCAGGCGCAACCCGTAGGGCCGGCGCCCTTTTTCCGCCTGACGGCGTTATCAGTCGTTCGTTTAGCGACACTCAACGTCTCTCCTTCTGCCTCGTCAGCCGAAAAAAGGACCGCCGGCAGCAATGTTTCAGTTTGTGTTAACAGGCCCGAAGCTCCACGCACAGCGGTTTTACTGCTTGTCTTTTTCCCGCGTGACCTCGCCGTCGATGATTTTCTCGTCGGCCTTTTCGAGCTTCTCGGGCGCAGCGCCGTCTTCTTTCTTTTTCTCTTCGTCGCCCATTGCCTTCTTGAAGCCCTTGACCGCGTTGCCCAGATCCCCGCCCAGGTTACGCAAGCGCTTGGTACCAAACAGCAGCAACACGATGACCAAAACAATCAACAGCTGCCAGATACTGATTCCGCCAAAACCCATTTCTCTCTCCGCAAATGACCGCCGCCTCTCGAGCCGCGGGAATACAAAACCAAAAGAGCATGATAACCCATGCCTATTACGGGGGTGCGTAAGTCCCCGTACGCCGACGAAATCCTTGGCTTTTTGCCGGAAGATCCACCCGAAACCGGGGGGATTCCGGCCCATGATCAACTGTCGCGGCTGGCCTTCTCCGCCAAACCCGACAATCCGAACCGCCGTTCGAGCTCGGCCGCCACCTCGGCCGGCCGAATGTCCCGGTATGCCAACAAAACCAGCGAATGAAACCATAAATCGGCCGTTTCGTAGACGATCTTGTCACGATCGCCGTCTTTCGCGGCCATTACCGTCTCGGTCGCCTCCTCACCGATCTTCTTCAAAATGGCGTCCAAACCCTTACCGTAAAGCTTGGCAACATACGAAGTCTCGGGGTCGGCCTGCTTGCGTTGCTCCAGCACCTCGGCCAAGCGATCCAGTGTGTCGTTCATGGTTACTCCCCCCTCAGAGCCGGATCTCGATGCCTTGATCGGCCATGAAACGCTTGGCCTCGCCGACGCTGTACTCGGCGAAATGAAAGATCGACGCCGCGAGTACCGCATCGGCACCGCCTTCCTTAACCCCATCGACCAGATGCTGCAACTCCCCGACGCCACCGGAAGCGATCACCGGAATCGGCACGGCCTCGGCGACCGCCCGGGTCAGTACATTATCGAAACCGATCTTGGTACCGTCACGATCCATACTGGTCAGCAATATCTCGCCGGCGCCGTAATCCGCCATTCGTTTCGCCCAGCCGACCGCGTCTATACCGGTCGGCTTGCGCCCACCGTGGGTGAAGATCTCCCAGTGATCCTCGACACGTTTGGCATCGATCGCCACCACGATGCATTGTGAGCCAAAGCGGTCGGTGACCTCTTTAACGAATTCGGGGTTGAACACCGCGGCCGAATTGATCGCGACTTTGTCGGCACCGGCGTCGAGCATGCGCAAAACATCATCGGCCTTGCGGATGCCGCCGCCGACGGTCAATGGAATGAAAACCTCGGAGGCAACCTGCTCAACCACATGGACAATGGTATCCCGCTCATGTGCGGTCGCTGTGATGTCCAGAAAGGTGATCTCGTCGGCGCCCTCTTCATTGTAGCGGCGCGCGACTTCGACCGGGTCACCGGCATCACGAATATCGACGAACTGGACGCCTTTGACCACACGGCCGGCATCGACGTCGAGACAGGGAATGATTCGCTTTGCTAAGCCCATGGGGTCTCTCATCAATAAGGATCGACGTTACGCGATACAGGAAAACTGCGGCAGCCCATGCTTGTTCAGACATCAGGCCGATCTGCACCTCGGCCCGAGCATCGACTCAGTCCTCGCTCAGTTCATCCGCCAGACGTTGGGCCTCGGTCAGGTCGAGCGTACCTTCGTACAATGCGCGCCCGGTGATCGCACCGACGATATTACCGGTGTCGGCCGCACACAAGGCTCGGATGTCATCCATATTGGTGATACCACCCGACGCAACGACGGGAATACGCACTGCATTGGCCAATTTCGCGGTCGCCTCGACGTTTACCCCCTGCATCATGCCGTCCCGGCTGATATCGGTATAGACAATCGCATCGACGCCATCGTTTTCAAAATGCTGTGCCATATCGATCACGTCGTGGCGCGACAGTTTGGACCAGCCTTCGACCGCCACCTTGCCGTCCTTCGCATCCAGACCGACGATGATATGGCTGGAAAACTGTAAACAAATCTCGGACACGAAATGGGGTTCGCGTACCGCCTTGGTTCCCAGAATGCACCACTGCACACCGGCGTCCAGATAGGCCTCGATAGTATCGGCATCGCGAATGCCGCCCCCGATTTGAATGGGCAGCTCGGGAAAAGCCTCAGCGATACGCTTTACCGGCTCTGCATTCACCGGCCTGCCGGCAAAGGCACCGTTCAAATCGACCATGTGCAAACGCCGTGCACCAGCATCTACCCAACGTTGCGCGACCTCCAACGGATCATCGGAGAACACCGTGTCGTCTTCCATGACGCCCTGACGCAGGCGCACACATTTACCGTCTTTCAGATCAATGGCGGGTATCAGAATCATATCGTGTCGGTACTCTTGGTCCGCATTCCTCGATCAAGCGAGCGAGCATGCTATGCCGTTTTTGCCTTTTAAGGGTTCCAATGCACAAAATTCCGCAGCAACTGCAACCCCATATCGGCACTCTTTTCGGGGTGAAACTGGGTCGCAAACACGTTGTCCCGCGCAATCGCCGACGCAAACCTTACCCCGTAGTCGGTCGTCGCGGCGATGACCGAAACATCTTCCGGCACGACCCGGTAACTGTGTACGAAGTAAAAACGGCTATCGTCCGGAATCTCGGCCCATAAAGCGTGTTTTTGAACATGGCGAACCCGACTCCACCCCATATGCGGAATTTTTAACGGCAGACCATTGTCGCCTTGGGTCAAGCCATCAAACCGCTTCACCTCGCCGCCGAACAACCCCAACAGATCGGTACCGTCGTTTTCCTCGGAATGGCGCAGCAATACCTGTAGTCCCATACAAATGCCGAGAAAGGGCTTGCTCTCCGCAGCATCCATCACGGCTCGGTTGAGATGGTGCTCGCCGATCGCGCGCATGCAATCGCGCGCTGCACCCTGGCCCGGAAAGACCACGCGCTCTGCAGCGGCAATGTAGCCCGGATCGTCGGTCGCGCGCACCTCGGCATCTCCGGCGACGTGTTCGATCGCCTTCGATACCGAACGCAGATTACCCATGCCGTAATCGATGACGGCGATCTTCTGTGCCACCTAGTCCGCCTTCACGTCATACGCGGATTTATAGACTGCCCTTGGTTGACGGAACCACGTCACCCAAACGCTCGTCCGGTTCGATCGCCATGCGCAAGGCACGCCCAAAGGCCTTGAACACCGTCTCGACCTGATGGTGTGCGTTGGTGCCGCGCAAATTGTCGATATGCAGCGTCACGGCAGCATGGTTCACGAAACCCTGAAAGAACTCCTGAAACAGATCGACATCGAATCCGCCGATCATGGCGCGGGTAAAATCCACGTCGAATGTCAGCCCGGGCCGACCCGACAGATCCAGCACGACCCGTGACAAGGCCTCGTCAAGCGGGACATAGGCATGACCATAGCGCCGGATGCCTTTCTTGTCGCCGACCGCCGCAGCAAAGGCCTGGCCCAGGGTGATTCCGATGTCTTCAACCGTGTGATGGGCGTCAATATGCAAATCGCCCTGAGCGGTGACGCTCAGATCGAGTAGGCCGTGCCGGGCGATCTGGTCCAGCATGTGTTCCAAAAACGGCAGACCGGTTTCGAAATGCGCCGAACCGCTGCCGTCGAGTTCGATCTCGACCGCAATCCGTGTTTCCAACGTGTTGCGTTCTACTTTGGCGTTACGCCCCACCACATGCCCCCAAATCGTTTAAATCGCGGACTATGGTCGAATTTTACGCGATTTAGTCCGCGACGGGGCAATCGTCATGCCACAGGCTCATGCCTGCAGCCAGAAGGTAACCGGCCCGTCGTTGATCAGTGCGACCTGCATATCCGCGCCAAAACGACCGGACTGGACGTCAGCGATGCGTTCGTTTGCGCATTCGAGCAGGTATTCGAACAGCTCGCGACCCGACACGGGGTCGGCCGCACCGGAAAAACTTGGTCGACGCCCTTTGCGCGTATCGGCGGCCAAGGTGAACTGCGGCACCAACAGCAACCCCCCACCGGCATCCAACAGACTGAGGTTCATTTTGCCCGCGGTATCCTCGAATACCCGGTAGCCGAGCAGGCGTTCCAGGAGACGTGAAGCCCGCGCCCGGGTATCGTCCTGCTGTACGCCAACGAGAACCAGCAGTCCCGGGCCGATCGCCGCAATACGCGCACCGTCGACAGTCACCTCGGCCCGGTTCACGCGCTGCAACAAACCAATCATTCAAATTCCCTTCGGCGAGCCAGCCAAGCACGTCATCACCATGGAACACCCGATATTGACATCCCGAGAGCACAGACCCGCGAATCGCCTGCGGCACCCCTTATTTAAGGATTTTCGCTCAAACACCGATGTAGAGGTTACTATCCGGGCCAGTGGATGACGAACCCGTCGCGTAACGACGGCATGCGGACCTATGCAAACAGACAAAAAAAAGGTTTTACGCGAATGGCAGGAGGAGGTCGGCGCCAGCCTTATCGAGGGATTCCGGCAGCTATTCGAATCTTCGAGTCAGGTGCTGCTCGAGTTCGCGGATGCCGCCGAGAACAATCGGCTCCAGCGCTTGTTCTTCGATGCACAGCGTGAATTCTACCTCAAGGAAGACACGATTATCGAAGACTTCGAACGCGCGTTGCGCGAGGCCCTATTGTCGTTCGCGGACGGGCCGGCGCATGCCACCCAACTCGGTGCCGAAACCCTCAGCCTGGTGGAAGTCGACGACTATGAGCGCTCGCTCGCTCTCGAAACCATCGCTAAACGCACAACCGACAAACACTTAAGTGACTTACATGCGCTCGCGCAGCGTCTCTCGGCTCTGCTTGGCGGCCGTCCTCTCGCGATAGAGCAGTTGCCGGCGAACCCCATGCAGATTATCCGGATGTTCGATCCGGCCAGTCGCAAGCTCGAGGTCGAAAAAGAGGTTCGCCTGGTCTTTTATACCCTGTTCGACCGCTATGTCATGAGCCGCCTGGGCGAACTCTACAGCGCGTTCAACAAGCGTCTCATCGATCTCGGCATCTTGCCGAATATCAAGTTCGAATATCAGCGTTTCGGTAAATCCTCCGGTGGCCAGGCCACCGGCGGCGCCGAAACGGCAGCGGACAACGAGGTCAACGACGGCTATAGCGGTATCCCGCTTGCCGAGGATGCGGTAGGGGACGGCGCACCGACAAGACGCCTGCGCCCCGCGACACCGACCTCTGCGGAAACGCTCAAAGCCATCAGTTCGCTGTTGATGGCCAAACGCGCACGAGAACGTGACGACGAACCTCCGCTGCAAACCTCTGCACCGATCATCCCCAGCGCAGCCAACGTCGGCGAGGCCATCGCCGATGTAAGAGTGCTACAGGAGGCCCCTCACCCGATGCCGATGCCGTCCGACGCCACGGCGACTTCCAAAGTCGCCGTCGACGCCATCCTGCTCATGAAGGTGAAAAACGCACTACAGAAACAGCGCCAAATCATCAAAAGTCTGGTGGGTAAAGACAAACTCGAGAGCCACGAAGAAGATGTGATCGACATCGTCGGCATGCTTTTCGAGGCCATGCTCAACGAAAAGCTACTGCCCAACTCGGTCAAGACCTTACTCAGCCATCTGCACACCCGCTACCTGAAAATCGCCGTACAAAGCCCGGACTTTCTCGACAATACGGATCATCCTGCCAGGCGGTTGTTCGAACGTATGCTCGACGCCGGCATTCGCTGGGTACGCGAAGACAATCTGCGTGTAGGGATCTACCCACAGCTGGAAAGTATCGTTAAGCAGATGCTCGAGAACGAAACGCTGCCCGACGGCTTTTTTACGGACCAGATCGCAATGCTCGACAGCGCCGAGAAAAAGCTGGAACAGCAGAGCAATGTCACCGAAGAGCGTACCCTCGAGGCCGAGCGCGGTCGCGCCCGCCTGGATCAGGCCAAGGGCATTGTCAAGAAAACCATCGACGACATCACCAGCGAGATCGAAATCGCACCGGCGGTGGTCACTTTCCTCTCGACTACCTATGCCGACTATCTCACGCTGTTGTTGCTGCGCAGCAACCTCAATACCGATTCTGACTCTTGGCAAACCGCATATGGCGTCGGCGAGGCGCTGGCCGCGGCCGCAATTCATGCAGCAAGCGGCCAGCCACTCGACGAAGCGACACGCGACGATCTCAGTCGACAACTCGAAAGTACCGTCGGCACATTGATACCCCACCACGAGCAGAACATACGTCGGGTGATAGAGGCGCTGGGCACATCGTTGGATAAGCCTGCCAAACAGGCTCCCAAACCCGCAGAGACGGCATCTCCCCCTGCGGCACCCGCGGTACCAAGCGAAGAAGTACAGCCAAAGGCGGCCGAAGCTCCGCTCACAGAGGAAGATCAAAAGGTTGCCGACAAGCTCATGCGTGAGGCCGGCAACTGGTTCGTACTAAACAACGGCGTGGACAAAGAAGAGCAAGCGGTGAAACTGCTCTGGGTCAACCCCCATACCCGCAACATGCTGTTCGTCGACCAGCACGGCGCCAAGGTTGCGCTCATGCCGGCGGGCAGAGTCGCCAAAATGGTCCGTGCAGGTACGGTAAGACCGATGGAGCAGGAGACGTCGAGCTTCGTTGCCCGCTCATTGCGGCGCATACGCCGTGCCTTGGAAGACTCTGTGAATGCCTGACCAGGAGATACCCGATCGTGGATGAGCGTCGCAAGAATGACAGAATCGACCCGCACGGAGCCGAAATCCGCGTGCTCAACAGCATCGACAGAGAACCGCTGGGAATCATCGGCAACCTCTCACCGGGCGGCATGATGCTGATCACCGGTCAGCAACTGTTCACCGACGGCGTTCTGCAATTGACTCTCGAGATACCACCGCATCTCGACTGCCCGCCAATCGCCATGGGCATGAAAATCTTGTGGTGCACTCCGGCCAACAGCCCCAACGAGTACTGGGCGGGACTGGAGACGATCGACATCGATCCCGCCAACAGCGAAGCATTGAAAAAACTGCTCAGCCGACTCCACCTTGCTCACTGAACCGCACCGGAAACACCAGAAAACGCGAACGCGCAGATTTCCGGGGTAGTGAATCCGGCCCCCACGGGGACCAATACCGGCAAGGAGCGGGCATCTCTGACCTTTCCTCACCCTGTCCGCTTGCCCTCAATAATTCCAAACAGATGCCGTTATCCACATGAAAGCAAAATAAAATTCACTCACGAGTGCCGATCAACTACCGACAAACACTAGGCTGCGCTCGGTCAAAATAAGAATGGTGTACCGCTGTGGAAACCACAAAAACGGGACACGACGCACGCAGTATCGCGTTTGCGCACTCGCATGCCGATGCCGCGGAGTGCCCATTTATCGTAGGTCCTAAGTCATCCCATGGGATTCACCCCGGGGATAAGCCCGCCCCATTCCCACGCCAAACACGTACACAGGCCAACGCCCTGTGAACACATCCGATCGACACGACACGACACGTAGCATGACTACCTGCATCCGCGGGCTCGTGCTCAGTATTACCGCTGCGAGCCTGGTAGTCGCCAGCGCGACATACGCCTTGCTCGAACATCGCGACAATCGCCATGTGCTTACCCAACACCTTCAGGTACTGGCGACCATCATGGCCTCGCATGTCAAACACGCAATCCGCACCGATGACCCCGTGACCGCCAATGCCTTGCTGGACGCGCTCAAGACCGAATCGGATATGCGCCGTGTCGTCATCTATAACACCGACGGCATGCGTTTCGCCGAACAATCCTGGCACACGCAACGACAACCTTCTGAGGCCGCACAAATTTGGCTGGCTCATGCACTACGCGCCAAAACATCCCGCCACAATTTCGACGACGACACGCTTGTACTGGTGACACCAATCGACGACGAGGGTGACACCATTGCCTATCTTCATCTCGAAGTCGGCCTGGAACGCCTGAATCGTCAGATGTTTGCATCGCTCGGTACACTCGGCATGATCATCACGATGCTGATGATCGCCGTACTCGTCGTCACGAACAGAGTACAAAGACAAGTCGCAAACCCTTTGCAACAACTGATTCACGGCATGCGCGAGGTTGCCGAGAGTAAAAACTACGGACTGAAAATCGAAACCGACTCCGGCGACCCCGCAGTCAACGAACTGGTCGAGCGTTTCAACGCCTTGCTCGAACAGACCGAACGACACAACCGCGGCATTGCCGCCAACCAACGTCTACTCGAAGGCCAGGTTGCCGAGCGCACCGCCGATCTGGCCGAAGCGAAGACGCTTGCCGAAGCCGGCAGTCGCGCCAAAAGCGAGTTCCTCGCAACCATGAGCCACGAAATCCGGACGCCGATCAACGGCGTACTCGGTATGACCGAACTGTTGCTCGACAGTGGCCTCGCACCTCGCCAGCAGCGTCTGGCGGAAACCGCGCACCGCTCGGCCGAAACGCTACTCGATGTCATCACCAGCATTCTGGACTTTTCTCAAATCGAGGCCGGACGGCTGAAACTGAGCCAAGAGACATTCAAGCTACGTTCCCTGTTCGAGGACACCCTTGAACTGTTTGCCGAACAGGCGCGTCGCAAGGGTCTCGAGTTGATCGTCGACATGTCACCGCAACTACCCGATCAAGTGACCGGTGATGCGACACGTTTACGCCAAATCCTGATGAACTTGCTCAGCAACGCAATCAAGTTCACCGAACGGGGCGAGGTCCTGCTGCGCGCCGGCGCCGCTGAGCGACATGACGGCCACATCGACCTCGACATTGAGGTTGCCGATACGGGACCGGGTATTCCGCCGGAACAACAGGAGCGAATCTTCGAGGCCTTCATTCAGGCGGACAGTTCGGCGTCACGTCGGTACGGTGGCCCTGGGCTGGGTCTGGCGATCACCCAGCATCTGGCCAATCTCATGGGCGGCGGCATCACACTCGAGAGCGAACCCGGACAGGGTTCGCGTTTCAACGTTTCGATCAAAATGAAGCCGGCAACCTCTGAAACCGACAACGCTCAAAAACCAATCGCCTTGTCCGGCGTCCGGATCCTGGTCGTCGATGACCACACGATTAACCGCGAGAATCTATGCAGACAATTGGCCGCGTGGGGTGTGCGCGAAGACTGTGCCAACGACGCGGCCGAGGCATTGGCCATGATGCGTAGAGCCGCCAACGAGGCGGATCCCTATCTTTATTGCATTCTCGATTGGCAGATGCAGGAAACGAACGGTATCGCACTGACGCGTGCCATTCGTGCCGATCATCTGATTCCACCGACCGGATTGATCATGCTCGGTTCAGCCGGCGATAACGGAATCGCCAGACAAGCGCATGATGCCGGAATCGATTGCTATCTGACCAGACCCACTCGTCAAAGTCATCTACTCACCTGCTTGTTGGATCTGCAACCCCCTGAAAACAGTACAACCGAAACCACCGATCCAGACGAGCAGTCACAAGGTAAACATCGTGTGCTGCTGGCGGAAGACAACCATGTTAATCAGGAAATCGTACTCGGCATGCTCGAGACGCTTGGCTACTGGGTGGACATCGCCGATAACGGTGAGCTTGCGAACGAAATGAATCAGACCCATACCTACGACCTGATTCTGATGGACTGCCACATGCCGAAACTCGACGGCTTTGCGGCAAGCAAACATATTCGTGCACAAGAACAGTCCCGGGGACTGCGCAGGGTACCCATCGTCGCGTTGACCGCGGACGTACAGGACGGCGTCGAACAACGGTGCAAAGAAGCGGGCATGGACGACTACATGAGCAAACCCGTGCGCCAAGACAGGCTGGCTGCGAAACTGAGTCAATGGTTGCCAACCACCCCAGTTTCATCGATACCCGATGATTCACTGCATAAAACCTTGCCCCCCCCGGAGCAACTCGACCCTCAGGTCATCGAACAACTTCGCCAGCTCAGTAATCGGCGTGGACACGATGTGCTTGGCAAGGTCGCCAAGGTATTCCTCGAAGAAACACCCGGGCTACTGCAACGATTGCATGAAGGCGTTGCCTCGGGTTCCACCGAGACCGTCAAACAAATCGCGCACAGCCTGAAGTCATCGAGTGCCAACCTCGGCGCCATGCAACTGATGCGCCTATGTGCCGAACTTGAAGCCGCAGCGCGCGCCGGTGAGGAAGATCTGGTACGACAACTGTTCTCCACACTTCAACCCATCGCAACCGAGTCGCTTAACGCCGTCGAACAGTTACCCAGAGACCTGATGCCCGGCGAGCATCTCAAGAACAACCGTGTAAGCGTGACACGCCGCAACAAAGGCAGATGCATCTTGATCGTCGACGACGACTTGGGGTTTCGCACGACGACCGCCGAGGCGCTAAAGGCCGAAGGATTCGACAGCTGCGAGGCCGCCAATGGCGACCAAGCCCTACGCATGGTCGAACGCCACCACCCGGACCTGATACTGCTGGACGCCGTCATGGACGGTATGGACGGCTTTGAAACCTGCAGCCGTCTACGCAGCACCCCCGCCGGCCAAGACATTCCCATTATCATGGTTACGGGCCTGGAAGACGCGGCGTCGGTCGAGCGCGCTTTTTACAGCGGCGCGACCAGCTTCACCAGCAAACCGGTCACTTACCCGGTGCTGGTGCAGCAAATTCGTTTTACCTTGCGTGCCAGCCGGACCGAATCGGAACTGCGCAGCCATAAGACCATGTTGCAGACCGCCCAACGTGTTGCACGTCTGGGGTATTGGCGCTGGGATCCGACATCCGACGTATTCGAAATGTCCGAAAATCTGTTTGAGCTAAGCGGCGTTGAACCTATTCATTTCGATGCCTCGCTACAGGGCTTTCTCGCACTGGTACACGAAGAAGACCGGGTGCGCGTGCACGACCGCTTGATTGCCGCCAAAAATGAACGTTCCTTGGGCTCCCTGGACTACCGTATGGCCGGGACCGGTGGCGAACCGATTACCGTGCAACAAGACCTGGAACTGATCGACTCTACCGGAAGTGTGCATCTTCTCGGCACGGTGCAAGACGTCAGCAGGCAACGCGAGTCGGAAGAACAGATCCGCAAGATGGCTTACTACGATGCATTGACCGGGCTGGCCAGCCGCAGCCATCTGATGCAACATCTCGAAGACACCATCAAGGTAGCGCACCGGCGCAACCATCAGTTCTGCGTGCTGTTCCTCGACCTCGACGGCTTCAAGGACGTTAACGACACCATGGGTCACGACGTCGGCGACTTCATGCTGGTAAGCGTCGCTCGTCGTTTGCAGCAGGTGGTCCGCGATGTCGACTTTGTCGCCCGGCTCGGCGGCGATGAGTTCTGTATTCTGCTCGACGACCAGCAGGATGAACTCGATGCTGCGGAAGTCGCGACCCGCTGTCTCGAAGCGATCAGCCAGCCGATAGATATCGGCAACCAGATATGGCGTCCCAATGTCAGTATAGGCCTCGCCCGTTTCCCCGACGATGGTGATACTTGCGGCTTGCTGCTGAAAGCAGCCGACAGTGCCATGTATGCCGCCAAGCATTCCGGCAAGCATCGCTACGCCTTCTACCGCCCCGAAATGACGAAAGAGGCGGAGCGCCGACTGGCGACCGAGCATGCTGTACGGCATGCAATCGAACATAACGAGTTCGAGTTGTACTATCAGCCACAGATCGATCTGCGCGACGGCCGTATCGTTGCGGTCGAGGCCTTGGCCCGCTGGCGCCACGAAGCCCGTGGCATGGTATCGCCGGAAAGCTTCATCCCGACGTTGGAACGCATCGGCCTAATCAACCGACTCGGCAACTGGGTGATTTCTAACGCCTGCCTGCAGGCCAAAGCCTGGCTCGATGCCGGACTGCCGGAGCTGCGTGTCGCCGTCAACATTTCGCCGCTGCATTTTCACGACCCGTCGATCATCGAGGCCGTGAAGCAAGCGCTGGCCGACAGCGAACTTCCGCCGCATCTGTTTGAGATCGAGATCACCGAGACCTCGGTCCAATTCGATACCAAGGCAATGATCGTACTGAAGCAACTGCAGACACTCGGCATTCGCATCTCCATCGACGACTTCGGCACCGGCTATTCATCACTGGGCTCACTCAAGCATTTACCGATCAATACGCTGAAGATCGATCGTGTGTTCATTACGGACATGCTCGACAATAGCGAAGACGCCGTGATGCTCGGTACCATCATCGGACTGGCACACGCGCTGAACTACACCGTAGTCGCGGAAGGCGTGGAAGAGATCGAGCAAATCAATGTACTCGCGGGCCTGCATTGCGACCTGGCGCAAGGGTACTACTTCGCCAAACCGGTTTCGCCCGAGCGGATACCGGCTATGCTGAACAACATGCCCGTATTCGGCCCGATCGGCGACAAGCCTAAACTCGATGACAAACTCAGTGCCGGAGGTCTGGATGCCTAAACCGGCGCGACACACGCGAACACCTCTGCACCGTCTGCCGACCGCAGACGATCGTATTCCGGTGCTGCCGCCGGGAGCACCCTATTTGCTGCAGGCGCTAGCCGACGATGACCTGGGTTTTGCAGAGATCGCGCGCGCGATCGAACACGTACCGAGCGTTGCGGCGCGCCTCCTTGCCCTGGCCAACTCGGCCTGGTCGGCACCCATCACACCGGTCACCTCGCTCGAGGCTGCCTGTAGCCGGCTCGGCCTGCAGGTAGTGCGCAGCGCAAGTGTCGCATTGGCGATCTCCCAACCCTTCAATCCTGCACGCTGCCCGCCATTCAATGGCTGCGTGTTTTGGGGTACTGCACTGCTCAGTGCCGAGGCCGCATCGCGTCTGGCAGAACGCGTCATGCCGACTGATATGGCTACCGCCCGCACTGCCGCACTATTGGCCAATCTGGGATTGATCTGGCTCGCCGATGCCTTGCCCAAAGAAACGGCCGCGGCCCTGAGCATCGCAGAAGAACTGGCACCGGGCAGCCTGAACGAAGTCTTGCGGCAACATTGCGGTCTGGGTTTCGACGAAGCCGGTGCCTTGCTGGCCGATGCCTGGAAGCTCCCGGAACCGCTGCAAGCCGCTCTCGCACAGCAGTATTCGCCGCCGCCGGATGCGACACCCCTGACCGACCTGGTTGCGAACGCGACCCGCCTGGTCGGTATCGTGCGCCGCAACATCGAATGGACCCGGTCCGATCAGCAATTAAGCACGATGGGTATCGACGAAGTCAGCCAGCATCTGATCGTCGACGAATTGTATAGACTCAATACCCGCACCATGGAAATGGCCGACGCCCTGTTTCCCAGTTGCTAGCGCTTATAAAACTCGACACCGGTATCGCCGAAAACACTCAGGCGAGTTCGGCACCAAAATAGTCGGTCGCCTCGATCAACCGACGACGCGTCCCGCCCTCCGTCGCCGAGTGGCCGGCATCGGCGATGATCGACAGCTCGCTGCCGGACCAGGCATCGTGCAACTCCCAGGCATTCTCCACCGGACAAATGACATCGTAGCGGCCATGCACGATCACCCCGGGGATACCGTCCAGACGTGACGCTTCTTCGAGCAGCTGATTCGGTCGCAGAAAGGCGTCGTTCATGAAGTAGTGACATTCGATTCGCGCCATACTCAAGGCCACGTGCGGCTGTGCGAAATGCGCGGCAACCCGTTCATCGGAAGACAGGGTTGCCGTGCGGCCTTCCCAGACCGACCAGGCTTTGGCGGCAGCCAGGCGGCGCAGTTCGTCATCGCCGGTCAACAACGCATGGTAGGCTTTCAACATATCGTCGCGATGCGTCGGATCGATGGGACGTTGGAAATCCTCCCAGAAGTCCGGGAATAGCCGGCTCGCACCTTGCTGATAAAACCATTGAATCTCATGTGGACGGCACAGAAAGATACCGCGCAACACCAGCGCGCTGACACGCTCGGGATGCATCTCCGCATAGGCCAGCGCGAGCGTCGAACCCCAAGAGCCGCCGAACACCAACCAGCGTTCGATGCCCAGGTGCTCGCGGATCTTCTCGATATCGGCGACCAAATCCCAGGTGGTATTGCGCTTCAGTTCAGCATGCGGTGACGAACGCCCCGCGCCGCGCTGATCGAACAACACCACACGATACACTTCGGGATCGAAAAAACGCCGGTGATACGGTTCGCAACCGGCACCGGGTCCGCCATGCAGGAACAACGCGGGAACGCCGTCGGCACGGCCGACCTCCTCCAGGTACAAGGTGTGCAGTTCATCCACCGCCAAGTGCTCTGCACGATAAGGACGGATCTCGGGATACAAGTCTTTCATAATCCCGAAGTGTAACCCGCGCGTGGGCCGCGATGATGCGATATGAAGAATCGATCAGCCTCGCGAAGAACGCTTACGCTCGTGTTCCTTCAGGAATTTCTTGCGTAACCGAATCGCATTCGGCGTGATTTCGGCCAGTTCATCATCCTCGATAAACTCCAGCGCCTGTTCCAGCGAAAGCTTGATCGGCGGTGTCAGCATCACGGCATCGTCCTTACCGGCGGCACGAATATTGGTGAGTTGTTTCGCCTTGAGGGGATTGACCGTCAGATCGTTGTCGCGCGCGTGGATGCCGACGATCTGACCTTCATAGACTTCATCGCCGGGCTTGGAGAACAAACGGCCACGCTCCTGCAGATTCATCAGGGCATAACCCAGTACCTTGCCGGTACCGTTCGAGATCATCACGCCGTTTTTGCGTGGCGCGATGCCACCGTGCTGGGCCGGCCCATAGTGATCGAACACGTGATACATCAGACCCGTACCCGAGGTCGTGGTCATGAATTCGGTCTGAAAACCGATCAAACCACGCGAGGGCATGATGTAATCCAGGCGTACACGGCCGTTGCCGTCCGGCACCATATCGCGCAGATCGCCTTTACGCGTACCCAAGGCCTCCATGATCGGCCCCTGGTGCTGCTCCTCCACATCGACCGTCAACTGCTCGTAAGGCTCGCAGACCTCACCGTCGATCTCACGAAAGATCACTTCGGGGCGGGACACCGCCAGCTCGTAACCCTCGCGCCGCATGCTCTCCAACAATACCGACAGATGCAGTTCACCGCGTCCGGACACCTTGAACTTCTCCGGATCGGTTCCCTCCTCGACCCGCAGGGCGACATTGTGGATCAACTCGCGTTCGAGGCGTTCCTTGAGTTGACGCGAGGTCAGGTATTTACCCTCACGGCCGGCGAACGGCGAGGCATTGACCTGGAAAGTCATCGATACGGTCGGCTCGTCGACGCTCAACGGCGACAACGCTTCGACATGTTCGGGATCGCACAAGGTATCGGATACATTCGGCGCCTCGATCCCGGTGATCGCAATGATGTCACCGGCAGTCGCCATGTCGACCTCATGCCGCTCCAATCCGAGATAACCGTACACCAACCCGATCTTGGCCTTGTGATGTTCACCGTCGTACTTGACCACGGTGACTTGTTGGTTTGGACGTACGCTCCCGCGGGTCACCCTGCCGACCGCAATGGCACCGACATAGCTGTTGTAATCGAGATTGGACACCTGCATCTGCAACGGACCGTCCGGATCGACCTCCGGTACCGGACAGTGCTCGACGATGGCCTCGAACAAGGGCGTCATATCACCCTCATGGACCTGGTCGTCACGCGACGCATAGCCGTTGATCGCCGACGCATAGATGATCGGGAAATCCAGTTGATCATCGTTCGCACCGAGCTTGTCGAACAGTTCGAACACCTGGTCGATGACCCAGTCCGGACGCGCGCCCGGCTTGTCGATCTTGTTGACGACCACGATCGGACGCAGACCATGCTCGAAGGCCTTCTGGGTGACGAAGCGCGTCTGCGGCATCGGCCCTTCCTGGGCATCGACCAAGAGCAGCACCGAATCGACCATGGACAACACACGCTCGACCTCGCCGCCGAAGTCGGCATGGCCCGGAGTATCGACGATGTTGATCCGAAAGTCGTTCCAACGAATCGCGGTATTCTTCGACAGAATGGTGATTCCGCGTTCCTTCTCCTGATCGTTCGAGTCCATCACCCGTTCGACCGTGCCGAAACGCTCGCCGAGCGTGCCGGACTGTTTCAGCAATTCGTCGACCAAAGTGGTCTTGCCATGGTCGACGTGCGCAATGATCGCGATGTTACGCAAATTCTGGATCACGGGGCTGCACCGGTAAGTAATTGGCGAAAGGCGCGCGATTATACCGATGACGGCGATCCCGGGATACGGGCTTTAGGAGACTTCCAATCACTCGGGGCAATTCAGATGGAAAGGCCAAACGGGTCAGATCAAGGCGCAAAGCGCGTGGAGTAGTGGGTTATTGCGAAAATTTGCAACGAGGCGCTGGCACATTTGGCGCTCAAGCCTGTTTTGGTCACGAGTTGTTAGAAACCCCCTTATTCCGCGACACCCTGCACATCCAATTCGTCCAACATTTCCATCGCGTGCGATAACCCCTTGGCGGCGGCACGCCCAAGCCAATCCCTCGCGCGCACGAGATCGGGGGCCGTGCCTATCCCCTGGGCCAGCATGACACCGAGCAGATACTCCGCATCGGTCAAGCCCTGCTCAGCGGCCCGCCGCATCCACACGAAGGCCTCGGCATCGTCACGGGGGGTACCGCGTCCGCTGGCCAGGCAATGTGCCAAATTGAACTGTGCCTCGGGGATACCGGCCTCAGCCGCGCGCCGATACCAAATCACCGCTTTGATCGGGTCACGCGCTACACCATCAAGCCCGTGATCGTAAACCGCGCCGAGATTGACTTGGGCCCAGGGGTCTCCGGATTCGGCCTGCGCACTCAATGCCGGCAGATCGACCCTATGCCCAACGTCGAACCGACCGTCGCCAAAGACGGTCATGGTTAACATCGCCATGCAACAACCCAACACCCCCCGACGTCGGCGAGCGGTAAACGGCCGGCATTTAAATCCTGTGGATAACTCTGTGGACGATTTCGACACCGTCTCCTCACCTGCGCGAAAGTGCAGCCAGGCCCAAGATTCCCAGGATAATAGCATTTTAATTCAATTGCTTACGCAGCCCAAAAGGGGACTAACAAAAAACTGACACAGGTTCGACACGAATAGCCTCAGCTTCCGGGTGTGAATAATCCCGCGCCACCATGCTGGAATGCGCGCGTCCTGAGGATATGCGAGGCGGATATTGATGAGTGACCGGATCGTGAACGACTGGCTGGAACGTTTCGTGGGTAGCGCACTGGCATACGACCTCAGGTCGCATATGGCGATGATCTCACCCGAAGTGCTGGTTTTCGGCGTACCCGGTTTCGATAGCCTCGATTACGATGACTGGTATCGGCAGTGCGAACACGAATTCCCCCAGGGCCTGATCACCGGTCTCAGCTACGATAAAGTCAACATTCGAACGGCGAGTGACGAAGACATTCTGTTCAAGTCATTGGAGACTACCCAGACATCTGACGGCGGCCGTGTCGCACAACCGGTCGAAATCCTGCTACACAATGACGGTGACACCTGGCGGCTAAAACAAATGCGCCTACTCAAAGAAGACGAGGCGCGTCACGACGGCCTGGTCTAGGGCGTCTTGACACTCAGCCGGTCTTGAAGGTCGAAATGAGCTGTTGCAACCGGGTCGCGACCGAAGCCAGTTCGCTGGTTGCCGTCTCCAGATCACGCGCGCCCTGGCTGGTCTGATCGGCGACTTCGCTGATCGAACCCATGGTCTGATTGATCCGATCGACGCCGTCGCTCTGCCCCGCCGCCGCCGCGGCGATACTGCTCGACGTGGTTGATATGGTCGTAATGCTCTGGATGATTTCTTCCAAACTCTGACGAGTATCCCCGGCATGCTCTACGGTCTGACGTGCCTGACCGCGCCCGGCCGCCATCACCTTGACTGCCTCGCCGGAGGCTTGCTGAAGGCGCTCGATCATCGCCTGAATCTCTTCGGTCGACTCCTGGGTACGACTCGCCAGACTGCGCACCTCGTCGGCCACGACGGCGAAACCGCGGCCCTGTTCGCCGGCACGCGCAGCCTCGATCGCGGCGTTCAACGCCAGCAGGTTGGTCTGTTCGGCGATGCCACGGATCACGTCGAGTACACCGCCGATACGGTCGCTGTCCTGCTCCAACTCCTGAATCACCGACGCGGCTTGTTCGACGTCGGCTGCCAGGCGGTCGATCTCGGCCTGTGTGGAATTGACAACCGCCTGCCCGCGTTCGGCCGATTGTTGCGCGGAGCTGGCCGCATCCGCCCCGGTCTGCGCCAGATCCTGCACCTGGTGTGCCGTGTTTTGCATTTCGTTGGTCGCCTGCGCCACCTGCTGGGTCTGTTCGCGTTGACGCGCCGTACCGTCACAGGCTTGCTGACTGACCGCCGCCATCTCTTCCGCGGCAGCGGTGACCCGGTGGGCCGTATCGGCCACCTCACACATGGTGTGACGGATCTTGCCGAGGAAACTGTTGAATGCGACAGCCAGACGGCCGAGTTCATCTTTGCCGGGAAGGCTGAGTTCGCGGGTCAGGTCGCCGTCGCCGCTGGCGATTTCCTGCATCGCCGCCAGCGCGCGATTGAGCTTGCAACTGATGCTCGCCGCAATCAGCCAGGACACCACGGTACCGATTGCCAGACCGCCGAACAACAGAATCCAAACCAGACCACGTGTCGACGCGGCAAGTTCTGCCAGTCTGGTGCTCTCGGTACCGATCTGTTCACGCAGCATCGCAACCAGCGCGTGCGCACCTTGCGAAAGATCATCCATGAGCGGACCGATCTCGGTTCGCACCAGATAGACATCTCGGTACGCCTGTTCGCCGCCGTGTACGGCAAAGAACTCGTCGAGCGCGCCGATGTAGGCCGTGCGCGACGCCAACAAACGTTCCAGCGCATCGCTCTGCTCGAAAGTCAGTTGATCCTGTTCATTGGCGGCTACCAGGCGGTCCAAAGCGACCTGATTCTGTTCCAGATAAAGCATGGCATTTTCGCGCTGAGCCCGATCGCGAAACGCGAGGAAGCCGCGCATACCGTTGATCACCTGCCCCCAAGTCGTACGTAACGTCTGTAGCGACTGCATGACGTCCAGGCGGGCGGTGAAATTCTCAACCGACGTCGTATCCAAAGCGACCTGAAGTTCGCCAAAAACGTCCGTCTCGACCTCCGGTTCGAGGGCCTTGAGTTCTTCAAGCAACTCGGCCTGAGCCTCCTCTTCGGAGGTGAGCATTTCGCTCATCGCCTGCAGCACTTCCATATGACGCGGGTTGAGCATTTCTTCTGCGAGTGCCATTGCCGGCATGTTTTTGCTGTCGGCGCCGGTGAGTTCGAGAATCTTCGTCTCGTAGGCCGCGAAACGCGTGACCTTGGCCTCGATGGCGTCGAACGCCGCTTTCGCCTGATCGTCACCCAAAACCCGTAAGGTTTCACGCGCATGTCCGACAGCGTCGGCCAAGGCCTGATTATCGGCCCGATAGGCTGCCCGATGGGCATCCTCGCCGCTCTTGAGATAAAAACCCATGGATGCGGCGGCCTTATGAACGAGATTCTCGAGTTCCATGACCGCCAATGCTGCCGGCTGGATTCGATCGACCACCCGAAGCGCACTGTCCTCGGTGTTCGAGGCACCGCGTAGTCCAGCCAGCGAAACGGCCAGCAAGATCAGAAGAACGATTCCGAAGGCAGCGAATAGCTTGTGCCTGATCGACCAGGCATCGAAAAATCTTTTCATCACACCCCACCCTTTATGTCGTCGAGCTCGGGCTCTCACGGCCCGATGATCAGCTTAACGGCAGAATGGACGGCAGCTTGAAAAGGATAGCGGTGGGAATCTCAAACGCTAGGCGACTGATAGCCTGTGGTTTTCGAGCCGGTCAGATCCCAAGAGAAAGTACAATCCAGTTCGGACAGTACGGCGATCAATCCGCTCTCGCCGTCACGCAAAATGATGGACAACGGAGAACGGCGACCAAATCGACGGTGTCCTTGCCGCACCCAACGTCCGGACATGCGAGGATTTAGCGGATAGGTCGTTCGCAAGGCGTCAGAGATCCGCAACAAATACCCGGCCCGCCGCATCACGGCCGGGTCGTCCGGCAAAACATCTTGGCCTTCTCGGTATTTGTTCAGCGCACGGGCACGCGTGGTCTCGGGCAGATCGAGCACGGCCTGTATTTCGCGCGTGTCGAGTTGCCAGGAATCGAGCAGTGCCATGACCGCACGGGTGATATCGCTACGCGCCTGCTGCTGTTGCTGCTGATCTGTCATCGCTACTACTCCAGCGGCGCCCGGCTTACCGGTACACCTTTTATTGTGTCGGCTTGGGATAATTTCCCCGGCCATGGGTCAAACATGCTAACACCGCCGATGTTGGGGCCATACCACACACGGCCTGCGGCTATTGCGGACCAACGTCCTGAGTCGGGACGCTGGCGGTCAGTGCACGAACAGCCGTTGCCACCAGCGACGACGACCGGCGGGTTGACGCATCGCCTGCAGATCACACGGTGGTAAACGGCTCAATACCCAGCCTGGTAGAGGGGGATTGTCGCTGTAACCGCAGGACACACCGAGATTATTGGGGTCGTAGATTTTGACCATGGTCGGCGTTTCCAACGAGTCTGCATAGACGATGCCGCAATAGTCCTCAGCATGCTCGCGTCTCAGCAGCACATCGATCTCCTGAACGAACAGGCGCAAGGTCTCGGCACCGGCGGCTTGCTGCGGCGCCTCTTCGCCGACCGCATAGACATACCAGCCCTCCGGTGCCGCAAGCACACGCTCCCATAGCGCGTCGAGTTGCGGCCAACGCAGGGCTGAGGTGAAACTCCCTCGAAATTTTACGAAATAGGGATTGGCCGGTTCAGCCGCTTGCATCTGTCAATGTAACCATTCGGTTTGAACTGATCGCCAAGATGCCATCATCCACTGGCTAACGCTATACTCGCGGCCTTTGCACGCCTGCGAGCACGCCATGAACGCCCTGCACCAATCCGAGCTACCCGGGCTCGAACTGATTAACCGGGGAAAGGTCCGCGACGTCTATGCGGTCGACGACGAGCAGTTGCTGATCGTGACCACCGATCGTCTGTCGGCCTTCGACGTGGTGCTGCCGCAACCCATCCCCGGCAAAGGCGAGGTATTGACCCGGGTTGCAAACTTCTGGTTCGCGCGCACAAGCAACATCATCCCCAATCATCTCACGGAACGCCCGCTCAGCGAGATCGTACCGGATCCCGACCAACGCGGTCGTCTGGGCGACCGCGCCATGATTGTTCGCCGCCTCCGGCCGTTACCGGTGGAGGCCATCGTGCGTGGGTATCTCATCGGTTCCGGCTGGAAAGACTATCAGGCCACCGGTCGCGTCTGTGGCATCCAATTGCCAGGCGGGTTGCAAATCGCCGATCAACTGCCCGAGGCCATCTACACGCCTTCCACCAAGGCCGAGGTCGGCGACCACGACGAGAACATCGATTTTGACCGAACCATCGCCCTGCTCGGCACCGAATTGGCAGCCCAGGTACGCGACACCAGTTTACGTATCTATACGGAGTGTGCGGCTTATGCGCGCGAACGCGGCATCATCATCGCCGATACCAAATTCGAGTTCGGCCTCGACGACGATGGCCGACTCCATCTGATCGATGAAGTGCTCACACCGGATTCATCGCGCTTCTGGCCGGTCAGCGACTATACCCCCGGCACCAACCCACCCAGTTTCGACAAGCAGTTCGTGCGCGACTATCTCGAAACCCTGGATTGGGACAAGACTCCACCCGGCCCAACGCTGCCGCAGGCGATCATCGACAAGACCGCGGAAAAGTATCGCGAAGCCGAACATCGCCTGACCGGCCTTTGAGACCGGCACCGGACACGGAACCTCCCCATGGCATCGGCCCCGCGTATCACTTTGTACAGCAGCGCTCACTGCGCTCACTGCCGTCAGGCCAAGCAGTATCTGCAACGCACCGGTCTGCGGTTTCAGGAGTTCGACGTACAACGCAATCCGCGCGCGCAAAAGGCCTTTGCCAAGCTGGGAGCACGCGGCGTACCGGTGATATTGATCGGCGATACCCGCATCGACGGTTTCGACAAGCGGCGTCTCGACCAGGCGCTGCGCCGAGCCAAAGCCCTTTGACACATCCCTACGAACGTCTGAGCCCCGACCTGATCCTCGACGCGGTCGACAGCCTCGGTTTGCCGCCCGACGGCCATCAACTGGCGCTGAACAGCTACGAGAACCGGGTATTCCAAATCGGTATCGACGATGCACCGCCGATGGTCGCCAAATTCTACCGCCCGGACCGCTGGAGCAACGAGGCAATCATCGAAGAACACGCCTTCAGCCGCGCTCTGGCAGCGAACGACATCCCGGTGATCGCACCCTGGCAAACAACGGACGGCGAGACCCTGTTCGAACACGAAGGATTTCGCTTCGCACTCTTCCCCCGTCGCGGCGGTCGTGCCCCGGAACCGGGCGATCTCGATCAGCTGGCATGGATCGGCCGTTTCATCGGCCGTATTCATCTGGCAGCGCAAGGCGGCA
The DNA here is from genome assembly GCA_028280505.1 of Chromatiales bacterium. Classification (GTDB taxonomy): domain Bacteria; phylum Pseudomonadota; class Gammaproteobacteria; order Chromatiales; family Chromatiaceae; genus Thiosocius. The sequence continues at coordinate 3,794 of JANQLO010000064.1, read as the reverse complement.
TCTTCACGCATAGACCGACTCTGGAGCCGCACAGCATGGGTTGGGAGGCGCGTGACGCCGTGCTGCAAAACCCGCTGCTTCCGGCTCATGAGGCAGCCGCCTACGAGGCCATATCGGCAGCCTTGCTAGAAGAAATCGAACAAGCATTCGCCGATACGGACACCGAAACCATTAGGCTGCACGGTGATTGTCATCACGGCAACGTTCTATGGACCGACGAGGGGCCGCATTTCGTCGACCTCGACGACTGCCGTAACGGCCCCGCGGTGCAGGATTTGTGGATGTTGCTGAATGGCGACCGTCGGGAACGCACCGTACAGCTCAGCGCCATGCTCGAGGGTTACGAGCTGTTTTGCGCCTTCGATCCGGTTCAACTCGCACTCATCGAGCCACTACGCGGGTTGCGCATGATTCATTACAGCGCATGGTTGGCGACACGCTGGGACGACCCGGCCTTCCCTGCAGCCTTTCCCTGGGTTGGATCGGCACACTACTGGACTCAGCACGTACAGGACCTGCGCCAGCAGCTGGACGTGCTACACGAACCGCCATTGCGGCTGTATTGACGTTGTATTCGCAACGACTCATCCGACGACACGTCGCCAGTAAGTCGGCCGCCAGTAATACAGTACGGTAGTGTCCTCGTAGGGATAGGAATCACCGTAGCGCTGACCGCGCCGGGGTTCCTCGATATTGTCGCGTTGCATATCCACCGGCCGCCATTGCTCGTCACGTGGTTCACCCTCGAAAGGTGTACGCGTCTGACCGCGCTTGCGTCGTTCCGATGCGCCATGGCGTACGTAGTTCCGTTGCGCCTCGACCAGGCTGACATGATTGGCGCTGCCCGCCATCGTAGGAAAACGCAGCTGATCGAGGCTGTCTTCCCAGCCACAGATCGGACATTGCTGATTGAAACCGGGCTGGTGATCGAAAACCCGATGGCCGCAACAAGGGCAAGGAAACTTATCCGAATACACAGGCATTCCACATTGTCGATCCGTCACACTATAGCGCCACCTGCGTCGAAGCGAGAACCGGGCGACCCTGTAATGGGTGCTAGAATCAAACTTTCCCAATGCCAGCCCAAAGGATTATTTGTTGCCGGACGCCCCCAGAATCGCACCGAAGATACTGATACCCACCGATTTCAGTCCGGACAGCGAACGCGCCTTTTACCACGCCCTGGCGTTCGCGGTCGCCAGGCAGGCTCGACTGACCATATTGCACACCGGCTCGGAGAGCCGTGATTCGGTGCCTTGGGAACGATTCCCGGGTGTCCGCGAAACGCTTACCGCCTGGGGTCTACTGCCGCCCGACGCACCACGCACAGCGGTCGCAGAGACGCTCAACCTCGACGTCAGCAAAATTGCGGTGCGCGACGACGACCCCCGCCAAGGCATTACGGAGCACCTGCGTAAAAACCCGACCGACCTGCTGATCATGGCGACCCAGGGGCGTGCCGGCCTGGTTCGACTGCGCCGCTCATCGGTCGCGGAAACCGTGACCTACCAAACCAACAGCCATGCGCTTCTGCTGCCCGACGACAACCCGGGCTTCGTCGACCCGCAGAGCGGCAATGCAGAACTCCAACGCGTGTTACTCGCCCTGACACCCGGTCGTGACCCGCGTTCGGCCATAGCCTATCTGCAACCCTGGTTACCCGCTTTCGGCGGCGACCAAGCCGACGTCAAAGTGTTGCATGAAGGCAGTGGACATCACTTCGTGCTGCCACAGAACGGACGTTGGCAACTTACACAACGGGAAAGCGATTCGCTTGACGCCGTCATCGATGCCGCCGAAGCGTTCAAACCCGGCCTGATTGTCATTTCCGGCGAAGGCAGACAGAGTCTGAAAGCACGACTCAAAGGCAGCCAAACCGACCGGCTGCTGAAAGCGCTAAAAATCCCATTGCTGTCCTTACCGAATCTCTGAGCAACAAAAAGGGGCGCCGAAGCACCCCCTTTTGCGTAACCGACCCCTTGCTCAGTTGATCTTGGGATCGAGTTCCCCAGACAAATAGCGGCTGGTCATCGCATCCAGACTGAGCACCCGGATCTTCGAGGCGTTGCCGGCCGTGCCGAAAGACTCGTAACGCGCCTTGCAGATGTCTTTCATCGCTTCGGTCGAAGCAGCGAGGAACTTACGCGGATCGAAGTTCGAGCGATTGTCGTGAAGATGCTTTCGGATCGCACCAGTCGACGCCATACGCAAATCGGTGTCGATGTTGACCTTGCGCACACCGTGCTTGATGCCTTCCTGGATTTCTTCAACCGGCACGCCATAGGTCTCACCCATGTCACCGCCGTATTCGTTGATGATCGCCAGCCAGTCCTGCGGCACCGACGACGAACCATGCATCACCAGATGGGTGTTTGGAATACGCGCATGGATCTCTTTGATTCGCTCAATGGCAAGAATGTCGCCGGTCGGCGGGCGTGTGAACTTGTAGGCGCCGTGCGACGTACCGATCGCGATCGCCAGGGCATCGACACCGGTCTTTTTAACGAAATCGGCAGCCTCTTCGGGATCGGTCAAGAGCTGATCGTGCGACAAGGTACCCTCGGCCCCGATGCCGTCTTCTTCACCGGCCTGACCGGTTTCCAAGGAACCCAGGCATCCCAACTCACCCTCGACCGATACGCCACAAGCGTGTGCCATTTCGACCGTACGACGGGTGACGTCGACGTTGTAATCGTAGGATGCCGGCGTTTTGCCGTCCTCGCCGAGCGAGCCGTCCATCATCACCGAGCTGAAACCGAGTTGAATCGAGCGCTGACAAACCGCCGGCGAGGTGCCGTGGTCCTGGTGCATACACACCGGGATATGCGGAAACTCCTCGATCGCGGCCAAGATCAGATGGCGCAGGAAGGGGGCACCGGCATATTTCCGTGCACCCGCCGAGGCCTGCACGATAACCGGCGAATCGGTTTCGTCGGCGGCCTCCATGATGGCGCGCATCTGCTCGAGATTGTTGACGTTGAACGCGGGAACGCCATAGCCGTTTTCGGCGGCGTGATCCAGCATTTGACGCAGGGAAATCAGTGCCATTGTCTGCTCCTTGTCTTAAGAGAGAATCTAATAAATTCGTTAATCGCCTTCGGACGGCATGTGTTCTCCGACACGCACGATTTTCATGACGTTTGTGCCGCCCGAGACGCCGTTCAGATCGCCCTTGGTAATGATGACGAGATCGTCATCACGTACCGCACCGCGACGCTGAAGTTCTTCGATCACTTCGATGTTGGCCTGACGCGAGTCAATACCGGTCTCGAGGTCAAAACTGACGGGATATACCCCCCTGAACAGGGTCACTTTTCTACGCGTGGCCACATGTCCCGTCAAGGCGTAGATGGGAATACCCGATGAAATACGCGACATCCACTTGGTGGTCGACCCCGATTCGGTCAGTGCCGCAATCGCCGCGACCCCCAGGTGGTTGGCGGTGTACATGGTCGACATCGCGATCGCCTCGTCGATGCGACCAAACACCGAATGCAGACGGTGATCCGAGGTGCGGGTCTGACTCTGCTTCTCCGCCTCTTTACACACCCGGTCCATCGCTTCCACGGCTTTCGCGGGATACTTCCCGGCCGCCGACTCACCAGACAGCATGACCGCATCGGTACCGTCAATGACCGCGTTGGCCACGTCGAACACCTCGGCCCGGGTGGGAATCGGGTTCTGGATCATCGATTCCATCATCTGGGTCGCGGTGATGACCACACAATTCATTTCACGCGCGGCCTTGATAAGGCGCTTCTGCGCCGCCGGCAGCTCGGCGTCGCCGATTTCCA
>JANQLO010000034.1 GCA_028280505.1 Chromatiales bacterium | reverse complement strand
CGGCTTCGGCTTCGGCTTCGGCTTCGGCTTCGGCTTCGGCTTCGGCTTCGGCTTCGGCTTCGGCTTCGGCTTCGGCAAGTGTGTCCGCTGCGCCATCTTCCGCAACATCGGCCGCTTGCCGTTGTTCGCCGGACCGCTCGGGATCGTTCAGATCCAGCTCGCGGTTGATTTCGTCGAGATCGCGCAATTCGGCCAGGGTCGGCAGATCGTCCAAGCCCTTCAGCCCGAAGTAATCGAGAAACTCCCGCGTGGTACCGTACAACGACGGTTTGCCCGGCACGTCACGATGACCGACCACACGTACCCATTCACGCTCCATGAGCGTTTTGACGATGTTGGTGCTGACCGAAACACCGCGGATGTCTTCGATTTCACCGCGCGTGATCGGCTGCCGATAGGCGATCAGTGCGAGTGTCTCCATCAGCGCGCGTGAATAACGGGCCGGCTTTTCGTCCCATAAGCGCGATACCCAGGGCGAACAGTCTTGACCGACCTGAATCCGCCAACCGCTGGAAACCTCGGCAATTTCGATGCCCCGTCCCCGATAGTCGTCGGACAACGCTTGCAACACGGCGCGCAAGGCCTTTTTGTCGGGACACTCGATCTCATCGAAAAGCGACTGAAGCAGGTCCAAAGACAAAGGCCGACCGGCTGCAAGCAACGCGGCCTCGACGATGTTCTTGATGTTTGCAGGTACTGTCATACCTCTCCACCACGAGCTTTGACGTGAATCGGCGCAAACGATTCCGCCTGTACCAGCTCGATCAGTTGTTGTTTGATCAGTTCCAGAATCGCCATGAAGGTAACGACCACCCCCTGACGGCCCTCGCTGATGTCGAACATGTCGGTGAACACCGTAAAGCGCTCGGCATTGACCGCTTCGAGCACACGACTCATACGCTCGCGCAACGACAAGGGTTCACGCGTGACATGATGACTGCTGAACATATCCGCCCGATGCAGCACGTCTTTCAGCGCAAACAACACCTCTTTCAAATCGACGTCGGGTGGCGGGTGATCGATATGTTTATGGGGTACTTCGGCAACCACCGGTAAGACATCGCGCCCAAACTGCGGCAGACCGGCAATATCTTCTGCGGCCTGCTTGAAACGTTCGTATTCCTGCAAACGCCGGATGAGTTCGGCACGCGGGTCGTGTTCTTCTTCGTCGTCGGTCTGCGGCCGCGGCAACAACATGCGCGATTTGATCTCGGCCAGCATGGCGGCCATGACCAAATACTCGGCCGCCAGTTCGAAGCGCAGATCCTTCATCAATTCGATGTATTCCATGTACTGCCGCGTAATGTCGGCAATCGGAATATCGAGAATGTCGAGATTCTGCCGTCGAATCAGATAGAGCAGTAGATCGAGCGGCCCTTCGAAGGCGTCGAGAAACACCTCCAAGGCATCCGGTGGAATATAGAGGTCCTTGGGCAGTTGGAATTGCGGCTGCCCCTGCACCACGGCGAAAGGCATCTCCTGCTGCTGTGGGGTGACGGCCTCGGTTTCTGTTTCGCTCAATGCAAATTCCCAGACAAATCAGTAATCGAGCGACATGGCATGGCGTACTTCGTCCATGGTCTCGTGTGCGACCTCGCGCGCCCGCTCGCAGCCCTCGTTGATAATGTTGCGCACCAGCTCCGGTTGGTCGACGTATTCCTTGGCACGCTTCTGCATCGGTTTTAACTCCGCCAACACTGCATCGATCACCGGTTGCTTGCACTCGACACAACCGATCGCCGCCGAACGACAACCCTTTTGTACCCAATCTCTGACGTCTTTGTCGGAATACACTTCATGAAATTGCCAAACGGGACAGACATCCGGGTTACCCGGATCGTTACGGCGCACCCGTGCCGGGTCGGTCGGCATGGTACGCATCTCCTTCTCGACCCGCTTCGGCGACGCATCGAGCGGTATGGTGTTGTTGTACGACTTCGACATTTTCTGGCCGTCCAGCCCCGGCATTTTCGAAGCCTTGGTCAACAGCGGCTGGGGTTCCGGCAGAATCACCATACCGCCGCCTTCGAGAAAGCCGAACAGACGGTCGCGGTCCGCGATGCCGATATTCTGCTGCGACTCGAGCAATGCGCGCGCGGCCGCCAAAGCATCATCGTCACCTTTCTCCTGATAGGCACGGCGATACTTCTTGTACAGCTTGGCGTTTTTCTTGCCCATCTTTTTGATCGCCTGCTCGGCCTTCTCCTCGAAGTCGGGCTCGCGACCGTAGATATGGTTGAAGCGACGCGCGACCTCGCGGGTCAGTTCGACGTGCACCACCTGATCCTCGCCGACCGGTACCAGACCGGCGCGATACACCAGAATATCCGCCGACTGCAGTAGCGGATAACCGAGAAAACCATAGGTCGAGAGATCCTTTTCCTTCAGCTTGTCCTGTTGGTCTTTGTAGGTCGGCACGCGCTCCAACCACCCGAGTGGGGTAATCATCGACAGCAGCAAATGCAACTCGGCGTGCTCGGGCACCCGCGACTGGATGAACAGGGTCGCCTCGCCCGGATTGATCCCGGCGGCAAGCCAGTCGATCACCATGTCCCAGGTACTCTGCGGCACCATACTCGGGTCGTCGTAGTGGGTCGTCAGCGCATGCCAATCGGCCACGAAGAAAAAACATTGATACTCGTGCTGTAGCTCAACCCAGTTCTTCAACACCCCGTGGTAGTGGCCGAGATGTAGGCGCCCGGTCGGTCGCATTCCGGATAAGACGCGGGCATGTTGTGCGGCGACAGCAGTCAAAACGATCTCCTAGCGAAAAGCGGCATATTCACGACACGGTAGATACAAAAGCGCAACTGGACAGGCCCCGGATGCGTTTAACCGGCGGGAAACAAGGCTGGCAGTATACCCAACACGAGCTCCGAACCGGGCAATAGCAGCACAGCGCCGGATATCACCAGTTGCAGGACGGGAACCAGTACCTGGGTGAACAGCAGGAAAATCAGGATGATTATCCCAAAAGGCTCGATTCGCGCATAGACCTGTGATAACTCCCGCGGCAGCAAAGAGGTGACGATGCGCCCGCCGTCGAGCGGTGGAATCGGCAGCAGATTGATCGCCATCAGCACCAAGTTGATAAAAACCCCGGCGACCGACATCAACAGCAAGGGAATGGCAACCACATGCAGGCTGTGCACCAGACTGTGCGCCAACAACAGAAGCAGCGACCAGATAAGCGCCATAAACAGGTTCACCCCGGGCCCCGCGGCGGCAACGATGGCCATATCGCGTCTGGGCGAACGCAGGCGTTCGACCATCACCGGGACCGGCTTGGCCCATCCGATCAGAAAACCGGTAAAGGCGAGCATCAACATCGGCACCAGAACGGTGCCGATCGGGTCGATGTGCGGAATCGGATTGAAGGTGATACGACCCATCTGACGGGCCGTGGAATCGCCCAGCCGGTCGGCGACCCAGCCGTGCGCCGCCTCGTGCACGGTCACCGCGAAGATCAAGGGCAAAGCCCAGATCGCGAGCCGCTGCACCAGTGTCAATTCTTCCATGGGCGGATTATACCTGCCGGAAACCCGCAAAAATCAGCCGTCGAAAAGGCTGACATCGCCCTTACCGACCCGGATGACACGCGGTACATCGTCATGCAGATCGACCACGCTGGTCGGCTCGTAGCCGCAATAACCGCCGTCTATGATCAAATCGACACGATGTCCAAGCGTGTCCTTCATGTCGTAAGGGTCCATCAACGGCATATCGTCGTCCGGTAGGATCAGCGTGCTGCTGAGCAAAGGCTCATTGAGTTCATCGAGCAGGGCGAGTGCGATCTTGTTGTCGGGGATACGGATCCCGATCGTCTTACGCTTCGCATGCATCAGCCGTTTGGGCACCTGCTTGGTCGCCGTCAGAATGAACGTATAAGGCCCGGGTGTCAGCGTTTTGATCAATCGATGCGCCCGGTTGTCGAGCTTGGTATAAGCCGACAACTCGGAAAGGCTGCGGCCGATAAGCGTGAAGTTGTGATCCGGTCCCAAACGGCGAATCTGGCGGATACGGTCCATCGAGACCTTATCGCCGATGTGGCAACCGACGGCATAGCTCGAATCGGTCGGATAGATCACCACACCCCCGTCACGCACGATCTCGGCCGCCTGCCGGATCAAACGCGCTTGCGGGTTGTCCGGGTGGATTTGGAAAAACTGTGACATCGATTAACTGCTAGTGTTCCGCCCAATCCTTCCAAATCGCCCGACATCCGTCCGGCAGGGCCGGCAGGCGGCCGAGCGCAATCCAGGGGTGTTCCGGACCGTGATAGTCGGAGCCCGCCGAGGCCAGGAGGCCGAATTCTCGGGCATGCCGGGCCATGTTGAAATAATCGTCGCGGCTGTGGCTGCCGGAAACGACTTCCAGAGCTTCGCCGCCGACCTCGACAAACTCAGCGATAAGACGCCGCAACTTGCTGCGTGTCATTTTATACCTTGCCGGATGCGCAATCACTGCCTGTCCGCCGGCGGCACGAATCCAGCGTACGGCATCTTCAAGCTCCGCCCATTGACCGCTTACGAAACCCGGCTTGCCGTTGACCAGAAAACGCCGGAACACCGCCCGCACATCGGCTGCATGCCCGTTAGCGACCAAAAAGCGCGCAAAATGGGTACGGCTGATCAAGCCGTTGTCGGCCAACTCGCGTGCACCGTCGAAAGCATCGGGTATACCGTTTTTCGCCAGGCGACGACCGATCTCCTCGGCACGCCAATCGCGATACTCGCGCAACCCGGCCAACCCGCGCTGCAACACACCGTTGTCGCGATCGACGCCGAGGCCGACGATATGTACCGTCATGTTCTGCCAGGTGACCGAAACTTCGGCACCCGGTACGAAATCCATGCCGAGTCCCTGGGCCGTGTCGGCCGCTTCGGCAAGCCCTTCCAAGGTGTCGTGGTCGGTCAAGGCCATCACCTTGACGCCGGCCGCATGCGCTCGCCGCATCAGCTCTGCCGGCGCCAAACTGCCATCCGAGGCAGTGGAGTGGGCATGTAAGTCATAGGAACAGAACATATCGGGCATGGTAACAGGCTCAAAAGATCAACAGGTGATACCCATGAGCCGGCCAATGCCTGCGTGCTAAACTTGTTTGCCATGAATCTGCCGCCGGCCGACCTTTCCTACCTGCGCGAACGTTTCAAGGAACTGGCATCCACGGTTCGTGATTTTTGCGAAACGGGCATCCAGGACGAAAATCCTGAATCCACCCAATTGTTGTGCGATGCCATGGCGCAATTGATGGATATTCTCGACCGCATGGAAACCGATCCCGCCGATGTCAAAAACCGCCCGACCGAGCTTTCGACACTTGGCGAGTACGGCCTGCACCTTATCGAGGAATTGAGTCAACTCGCCGGCGCTGCCGATCAGGCCGACCTGCGGCGCGAGATCGAACATCTCAGCCTGCCGTTCGCGCTTTGGATCGCGCGCCACGGCGGTGAGATCCGTAATCTGCCGCCCGTGGTCAACGCCCTGGCCCACTTCGCGAATCAAAACACACAACCGCATGTGATGGCGTCGTTGTACACCTGCTGCTGCGAAGTGATCGAGGCCATCAGCCCGGCTTACGAGAATTCGGACTCGACCGATCCCAACGATCCCTGGCGGCTACTGTTGTTGAATCGCGCCATTGTCGCCACACGCAGCCACAATCCGGAGTTGATTGAACCGGCCTACGATGCGATTGTCGAAACCCTGCCAGCCGACGCAGAGCAGTTTTTCGCTGAGGGTATGGAACAAATGACAATCATCGACTATCCGCATCATGTGCGCGAAATCGTCCGCCGCTACTACCTTGCCCATACCCAACCGAAACATCTTCACTAGTCGGGCACGGTACTTTCACGATGAAAATGATCACTGACCTTTTCCCGGTCATCCTGTTTTTCGTTGCCTATCAGCTCTACGACATCTACGTAGCAACCGCTGTTGCCATTGGTGCGTCGATCATTCAGGTCACGTACTACAAACTGCGTTACGGTCAGGTCCAGCAAGTCCAGTGGGTGATGCTGGGGCTGCTGGTTTTGTTCGGCGGCATGACGTTGGCGATGCACGATCCGACGTTTATCAAATGGAAACCGACCGTGGTCAACTGGCTTTTCGCCATCGCGTTCCTGTTATCTCAACTGTTCATGCAACGCGGTCTGCTCAGACGCCTGATCGACCATTCGGTCAGTATGCCGAATTATGCCTGGCAGCGGCTGAACATCGCTTGGGTAAGCTTTTTCTTCGCCATGGGCGTACTCAACCTGTACGTGGCTTACACCTATTCGGAAAAGGTCTGGGTGAATTTCAAACTGTTCGGCATGCTCGCGTTGACCCTAGCGTTCATGATCGCTCAAGGGTTTTATCTCGCCCGTTTCATGCAGACCGAAGAAATGGCGCAGGAAGACTAGGTCTGTTACTTTTCGATCAGCACACGACCCGGGATAACTATCATGCTTTACAGCATCGTCGGTAACGATGTCGAAAACAGCCTGCCGTTACGCAAAAGCGCACGCGATGCCCACCTCGCTCGCCTCCAGCGTTTACAACACGAAGGCCGATTGGCACTGGCCGGACCCAATCCGATGATCGACAGCAACGATCCGGGCGATGCCGGCTTCAGCGGCAGTGTGATCATCGCCGAGTTTCCCAGCCTCGAAGATGCCCGGGCCTGGGCCGAATCCGATCCTTATGTCGCTGCCGGCGTGTACGCCTCGGTAAGCGTCAAACCCTTTAAGCAGGTATTCCCGAAATGAACCCCAACCGCAAAAACGCGGCGCACAACAATAAAGTTGCCGTATATCTGCTGGCAGCACTGCTAAACCTCGTGTTGCCGGCAATGGCCGAAGAAACACCGCGGACGCTGGTCACCATCGATGATTTCGCGGTTACCAATGTGCACTTCGCACTGTTCGCCAGCCAGACAGGGCGGAATCCGCCCGATGCCGCCGGTCAGATCAGTCTGCTGAACGAACTGGTGAATCATTTCATGGTTGCCAACTCACCGCAGGGCAAGGCCCTGGCCGAAGATCCGGATGTTGTCGCCGCACTCGAGGTGGCGCGCGCCAGATTGATCGCACAGACCTTCGTTCGCACTGAACTGGACAAAATCAGTATCGACGAGGCACAACTGCGCGCCCGATACGATGAACGCTATACCGCCAGCGGCAAAGAGGAGTACAAGGCCCGCCACATCCTGTTGACGAACGAGGCGGACGCCAAAGCCGTGATCGCGGAATTGGACGGCGGCGCGGACTTCGCCACACTTGCCAAAGAGCAATCTACCGGGCCGAGCAAAACGGTCGGTGGCGATCTCGGCTGGTTCGAACCGGGGCAGATGGTCGGCGAATTCTCTGCCGCAACACAGGCACTGAGTGACGGCACCTACAGCAAGGAGCCGGTAAAGAGCCAGTTCGGCTGGCATGTCATTCTGCGCGAAGAAAGCCGCGCCCTACCGCAACCGAGCCTCGACGACGTGCGTGAGGAATTGACACGGGAAATGCAACAGGAAGGGATTGCCGCGGCGATCAACGCCATTCGCGATAGCTCGCGGATAGAGGTCGAGCGGCCGAACGAGACACCGCAAAGACAATCGAACCCTTAGCCCCACCACATGCTTGGCCGGCTCAATCGTCTTTGTTCGATACCGTTTTGCCGATCTTGCCGATTGATACGACTTCAGCCGGTGCCTGCTCATCGGCATAGTAAGGCCGTTCCTGTGTGACACCCGCGGCATCGGCGAGTTCGCGCTCCCGCAACGATATCAGACCGAGGCAATTGCGCACGTCTTCGATCGTCTGCTCGCTAAGCGGATGTTTCATTGCCCGGCTGGGCGGCGTCGTATCCTTGATGATTTGCGCAAGCACCTTACGCATGACCATCAGGATCTCTCGCTCTTTACTGCTCGATTCCGTCATAAGGGTTCGGGCTCCGTAGATGATTGCCTACAGCATACCCGAACCCCCGACCTCGAAACCACGGGATCGACAAGCCTAATAAGCCCGCAGCGAGCTACTTGAAAATGGTATCGATCGAGAAACCTTCCTGCTCGAGGATGCCGCGCAGGCGCTTCAACGCATCCATTTGAATCTGTCGCACGCGTTCTCGGGTGACGCCGAGTTCGTTCGCCACCTGTTCCAGCGTGGAATTCTCATAGCCATGCAGACCAAAACGACGCTCCACCACCTCGCGTTGTTTGTCGTTCAATTTGGCCAACCATTCGTCGAGATGGCCCGAAATGTCGCCCGCCTGAATGTGTTCGGTCGGGTCGGTCGCGTTCTCGTCGGCGATGGTGTCCAGTAGCGGCTTGTCGGCATCCTTACCGTAAGGCGTATCGACCGAGGTGACGCGCTCGTTCAAGCCGAGCATGCGTTTGACCTCGTCGATCGGCCGATCGAGCAAATCCGCAATCTCCTCGGCCGTGGGCTCATGGTCCAGTGTCTGGGTGAGTTGGCGCGCGGCACGCAAATAGACGTTGATTTCCTTGACCACGTGAATCGGCAGACGAATGGTGCGCGTCTGATTCATGATGGCGCGCTCGATAGTCTGGCGAATCCACCAGGTGGCATAGGTCGAGAAACGAAAACCGCGTTCCGGATCGAATTTCTCGACCGCACGAATCAAGCCCAGGTTGCCCTCTTCGATCAGGTCGAGCAGCGCCAATCCACGGTTCATGTAGCGCCGAGCGATCTTGACCACGAGGCGCAAATTGCATTCGATCATTCGCCGTCGGGCCGATGCATCGCCCTTTTGCGCCAAGCGTGCGTAATAGACCTCTTCTTCGGCGGTAAGCAGCTTGGAAAAGCCGATCTCGTTCAGATAAAGCCGGGTCGCATCGAGTTGGCTGTCGGGTATTTCACCGGCAGCATACTTCTTGTCACCCCCATCCAGTGCTGCAGTGTCTTCGACTTCGGCGTCGTCGGCATCTTCAGCATCGTCTACTTCGACATCGTCGGTAATGCCGTCGATATCCTCGACGACATCGGTATCAGGCGCATTGCGCTTTACCGGCATGAACTCCCTCCATCACTACAGTACGAACCGATCGGGTACACCCAAACAAACCCTTGTCTACGAACGTCTCGGCAACAGGCGCAATGGGTCGACAGGTTTACCGTCTCGTCTGATCTCGAAATGCAACAGGGGATCACCGTTGTTGGCTTTGCCCATCTCGGCGATCGTTTGCCCTTTGGTAACCTGGTCGCCTTCCTTGACCAGAATCTTTCTGTTGTGCCCATAGGCACTCAGATACTTATCGTTATGTTTGATGATGATAAGCCTGCCATAGCCAATGAGTCCACTCCCGCTGTAAACCACCTTGCCCGTTTCAGCGGCAGCAATCCTGCTACCGCTGCGCCCACTGATCTTTATACCCTTGCGCAAAGGGTCGGATGCCTTGAAACTCGACGACACCCTGCCCTCCGCCGGCCAACGCCAGGCCAAGGTTCTGGGTGCAGCAACGGCAGGCGCCGGTTTTGCTTTAGGCTGGGGTTTCGGTGGTGCGGACCGGGTCACAGGTCGGGTTGCCTGTGCGGCGCGCGGTGGGGGTTTGGTCTGACGTGGAGGTGACGACGGCTTTAAGCGCAAAGTCTGTCCGGCATAGATTCGGTAAGGGGCACGAATGCCGTTCCAACGCGCGACGTCGCGATAATCGACACCATTCTGCCATGCTATGCCATACAGGGTATCGCCACGCCTGACTCTATACTCGCTTGCCCCGACCGGACGTCTTGGTAGCGGCTTGACTGCACTGCGTTGCGGTTGTACCACCGGCGACGAACTGCGCGATTCCACCGGTGCACGCCAGCTTGCGGTGCAACCGGCAAGCATGAAGACCATTATCGACAACGCAACCGCGAACAAGGGGTTTCCCATTCGGGAAATCCCCAAGGTGTCATTCGGTTTCGGGAATGGCGTGGCCTGCTTCAAGATTCCCGCGTCTTCGTTGCGCTCGACCTAGGGCCTGCTAACACAAACGGAAGCGTTGCTGTTGTGCCTGAAAAAACGCCGATCAAGGCGCGAGGCGCGACGTCTGGTTGTTCCAAATGAGCAACGAGCAACGCCGAATGGCGCTTTTTCAGGCGCAACCCGCAAGGCCGGCGCCCTTTTTCCGCCTAGCGGCGTTATCAGTCGTTCGTTTAGCGACACTCAACGTCTCTCCTTCTGCCTTGCCAGCCGAAACAGGGACCGCCGGCAACAATGTTTCAGTTTGCGTTGACAGGCCCTAGAGTTTATAGATCGCCACTATGATGACCACTGCCGCGACCGTCAACCAGCCCAGCCAATCGACCCAACGTTTGAGTTTGTGCTCCATCGCCGCACCGCCCCAGGCCATCAGCAGCGAGACCAGATAAAACCGCGCGCCACGACCGATGAAAGAGGCCAGTACAAAAGGCAGAAAGGCCATACTCAAGACCCCGGCCGTGATCGTGAACACCTTGTAAGGGATCGGCGAGAATCCGGCCGCGAGCACGGCAAGAAAGCCCCAATCGTCGAACCATTGTTTCGCCAATTCGAAGGGTTCGGTGTAACGACCGCCATCCGAGACCAAGGGCTGTACGAGTTCGAAAGCGAACAGGCCAATGAGATAGCCGAGAATACCACCGAGCACCGAGGTTACCGTGGTCAAGGTCGCAAACCAGAACGCCCGGTCCGGACGCGCCAGGCTCATCGGCGCCAGCATGACGTCCGGCGGAATCGGGAAAAACGACGACTCGGCGAAACTCAGTCCACCAAGATACCAAGGCGCATGTGGATGCCGCGCCCATTTCATCGTCCGTTCATACAAAGGCGAAAAGATTTTCATCTCGGCGGTTCCTTCAACAAACACCGCCAAGCAGCGGTACGAAACTGACGCGCTCGAGCATTTCGCGCTCGTAGCCCGCCTCGGTACGCACGACGGCAACCAGAGCTTGTTCGTCGGCCTGGCCGACCGGCAGCACCATGCGGCCACCCGGTCGCAGTTGTTCAACCAGTCCCCGTGGAATGCCGGCCGGTGCCGCGGTCACGATAATGCCGTCGAATGGTGCATACTCCGGCAGCCCGAGACCGCCGTCGACATGTTTGGTTACGATATTGCGCAAGCGCAGTTGCTGAAAACGGCGACGTGCCTGGTCCAACAGAACCTGCACACGCTCGACGGTATAGACGCGCCGCACCAACGGCGCCAATACCGCCGTCTGGTAGCCCGAACCGGTACCGATTTCGAGCACGTTTTCCAAAGGCCCCGTTGCCAGCAACACTTCCGTCATGCGCGCGACAATGTAGGGTTGCGAGATGGTTTGGCCGTTACCGATCGGCAACGCGGTGTCCTCGTAGGCCCGGCTGGCAAGCGCCTCGTCGACGAACAGATGACGCGGTGTCGCGCGCAAACTCCCAAGCACCCGCGCGTCACGAATTCCCTTTTCCTGTAAACGCTGAATCAAACGCTCACGGGTGCGCTGCGAGGTCATGCCGATGCCCCTTACACCGGCGCTCATGGTTCGGTCTCCAACCATTCGGCCAGTTCGGCCAATGCCTGGTGGCGCGTCAGATCGACCTGCAATGGCGTGATCGAGACAAAACCATTGCGCACGGCATAGAAATCGGTGCCCGGCCCGGCATCCTGTTCGGCACCGGCGGTACCGACCCAATAGATCGGCCTTCCCCGGGGATCCTCCGCTTTGATAACGGGCTCGGCCTTGTGGCGATGCCCCAGACGGGTCGCGCGAATCCCCTGCAATGCCTCATACGGCAGATCCGGCACATTGACGTTGAGAATCGAATCCGGAGGGATCGGAAAAGCGCAGAGACGCTGCACCAATTGCAGCGCGACCTGCGCAGCGGTGTCGAAATGGCGCGGCGTGTGCGAGGCATTCGATATCGCGATCGCCGGATAACCGAGAAAACGCCCTTCGGTCGCCGCGGCGACCGTACCGGAATACAACACGTCGTCGCCCATGTTGGCACCGGCATTAATCCCCGAAACGACCATGTCGGGCTCGGTCTCCAGCAAGCCGGTGATCGCCAGGTGCACACAATCGGTCGGGGTGCCCTCGACCCGGATAAATCCGTTCTCCACCGTGCGTGCACGAATGGGTTGTTCCAGCGTCAACGAGTTACTGGCGCCGCTGCGGTCGCGGTCCGGCGCCACTACCACGGTATCGGCAATGGTCGACAGCGCATTGTGCAGCGCCTTCAGACCCGGCGCCTGGTAGCCATCGTCGTTGCTGAGGAGAATTTGCATGCTATTCGGGAATGAATGCCGTCCCTCACCGCGGGCCGGCTTTGCGGCGACCGATGATACTGCAAAGCGTGCCCCCGCTCACCTTGAACTATGACGCTGAAGCCGTTTCAATCAGTGGAATGAGCGATCCGCAAGACAAGACCGACCGAGACGATCGGGACGCATTCCGCGCCGCGATGGAGGACGTCGAACCGATCAGCGATGAGCGTCCCCCGCCGTATCGCCGAAAACGCCGGCCCGAGCCGTTGAATCTGCCGGTCGGCGACGAGGAGCAGGCACTGTCCGATCTCGCGATCGAGACCGGGGATTTTCTCGAATTTCGGCGCCCCGGCATCCAGGACCGCGTGTTCCACGATCTGCGGCGCGGCGTCATCGCCGCCGAAGCGACCCTCGACCTGCACGGTCTGCGGGTACGCGAGGCCAAACCCGCGCTGCAACGCTACCTCACACAGAGTTTGGGCGGCGGACGTCGCTGTGTACGCATTATCCACGGCAAGGGGCGCGGTTCGGACGGCCAACAACCGGTATTGAAACAAAAAACCAATCAATGGCTGCGGCAGTTTGACGCGGTCTTGGCTTTCGTCAGTGCACCGCGCTGGGACGGGGGTACGGGCGCGGTCTACGTCCTGTTATCCGGCAAGCACAGGCGCCGTTGATTCGCTTTCATCGACCAACTCGCGCAGCACCGCGGTAGCAAAAGCGCCGGCGACCAGCCTGAAGCGCAAATCCAGGGCGTTGTCGTCCCAAGCCCAGTCGAGTTCGTCGACCACAAGACGCAATGCGCGCCTGTCGGCGTCAAGACCGAAACGCCCCAAACCATCGATCCAGTCGGCCCAGGGTGCAAGAACCCGTTGCTCCAATACCAACGCTTCCGTTTCCGGCAGCAATGCACGGCTGTCGCGCCCACACAGCGGACCGGTCGGATGCACATCGAGTTGAGCCAGGCGCGGTTTCAGGGTCTCGTCCCGGGTATCGAACGCGAACTGACGCTGCGACCCCGCCAGAACCATCACATCGCCGTCGAGCGTCTGGTTCCAATGGCCGGCGGCGACCCGGTCCGCCAGCACCAGGTTGAACAGGTGCGCCCGTGCGGACGACAGCAACAGTCCACGCTGTTCACGCCCGGGCCGTCGCCCGCGACCGGCGAACAACTCATCGACACGCACCAGATTCTGACCACTGTGGCCAAAACGTTGCGCACCGAAATAGTTCGGTACACCGCCGGCCTCGATCTTCGACAGGCGCATCTCGGTCTGCTCACGATCGCCATCCGGCAGTACGACGCGAATCCGAAAACGATTGCCGCGTAAAGACCCTCGTCGAATCTTCCGATGATGCCGCGCAACAGCGAGAAATTGCAGGCCGTCGTCTTCGAGCGCATGCCAATCGGGATCGGGGCGACCGGGCAGATGTACGCTGAAGTGTTGTGTCGTCACGGCGTGACGATCTTTCAAACCCGCGTAGCCAACCGCAACCTGCGCAACGCCGGCCAACCGGGCGAGTGCGCGCGCGACCTCATGCGTATTGCGACCGCGTTTGCGGACGACCAGAAAAGCGTGCTCGCCTTCACCACCGGCTTCATAACCCAGATCCTCCTCGACCACGAAATCGTCGTCTATCCGGCGCAGCAGGCCTTTGAGCGCCGGCCCGCCGTAGGCACAGGGCAGTGTCCGTGTGGGATCGCCGGCAGAGAAGATGTGTGGCATCAGAACGGGACAATCAACACAACGGCATGCGCGGCAATACCTTCGCCACGACCGAGGTAACCCATGCGCTCGGTAGTCGTCGCCTTGACATTGACGCACGCCGGCGTAACGCCCATGTCCTCGGCCAGACAGGTCCGCATCCGTTCGATATAAGGCCCCATACGGGGGGCCTGGGCGACCACGGTGCAATCGAGGTTAGATACCCTCAGACGCCGCTCGGCAAGTGCGTCACGCACACGACGCAACAACAGGCGGCTGTCGATATCTTTAAATCGATCGTCGTCGTCCGGGAAGTGGCGTCCGATGTCGCCGAGACCCGCAGCGCCGAGTAAGGCATCGCAGACCGCATGGATGAGCACATCGCCGTCCGAATGTGCCTCCAGGCCCCGGTCGTGGACGATACGCACCCCACCGATCACGACATGATCGCCGGTACAGAAACGGTGGGCATCAAATCCGTGGCCGATACGCATTGTTGAACTGTTTCGATGACGAGAGTTTTACCGGGCTGCGATCATAACATCGGCCGCCCGGCACCGGCGCGCCGACATGCGCTAAGACTTAAGAATGATTCGAAATGCCCTAAAATCGGAGCCCATGCAACTGTTCGACACCCACTGCCATCTCGATGTCGCCGCGTTCGATGCCGATCGCCGTGAAGTATTGCAGGCGAGTCGCGCAGCCGGCGTCGCGGATCTGTTGATACCCGCCGTGCAGCGCTCGACGTGGCCGGCATTGCTGGCGTTTTGCGCCAATGACACCCACCTGCATCCCGCATTGGGGATGCACCCCGTGTATCTGGAACGGCACCAGCCGAGTGATGTACGGGCGCTGTCGGATGCGGTCGCTACCGCACGGCCTGTCGCGATCGGCGAAATCGGACTCGACTGGCATATCGAGTCACTCGACCGCGAACGACAACAACGCCTGCTGGAGGATCAGCTGGCAATCGCCGAAGCGTATGCCCTGCCCGTGGTGCTACATGTCCGCAAGGCACACGATGCCATACTGAATACTCTGAAACGCTTTCGCCTGAACGGCGGCTTCTGTCACGCGTTCAACGGGAGTATCGATCAGGCCCATCGTTATCTCGCCATGGGTTTTCGCCTCGGTTTCGGCGGCATGCTGACTTTCGAACGTTCACGCCACCTCCGACGCCTGGCGGTCGAACTGCCGCTTGATGCCATCGTGTTGGAAACCGACGCACCGGATATGACGGTCGCATCACATCGTTTCGAACGCAACAGCCCGGCCTATCTTCCCGAGGTACTCCACAGCCTTGCGCAATTGCGCGAATTGCCTGCAGAGGAGGTTGCGGAACACACCAGCGCCAATGCACGCAAGGTGCTCGACTTGGCATCCGAATCGGCCGAATAGTGCGCATCCTGCCTCGGGAGCATCGACTATCGGGGTTAATGTCCCACGTGCGCGGGACACCCTTTCCCTACTGATATTCCCTTGGGTATTTGCTGAGATGGGTTTTCATCGCCTTATCGGTAACGATCAGGTGATCGACCACCCACTCCCGAATCAAGGCAATCAAACCCTCGCGATACCTGGGCACCTTTGCCTGGAGCTCTTCATTGATCTCTTTCAAGCTTTCGACAATTTCCTGATGCTGCTTTTTGTGCTCGTAGTAGCCTGAGTACTGAAGCTTCAGCTGAAGCTTTTCTTCGCGGCCGAAATGTATTTTCGTGTACTCGAACAATTGCTCGAAGAACACGGGCAGCAACTCGTCCTTTTTTTCATGCGTCAGGGCCAACTCGATCGAGTTGAAGAGACATAAAAGATATCGGTGGTCACGGTCGATGTGATCGTTGCCGACACTCATCTCGTCTCGCCAAACAATAGGCATAGGGACACTCTCCGCAAACTGCTTTATCGGAACATCCATGTCAAAAAGGCCTATGTACTCGATTCCATTGTCTGACGTGTCAGATAGTACTCTGCAAGCAGGAGGTCTTCCGGGCGGGTGATTTTTACATTGTCCGCCTGACCCTCAACCATCAAGGGTTGATATCCCGCATGCTCCATTGCGCTGGCCTCGTCGGTAACCAAAAAACCGTCGTCTAGCGCTTGTTTCAACGCATCATGCAACATGCGGTAACGGAACATCTGTGGCGTAAACGCATGCCAAAGATGACTCCGTTCCACAGTCGCGACGATACGATCGGTGGCATCCGTACGTTTCATGGTATCGCTTACCGGCATACCCAGCAGACCGCCTGCCGAATGCGCGGATACCATCGCGAACAGATGATCGATATCGGTGCGCCGAACACAGGGCCGTGCGGCATCGTGAACCAACACCCAATCGTCAGCGGCAGCCCGCTCTGCCATTGCCCGCAGCGCATTGAATACCGAATGGCAACGCTCGACGCCACCGGTGACGCGCACCACATCCGGATGACCCGAAAACTCGGTTTCCGACCACCACCGGTCGTCATCACTCAAAGCAAGGTAAAGACCATCGATCTTTGGATGCATCAGCAGACGCTCGATGGTGTGATCGATGACCGCGCGTCCGTCGAGTTCGAGATATTGCTTGGGGATGCTGCTGCCCATGCGCCTGCCCAGCCCGGCGGCGGGCACCACGACCCAGTTGGAAGGCTCAGTCACCGCTCGGTTCTCCCCGTGGCAGCAGTTGAAAGTAGGTTTCGCCTTCGCGAATCAGGCCCAGTTCGCTGCGTGCCCGTGCCTCGATCGCCGCGACACCTTCTTTCAGATCGTCGACCTCGGCCTGCAAGGTCGCGTTACGCTCCTGGAGGTCGCGCAACTCCGCCTGTTGTGCCGCCAATTGCTGTTTCAGCGCGGTGACCTCGCCGAGACTGCCTTCACCAAACCACAAGCGGTATTGCAGCGCGAAAAAAACCAACACCAGCACCGCAAAAGCCGCCTGTAGCTTCCAACTCACCGCAGCCCCGCGGATCGATCAGAAGCAGGAAAACGCAGACTTGCCCGCGTAAACCGCATCTTCACCAAGCTGATCCTCGATTCGCATCAGCTGGTTGTATTTGGCAACGCGGTCGGAACGCGACAGCGAACCGGTCTTGATCTGGCCCGTTGCGCTGGCTACCACGAGATCGGCGATGGTGGTGTCTTCGGTCTCACCCGAACGATGTGAAATCACCGCGGTGTAACCGGCGTCATGCGCCATACTTATCGCAGCGAGCGTCTCGCTCAGGGTACCGATCTGATTGAACTTGATCAGTATGGAGTTGGCGATACCTTTGTCGATGCCCTCTTTGAGAATCTTGGTGTTGGTGACGAACAAATCGTCACCGACCAACTGAACCCGCTTGCCGAGCTTATCGGTAAGCAGCTTCCAGCCATCCCAATCGGACTCGTCCATGCCATCTTCGATCGAAATGATGGGGTATTGGTCGACCCAAGCGGTGAGAAAATCGGCAAATCCGGCAGAGTCGAAAGACTTGCCTTCGGAAGCCAGCACGTATTTGCCGTCTTTGAAGAACTCGGAACTCGCGGCATCCAGCCCGAGATAAACATCTTCACCGGCCTTCAAACCGGCTTTGTCGATGGCCTCGAGAATGACCTCGATCGCCTCTTCATTCGATCGCAGATCCGGCGCAAAGCCACCTTCGTCGCCGACCGTCGTGGCCAATGAGCGACCACCGAGTACCGATTTCAAGGCATGGAAAACCTCGGCGCCGTAGCGAACCGCCTCGCGAATCGAACCGGCCGTCACCGGCAGGATCATGAATTCCTGCAAGTCAACACTGTTGTCGGCATGTTCACCGCCGTTGATGATGTTCATCATCGGCACCGGCATGCGGTAGTTGCCATCGCCCAGCGATTGGTACAAAGGCATCGCTTTCTCCTGCGCCGCCGCATGCGCAGCGGCGAGCGATACCGCCAGCGTCGCATTGGCGCCGAGACGCGACTTGTTTTCGGTACCATCGAGATCGATCAGACGTTGATCGACGGACGCCTGTGCCGAGACCTCCTGTCCGGACAATGCATCGCAAATCTCACCGTTGATGTTGGCTACCGCGTTCAACACCCCTTTGCCGAGATAACGTGCCTTATCGCCATCCCGCAGCTCCAGGGCCTCTCGCGAACCGGTGGATGCACCGGACGGCGCCACCGCACGACCTATCGCACCATCCGCGGTCAATACGTCGGCTTCGACGGTCGGATTGCCTCGCGAATCGAGGATCTCGCGGGCACGGATGTCAACTATTTCTGACATGAAAACTCCTGAGTATTGTTATCGTAAGCAGAGACCGATCGTCGCCGCATCCAAAGCTGCCGCCACATGACGATAGGATCCCCGATATTAGGGCCTGCTCTGAATCTAAAGTGTCTGTTCTATCAATCCCCGCTGCTTGACCAAGCGATCGATTTCCACCAGGGTCGCCAGCAGATCCCGCATGCGGTCGAGCGGCCATGAATTGGGACCGTCGGAAAGCGCGTTTTCGGGATCGGGATGAGTCTCCATGAACAACCCGGCAACACCTGTCGCAACGGCCGCCCGTGCCAGGACCGGCACATGCTCGCGCTGGCCACCGGATTTACTGCCGAGGCCACCCGGCTGCTGAACCGAATGGGTCGCATCGAAGACCACCGGGCAACCGGTGGTACGCATTACCGCCAGGCCGCGCATATCGGACACCAGCGTGTTGTATCCGAACGATACGCCGCGCTCGCACACCATGATCTGCTCGTTACCCGTGGCACGTGCCTTCTCGACCACGTTGTTCATATCCCAAGGCGCGAGAAACTGCCCCTTTTTGATATTCACCGGGCGACCGGCACGCGCAACATTCTGGATGAAATTGGTCTGCCGGCATAAAAACGCCGGCGTTTGCAGCACGTCGACGACATCGGCGACCTCATCGAGCGGCGTATCCTCGTGGACATCCGTCAACGTCGGCAGTTCGAGTTCGGTCTTCACCCGTTCGAGAATACGCAACCCCTCGTGCAAACCCGGCCCACGCGGACTATCGTGCGACGAACGATTGGCCTTGTCGAAAGACGATTTGTAGATAAACGGTACGCCCAGCTCGCTCGTCATCTCTTTCAGCCGGGACGCGACGTTCAATGCCGATGCCTCACCTTCGATCACGCAAGTACCCGCGATCAGAAACAAGGGCTGATCAAGGCCGACGTCGAAGGTGCATAGCTTCATGCCAGGACCACTTCGTCGACGGTTTTTTCCCGATGAGCCAAGGCCGCCTCGACGAAACCCTGAAACAGCGGATGACCGTAACGCGGTGTCGACGTGAATTCGGGATGGAACTGGCAGGCGACGAACCACGGATGCGACGGCATCTCGATCATCTCAACCAAACGACCGTCTATCGAGGTACCGGCGACCTTCATACCGGCATCCTCCAGTTCCTGACGATAACCGTTGTTGAATTCGTACCGATGTCGATGACGCTCACTGATCACGTCTTTACCGTAAAGCCCGCGTGCAATCGTACCTTTGGCCAATTTGCATTGTTGCGCACCGAGTCGCATGGTACCGCCCAAATCCGCATCGGCACCGCGCTGTTCGACCGACCCGTCGGCATTCAGCCACTCGTTGATCAACGCGATCACCGGATAGGGGGTCTCCGCATTGAACTCCGTGCTGTGCGCACCCTCGAGTTGCGCGGCATGACGTGCAAACTCGATCACCGCCACCTGCATACCCAGACAAATGCCGAGATAGGGCACGCCATTTTCGCGCGCATAACGTGCCGCCGCGATCTTGCCCTCGACGCCGCGCTCGCCAAATCCTCCCGGTACCAGGATGGCATCCATATCGCGTAGACCATCGATACCGCCACTTTCCAAAGCTTCCGAGTCGATGTAGTGAATATTGACCTTACGCGCGGTTTTTATACCGGCATGAATCAGGGCCTCGTTAAGCGATTTGTACGACTCCGTCAGGTCGACGTATTTACCGACCATGGCGATATCGACCTCGCCTTCCGCACCGTCCATTCCGTCGACCACCGCCTGCCATTCCGACAGATCGGCCGCCGGTACGTCGAGCCGCAATTGATCGACCACGATCTCGTCCAGACCCTGCGCGTGCAGCATCAACGGAATGCGATAGATGCTGTCCGCATCGATCGCCGAGATGACCGCGCGTTCGGGCACGTTGGTGAACAAGGCAATCTTGCGTCGTTCGCCGTCCGGTACCGGGCGATCTCCACGGCAGACCAGCACGTCGGGCTGAATACCGATCGAACGCAATTCCTTTACCGAATGCTGGGTGGGTTTCGTTTTGATTTCACCGGAGGTCGGGATGTACGGCACCAGGGTCAGGTGCATGAACAGGACATTGTCACGCCCCATTTCGATGCCCATCTGGCGGATCGCCTCGAGAAACGGCAGGGATTCGATATCCCCGACCGTGCCGCCGATCTCGACCAACGCGACATCGGCATCACCGGTGCCCAATCTCACCGCATCCTTGATCTCGTTGGTAATGTGCGGAATAACCTGCACCGTGCCACCGAGATAATCGCCGCGACGCTCCTTGCGAATCACGTGTTCGTAAATGCGCCCGGTGGTGAAATTGTTGTTACGCCCCATCGTCGTGCGAATGAAGCGCTCGTAATGACCGAGATCCAGGTCGGTTTCGGCACCGTCCTCGGTAACGAAGACCTCGCCGTGTTGAAACGGGCTCATGGTCCCGGGATCGACATTGATGTAGGGATCCAGCTTGATCATCGTGACTTTAAGGCCACGTGCTTCCAGCAAGGCACCCAGGGAGGCAGAGGCAATACCTTTGCCCAGGGACGACACAACGCCGCCCGTAATAAAAACGCATTTAGCCATGGGCCGGGGGGCTCAACGGGGGTTAAAACGGACGGGATTA
The DNA here is from genome assembly GCA_028280505.1 of Chromatiales bacterium. Lineage (GTDB taxonomy): Bacteria > Pseudomonadota > Gammaproteobacteria > Chromatiales > Chromatiaceae > Thiosocius. Next base: position 30,416 of record JANQLO010000034.1, on the reverse strand, counting down.
AACGGTACCAGATGCCCTTGTGTCGCTCAATCGATATCGGCCTCGGAAACGACAAGCAACCTTAATCCAGATTAGAAAACACATTAACATTGTCTTATACAGCAAGACCTTACCTCATATTCGACGACTTATTGCGCTAGTGACGAATGCCGGCTTGGTCTATAGTCTCCCTTGCTCGGCACAAAGGAACCCGAGTCCGTGCCGACTGCTCTCGCTTTCTCGAAATGGGCGCCGTCGTTGCAAGGAAGCCCAAGAAATTCTCTACAGACACACGCACTTTAAGGAGTCATCCAAATGCGGAAGTACGCAAAAGCAATAGGCGCTGCGCTAGTCGCAGGCGCAGCGGCACTTACCATGTCATCGGCAGTCGCCTGGTGGGGCGGCCCGGGTTACGGGGGCGGCCCTTGGGGCGGAGGTCCTTGGGGTGGCTCAGGTTACGGCCCTCAGTACGGCACCGGCAATACCTACGGTAACACCTCGGGTTGGGGCGACGGCTGGGGTTCCGGCGATGCCGCGGGCGCCGGTGATTTCAGCATGAACATGAGCGGCCGTGGTAACACCAATATGCGGGGCTATGGCACCGGCTACGGCTACGGTGACGGCCGAGGCTATGGCTACGGTTATCAGCAGCCGTATTACGGCGGCTACTACGGTGGCCCGTGGGGCGGCTATGGCGCACCGGTCGCACCGCCGGCAGCGCCTGCCGCACCGGCGGCTCCGGCAGCCGGTCAATAAGCGACCAGCCTCAAAGAACCCGTCCTTTTTTAAGGGCGGGTTTTTTTGTGCCAATAATCGAAGTTATTGATCGAGATCAAAAATGAGCTGACAATGCGTCAAAACGCTGCGAACATAACTAGCCATTAAACGGAACAGCTGCTGTGACTGACAAAAACGTTATCTCGCTCGATAAGATCAAAGTCGCGTGTCGCGACTGCAGCCTTTCCACCCTGTGTCTTCCGATGGGACTGCGTCCCGAAGACGTCGACAGGCTGGATGCGATCGTGAAGCGTAATCGGCCGCTGCAACGCGGCGATCATCTGTTTCGCGCTGGCGAGTCATTCCGCAATCTTTACGTAGTGAAGACCGGTGCGGTAAAGACGTTCACCCAGAACAACGACGGCGACGAACAGGTCGTCGGCTTCCATTTGCCGGGCGAGGTACTCGGTCTCGATGCGATCCAGGACGGACATCACGGCTGCAGCGCACGGGCGCTGGAAACCACGGCGATCTGCGAGCTGCCGTTCGACCGCCTCGAAGACCTGTCGACCAATATTCCCAGCCTGCAACACCAGATGTTTCGTCTGTTGAGCAAAGAGATCGGCCAGGAGGCCGAAATGATGGCTCTGCTTGGTCGCAGCACCGCCGAGGAAAGGGTCGCATCCTTTTTGCTCAGTCTGTCGGAGCGCTTTAAACGACGAGGCTTTTCGGCCACCGATTTCTTTCTCAGCATGTCGCGTCAAGAGATCGGCAGCTATCTCGGTTTGGCGTTGGAAACCGTCAGCCGACTGTTCACCCGTTTCCAGGATGAGCAGATCCTCAAGGTCGAACGCAAACACGTTCAGATCCTCGATATCGACCGCTTGCGGGCAATGATCAATCACAATTCCAACTGCGAGCAGCACCAAGCCCGCCCCTCCAGTTGATCTAGCTCAAGACAAAAGCGACAAAATTACTTGCACGGCCTCTCCGCGCCACCCATTTGATGTACGTCAAAGTAGCATCTCCTTATAAAGAATTAGGGTGCGCCGAGGCCGGCTTGTCCGGCCAGAATTTCTTTCACTTGGGAGACGCGTAATGGAGTCACAGACCACGTACAACTATAAGGTCGTGCGCCAGTTTGCGATTATGACGGTCGTCTGGGGCATCGTTGGGATGCTCGTCGGCGTCATCATCGCAGCTCAGCTGGCCTTGCCAACACTAACCGACGGGATATCCTGGCTGAGCTACGGCCGTCTACGTCCGTTGCACACCAACGCCGTTATTTTTGCCTTCGGCGGTTCCGCATTGTTCGCTACAAGTTACTACGTAGTGCAACGCACCTGCCAAACCCGGCTTTTTGGTGGCCCGTTGGCTGCATTCACCTTCTGGGGTTGGATGTTGATCATCGTGTTGGCGGCTGTGACGCTGCCGCTGGGCATCACCAGCGGTAAGGAATATGCCGAGCTGGAATGGCCGATCGATCTACTGATCGCCGTGGTCTGGGTAGCCTATGCCATCGTGTTCTTCGGCACCATCGCCACCCGTAAGGTCAAGCATATCTACGTCGCCAACTGGTTCTACGGTGCGTTCATCCTGACCATTGCGGTACTGCACATCGTCAACAGCGCGTTCGTTCCGGTCTCCCTGACCAAGGGCTACAGCTTCTATCCGGGCGCGATCGACGCCATGGTGCAATGGTGGTACGGCCACAACGCTGTGGGCTTCTTCCTGACCGCGGGCTTCCTCGGCATGATGTACTACTTCGTACCGAAGCAGGCTGGCCGTCCGGTTTATTCCTACCGTCTCTCAGTTGTGCACTTCTGGGCGCTGATCTCCACCTACATGTGGGCCGGCCCGCACCATCTGCACTACACCGCATTACCTGACTGGGCACAGTCGATGGGTATGATTTTCTCCCTGATCCTGCTCGCACCGTCTTGGGGCGGCATGATCAACGGCATCATGACCCTGTCCGGCGCTTGGCATAAGCTGCGTACCGATCCGATCCTGAAGTTCCTGATCGTCTCCCTGTCGTTCTACGGCATGTCGACCTTCGAAGGCCCGATGATGTCGATCAAGACCGTCAACGCCCTGTCGCACTACACCGACTGGACCGTCGGCCACGTACATTCCGGCGCATTGGGTTGGGTTGCCATGGTTTCCATCGGCGCCATCTACTTCCTGATTCCAAAGCTGTTCGGCAAATCAGAGATGTACAGCAACAAGCTCATCGAAGTGCATTTCTGGATCTCCACGATCGGCGTCGTGCTGTACATCGCCGCCATGTGGATTGCCGGTGTCATGCAGGGCCTGATGTGGCGTGCGGTCAACGCCGACGGCACCCTCACCTACTCGTTCATCGAGTCCGTCGAGCGTACCTATCCGTTCTACTACGTCCGCCTGCTCGGTGGCGCACTCTTCCTGACCGGCATGTTCATCATGGCCTACAACGTCTGGAAGACCGCAGCCGCAGGCAACGCCAAAGATGCTGACGATGCCATTCCGGCACCGGCGGCCCATTGATCATAAGGAGTATCAACAATGTCACATGAAGTCGTTGAAAAGAACGTCGGCCTGATGGCGGTGCTGATCATCCTGGTGATCAGTGTCGGCGGCTTGGTCGAAATCGTTCCGTTGTTCTTCCAGACCGAAACCACAACACCCGCACCCGGTGTGCAGAAGTACAGTGCATTACGCCTGGAAGGCCGGGACGTCTACATCCGTGAAGGCTGCTACAACTGCCATTCACAGATGATTCGTCCGTTCCGCGCCGAAACCGAGCGTTACGGTCACTATTCGGTCGCCGGTGAGTCGGTTTACGACCACCCCTTCCAGTGGGGCTCGAAGCGTACCGGTCCGGACCTCGCCCGTGTCGGTGGTCGTTACAGTGACGAATGGCACTATGTTCACCTGATCAATCCACGCGACGTGGTTCCGGAGTCCAATATGCCTTCGTACCCGTGGCTGAGCGATGCCGTCCTCGACGGCGCGCACACCGCATCGAAGATGAAGGCAATGAACATTGCCGTAGGCGCGACCTGCCCGACCTGCGATCTGTATAGCGAAGAAGAGATCGCAAACGCGAAAGAATCGCTGATGATCAATGACCCGTCCGCCGAAGGCGGCAAGCGCATGGCGACCGAAGCCGAGGCGCTGGTGGCCTATCTGCAAGGTCTGGGTCTGGCTTCGAAAGAGTGGAGGTAACCATGGACCTCAATGATATCCGTGCATGGCACACCGCTATTTTGATGTTCTCGTTCATCGGGATCATCTTCTGGGCCTACAGCAAACGCCGTAAGTCATCTTTCGACGAGGCCGCGAACCTACCTTTTGCTGACCAAGATCAGCACGAGGCGACGATTAAAAAGGAGAACTTGTCATGAGCTCGTTCTGGAGTGGTTGGATTATCGTTCTTACCGTAGCCAACATCCTGGGCTGCTTCTGGCTGATCTGGTGGACCATGCGCCGCCGCGCCGGCGAGGCGGCACAGGGCGACGTTACCGGTCACACCTGGGACGGCGATTTGCAGGAGTACAACAACCCGCTGCCGCGCTGGTGGCTGTGGCTGTTCTACATCACCTTGTTCTTCGGTGCCGGCTACTTGGCCCTCTATCCCGGTCTGGGCAACTTCGGCGGTGTGCTCGGCTGGTCGTCCACCGGCAGTCAGTACAAAGCGGAAATGGAACAGGCTGCTCAGAAGTACGACCCGATCTTCCAACAGTACGCTGCGGTTGCAGTCGCCGATTTGGCCAGCAAGCCCGAGTACCAGGAAGCACGGGACATGGGCAAGCGTCTGTATCTGACCTACTGCATGCAGTGTCATGGTTCCGATGCAGGCGGTGCACGCGGCTTCCCGAACCTCACGGACGGTGACTGGCTGTGGGGCGGCACGCCCGAACAGATCCAGGTCTCGATCGCCAACGGTCGTGTCGCAGTGATGCCGGCACACGCTCACCTCGGTGAGGAGAAGGTCGATATCCTGGCGAACTATGTCGCCAGCCTGGCTGGCCGCAGTGTCGATGCCGCCAAAGTCGACGCCGGTAAAGAGGCGTTCATGACTTCGGGCTGTGTCGCCTGTCACGGTGTCGACGGCAAGGGCAACCAGATCCTTGGCGCACCGAACCTGACCGACGACATCTGGCTGTACGGCGCCAGCATGGGCGCCATCAAGCAGACCATCAATGGCGGCCGTAACGGTGTCATGCCGCCCCATCAGGACCTGCTCGGCAGCGACAAGGTCCATCTGCTGACGGCATACATCTACAGCCTGTCCAAGTCTTAACCGACGACCCCGCCCCGGCGGGCGGATGTTCGTGGATAATGCGGATTATCAACGACATCCGCCCGCAATCGAGGGCATAATTCAATAGCTGCGCCACGCAGGCACCTTGAGCACGATCAGGGTGATGTGCGGGGATCGCAGCTTTATTTTGAGCCCCGGAAATAACCCTCCGGCCTTGACAGAGGAAGGGGAAATGTCCACCCAACCAGCCACCAGGCCCGATCGAAATGAACTGCCCGTCGTGCAGCAGATTATCTCCGTCATGTGGCCCTCTTTCATTACCGCGAGTGCCGCGACCATTCTGTTCTTCACGCTGTTCGACCCGACCGAACTGGGAACGATTGGCGGATTTCCGAATCTGACGCGGACCGGGGGCTACACCATCGGTTTTTTCTGCTTCTGGCTGCTCACATCAGTCAGCTGCGCCATGACATGTTACTTCCGCCGGCCGACCCATCGCCCGACGGAAACCAAGCCAGAAGCCTGAGCACGGAAAGGTAAAAGATGTCCGAACCTGCCGCGAAAGCCCAAGAAGCCACGATCGAACAGGATCTCTACAAAAAGCGCGAGAAGATCTATCCGCGCGAAGTACACGGGATCTTTGCCGCACTGCGCATACTGGCGATGGTTGTATTGCTGGGTCTTTACTACGGCCTGGCCTGGGTCAATTGGGACGGTCATCAGGCCGTACTTTTCGATCTACCCGCGCGCAAGTTCTACATCTTCGGCCTAACCTTCTGGCCACAGGACTTTTTCCTGCTCGCCATGCTGCTGATTGTTGCGGCAATCGCGCTGTTCATGTTCACCGCACTGGCCGGACGCCTATGGTGCGGTTACGCCTGTCCGCAGACCGTGTGGACAGAGATTTACATGTGGTTCGAACAAAAGATCGAAGGTGGCTCGCGTAAACAGAAAAAACGCGACGCCGGCCCACGCGATCTGGCCTACTACCGCGTTAAAGCCACGAAACACGGCGTATGGCTGGCATTCTCGTTATGGACCGGCTTTACCTTCGTCGGCTATTTCACGCCCATACGCGAACTCTGGGACGCGGTTTTGGTATGGAACCTCGGCCCATGGGAAACCTTCTGGATTTTCTTCTATGGCTTCGCCACCTATGGCAACGCCGGTTTCATGCGCGAACAGGTCTGCATCTACATGTGCCCCTACGCACGTTTCCAGAGCGCGATGTTCGACCATGACACGCTGATCATTTCCTACGACGAAAAGCGCGGCGAGCCCCGCGGATCGCGCAAGCGCGGCAAACCCTCGGCGGAAGCCGGACTCGGCGACTGTATCGACTGCAGCCTATGTGTCCAGGTTTGCCCCGTCGGGATCGATATCCGCGACGGCCTGCAGTATCAATGCATCGGCTGTGCCGCTTGCATCGATGTCTGCGACGACGTCATGGACAAGATGGGCTACCCGCGCGGCCTGGTGAAGTACACCACCGAGAACTCCCTCGAAGGTAAACCAACGAAACTCATACGGCCACGCATCCTGGTCTATGTCGGCATCCTCAGCATCATCACCGCCGCCATGGTCTACGTACTCGCAACCCGCATACCGCTGGAGATCAATATCATCCGCGATCGTAACGTCTTGTACACCGAAACTAACGAAGGTTTGGTGCAGAACGTGTACAATCTCAAGGTCATTAACATGGATCAACAGGCTCAGCGCTACAATCTGTCTGTTTCCGGTTTGGAAGGCTTGGAGGTCATCGGACCTACAGAGGGCATTGAGGTCGAAAGTGGCGCTGTTGTCGATCTACCATTGCGTGTACAGGTCGATCCGATAGAACTGAAATCATCGAGTACTGAAATCATGTTCCATATCGAATCCGTACTGACGCCTGAACTCTCTGTCACCGAACCGGCGCGCTTCCTCGGCCCGGTCCTGAGGTAATCAACACATCATGCGACCCCCACGTGAAGACACCCTACCCTGGTACAAACAATTCTGGCCGTGGTTTTTGATCAGCCTGCCGGGCAGTGTCGTGATCGCGGCGATCATTACGATCAACATCGCCTTCAAAACGAGTGACGGCCTGGTCAGCGACGAGTATTACAAAGAAGGCCTGGCGATCTATCGCGATGCCGACAGCGCGACCAAAGCATACGACCTCGGTATCGCCGGCAATCTGAACTACGATGCCGATACGGGCTCGCTCAACCTGGTGTTGGACAGGCCGCTGGAAAATGCGCCGCAGCAGCTCGTGCTGGAGATCTTTCACCCCACCCGCAAGAACCACGATCAATTACTGCAACTCACGACAGTCGACAATCAACGCTATGTCGGTCGTGCCGAGTCCCTGATCGCGGCTAACTGGAAGCTGGAACTGCATCCGGCCGAAAAAGACTGGCGGGTCACCGGCCGTATGCTGATACCGGGCCCGGGTGAAGCTCGCCTGGAAAGCGGTCAGGCGAAGAAACGGCCCGAGTAATCGGCATCTTTCCGCATCGGCGACTGCACTCAGTCGCCGGGGCGCCGCCAAACCGCCTCTCCGGCGACGGCGGCAATCGCGTCCAAACGTGCCTCATGCGCCGCCAGTTCCTGTTGACCGGCACGAATGACGGTCAGCGTCATTCCGTCACGCGCCACACGGCGAATGCCCGCCTGCCCCCCGTCTTCTCCGGCCTGCTCGGCACCGACGGCATCGAGTGATAAAGCACCCTGACCGCCGGTCATCGCCAAATAAACATCGGCCAGGATCTCGGCATCGAGCAAAGCCCCATGCTTGTCCCGGCGACTGTTATCGACATCGTAACGGCCGCACAAGGCATCCAGCGAATTACGCTGCCCCGGATGCAGTTCGCGCGCCATCACCAGGGTATCCAACACTTCGCAATAGTCGCTGATCTTCTCGAAGCCGGTCAGCCGATTCAGTTCGGCATCCAGGAAACCCGTATCGAACGGTGCATTGTGGATGACCAACTCGGCGCCGCGCAGATAAGCCACCAAATCTTCGGCGACGTCGGCGAACCGTGGTTTATCGGCCAAGAATTCGTTGGTAATGCCATGGACCTCAATGGCCGCCGCATCGATTTCGCGATCCGGCTGCAAATAGACATGGAAGTTGTTGCCACTGAGTCGTCGGTCGACCAGCTCGACACAACCGATCTCGATAATACGATGCTCTTTTGGTTCGAGACCCGTAGTCTCGGTATCCAATACGATCTGCCGTTCTTCCATCCTCTTCTCCAGTTCGCGATGCCTTAACGCTGCGCCGCAATACCCTTGTTCGCCAAGCGATCGGCACGTTCGTTCTCGGCATGCCCGCTGTGCCCCTTCACCCAATGCCAACGCACATCGTGCGCTGCCACCGCGTCATCGAGCCGGCGCCACAGATCTTCGTTTTTCACCGGCTTTTTTGCCGCCGTCTTCCAGCCGTTACGTTTCCAATTGTGGATCCATTGCGTAATACCATTTTTCACATATTGCGAATCGGTCGTGATATCAACCGAACACCGACGCTTGAGCGCACACAAGCCCTGTATGACGGCCATCAACTCCATTCGATTATTGGTGGTCTCGGGTTCGCCGCCAAACAATTCCTTCTCGTGACGACTAAAACGCAGTATTGCCCCCCAACCGCCAGGCCCGGGGTTACCCTTGCATGCCCCATCGGTAAACAGCTGTACCCGTTCAGCCATGCTTCGCCTCACGCACAGTCGGTTCGATCGCACGCGGTCCCAATACTCTCAGACGCGACCAACGCTGCCGCACCGGGGTAACCCGGGATACCCGCTTTACCGCCCGCACCACGTAGACGCCGGCCAACATGGGCCAGACGCGCCGCCCGACCCGCTCTATGGCGTCCAAGCGCGTTGCCCGAGTCGGCGGGCGAAACTCCATCACATCCATGCGTTCGACACCGAACCCCATAAGCGTCAACCAGTCGTTCAACCTCGGGTAAGACAGAAAATGCCCACACCACGGCACATTGCCCCGCCAGCGACCAAACAAGCGCCAAAGCCCCCAAAGACTGAAAGGGTTGAAACCGACGACGATCACCCGTCCGCCGGCGATCAACACCCGTTCGACCTCGCGCAACACTTGGTGAGGATCAGGCGAAAAATCCAGTGTATGCGCAAGGATCACCGCGTCGATACTATCGGAGGCGACCGGCAGTTGCTGTGCCGACGCAATCAACAGACTCTCGTCGGCGCCCAAGGCACGATAGTTCACCAGGATTTTATGTCGGATGGGGCATCGCACCAGATGTCCCATATCGTCGCCCAACTCGCCGAGCTGCAGCAGTTGATAGCCGAACAGGTCATCGACCATCCCGGCCAATGCCTCACGTGCGTGGGCGGTGACACGAGCACCGGGAGAGCTCGATCGCCAGCTCGTAAGCGCTTGGCCCAACTCGTCATTTTCCTTATCGCAAAACCTGGATTGAGACATTGTGATGTCGGTGCTGGAACCTTTACTCCCCTTCTCGTATATTCGCTGGCCATGATGACGGCGAGCGACATGGCTGATTCTGACCAAAGCGCCCGGCTTCAGCAACGCCCACATTCCATCATCGCCATAATTCTGGCCGGCGCATTGAGCGTTGTCGGCTGCACCGGCAAACACACCAAACCGGCGGAACCCGAGATCTCGACCACGACACGGGAAACCGTACCCACTGCGGTTGAACCCGCTGCGCAAACAGCCTCTGCGAAGACAACCGAAGTCGAGGCAGAAAAAGAACCGGCCGATATCTGGGCACGCCTGCGACAAGGCTATGCACTCCAGGATCTGGACCACCCCCGGATTCAATGGGAAGTCGATCGATTCAAACGCTCACCGAATGCCCTTTACGGTCTTATGGCGCGTGGCGAGCCCTATCTGTACGACATACTCAACCGCATCGAGGCCGCTGGTCTGCCAACCGAGCTGGCCTTGCTGCCGGCTGTCGAAAGCGGTTTTCGCGCCCATGCGTATTCGCCCAACGGCGCCGCAGGACTTTGGCAGTTCATGCCGGCAACCGGTCACATGCTGGGGCTCGAGCAAAACTGGTGGATCGATCGACGCCGCGCGATACGTGCCTCCACCGACGCCGCAATCGTCTATCTGCAAAAACTACACAAACGCTTCGATGGTGATTGGCTGCTCGCGCTGGCCGCTTACAACGCCGGCTCAGGCAAAGTGGGCCGAGCCATCAAACGCGCCGAACGACGCGGTGACAGCACCGCATTCTGGGATCTCGACCTGCCCGGCGAAACCGACCGTTATGCCCCGCGCCTGCTCGCACTGGCGAAGATCGTGTCCAACCCTTCCGCCTATGGCCTGGACCTGCCCGAGATCGAGAATCAGACCTATTTCGAAACAGTCACTACCGGCGGCCAGATCGATCTCAACGTTGCCGCCGAACTGGCAAAGATACCGGTCGAAGACTTGCTGATGCTCAACCCCGCCCAAAAACGCTGGGCAACCGACCCCAAGGGGCCCCATGAACTGCTGCTACCCGCAAACAGCGCCGCAACCTTCTCACAGGCATTGGCCGATCTGCCTGACGAAAGACGCCTGCGGTGGCAGCGTCACCGCATCGTTCGCGGCGATAGCTTGATCGGAATCGCAAGGCGCTATGGCGTTACGGCCGATGCAATACGCCAGACAAACGGTATCAGGGGTTCACGGATTCGAGCCGGCGACGCGCTCATGATCCCACTTTCCGATTCGGTAACCCTGGCCGCGTCGTCATCCAACCGACAGGCGCGTCAACGGGTGCGCTACCGCGTTCGCAAGGGCGATTCACTCTATACCATCGCCAGGCGCTTTCAGGTAAAAATCACCGATCTAAAGCGCTGGAACCAAGTCGGTCGTTATATCCATCCGGGCCAACGCCTGACGGTATTCATCGATCCGGACAACTAAACGGTCCGTCGTTGCTTGAATTGTTCGACATGTTCAGGATCGAGCATCCAACAAGCCGCCTTTCTACCATCATCCAACGTATGGGTATCCGGATAGCGCCGACGGCATAGATCGACGGCATGCGGACAACGTGGATGGAAATGACAACCCGATGGCGGATCGATCGGTGACGGCATATCGCCTTCCAGGCGCATGACCTCGCGTTCATGTGCCGGATCAGGCACCGGTACCGCGCTCAACAGCGCGGCAGTATAGGGATGCAGTGGTGCATTGAGCACTTGTTCGACTTCACCATACTCGACAATGCGCCCGAGATACATCACGGCGACTTCGTGCGCAAGATAGGCCACCACCGAGATGTTGTGAGTAATGAACAGATAAGACAGGCCCAACTCGGCCTGCAAACCTTTGAGCAGATTCAGTACCTGGGCCTGTACCGACACATCCAGTGCGCTGGTCGGCTCGTCGCAGACAATCAGACGCGGTTGTAATGCCAAGGCACGGGCAATCGCGATACGTTGACGCTGGCCGCCGGAAAACTCATGAGGATAGCGATCGGCCGCATCGGCCTGCATACCCACCTGTAGCAACAACTGTTCGACCCGCTGTCGACGGTCCGCCCGATCCTTGCCGATACCCTGCGCCGTCATCCCTTCAGCGACGATATCCTCGACCAGCATGCGGGGATTCATCGACGATGCGGGATCCTGGAAAATAATCTGGAATTCGCGTCGCAAACGCCGCAGCGGCGCACCCTTGATAAGCGCCAGATCGGTCCCGTCGAACAAGACATTGCCCGAGGTCGGGCGATGCAACTGCAGGATGGCCTTACCGACCGTGGTCTTGCCACAACCGGACTCGCCGACCAATGCCACGGTCCGTCCCGTGGTAATGCTCAAGTCTACGCCATCCACGGCCTTGACATGACCGACCACCCGGCGCAACACACCCTTGGTAATCGGGAAGTGCATCTTGAGCGCGCGCACCCGCAGCAGCTCACCACCGACATCCGCTACCGCACTCGGTACCGCCTCGCCGGCACCATCGGCCACGTCAACCTCTTCGGGCTCGAGATGACAACGATAACCGCCATCGGCGGGGCCGCGCCAAGGCGGTAGTTGCTCGCGACATTGTTCACGCACCAGCTCGCAACGGTCGGCAAACCGACAGTTCGTAAACACCTGGTTCAATGGCGGTACGATACCTTTGATCACGTCCAAACCGAGATGCCGCTTGTCGGCCTTGGGTACCGAACGAAAAAGCTTGCGACTATAGGGGTGCGCCGGATGGCCGAAGAAAGCCTCGACCTCGTTGATCTCCATCAGCTGCCCGGCATACATCACGCCGACCCGATCGGCCATCTCGGCAACCACGCCGAGATCGTGCGTAATCAGAAGGATCGCCATCCCGGTCTCGCGCTGCAGGTCCTTGAGCAGATCGAGTACCTGGGCCTGAATCGTCACATCGAGCGCCGTGGTCGGTTCGTCGGCAATCAACAAGGCGGGACGCCCGGCCAAGGCCATGGCGATCATCACCCGCTGTTTCATACCGCCGGAAAGTTGATGCGGATACTCGCGCACGCGTCGCTGAGGATCGGGTATCCCTACCGACGTGAACAACTCGACCACGCGTTCGTTCGCCCGCCCGGCAATCTGCGGATCATGTAACCTCACCGCCTCGGCGACCTGTTCGCCAACCGTCATCACGGGATTCAGCGAGGTCATCGGCTCCTGGAAGATCATGCCGATACTGCCGCCACGTTCGTCGCGCATCTCCGCCTCGGACAAATGGCGCAATGAACGACCGTCGAGCAATACGTCGCCATTGACGATACGTCCGCCATAGGGCAGCAGGCGCATGAGCGACAACGCGATCATGGATTTACCGCAGCCGGATTCACCGAGCAGCACGAAGGTCTCACCCCGATGAATCTCGAAGCTGACATCGTCCACGGCCCGCACCGGTTCGGCGTCATTGCCGAGATGCGTGGACAATCCCTTGACGGCCAATAAGGGAACAGCCTGTTGCGGCTGCTTGGTCATCGCACTTTCGATCGAACTCATCGCTGTTGCCTCAGGCGCGGATCGAAGGCGTCGCGCACCACGTCGGAAAACAGATTAGCGGCCAACACCAGGGTGAACATGAAAGCGAAGGCCGCCAACAAAGACCACCAAACCACCGGCTCGCGCGCCAGTTCCAAACGCGCGCTGTTGATCATATTGCCCCAGCTATTGGTCGCCGGATCGACACCGATATTGATATAGGAAAGCACCGCTTCGGCCAACACCAGACCGCTGAAGTCCAACACGATGGTAATCAATACGATGTGCATCACGTTCGGCAATACATGCCGCACCAGAATGATGAAATTGCCGACGCCGAAGGCACGTGCGGCCTGCACATATTCCAGTTCACGCAATTTCAGGGTTTCGGCGCGAAGCAAACGGCACAGACCGGTCCAACTCGTCACACCGAGAATCAAACACAGAAAAAGTAACCTAAGATCCGCTCGCTCGGTGACACTGTTGAAACTATCGGCATTATTGGCCATGTAGATCTGCATCATCAGTACCGCCGCGGCGATCAACAGCACACCCGGAATCGAGTTCAGCGTGGTGTAAAGATACTGAATCACATCGTCGACCCAGCCGCGATAATAGCCGGCCATGATGCCCAGCAGCAGGGCCGCCGGCAGCATCACCAGGGTCGTCAGGGTGCCGATCACCAGTCCGGTACGGATGCTCTTGAGTGCCTGATAGAAAACATCCTCGCCCACCTTATCGGTACCGAGAATGTGATACTTGGCGGCCAGCTCAGCAACAGCGCCGCCGAGAAGCAAAACAATCAGCAAAGTCCAGGCGGCGTAATGCCATGGCGTTTCAGAGCGTCCGGTCAGCAGATCGCGCAGCCGTTGCGGCCTGAAACGACACAAGGCAAACAGCAGCAGCAACCACAACAAGGCGCCTTCGAAGGCACCGCGCATGCCGCGCACGACAATATCGGCACCCTTGCCCGATACATCATCGCCCAGATGTGCACCGCCATATTTGAGTCTTGGAAAATCGCGCACCGTCGTACCGTCAGGCAATTCGATGTTCGACTTGCTGAACATGTGCGTTGCAAAGGGCGCCGAATAGGTTTTCTCGCGTTCGGTGCGTAAAGGCCCGGCCAGTTGATCGAACAGACTCAAAACCTCGGTCGAATAAATCGGCTTTCCTTGTTCGTCCTCACCGGTCTTGGGATGGAAGTGCACCGTATCGAGCAAACCGATGATGACATAGACCGACAGCACGACCATTGCGATCTGCGCGGTACGGCTGCGCGCCACCCGGCGCCAGGGAGTAATCAAATGTTCATGGCGCCGTGTGTGCCACACCGTTACCGCGGTAAGCACCAACAGCAGATAAATCAGGGCATCCGTCCAAAGCACGACCGGTTGAAACGCCACTAATCCAACCTCACCCGTGGGTCAGCGATGGTATAGGAGATATCGGTGAGCAAAAGCCCGATGATGTAGAGCACCGCACCGAGAAAGACCATTGCCCTTACGATGGCAAAATCCTGTCTGTTGATCGCATCGATGGTGTAGCTTCCCAACCCGGGTATGCCGAAAAACGATTCGACCAATAAACTGCCGATGAACAACAAAGGTAAGACGACCACGACGCCGGTCAAAATTGGGATCAAGGCATTACGCAAAACATGGCGGAACAGCACCAGGTGTTCCGACAGACCCTTCGCACGTGCCGATCGCACATAGTCGCGATTGATCTCTTCGAGAAACAGCGTGCGATACCAGCGCGTACCGGAGCCAATGCCACCGATCACCCCGACAATCACCGGCAGGATCATGAATTTCAGTGCGCTCATACCGGTGTCGTAACCGGATATCGGGACGAGGCTGAGCAGCTTACCGACCAGAAACTGCCCGCCGATGATATAGAACAGCCCCGAGACGGACATCATCGCAACACAGATCACAACACCCCAAAAATCCAAATAGCTCGCGCGGAAGAAGGCGAGCAACAAGGCAAAGGTGATATTAACGGCAAGCCCGACCAACAAGGTCGGGACGGCAATAGCCAGGCTCGGCCACATACGTTGCGAAATGTCGAAACCGATATCGCGGCCACTGTCCGATCGACCGAAGTCGAATACAAACAGCCGGATCGATTTCTCAAACAAAATGGTCTCGGTAAATGCCTCGGTGCCCTGCCCCTCCCGGTTATAGAGCAATGGCTTGTCATAGCCATACTCCTGCTTCCACGCCAAGATGGCCTCATCGGTGACCCGCTTGTCACCCAAATGCATACGGGCCATATCGTCGGGCGAATTGACAACGAAAAACAGCACGAACGTCAGTGCATTCACACCGATCAGAATCGGTATGGCGTAAAGCAAACGTCGGATGATGTAGGCACTCAAAGCGCGCGGCTCCTCTCTCGTGCCCGAAAACCGCGGATCGCCGGAATCAGCGAGGCCACCAACAACAAAACGACAAGTACCAGCGACCACAACACCGGCTTGTTCCACGCCTGCTGAGCGGCCACACGAGCGGCACCGTCGATTCGCTTGTACTTCAGTGTGTTGTTGGCCATCAAATGCGGCTTGGCATTACCGTACCAGGCATGGTGCAGACTGTAGGCCTTGGGGAAGAAACCGAACATCCAGGGCGATTCGACCTGAAGAATCTGGATCATGCGATCGATTATCCGCTGGCGTTCCGGACCGTCGGACATGTCCTTCATCTCCACGAACAAAGCGTCGAATTCGGCATTGACGAAATTCGATCCGTTCTGCCCTTTGTGATCGACCTTACCGTTCGGCCCGTACAGCAGAAACATGAAGTTTTCCGGGTCGGGGTAATCGGCATTCCAACCCCAGGTATAGATTTGAGCCGTACCCTTGAGCATCTTGTCTTGGAAACGGTTGTAGTCGGTCGCACGAATGACCAACTCGATGCCCAACTTCTCGAACTGTTTGCGATACCACTGCAACAAGGCCTTGCTGCCTGGCCCGGTAGCCATGGTGTCGTAATAGAGCACCAAAGGACCACCGGTTTCGGGATCGCGACCGTCGCCATACCCGGCCTTGCGCAACAACTCTCTGGCTTCGGAAATGTCACGTCGTTTGGGCGAGCCGTTTTCCCAGGTATGCGTCACCGGATTGATCCCGGCCTCGCCTTCTTGAAACCCGAAGATGCCCGGCGGTAAGGGGCTGTGCGCAACCTCGCCGCGACCGTTACGGAAGATCGAGATGAACTCCTCGAAGTCCACGGCGATCGCAATCGCCTGTCGTAACAATCTTGCCCGTTCGCTATCGCCACCGACCACCGGATCGAACATATTGAAGCCGGTGTAGAATACGGAGGTCTCGACCGCGGTTATCAGCCGGATGCCACGCTCGCGCATCGATTCGGTCAACGAGGCCTCGCCACCGCTGTCGAACTGTACTGCCTGGTCGAAACTGTCCGAGGTAATCCCGGAATTGTCGTAGTAACCCTGCAGGAACTTGTTCCAACGCGGAATCGCCTCTTTCTCGAGCGAGTAAACCGCACGTTCGATAAACGGCATCGGCTTACCCGCGTCATCCAGCAGCCCTGTCTGACGATACGTTTCTGCACCTTCGCTCGGATAAGGCTCGCCACGGAAGTTCGGATTGCGGGTCAGCACCATACGTAAGTTCGGATTGTTCTCGGTCAGCATATACGGGCCGGTGCCGATCGGATACCAATGCAGATTGATGTTCTTTTCTTCGAGACCGGGCTGCTTGTGGAAACGCTCCGCTTCCCACGGCATGGGTGCGAAGAAATTCATCGCCAGCCAGTACTTGAACTGCGGATACTTGTTTTCGATTCTGATCCGATAGCTGTAACGATCTATCTCTTCCAGCCCACTCATGGGGATATCGCGCAGATCGAGCCAGAGCTCATCGTCATCGAGCTGTTCCTGCGCAGCCGCTGCCTGCTTGCTGAATTCGCCAAAACCCCGAATGTGTTCCGACATCAGCCCTGCAACCGGGGAGTGATTCGGCTTGTAGGCGAGCCGCTTGATCTGGTAGACATAGTCGGCGGCAACCAGCTCTCGCGTACCGGTCTTTTCAAATCCATTAAGTGTGTTGACGCGGTGCAACACTTCGTCCGCCAGCGGCCAATAGACAAAGCCGCCCTCCTCGTTTCTTGCCAAGGCGGGATGCGGCTGATAGAGAATGCCGGGCCGAATACGCAGAATGTAATCGGTATATGCGACTTCGGACGCAGGCACGTCATCGGCCAGGCGGTTACCGTCGGCATCGAAGTAACGAATCTCCGGCATCGATTCTGCCGTCAATGTCGTCAGCGCATAAGGGCGAATCAGGAAATGGTATTGCAAAGGCGGCTCGTACACTTGAGAGATGAACGCCCATTCATCGGCACTGTACGAGCGTGCGGGATCCAGATGCTTGGGCCGGTCACTGAAGGCACCGAAAAATACGGGACCGACGGCTTCACCGGCCCGATAAGGGTTGTTCCAAGCCGTGTCGGCACAACCCAACAACGGTAGAACGGTGAACACCAAAATCGCCCACAGGGCGCTTCGCGCTATCACGGATGTTTTGAACGCCCAGGGCGTTTGGGTTAATTTACGCGCCATTCTTTGATTATTTCCAACCGATGCCGCCGGCACACCGGTTTTCGTCGACCGATAATGGCATTGTGCGGCATGACTGTCAGCCCGTTTGACGGGTTATCGAACGCTATCAATTGCGAGGCACTATACATGGGATTTCTACAGGACAAACGCGCACTGATCGTCGGGGTGGCCAGCAATCGCTCGATTGCCTACGGTGTCGCCAAGGCGATGCACCGCGAAGGTGCCGAACTCGCCTTCACCTACCAGGGCGAAAAACTGCGTGACCGCGTCACCGGTTTCGCCGAAGAGTTCGGCTCCGACATCGTCCTGCCATTGGACGTCACCAGCGACGACGAGATCGATAGTGTTTTCGCCGAACTCGGCAAACGTTGGGATGGTTTGGACTGTTTGATCCATTCGGTCGGTTTCGCGCCCCGTGACCAGTTGGAAGGTACCTATATTGACGCGGTGAATCGCGAGGGGTTCCGCATCGCACATGACATCAGTGCCTACAGTCTTGCCGCATTGGCAAAGGCCGGGCGCGAAATGATGGCCGGGCGCAACGGCGCCGTCGTTACCATGAGTTACCTCGGTGCGGTGCGCACCGTGCCCAACTATAACGTCATGGGGGTTGCCAAAGCTGCGCTGGAAGCGAACGTGCGTTATCTGGCGGATTCACTGGGCCCCGAAGGAACCCGGGTGAACGCGGTTTCAGCCGGCCCGATTCGTACCCTGGCCGCATCGGGTATCAGTGGCTTTCGAAGCATGCTGGCCGAAGGCGAAAAGAAAAACCCACTCAGACGAAACGTCACCATCGACGAGGTCGGCAATGCCGCCGCCTTCCTGTGCTCCGACTTGGCATCCGGTATTACCGGCGACGTGCTTTACGTGGATTCCGGGTACCACATTCTCGGCATGGCCTGAACAATTCACTTGCCGCCCATCACGGGCGGCGGCACATCACATCGGAAACCAATCTATTCGGGGATCGGCAGCAGCTTGACGGAGGTTCGTTCGCGCAGGCTATCGGTGAGCTTACGCATCTGTGCGGATGCCAATTGCTGCCCGGCCTGCCGACGCAGCACCTCACCTGCGGCATCGGCGAGCGCGCCGAGGTCACCACCCCGTACCTCGCTGATCTCGATCACGAAGTAATCCCCTTCGGCGGAAACGACACCCGCATGGGCTTTGGCACCGGTTGCCGGCGGCTTGACTGCAAAGGCCTTTGCCACGACTTCGGCGGGCACGCCGGCCTGGGCACGACCCAGCAATTGATCCTTCTCCAAGGCCCAACCGGCATCCGAGGCAAGCTGATCCAAGTATGCACCATCGGCCAATTTGTTCAGCGCACCGGTTCCGGCCTCGGCAGCGGCGGCGGAGGCCTTGTCTTTCTTGAAGTCCGCTTCGATCATCGCGAGATTATCGTCGAATGCGCGCACGCCCTCCGGTTCATGTTCGGCAATACGCACCACAACGGCCTGCTGCGCACCGACTTCAACAAGCTCGCTGTTATGACCTTCGACCAGCACATCGTCGGAAAAGGCTGCGGCGACGACCCTGGGGGCACCCAAAACGCCGACGGGCACGCTATCGCGGGTCAGCCAACCGCTGGTCTGAATCGTCAACCCAAGCGCCTCCGCCGCCGGCGTCAGGCTCGCCGAGTTTTCATAAGCGGATTCCGCCATACGTTCGGCATAGTCGAAATACAAACTTTCGGATTCGAACTTGCGATAGGCCGCATCGACCTGATCGCGTACCGACTCGAAATCGGCTTCCTTACCGCCGCGAATATCGGTGACCTCGATGATGTGGTAACCGAAATCGGTCCGCACCAGTTCGCTCACCTCTCCCTTCTCAAGCGCGAAGGCCGCTTCCTCGAAGGGTGCGACCATCAATCCGCGTTCGACCCAACCCAGATCGCCGCCGCTCGCCGCCGAGCCGGGATCATCCGAGTTCTCTTGCGCGAGCGCGGCGAAATCCTCACCGCCGCGAATCCGTTCCAATAGCGCAGCCGCCTTGTCTTCGGCCGATTGCTGGGTCGCCTCGTCCGCGCCGGCGGATACGGAAACCAAAATATGGCGCATTGCGCGTTCCTGGCGTGCAACGAATTCGCTGCGGTGGCTCTCGAAATAGTCACGCAGGGCTTCATCGTCAACCTCGATGAAACCGCCCAATGTCGCTGCATCGAGCACCAGGTAGTCCAGCTTTACGCGTTCCGGTGTGCGATAACGCTCCAGATTGGCATCGTAAAAGGCGCGCAAGGCCTCCGGATCCACAACGACCTTTTCACGGTAGGGTGCCGCCGGTATGCGTGCATAACTGATCATCCGTTGCTGCTCGCCCAGTCTGACCTGGGTTTGTACCGCGATATCGGTCACGAATGCGGTATCGGTTATGCCGCTGCGCAGCTGATCGACGGTCATCTCCTGACGCACGCTTTCTTCAAATGCAGCCCGCGACAGTCCACGGTTACGTACGGCAATCTCGTAGGCCTGTTGATCGAACTGGCCGTCACGCTGAAACGCCGGTATGGAGGCGATATAGGCACGTGTCTGCGCATCGCTGGTACGCAGGTTCCAGTCCCGTGCATGATTAACCAGCACCAGCTCGGAGATCATGGCCTCGCGCACCTGCTCTTTGAGTTCACCGTCCTCGAACATATCGGCCCGGTAGTTGTCGCCCAGCGACAAACGCAGGCTTTCGCGGAAATCCCGGGCGCGCAAATCGAGCATGCGCTGCGTGATTTCCTCTCCGTCGACGATGGCAACATCGCGTTCGCCGCCGACACCCAGGTACTCCTGAATGCCCCAAAGGGCGAACGGGATGCTGATGAGGATTACGATAGCCCAGGCAATCCAACCTTGGGCTTTGTCTCTAATGGCCTGAAGCATTGGTCGGTATTCTGTGGTTACAGCAGATAAAGAAAACGGGGTATCGAATGATACCCCGTTTGATCACGAAGTTGGCGGAGTGGACGGGACTCGAACCCGCGACCCCCGGCGTGACAGGCCGGTATTCTAACCAACTGAACTACCACTCCCTGAATCTTGGTGGGTGCTGCAGGGATCGAACCTGCGACCCTCGCCTTGTAAGGGCGATGCTCTCCCAGCTGAGCTAAGCACCCCTGAAACGAGGCGCGTTAGTTTACTGCGTCCTTAAATGCTTTACCAGCCTTAAATGCGGGCGATTTGGAGGCCGCAATCTCGATCGCGTTACCGGTCTTGGGATTACGACCGGTGCGCGCTGCACGCTCGCGCAGCAGGAAGGTACCGAAGCCGACGATAGACACGGTGTCGTTGTTCTTAACCGCATTGGTGATAGCGTCGATCATACCGTCCAATGCACGTCCGGCCGCAGCCTTCGAGATGTCAGCAGAATCGGCCATGGCCTCGATGAGTTCAGATTTATTCATTAGGACGGTGCCCCCTATTGGTACTACAGCCCTGTCCGTGGCTGGCTGTTTGTGGTGGATTAGGAAGTGTCAGTTGGGCTGACTTTTAATTGAGGGGCGCTTTATAGCAGCCCCAAAAAAACAGTGTCAAGCAAGCGAACAAGGTTGTTTGATCCGAATGCCCGACACCGTTTTCTACCAGTGTTGCGGCAGGAGTTCAATGATGACGAAGACTATCTTTGGTGTCTTCCGCATTTTCTTCCTTTGAATCCGCAGCTTTAACGGCATCACCGGACTCTGCATTACGCGGTGTCGGTCTGTCGGCAAGTGCGATATCGAGCACCTCGTCTATCCAGCGCACCGGTTTGATATCCAAATTCTGTTTAATGTTTTTCGGAATCTCGACCAAATCGCGTTCATTTTCCTGCGGAATGATCACGGTCTGAATGCCACCGCGATGCGCTGCAAGCAATTTTTCCTTAAGGCCGCCTATCGGCAGAACCTCGCCACGCAGCGTGATCTCGCCGGTCATAGCCACATCGGCCTTGACCGCGATACCCGTCAGTGCGGAAGCCAACGACGTCGCCATACCGATACCGGCACTGGGACCGTCCTTGGGCGTAGCGCCTTCCGGCACGTGGATGTGTACATCGATGCTTTGATTGAAATCGTCGGCAAGCCCGAGCGCCGCCGCGCGACTGCGGACCACGGTCATCGCAGCCTGGATCGATTCCTTCATGACATCACCGAGCTGACCCGTGTGAGTCAGGCGGCCTTTGCCCGGCGTCAGCGCCGTCTCAATGCGTAAAAGCTCGCCACCGACTTCGGTCCAGGCCAAACCGGTCACCTGGCCGATTTGATCATGCTCATCAGCACGACCGTAACGGAAGCGTTTAACGCCCAAGTATTTTTCGAGACTCTTCGAAGTGACCGTCACCTTCTTACCCTGCTTGACGTTGAGCAGTACGTCCTTGACGACCTTGCGACAGATCTTGGAGATCTCGCGTTCGAGATTACGTACACCGGCCTCGCGCGTGTAATAGCGCACGATATCGCGCACGGCGGTCTCACGGATCGCCAGTTCGTCTTCTTTCAGTCCGTTGTTCTTGATCTGTTTGGGAATCAGATAATTCTCGGCGATATTGACCTTCTCGTCTTCGGTATAGCCCGACAAGCGGATGACCTCCATACGGTCGAGCAACGCCGGCGGGATATTCATGCTGTTGGCCGTCGCCACGAACATGATCTCGGACAAGTCGAAATCGACCTCGAGGTAGTGATCCTGGAAGGTATGGTTTTGTTCCGGATCGAGCACCTCGAGCAACGCCGACGCCGGATCACCCCGGAAGTCCATCGCCATCTTGTCGATTTCATCGAGCAGGAAAAAAGGATTTTTGGTACCGGCCTTGGTCAGGTTCTGCACGATCTTGCCCGGCATGGCGCCGATGTAGGTACGTCGGTGACCGCGGATCTCCGCCTCGTCACGTACGCCACCGAGCGCCATGCGGATGAACTTCCGATTCGTTGCGCGCGCGATCGACTGACCGAGCGAGGTCTTACCGACACCAGGCGGTCCGACCAAACACAGAATCGGACCCTTGAGCTTACGCACACGCTGCTGCACCGCCAGGTATTCCAAGATACGTTCCTTGACCTTCTCCAGGCCATAGTGATCCGCATCCAGTACCTCTTCGGCCTTGTTGATGTCATTACGTACCTTGGTGCGTTTCTTCCACGGCACACTGACGAGCGCATCGATGTAATTGCGCACCACGGTTGCCTCGGCAGACATCGGCGACATCAGCTTGAGTTTGTTCAATTCGGCAGTGGCCTTGCTCTTGGCCTCTTTGCTCATCCCTGCCTTTTCGATCTTTTCCGCCAGTTCTTCGAGTTCGTTCGGCGCATCGTCGAGCTCACCCAGTTCCTTCTGGATGGCCTTCATTTGTTCGTTGAGATAGTACTCGCGCTGATTCTTTTCCATCTGGCGCTTGACCCGCCCGCGGATGCGCTTCTCCATCTGCAAGATATCGTTCTCGCCTTCCATCAGAGCCATCAAGTGTTCAAGGCGCTCACGCACATTGAACATCTCGAGTACATGCTGTTTTTCATCGAGCTTCAGCGCCATGTGGGCGGCCATGGTATCGGCCAGACGCGAGGGCTCGTCGATGCTCGCGAGCGAAGTCAACACCTCGGGCGGCACCTTTTTATTGAGCTTGACGTATTGATCGAACAGCGTCGTCGCCGAACGCATCAGCACTTCCATTTCACGCTCGGGCAGTTCAATCAGGTCTTCCGCAGACTCGATATCCGCAGTGAAAAAGTCGCCGTTGGAACGGATGTCGCGGATCGCCGCGCGCTCACCGCCCTCGACCAACACCTTGACCGTACCGTCCGGCAGCTTGAGCAGCTGGAGAATACTCGCCAGCGTACCGATGGTGTAGATATCGTCCGCCTGAGGCTCGTCGACTTCCGCACTCTTCTGCGCAACCAGCAGAATTTGCTTGTTGTCGGACATTGCAGCGTCGAGTGCCTTGATCGACTTTTCACGCCCCACGAACAACGGGATGACCATGTGCGGATATACGACCACATCACGCAAGGGGAGTACCGGGACAGCGCCTGACTGGTCGTCTCGGATCGTTACTGCATTATCTTCCTGTCCCATTGTTTTCCTCTCTAGCCGCACACAGGTACGGAAAATGGATCGGCAATCTGACTATCGACAGATGATCGGGTCACTCAACCGTCAAGATGAGGACTCATCGCGGAAATATCAACCGCTGAATCACATGGGGTAAGCATACTGCACGGAAGGAAAAGCGTTTTCGAACCCGGGGCGTATGTCGAAAACGCGAAACCCGGCGACCGCCGGGCTTCGACTATCTCTAAAACAAACCGTCAATCGATTGCATCAATCCGAGGCGGCCAACTGACGCGGCTCGGAACCGCCGAAGATGATATACGGCAAAGATTCGCCCTTGATCACGCCCTCATCGATCACGACCTTGCTGACATCGTCGAGCGACGGCAGATCGTACATGGTATCCAGCAGGACTTGCTCCAGTATGGTGCGCAGACCGCGAGCACCGGTCTTACGCTCCATCGCCTTGCGCGCAATCGCCCTCAGGGCGTCCTCACGCACCTCGAGTTCGGCACCTTCCATCTCGAACAGGCGTTGATACTGTTTAATCAAGGCGTTACGCGGCTCGGTGAGGATCTTCACCAAGGCGTCTTCATCCAGCTCTTCCAGCGTCGCCACCACCGGCAAACGGCCGACAAACTCAGGAATCAGACCGTAACGAATCAGGTCTTCGGGCTCGACATTACTGAGAATCTCGCCCACCGAACGCTTGTCCTCCTTGCTTCGCACCTCGGCCGAAAAGCCGATACCGCCCTTTTCGGAACGGTCGCGAATAACCTTGTCGAGTCCGGCGAAAGCGCCGCCGACGATAAACAGTACATTGGAGGTGTCGACCTGCAGAAACTCCTGCTGCGGGTGCTTGCGGCCGCCCTGGGGCGGCACCGACGCAACAGTACCCTCGATCAGCTTGAGTAAGGCCTGTTGTACACCCTCGCCCGATACGTCACGGGTAATCGAGGGATTGTCCGATTTACGTGAGATCTTGTCGATTTCGTCGATGTAGACGATCCCGGTCTGTGCTTTCTCCACGTCGTAGTCGCATTTTTGCAACAGTTTCTGAATGATGTTTTCGACATCCTCACCGACATAACCCGCTTCGGTCAGCGTGGTGGCGTCGGCAATGGTGAACGGTACGTTAAGCAACCTCGCGAGGGTCTCCGCAAGCAAGGTTTTACCCGAACCGGTCGGTCCGATCAGCAGAATATTGCTCTTTGCAATCTCGACGTCGTCTTTCTTGCCTTTGGCCTCCAGACGCTTGTAGTGGTTGTATACGGCAACCGACAGCACCTTTTTGGCCCTGGCCTGACCGATAACGTATTGATCCAGGGTGGTATTGATCTCCTGGGGAATCGGCAGTTTGTCGGACGATTCGCCGACGCTTTCCTGCATCTCCTCACGAATAATATCGTTGCAAAGTTCTACACATTCGTCGCAGATGAAGACAGATGGGCCCGCAATGAGCTTACGTACCTCATGCTGACTTTTGCCGCAAAAGGAGCAATACAGCAGTTTGCCGTCCTCGCCTTTGCCGTGCTTTTTATCGTCGCTCATAGTCGTCCACCTTATCGCCTGCGCTAACGCCGTAAGTCACTGATTCGTTTACGGCAACGCACCTTACTGGTTTCATCATATCCGAATGCCCCAGGATGACAAACCACACGCTGCATGGCCTTGGACGTTTACCAATCAGTTCTCCTGGACCGGCCGCCGATCCAGTACCTTGTCGATCAGGCCATACTCAACCGACTGCTCGGCACTCATAAAGTTGTCGCGGTCGGTATCCTGACCGATTCTTTCGAGATCCTGCCCGGTGTGGTACGCCAGGATGTTGTTGAGTTTTTCACGGATCAAGAGGATTTCCTTGGCGTGAATCTCTATATCGGTCGCTTGGCCCTGAAAACCGCCGAGCGGCTGATGGATCATGACGCGTGAGTGCGGCAGCGCATAACGCTTACCCTTTTCCCCACCGGCCAACAGCAAGGCACCCATGCTGGCTGCCTGCCCGATGCACATCGTCGTGACATCGGGGCGAATGAACTGCATGGTGTCGTAGATCGCCAGTCCGGCGGTTACCGAACCACCGGGCGAATTGATATAGATATGAATGTCCTTATCGGGATTTTCCGATTCTAGGAACAACAACTGCGCCACGATCAGGTTTGCCATGTGGTCCTCGATCGGACCGACACAGAAAATCACGTGTTCTTTGAGCAGCCGTGAGTAGATATCGTAGGCACGTTCACCGCGAGCGCTCTGCTCTACCACCATCGGCACCAGGCCGAGATTCTTAGGTTCGAATGGATTCATGTCCTGCTTATCGGATGTTGTAGATATTCCTTGAAGCTACTCGCAAATCCCTGCCCGGGCAAGCCCGGCCTAATCCTTGTTATCCATTACCTCGGAAAATGCCTTTGATTCTTCATTGACCTGGACTTGGGCCAGAACCCAGTCCACAACTTCATTTTCCAGCACGACGTTTTCGATACTCGCACGCGCCTGCTTGTCCTGCAGATAGTAGTCGATAACTTCCTGCGGGTTTTCGTAAGACTCCGCAAATTCCGCAATTGTCGTCCGGACCTTTTCTTCGTCGGCCTCGAGTTGCTGCTCGCGCATGATCTCGGAAATCACGAGACCGAGATGAACTCGACGGCGCGCCTGTTCCTCGAACATGCTGGCCGGCAGGTCGATACCGCTGCTTTGGCCGCGCTGTTGCATGTCTTGCACCATCTGCTGCTTCATGCGCTCGGCCTCCTGGTTGACCATGGCCTTCGGAATGTCAATCGGATTGGCGGCCACGAGTACATCCATGGCGCGTTCCTTGACGATACTGTCGAGCTTCTGTTTCAGCTCGTGCCTCATGTTCTTTTCAACATCGGCGCGCAAACCTTCCAAAGTGCCATCCTCGATACCGAATGCCTTGACGAAATCCTCATCGACTTCGGGCATCTTCGGTTCTGCAACTTTTAGCACTTTGACCTCGAAAATCGCCGGCTTGCCGGCCAGGTTTTCCGCGCGATAGTCCTCCGGGAAAGTCACTTCGAGGGTGCGCTCGTCGCCCGCCTTGGCGCCCAGAAGACCCGACTCGAAACCTTCGATCATCGACCCCGAACCGAGGATCAAAGGCACGTTTTCCGCACTGCCGCCTTCGAATACCTCACCATCGATCATGCCCTTGAAATCCATGTGCACGGTGTCACCATCGTTGGCACCACGATCGACATCGTTCCATTCGGTACGCTGTTTACGCAGCTTATCGATCATTTCATCGATGTCGGTCTCGGTAACCTCGGCGACCGGACGAGTCAACGACTGTTCGGAAAGGTCGGCCACCTTGACCTCGGGCACCACCTCGAATACGGCGGTGTATCCCAGGCCGCCCTCTTCCGCTGCGTCACGCAACTCGATTTTCGGCTCGCCCGCAGGCATCAACTTTTCTTGGCTGGCAGCCTCATACAACGTTTCCTGAATCAGATTGCCATAGGTTTCCTGACGGACCTGCTCGCCGAAACGCTGCCTGATCGTGCGCATCGGCACCTTGCCCGGCCGGAAGCCGTCCAGCCGCACATGGCGCGCCAAGTCCTTGAGCTTTTTGTCCATCTCGGCGCTAACACGGTCCGCAGGCAGATCAACCAAAAGACGCCGCTCAAGGCCTTCGCCCGATTCAACAGAAACTTGCATACCCATTCACTCCGGCAGTCGACGCTGCCCACTGATACATGTCGGTTTAAAATGTCCGGCAGACGATGGCCGGATGCCCGTAAGCCGCGACAGTTGGTGCGAAAGGAGAGACTCGAACTCTCACGGGTTACCCCACTGGAACCTAAATCCAGCGCGTCTACCAATTCCGCCACTTTCGCCTGTCTGGTGCGAATCGGCCATTATACAAAACCAAACTACCCCGAACAGTCCCGACAACGCCGAAAACACATACCCAAATGGCCGTATTCCTACTTTTCCTGCTTTACATCCTGGCAATGCTCGGCCTGGCCGCATTCCTGGTACCGACCCTGCAACCCTGGGTGTTCGATCCTATCGGTTTGGAACCGGAAAGCAGCCTTTACCGTTTCGCCATGCTGAGCGCGGCGTTGGGGCTGCCGCTGTTTCTGAGCTTTCTTACCTTAAACAGCTGGCGTGCCGCCGGTTATACGCTCCCACGACAAGAAGCATGGGCGGCGCTCGGGTACGGCATCCTTATCGGTGTCGCCATCATGGTCGTCTTGACCGGCACCCAGTGGCTGCTGGGGATTCATTTTTTCGATCCGCCCCCGGATAAATGGAGCGCCTTTTACGTTTTGCGTTATCTGCTGTCGGGGCTGCTCTCGGGACTCGCGGTCGGCTTTATCGAAGAAACCCTGCTGCGGGGCCTGATGCATACCGGCATGCGGCGGACGCTCGGCTTCTGGTCCACCGCTTCGCTGACCTCGCTGCTTTATGCGGCCCTGCACTTCGTGAAACCCGCCGCACTCGGCGATCGAGAATTCAACAGCGCCAATGCGCTGGATATGATCATCGAAGGCTTGATGCGGATGACCCAATCGGGGCATGTATTCGACAGCTTCGTGACCCTGGTCGTCGTCGGCATTTTCCTGAGCATGGTGCGTGAGCGCACCGGCAACATCCTCTGGGCCATCGGTATCCACGCCGGTTGGGTGATGATCATCAAGGTCATGAAGTATCTGACCGACGCCAGGGTAATCGATGGCGAAACCTCCTTTTGGATCGGCGACTACGACGATATCACCGGCTGGATGGCGACCCTGTGGCTGGGTGCCATTGCGATTCTCTACTGGCGCCGATCTGCCCCATCGGCAGCAATAACAAACGATAAATAGGCCAACGACGGCGAAACGACACAATTGAAAATTTTGCCGCAAAAAAACGATTAATTCTTCGGAATATCCCTAAAGTCTGTAGGTGAAATGACGCTAACGATGTCGAAGCTCGTCACATAGCCCGCATACCGGCAAGTATAAACGTGGGATTTCAACCCGAACTGCCGGTGCACGCGTCCTCATGGAGGACAGGTCGGAGCCTTCTCGAGGACCGACGAGCCACTTGATCCTATACCCCGATTCGCTCGGGGCAAAGGCAAGATCCACTGAAGGTTGGGATGACCGAGGACCGACCTACGGAAGTGTTGTTTGATAGCGCTTCCTCACTCATCACGTGGTGCCCGGATACGCAACACCGATGACCGGGCGACCAGTCGAATACACGCTTGGATCTCCCGAAAAACGGCGCAGGACAGACCGTTTCGTCACGGCATGGAATAGCAAAAAAAACATTGTGTCGGTTGAGTGTTCTTACCGTCCGCAGCCCCATGGCTGACACCTATGCTGCTCACGCGGAACACAAGACAAATATTAGAGGACCAAGTCGATGGCTAGTTCGTTGAATGTGTTTCGTAATCTCTCCATTTCCTCGAAGACCATGGTGTCTCCGGGGGTGATACTCAGTTTGCTGATTCTGTTGAGTGTCGTCACTTTCACCAATCTCGACGCGATAAAAAGCGACGTGGAAGGCATCACCCGGGACCTTGCGCCCGACGCGGGTACGGCGGCCCTGATCACCCAGCAGGTATACCGCAAACGCCTGCAGGTCAAAGATTACATCAAGACCTCGAACGAGTCCGCGATCCAGAAGTTCAATACCGCCGAGGCCAAGCTCCAGGAAATCCTGGTCAAGGCAAAAAGCGAAATCAGACATCCGGAACGCGTCAAGCTGCTCGACAATATCGAGAACCTGAACCGGCAATACGACAATGCCTTTCACAATGCGGTCGTTACCAATATGAACAAGCGCCACGACATTGTGAACAACTTAATGAACGTGAAAGGCCCGTTCATCGAAGATTCTTTATCGAGCATCATGGAAACCGCATACCGCGACGGTGACGCCGATGCGGAACACTATGCCGCCCAGAGCCAAACTCACCTACTGCTCGGCCGGCTGTACGCCTATCGCTTCCTGGTCAACAATGACGAAAAGTCCAAACAGCGCGTGATTTCGGAGTTCGGCATCACCAAGGAGAAGCTGAGCACCCTGCTGGCCAATCTGGAAAACCCGGAACGCCGCGGCTTGGCAAAAGGCGCTATCGAGGCCATAGACACTTATCTACATGCCTTTGACCAAGTCGTAGAAGCCATCAACAAACGTAACGTCGGCGTGACCGGCACACTCGACAAACTCGGTCCGGTCATGGCCGGCGACAGCGTCAAGCTGCGTGACAGCGTGTTCCAGTCATTAACCGAACAGGGCGAAGTCGTCGAAAACAGCATCTTACACACCGACGGCCTGATTGTTACGTTCAGCGCGATTGCGGTTGTGGTGGGACTGGTTATCGCCTATCTGGTTTCACTGAGTATCGTGAGACCGCTGAAGCAGACCAACTCGATGCTCAAGGACATTGCCGAGGGTGACGGCGATCTCACCAAGCGCCTGACCGTCAGCAGTAAGGACGAAATCGGACAGCTGGGAGGCAACTTCAACACCTTCGTCGAAAAGCTCCAGGGCATCATCGATCAAATCACCAATGCCGTCACACAGTTGGCCAGTTCGGCAGAAGAAATGTCCGCCATTACCGAACAGACCAGCGCGGGTATCGTCAAACAGAAGGCCGAAACCGAACAGGTCGCCACGGCAATGAACGAAATGAACGCCACGGTGCAGGAAGTGACCCGTAACGCCGAACAGGCCTCGGAGGCAGCCAAGCAGGCGGACCAGGAAGCCGGCAGCGGCAACCAAGTGGTGCAGGACACCATTCACGCAATCGACTCGCTGGCCAAGGAAGTCGAGGATTCGGCCCAGGTGATCGAGAAGCTCAAGGGCGACAGCGAAAACATCGGTACCGTGCTGGATGTGATCAAGGCGATTGCCGAACAGACCAATCTGTTGGCCTTGAATGCGGCGATCGAGGCGGCACGT
>JANQLO010000085.1 GCA_028280505.1 Chromatiales bacterium | reverse complement strand
GCTGGTGTTGTCGCCTTCATAGGGGTCGCTCCACCCCGCCTCGACCTCGACCACACCGCCGATTTCGATCCCGCTGAACCACTCGCCCGTGCCGCCGCCATTTTGTTCGGTGGTCTGCCTGAGTTCGGCAATTTCGCGGTCTTTCTCGCGAATGACCTGGTTTTGAGCTTTGACTTGCTGCTCAAGCTGGTTAAGGCGGGCTTTGATCGCCGCCAATTCGTCCTCGAACGAAGCGGCGAATGCGCTCCCGGAACCGGCCAGCGCCGCTGTCAGGGCGGCTGCCAGTATGGTCTTTTTCATGTCTGTATGACTCCCTTTGCTTATGTTGTTTCGGCTGGCTTGCAATGGCTTGCTGGCTGGCGGGGTTACTACTTGGTGAGAATGAGTTTTCCCTGACGGGTGATCTGCAAGCGATAGGTTTCGCCTTTGTGGTCGATCTCGATACGGTTGTGGCCGCGAAAGAGTTCAACCGTACTCAGGCGGGGTACCGTCCCGGCTGGTGAAGTGCCGGTGGTGGGCATACCCGGGGCCTTGGTGCTGTTTTGGTCCATCGATTGTTTGTGATCGCGTTCGTCAGAATGATGTTAATCGTAATGCGAACAATTCTCAAAATCAATATTTAAGGTGATCGTCGAGGTATACGACAGGCATAAAAAAACCGGCCAGCGGCCGGTTTTGAAATCGTTTCGAACGCGTGTCAGTTGAAGGCGACACCGGGCTTTTTGCCCATTTTTTTCAGAATCAACGCAAGTGGGCAAAAACCGGTGAAGGCCGATTGCAGCAGGTTGAAACCGATGAAGGCGGTGAAGTACAGCCAATAGACATGGTGGAAGATCGGGCTGCCTTGCATGCCAAGTGCGATGGTCAACAGGATCATAAAACCGGCAAACGCCATAACGATGCGATCGATGGACATAGGGGTTCTCCAAAAAGTTTGGTGGAAGCCGCGGAGCGCCACGGTAAAAACGCGTTAGATATTAGCAGTATCTAATATTAAAAGTCAAGTCTACTCAACGGCTTGGGACGGACGTCAGATTTTGAATTGTTGTACGAGACCGTGCAGATTTTCGGCCATTTTGGCCAGTTCGTCATTTGCCGCGGCGACGCTGCCGGCATCGTTTGCGGTCATCGACGCGAGTTCGCTGATATTGCCGACATTGCGATCGACTTCGCTCGAGACTTGATCCTGTTGCTCAGCCGCCGCCGCGATCCGGGTACACATATCGCTGATGTCGTTGACCAGCCGGGTGATGTTGTCCAGTGAAGCGCCGGCCTTGGCTGCTTGATCGACGCTGACGGTTGCCTGGTCTTTGCCTTGCAGCATCACATTGACCGCGTCTTTCGCGCCTTTTTGCAGATTCTGGATCATCTGCTGGATCTCTTCGGTGGATTGCTGAGTGCGTTCGGCGAGGGTGCGCACCTCGTCGGCGACTACGGCGAATCCCCGGCCTTGTTCGCCGGCACGTGCGGCCTCGATTGCGGCGTTCAGCGCAAGCAGATTGGTTTGTTCGGCGATACCGCGGATGACATCGAGAACGACGCTGATCGCGTTACTGTCTTGGGCGAGTTGTTCGATGACGCCGCTGGCCCGTTCGACTTCGCCGGCCAGGGCATCGATGGCATGGCTTGTATCGCCCATGACCTGTTTCCCCTGATTGGCTTCGGTATGGGCCAGGCTCGCCGCGTCGGCGGCCTCGGTTGCGTTGCGCGATACCTCTTGAACGGCTGCGGACATCTCACCCATGGCGGTCGCGACCTGGTCGGTTTCGGCACGTTGTTTCAGTACGTTCTGATTGGTTTGCTGGGCGATCGTGTTCATTTGATCGGATGAGGTGCTCAGATCCGCCGTGTAGTTGCCTATATCGCCGATCATGGTGCGCAGTTTCTGAACAAAGCAATTGAACCAA
Organism: Chromatiales bacterium; assembly: GCA_028280505.1. Taxonomy (GTDB): domain Bacteria; phylum Pseudomonadota; class Gammaproteobacteria; order Chromatiales; family Chromatiaceae; genus Thiosocius. The sequence continues at coordinate 206,955 of JANQLO010000085.1, read as the reverse complement.
TGTGCCAGCTCACCGAGTTCGTCACCGGAGTTTTCATTCAGTGTTTGGGTGAGATCACCCTCGCCGGTAGCGATGTCTTTGAATCGCTCGGCCATATTGGACACCGGTTTCACGACCACACGGTTTAGCAATAGGGTGAGTGCGATGAGTCCGACAACCAGCAATGCCACAATGACGCCGAAACGTTTGAGCAGACCGGTCATGGCCAAACTGTCGGCCTGTTCGAGCGAGTATGTCAGCCGAATGGCGCCGCTGAGGGTGCCGGACTCGACCCGGCGATGACATTCGAGGCAGTCGGTACCGCGGGTGTTTTCAGTCAACAGATAGGGTTCGACCACAGTGACGATGCGTTGGCCGTCGCGTTCGCTGATATCGATCACCGATTCGCCGTTAAGTCCACGCCGGTCGAGTTCGTCGGTAGATTGTTCCCCATAGAACCCCGGGCCGAATCTTTTGCTGACCGCCTCGGCGCGGTTGACCTGAATCTCCAGCATGCCGGGTAGTTCGAGCATCTTCTCGCGCAGCAGTGCGCTTTCCTCCATGGCGTCTGCCTGCATCAGGGTGTTCAGCGAATCGAAATAAAAGGCGTTCATGCCCTTGAGTTGGGTGATCGCCAACTCGACGTTTTTTTTACGATCTTCGATGTAGGAGTAACCCATTAACAGCATGACGACCAGAGCGAACACACTGACGATCGCCAGGTTGATTTTGAACTGTACGGAACGCCGCATAGCCCGCTTGGGTTTGTTGTCCTGAACCGTCGTCATGTATTGAGTCCGCCGTTGGTAATCGATTTACTCGCTGCCAAATTCAATGCTTGCTATTGGCCCTGTATCGGTTGAAGCATTGAACCCTTGAATCACCACGGGTATTTCAGAATTTGATGATGGTTTGGCCAATACCGTGCCTGACGGACCGATCGCTTGGGTGAGCGACCGGCGGGCTTCATCGCGAATTCATTAAGTTGAGTTGATACGAGGCCATAGCACCGGCCGACGTCGTCGCGGTATCCCGAATCCCGCTAAAGGGCCTCTTTCCGTGGGCCGGGCCGGCGTCGAGCACTGTCAAATGGGAGATGGTCGCCATTAACACTTGGCGGCGATATCGTGAGACAAGCCGCACAGCGTTCCAGACACAGGCGGGCCAAACGCTGTTTCGAGGTGTTGTCGAGGCAGCGCACGTCGGCCGCGCACAGCCTTCGTTCGTGCATCAGCCGTTCCAGCAGATCCAGCGGGACGGCCAGCCGGACCCATGCAGTCTCGCTGTCCGAAGTGTGTGAACCTGCCGCCTGCCTTTGTTGTTGCGACCGATTTGCCAAGTTCGGTTGAGCAGGCGGTTCAGCGTCCATTCGCCAATCGGAGAATGTGCGCAATGGTTTGGATTGCTTGCTGCGCGTCGGCAGGCGTGAACAATAGCGAGTGCTTCATCCGGGACTTGCCGTGACGGCGACATTGCCGAGCGCTCGGGCAAAGGTCGAGATGCCGGACGATTTGAGAAAGGCGTGGGGTTTTGCATGCCGCTTGCAAAAGCGCTTGAGTCGATAGTACGCGTCGTGGCTGATTGCGTCTGTTGCGCAGACCACGGCATCGGCGGACGAGAGCATGGCATCCAGACGTTGTCGACTGTCTTCGATGCCGCCATCGTGGTAGTCGAAACGCCCGTTGCAGCGGGTGACCAGTTCGCGATATTGCTCGATCAGTCGTCGTCGACCGCCGACACATAGAATGCGTTGACCGGCGAGGTTGGGACAATCATGGCACGCGTTGCAGCTCGGTTCTTTCACCGATGTTGACGAAACTTGGTTTCCGTCAAGCGGTCGAGCGTCCAGCTCGTCGCGAATCGCGATGTAACGCGTCTTCCATTGTTCGCATTCCTGCCGGTTCAGCCGGAGTTCTCGATTCAGCGCACGTAGCTCGTCTTCGAGTGCTGCGATACGGGCGTCTTTGTGATCGGCTTGCAGCGATGCGAGTGTCTGTTTGAGCGTCGACTCGCTGGCTGCAAGGCTCTGGTTTTGTTCGTTGGCCACACGCAGTTTGCGTTCGAGTTCGAGGATGCGATTGTCTTTTGCCTGAATTTGTTGATGGGAACGCTTACGGTTGGCTTCCAGCGTTTGCTGCAGCTCGATCAACGACCGTTGGGTGTTGTTCAAACGTTTCAGGTCTGCGCGTTGGCCCGCGCCTATCTGATGCGACAGCATGTGCACTTCTTCGAACAATCGCGCTTTCAGTTCGAAGTCGCACTTTGGGTGGGTCAATCCGGCCCAGAATGCGCCCGGCACATCGCCGCCGTTGAGTGCGTCGTCCCACAATGCCGCAAGTTGTTCGCTATCTTTTGCTTTCGCGAAGCGTCGCACATGCGCGGCATATTTTTTTTCCAGCGCCTTGTGTGCGGCGAGTGATAAAGGGTTTTTGTCGTCTGCGGCCGAGACGAAGCTGACATGGACGTCGTAATCGCTCATCGGGCCGTTCTGTTTGATCCCCGCATTGCGTGCGATTCGCCGTAGCTCGCCGGTGTCCAAACAGGTCCCGATTACCGGACAGTGCAGTTTGTGCGGCAACTCCCAGAGCTTGCGTCGGGTTTTCTTTGCGTTTGACGGCCTCGCATCGTCGGGTTCCGGTATGGGTGACCAAGCGCGATCGGCTGATGGATACATCGCCGTGTGTAGTGCATCGGCCAGGCTCATCGCTTCGGGGTCGGCTGTGAGGTGTCCCTCGTGGGTGTCGCGGTGGATATCGCACATGACTATCGTGTTCCGTCGATAGCCATAACGGGGTTCGCCAACCAGCGCCAATGGGCTTTGAGTCGGAGATAGCCGCACAGGTCTTCACCGTCGCCGTCGAAACGGGGGTGCATGCAGATCGCCTCGATGTGACGCACGATCGAGCCGGCGAGTTTCGGTGAGCGTGTTTGGGCGTAACGGCCGATCAGCGTCGCCAAGCGCTGCCGGATGGCCTCCGGTGATTGGTCTTCTAATGCGATCGAAGACGTCGATGCGGTCCTGTCGTGCGCAGCCATGGGATTGTCCTCCTGTCATCCAAAAAACACTTGGCTGGCTTACGGCTGCGGTGAGCACGTTTCGGCTGGCGACGGTCAAGTATGGCGAATTAGTGTAGCCCGTCGACAAATAAAGTCAATAAGAATCATTCTCATTTGAGGAGCCTGAGCCGTACGACACGCTGCGATTTCCTTGAGTTTCGGTCGATTAGCCGATGCAGTACGGGTGTTGGCGTGTCGACACCAAAGCAGCGCAGACAAGGTGTGATGATGTTGCCGGATTGGCACCGTTGTCAGCGGCGGTCCGGACGGATCGAATAGCGCTTGTCCGGTCGTCTTCGCCCAAGCGTGAGATATCGACCGGTAACACGAAGAATCCGTTTCTCCGCGATTTACTTATTTCCGATCTCGTTCAAACGTTGTTGTAGCTTGAGTCTGTCGAGGGAATCGATCGGGAGGTTCACGAAAATCGAGACTCTGCTTTCCAGTTCGGTCAGCGCCTTGACAAAGGCCGATTTACGCTGAAGTTCGTCGCCCTGGGTATTGGCGGGATCGGCAATCTTCCAATGTGTGACCATCGGACTGCCCGGCCAATCGGGTTGCGACTCAGCGGGTATATCGTCGGACAGGATGATAATGAAGTCCATGACGTCCGATTCGGATCGCGCGAAGTCGTGCCAGTCGTCGACGCTCAAGTCTTGATCGTCGTAGTTGTTTCGCTGCAGTTGGTAGTGCGTCAGAGCGTCGATGTCGGGCGCAGGCTCGCTGCCTGCGCTGAAGGCCTGAAACTTACCCCTGCCGAGACGTTTCAGAATGGCCTCGCCAAATATACTGAGCGTTGAATTGCCTTTGCAGACGAATAGGACATTGAGGGCAGAAGCTGTCATTGTTCCTCCGCATGTTTTTTTGGCGCAGGTTTGGCAGCAGTCCCTTGCTTCAAAGTTACCGGAAATTTTGAAGTATCAGCGGCATCTTCGAGAGCGGGATAATAAAGAACACGGGCAATCCATGCCTTTACGGTTTTGGGTCAAATTTATGACCGGCCCGGTCGGTTCGACAGGTACCGGTCATTCGGATGTTGATCCATAGTCCACTGAGGACTTCAACCAAGGCGTTCGGCTGCAGTCGTAAACGGATGGATTGGCGGTTGTGAATTGTTCCGAGAGTTGGTCGTAGACTTTTCCGGCCCGTTCCGCATCGCCGAATTCGCGCATGATGCTCTCGGCCCAATGTAACTTCGTCAGCGGATCGGTCAACCGTTGTTCACCTTCGGCATACAAGGCGCGCAGTCGTTACTCTGCTTGGCCGAAGGTTCGTAGCCGGCGCACGAGCTGATTGAAATCGCCGGCGTTTTCACATTTATTGGCCGCTTCGCCGAAATAGTGCTCCGCCAAGTCGTGTTGCTCTCCTTGGTCGGCTGTTTGCCCTAACCAGAGGAGTTCGAGCGGGATCGGTGCGTTCGTGTGCCTTGTCGAGCAGGGTCAGGGCCCAATCGCGATCGCCCAGATCGCCGTCGACCGAACCGAGCAATTCGCCAACACTATCTCGCTTGTCGAACAGCTCGATCAGGCCTGTCGCATAGCTGACGCTGTCTGGCATCTCGTCGACCTGCTGATACGGCAGTTTGGCGCTGTCGGCGTTGCCATCGTCGCGTACCTTTCGTGCAAGCGTTTTGTAGGCTGCCAAATCGGGCGGTTTGTGCTCGAGTTTGGCCAACGGATTGCCGGCCGGGCCGTCGTTACCCAGGGCGTTTTTGGCGTAGCCGGCGAAGGTGCGGATTTCCTCGGGCTGGTTGGTCTCGTCGACCGTGCGTTCGGCGACCGCAAGGTAGTCGGCCGGTATATGCCGGTTCACGCCGCTTGGGGCATCTATGCTTGGATGTAAGCGCGAACGCATCCGTGACCTTACCGGTTTGCGGTTCCGATGGCGTTGTCGGTCCGTGATCGACCGGGGTGAACCGCTAGCCGATTACACGGTCTGATCGCAAGGTTGATCGTGTTCGCTCGATGCTCGAATGCTGGTAGCCTGACGCCGGTGTGGCATCATTGTCAATGATAATCAATCTCAATAATATTGTGTCTGTCTCATCGACTGAATTGTTCAACACGGGGAAAGTGCCGGTGCCCGTACATGCGGTTGCGATAGGTCTCGTCGTCTGTTTGTTAACGACCGGTGTGCTGGCTGGATCGGAGGCCAAAAGCGCCGAGAGTGAGTTACTTTCGAATGTGCGGCAGCTGACCTTCGAAGGTCGACGTGCCGGCGAAGGCTATTTCAGCGCAGATGGCAACCGTATGGTGTTTCAATCGGAACGCGATAGCGCCAACCCCTTCTATCAAATCCATTTGATGGATCTTGAGACCGGTGATGTCGAGCGTTTGTCAACCGGTATCGGCAAGACCACTTGCGCCTGGATCCACCCGAGTAACGATAAGGTGTTGTACGCCTCGACTCACGATGACCCTGAGGCAGAAGAAAAGATGCAGGCCGAACTCGATTTTCGTGCCTCGGGTAAAGAAAGGCGTTACAGCTGGGACTACGATCCGCGTTATGAAATCTATGCGCATGATCTGAATACCGGCGAGCGGGTCAACCTGACTCGATCGCCGGGCTACGATGCGGAAGGTGCCTATTCGCCCGACGGTACCCAGATTGTGTTCGCATCGAATCGACGGGCTTATGCCGGCAAGCTGAAGCCGGCCGAACAAGCGATTTTCGAACACGACAAGTCGTACATGATGGATATCTACATCATGAATGCCGACGGTTCCGACGTCCGTCGGCTGACTGATACGCCGGGTTACGACGGTGGTCCTTTCTTTAGTGCCGACGGCCGTAAAATCACCTGGCGACGTTTCTCGAAAGATGGTAGCCAGGCCGAGATTTTTGTTATGGATCTGGCTACCGGTGAGCAACGCCAGGTGACCCGCAGCGGCGTGATGTCCTGGGCGCCGTATTTCCATCCGAGCGGCGATTATCTGGTGTTTGCGTCCAACCGTGAAGGCTTTGCCAATTTCGAATTGTTTCTGGTGGATGCGGAAGGCCGGCGCGAACCCGTACGCGTGACTTACACCGATGGTTTTGATGGTCTGCCGGTGTTTTCCCCTGACGGCAAGAAACTATCCTGGACTTCCAACCGCACCGCGGCACGACAGAGCCAAATCTTTTGGGCCGATTGGGACGATATGAAAGCGCGTCGGTTGTTGCAGCTCGATGGCGAAGCGGAACAACCCAAGGCCGTTGCCAACGGCGGCCTCGAAAACATCGGGCCGGCAATCGCCACGGAGGATTTACGATTGCATGTCGACCGGCTGACCACCGAGGAGATGGCCGGTCGATTGACCGGGACGGACGGCGAACAACGTGCGACCGCCTATGTGGCGAATGTGTTCAAGCATCTCGGTTTGACGCCGGCGGGTGATGACGGTACCTGGTTCCAGACTTTCAACTTCGATGCCGGTGCTCGCCTGGGCGAGGACAACCGGGTGCAGATCCTCGGTGTTGAAGACCTTGCCGCCGCGGAGCTCGATCGCGATTGGCGGCCGCTGGCTTTGTCGCGTAGCGGTGAGATCGCATCGGCCGGCGTCGTGTTCGCCGGCTACGGCATTGTCGCGCCGGGCTCTGAAAAGGTGCCGGACTATGACGCCTATGCCGACCTGGACGTCGAAGGCAAATGGGTGCTGGTGTTTCGTTATCTGCCCGAATCGGTGCCGCCGGAGTGGCGACGGCATTTGCTGCACTATGCCGATCTCGGCTACAAGGCGGCAGTGGCCAAGCGTAATGGGGCGCTCGGGTTGATCGTCGTGACCGGACCGAATGCGGTTGCCAAGGAGCGTTTGGTCGAACTGGGTTCGGATACGGCAGGCGGTGCGACGTCAATTGCCGGTATAACCATCAGCGATACATTGGGGGCACGATTGCTCGCCGCTTCGGGCAAGGATCTGCGTGCGTTACAAAACGCATTGGATAAGGGCGAGGCGAGTGCGGGCTTCACCCTCGAGGGTGTGACCGTGAGCGCGAATCTGGATATCGTGCGTGAGCAACGCCAGGGCCGCAATGTGGTTGCGAGGCTTAAAGCAGACCCGCCGAGTGATCTGCCGGTCGTTGTCATGGGTGCGCATGTCGACCATCTCGGTCGCGGTGAGGGATCCGGTTCGTTGGCGCGCGACGACGAACGCGGCGCGATTCATCCGGGCGCCGACGACAATGCCTCCGGTGTGGCGGCAATGCTCGAGGCCGCGCAGTATCTGTCCGATCTCAAGGCAAGGGAAAAACTCGTTGCCAAGCGCGATATTCTGTTCGTCGCTTGGTCCGGCGAAGAACTCGGTACCTTGGGCTCGAGTTTTTTTGTCGAGGGTTTGGCCGAGAACGCTGAGTTGCGCAGTCGTGTCAGTGCTTATCTGAATCTCGACATGATCGGTCATCTCGACGATAAACTGTATCTTCAGGGCACCGGCTCGAGCGGCGTATGGGCACGTGAGATAGAGCGCCGCAATGTGCCTGTCGGTTTGTCGATTGCGACCAAAAGCGATCCTTATCTGCCGACCGATGTCACGCCTTTCTACATGAAAGGGGTGCCGGTGCTGAATGCCTTCACTGGGGCGCATGAGCATTATTCGACGCCGCGTGATACCGCCGACAAGCTGAACTACGAAGGTATGCGCGACGTGGCGCGTTTGATGACCGGTATTGTGCGTTCGCTGGCGCGTGCCGACGGCGAGCCCGATTACATCGAAGTGGCGCGTACCTCGGGTGAGATGTCGCGTAAACACCTGCGTGCCTATCTGGGTACCATTCCTGCGTATGGGCAGGACGAAAGCGTCAAGGGTGTGAAACTGCAAGGTGCGGTGAAGGGGGCACCGGCGGAGCAGGCCGGTGTGCGCAACGGCGATATCCTCGTCGGCCTGGCCGGCGTCGAGATCGAGACCATTCACGATTTCATGAGTGCGCTTGCGGGTCTGCGTGCCGGTGAGGCGACCGAGATGACGGTGCTGCGCGACGGACGACGCAAAACCCTGCCGGTGGTGCCCGCAGCTCGCGAGTGATACATGCTCCGACGGCGATGAGAACGCGATGTTCGAACGCTACCTGAGTGAACTCTGGTCCATACTGCTGGACCTGTCTCCGGCATTGCTGCTCGGTTTGATTCTGGCTGGCGTGCTGCGGGTATATTTCCCGGCCGGTTTGGTACGCGCGCATATGAGCCAGTCGAGCCTGGCCGCGGTGATTCGCGCCGCATTGATCGGTGTGCCGATGCCGTTATGCTCCTGCGGGGTGGTCCCTGCGGCCATGGGCTTGCGTAACCAGGGTGCGTCGAAAGGTGCGACCACCTCTTTTTTGATCAGCACGCCTCAAACCGGCGTCGATTCCGTTTTGGTCAGCGCCGCCTTTCTTGGCTGGCCGTTTGCCCTGTTCAAAGTGCTCGCGGCCTTCTTCAGCGGTGTGGCCGGTGGTTGTTTGGTCAATCGTTTCGCCGCGGCGGATCCTGCCGACGGGGCAGGGCGGGAGCAGCGTGAGCATTGGCATTCGAGCGGTAACCGTCCGGTTGCCGTCTTGCGTTACGCCTTGTTCGATATTCTTGCGGCGATCGATCTGTGGTTGATTGTGGGCATCCTGCTGGCTGCCGTTATCACAACGGCGGTACCCGCCGATTATTTTCAGAGTACGGCCTGGACTCAGGGCATCGGCGGCATGTTGCTGGTATTGGCGGTATCGATCCCTCTGTATGTTTGCACTACCGCGTCGGTACCGATTGCCGCTTCACTGATCGCAGCCGGTATGCCGGTCGGCTCGGCCCTGGTGTTTTTGATGGCGGGGCCGGCGACCAATATTGCGACCATCGGTGCGGTTTATCGCATCCTCGGTGGGCGGGTGCTGCTTCTGTATCTGACAACCGTGATTGTCGCCAGCATTGGTCTGGGTATGGGGTTCGATTTCATTATCGGCCACGCCGATGCTGGCAGTGCGGCCCATGTGCATCAGCGGGGTGCCTGGTGGGAGGTTTTGTCGGCGCTGGTGTTGCTGGGCCTGATGGGTTTTTTGCTGTTGCGGCGAACGTGGCGACGCGGGCTGGCGGCACACATCAACGGCGATAGCGATGACTTGGTGCTGAAGGTCGAGGGTATGAGCTGCCAGCATTGTGTGGCCAATGTTCGGCACGCGATCGAGGCGGTCGGCAATGTCGAGGAGGTCAGCGCGGATCTCGCCAGCGGCCGTGTTCGCATCAAGGGTAAACACCTCGAGTCTGCGCCCTTTGTATCGGCTGTCGTGCAGGCTGGCTACACTGTGGTTGACGACTGAGCTGACCGGCGCGACAGGCTTTTTGCCGTGTCCGCGCTGATGCGGATGCTCGTCGCTTGTCTCTGATTGGCTTATACTTATCGGCATGGTCGACGAAACGACAAAAAACTTTCCGACAAACAAGGAGATACCCAGTCTCCTGCGTAACCGTGGCATTTTCCCCACACGCCAGCGTGTGCGGGTTGCCCAGGAAATGTTATGTCGGCCTCAGCATGTGACTGCCGATCAGTTGTTCATGGCGGTCAACGCCAAGCATCCGGCGGTGGCCCGTGCGACGGTTTACAACACGCTGTCCATTTTCGTTAATGCCGGTCTGGTCTCGGTACTGACGATGCCCGACGGCGGCACCGTTTACTACGATTCCTCGGTTCATCATCACGCCCACATCTTTGATGAAGAAAGCGGCGAATTGATGGATGTCGATGCCGATGTCTTCAGCCTGGCGCAACATGTCGCACTGCCGGACGACGCCGAGGTGACGGGCGTCGATTTGGTCGTGCGGGTGCGCCGTAAGACGACCGGTTGAGATTCTTCCGATCTTTATTCGTTTTTAAACCCCTGCCACGAACATTGCCGATCACCGTTTGATTTTCATTTGATCTGGGTCAGTAATTGGATTTAGACCAGATCTAAAACAGTCCATGTTGGATGTAAGGTTAAGTCTCCCTCGTGGGAAAACTATCGACAGGAGACAAAACATGTTCAAGACAATGCTTGCGGCATCCATGGCAGCACTGATCGGTGTCGTTGGCGTCGCCAACGCGGCGGATGACCTGCGTACCCGCGCCGATCGGATGTTCGATCCGGTGCCGTACAAGGTTCCCAAAGTCAAGGACAATGCGGTAACGATCGAAAAGATCGAGTTGGGCCGGATGTTGTTCTTCGACCCGCGTCTGTCGGCCAGTGGCCTGATCAGTTGTAACACATGCCATAACCTGGGTACCGGTGGCGACGACAACCTGCCTACCTCGGTCGGCCACGGCTGGCAGAAGGGGCCACGCAACGCCCCGACGGTATTGAATGCGGTATTCAACGCCGCGCAGTTCTGGGACGGTCGTGCGGAAGACCTGAAAGAGCAGGCCAAGGGGCCCATACAGGCCGGCGTCGAGATGGCCAACGAACCGAGTGCGGTGGTTACCACGCTCAAGAGTATGCCCGAATACATCGAGCGTTTCGGCAGAGCCTTCCCCGGCGAGGCCGATCCGGTCACTTTCGACAACATGGCGCGGGCGATCGAGGCCTTCGAAGCGACGCTGATCACGCCGGCATCACGTTTCGATCAATGGCTCGAAGGCAATGACGCGGCGATGACCGCCGAGGAAAAGAAGGGTTTGAAACTGTTCATGGACAAGGGCTGTGATGCCTGCCACAACGGCGTGAACTTCGGTGGTCAGGATTACTATCCTTTTGGCCTGGTCAAAAGGCCGGGCGCGGACATCCTGCCGCCCGAAGACAAGGGTCGTTTCGCGGTAACGGAGACGGTAAGCGATGAATACGTGTTCCGTGCTTCGCCGTTGCGCAATATCGCCTTGACTGCGCCCTATTTCCATTCGGGCCAGGTTTGGGATCTGGAACAGGCCGTGGCCATCATGGGTACCGCACAGCTCGGTACGGAACTGACCGACGAAGAGGCGAGGTTGGTGACGGTCTTCCTGAGGACACTCAATGGCGAACAACCGCAGGTCGAGTATCCGATTTTGCCGGTCGAGACGGCCGAGACACCGAAACCCCGGCTCTAATCTCCCAGCCTATTCGGCACTCCATTCGGGCCCCTTTATGGGGCCCGTTTTTTCAGACCAGTATCTGACGGTCTGTCGCAGCGGCCTCGGGTACCGGCCGAGGCAGGGGCACGGGGTCGGCTACGCCGAGTGCGAGCCGGGCAAACCAGGCGGCGCGTTCGATGTCTTCGATCTGGGTTTTCTGTTTGCGTTGTTCGATGCTGTTCATGACACGGATCCCCGAGAGTTTTTTACCGCCCGGTGGCGCCACTGCCACCGAGGATGTGCTGTAGTAGACCGCGAATCCAACCGATCGAATACATGGCTTCGGCCGTGTTCATCGCAAACCTCGTCAAACCCATACCGGTGTTCGCGCTGGTCTTGTTGGGCACAATCTAGTGGCGACCGGATGTTTTGTAAAATCGATTGTAAATATCTCTCATATAGTTAAAAACTATTCGAGAGCTACGGTGCTGCCGATCCGTTCATGGCGGGGATCGCCTATCAGCCTTGTGCCGTGTTTTCTGACGGCTCCCGTCTCGAGCCAAGGTGTTCGCGCAGGCGGGCGATCAGGTAGTAGAAGAGGGGGACGAAAAACAGCGCCAGCGTCGTCGCCGCGATCATGCCGCCGATGATACCGGTGCCGATTGAATGTCTTGATGCCGCGCCGGCACCACTTGCTAACACCAAAGGCATGGCGCCGAGAATAAACGCCAACGACGTCATCAGAATCGGGCGCAAACGCAAGCGTGCCGCTTCCAGTGCGGCGTCGAAAGCCGATCGGCCCTCACGGTACTTCAATTCGGCGAACTCAACGATCAGGATGGCGTTTTTTGCCGATAGACCGATCAGGGTGACCAGACCGATCTGGAAATAGACATCATTTTCCATACCGCGCAGCCAGACGGCGACCAGTGCGCCGAAGATGCCGAACGGCACCGCAGTGATCACGGCGAGTGGCAGCGACCATTGCTCGTATTGTGCCGATAGGATCAGAAAAACCATGATCAGTGCAAAGGCGAAGATGATTGCCGAGGAACCGCCCGATTTCTTTTCTTCATACGATTGGCCCGACCAGGCGTAGCCGAAATCACCCGGCAGGCTGTCGCCCGCGATGTCTTCCATCGCGCTGATCGCTTGGCCGGAACTGAAACCCGGTGCGGCATCGCCGGTAATCTTGGCGGCCATGAATCCGTTGAATCTGGGCAGTAGATCGGGGCCTATGTCGTAGTGGGTGGTGACCAGTGACGAGAGCGGCACCATGTCCCCTCCACGTTGGCGCACATGGATGTTGTTCAAATCGCTCGGTGTATCGCGAAACTCGGGTTCGGCTTGCAGGATCACCTGCCAGACGCGGCCGTATTTGTTGTACTGGCTGACATAGAGCGAGCCGAATAGGGTCTGCAACGCGGTGTAGATATCCGGCACGGATACGCCAAGGGTTTCCGCCTTGGCACGATCCACCTCTACTCTAAGCTGGCGCGATGCGGTATTGAGCGTGCTGTTCACCCGGGTGAGGTCCGGACGTTCGTTGGCCTTTGCGATCAATTCGCGGCTGATCTCCGCCAGGTGTGCCGGACCGCTTTGTCCGCGATTCTGGACCCAGAATTCGAAACCGCCTTGACTGCCCAAGCCGGGAATCGAGGGTGGATTGATTGGGATCGCAATGCCCTCGGTGAGGGCACGGAGTTTGGGTTGCACCGCGGCCATGACGGCATCGAGCTTCAAACCAGGGTCTTGGCGTTCGTCGAAATCCTTGAGGGCGACGAACACGGTGCCGTTGTTGGTCTTGAACTGTCCGTCGAGCAGGCTGAAACCCGCCAAAGCCGAATAGTCTTCGACCGCCGGGTGCTCGGCGAAGATTTCGGCCACGCGCTGTGTCAGGGCCTGGGTGCGGTCGAGGCTGGCGCCGTCGGGGAGGATCACCGCGGCGAATAAATAGCCTTGGTCCTCGGCTGGGACGAAGCTGCCCGGTACCAGCTTGAACAGACCGTAGATCGCGAACAGCATCGCCGCGATCAGTACCAGGCCGATCGACACACCGCGCAGTGTCAGTCGCACGCCGCCGGCGTAAACCGTGGTGAGTCGGTTGATCGCGCGATTGAAAATGCGAAAGGCCGCGTTGGGTTGGCCGCTGCTGGGTTTAATGAGTAATGCCGCCAGTGCCGGTGTCAGCGTCAATGCCACGATGCTGGAGATGAACACCGAGATCGCAATGGTGACCGCGAACTGCTGATACAACACGCCGGTCGTGCCCTCGATGAAGGCGACCGGCAGGAACACGGCGATCAGCACCAGGGTGGTGGCGATCACCGGGCCGGTCACCTCGCGCATGGCGAGCAGGGTCGCCTCTTTTGGCGCAAGCCCTTTTTCGTCAATATTGCGTTCGACGTTCTCGACTACCACGATGGCGTCGTCGCACACGATGCCGATAGCAAGCACCAGGCCGAACAGTGTGAGCAGGTTGATCGAAAAACCCAGTGCGGCCATGCCGGCGAAGGTACCGACGACCGAGACGAAAATCGCAATCGTTGGAATCAGCGTGGTGTTGAGTTTCTGCAGGAACAGATAGGTCACCAGCACCACCAGGATGACGGCAATGATCAGCGTTTCGATGACCTCGTCGATCGAGGCCTGGATCACCTTGGTGGTATCGAATGAGACCTTGTAGTCGATCCCTTCGGGAAAGCTGTGCTTGAGTTCGTCCAGCGTCGCGACGACTTGCCTGGCAACCTCTATCGCATTCGAACCGGGTTGTTGATAAATGGCGATGAAGGTCGCAGGACTGCCGTTGAGGGTCGATCGCAACAAATAGCTTTTTTGGCCTTCTTCGGCGCGACCCACGTCTTTCAGACGGACGATCGCAGACCCTTCGGAGTCTGCGCGAATGATGATGTCCTCGAATTCGCGCGGTTCGGTAAAACGGCCTTCGGTCACCACCGGAAAGGTCATTTCCACTGGGCCATCGGTTGGCGCCTGACCCAATTGTCCGGCGCCGAACTGTTGGTTCTGCAAGCTGATCGCCTGCTGGATATCCAGGCTGGTCAAATCCAGGGCCGCCATGCGGTCGGGCTGTAACCAGAGTCGCATGGCCAGATCGGGCAGGCCCATGATGGCCGCCTGGTTCGCACCGGGAACACGCTTTAGCGCATCGAGGATGTAGAGATTGGCATAGTTGCCGACGTACTGTTCGTCATAGCGCCCGTCCGGCGACAGGATGCCGATCAGCATCAAGATGTTCGACGAACGCTTCTCGACCTTGACGCCGGCGTTACTGACGCTTTCCGGTAACTGTGGCAAGGCCAGGCCGACACGATTGTTGATCTGTACCTCGGCGGTATCCGGATCGGTGTCGATATCGAAATACACCGTGAGCGACATTTGCCCGGTGGCCGATGAGGTCGACTGCATGTAAAGCATATTGTCGACGCCGTTGATCTGCGTCTCGATCGGTGCGGCGACCGTATTGGCCACGGTTTCCGCATCGGCTCCCGGGTAGGTGGCGCTGACGCTGACCTGCACAGGCGTTATCGGTGGATACTGATTGATCGGTAGGCCCATCATCGAGACCAATCCGACGATCACGATCACAATCGACAGCACCGTCGAGGTAATCGGTCTGCGGATGAAAATCGACGAAATCATGATTGGCCCGCACGCGTGGCGTCGAGTTTCGCGTCAGCCTCGATGACTTCGACCGGTGCGCCGGCGCGCAGTTTGAGCGCCCCGTCGATCACGATGGTTTCGTTTCCTTGCAGACCCGCATCGATGAACCATTGGTCGCCTTGCCAAGCGCCCAATGTGACTGGGCGGAACTCGGCCTTGCCATCGGTATCGATCACCCAGACGAAGCTGCCTTTGGCGCCTTGCTGAACGGATCGTTGTGGCACCAGTACCGCATCGGGGCGGTAGGCGCCATGCAAGCGAACGCGCACGAACTGTCCGGGGCGTAGCTGGTCCCCGCCATTTTTGCGCGGTGGGTTGGGTAGCTCGGCACGTATGAGAAAGGTACCCGTGGTCTCCGAAAGCGAGGCATCACTGAAGGTAATGCGGCCGCGTTCGGGGAAAACGCTGCCGTCGGCGAGCACGATTTCGACCTCGTATTCGTCGTTTTCGGGAGGCATGAACAGTCCCTTGCGTTGATTGCTGCGCGCCTGGAGTATCTGGTTTTCCGATACGCTGAATTCGACCCAGATCGGATCGACTCTGGCGACATAGGTCAGCAGGTTGTCCGAGCCCACGCCGATGAAGGCTCCTTCGCGTTGCAAGGCATAGCTGGAGAGACCGGTCACCGGCGCCTTGATGGTGGTATAGCCCAGATTCAACTCAGCCTGGACGACTTTGGCCTGTGCGGCCTCGACCGCGGCGGCAGCGGCCCGGTAGTCGCCTTCGGCCTGATCCAGTTCGCGTTTGGCAATGGCGTCGCTCTTGGCCAGCGGTCTCGTTCTGGCCAGATCGGCCTCGGCGGTGGCCAGTCGGGCCTCTTGCTGTGCGAGTTCGGCCTGTGCGGCCTCGAGTTGGGCGACGAAGGGCTTGCGATCGATCTGGAACATGGGTTCGCCTTCGATCACCCGTCGCCCTTCCTGGTAGGTGCGGGCTTCCAGAAAGCCTTCGACACGGGATCTGACCTCGACCCGGCGGGAACTCGCGGTCTTGGCCACGAATTCGATACTGACCGGGGTGTCCTCGGCAGCCAGCTCGACGGCGGTGACCGGCACCGCGGCTATCCGTTGCTGGGGTTTTTGTGCAGGTTTGTCGCAGCCGCTGAGAGACAGCAGGCCTGCCAGGACGAAGCCCGGCAGATAAAGCTCGGGTGATAGGCGAGGCATCGAATCTTCCCTATTGTTGTTTTATTTCGGCCGACGGCACTCGACCGGTACGACCATAGCATAGCCGTCGCACGCCGGTTTTGGTCCGGTGGTCAAAGCAACGCGGTATCCGCGTGCGAGTAGGGCGGGCAGCAACAGCACAGGATGACGAGCGCCTCGTCACCGCGGCACTCGACGCAATGTGGTGTACCCGGGGCTATCGCCACCGTATCGCCCGGGGTGATCTCGAATTGCCGATTGCCGAGCGTCATCTGGCCGCTGCCTTGAGTGACGTGGTAGAGCTCTTCGCTTTTGTGGTGTTTGTGCAGCGCCGTTTTGCATCCCGGCATGACCCGGGCCTCGGCCAGGCTTTGTGCGAGATTACCGTGCACCGCCGGGTGCATGAGCTCGCGGATTTCGGAGCCGTCTTTCGTCTTGAATGGCGATTGTTCATGGTAGTGCGTCAGCATGGCGTTCTCCGTCACGGCGGTTGCTCACAAGGTGATCATTGCGACCCCGATGACCATTAGTCCACCGGCCAGCAAATGACGGCCGAGGTGATGCTCGCCGAACAGCATAGCGCCGTACAACATGCCGAACAGCAGACTGGTGCGTTTGGCAGCGACCATGTAGGCCGCCTCGACCCTGGCTATCGCCATGAAATGCGTGATGACCATTGCCGCCATGAAGCCGGCGATGACCAGCAAAGGTATGGCGCCGTGGCGGTGCACGCTGAGTGATTGCGGTCGGGTAAGCGCGACCAGAATCAACGTCAGTACGCCGAGTACGGCGAAGTAGAAGGCCCCGAACTGTTCCGGCGGCATCCATTGCATGGCCGCTTTGCCGCCGACCGAGGTGACGGCGTAGATCGCCGCGCTCGCCAGCATCATGAGTGCCCCCGGATTGGCGATGACGGCTTTCAACGGCGCGATCAGGGTTTGCAGATTCAGGCGATCGGCCTGTTCGAAGTTCAACAGCCAGGAGCCGACGACGACGAGCAGGATGCCGAATAGGCCGCGTTCGCTGACGGTTTCGCCGAGCACGAACCAGCCGGTGACGATCACCAATACCGGCGTGAAGGCGAGGTAGGGTACGGTCAGAGCCAGCGGATAGTCTCGGATTGCCTTTACGTACAGCAGCATCGCGGTGATTTCCAATGGCATGAGCAGGGCCATCCAGCCCCAGAATGGCGGTGGCAGCGGGGGCAGGTCGAAGGTCAATACCCAAGGTGCCAACAACAGGCCGCTCAGGCCGAGTCGCACGACAATCATCTCGCGCGCATCGGCCGAACGCAGCCAATGCTTGGCTGCAGCGTCCGACGTGGCGAGACAAAAGGCGCAGATCAGGCTTAGGGTGAGCCAGTGCAATTGATGCTACCGAGGGCGATGGTTTTCAACGGATTCTATGGTTTTGCCATGGCCGTTAGTAGCGCGGACATCGCCGGCGGTTTGCCGGGTTCGGCGTTATGTATCGCGAGTGCGTGCCCAACGCAAAGCGCTGTCCGGGATGGGGTTTGACGAATGGACTGTGGCGTCAATCCGTGCCGGTCGGCTCGGATACTTCGATCAAATTGCCGTCAGGATCGCGAAAGTACACCGACAGTATCGATCCGGTCGCGCCGGTACGCTTTACGGGCCCTTCTATGATCGGGACGTTTCGGTCTTTCAGGCGGGCCTGCACCTCGACGATCGGTTGTGTGGTGAGCAGGCAGAGATCGGCGGAGCCGGGGGTTGGTCTCGAAGCTTTTGGTTCGAACGTTTGGTCTGCCTGGTGCAGATTGATTTTCTGTTGTCCGAATCCGAGCGCATAGCGCCGGTCACCGAACGCGATAACCCGCATGTCGAGTACGTCTTGATAAAACCGACAAGTCCTTGGGATATCTTCTACGGTTAATACCAAATGATCGATGCCCGAGATCATGAGCCGACATTCCTCCCGGAAGACAGTATGGCGAAGGGTTGTGCTTGAGTGGACTACCACCCATGCTATAGGGTCAAATGGGTGGGTATCCACCCATTTCGATCCTCGATAGCATCGACGGCAATCGATAATTGGCGATGAAAAACAAAAAGATACCCTTGGATCGAAACGATTGGCACCGCCATTGCATTAAGGTGCCGAGTATCCGCTAACCGCGGGACTGTCCGCAAATAACCCGAGAGAAGGAGAAACCCGATGCGTAAGCAACTGATCGGCCTGGCCGTTGTCACGGCTTTGGCAACCACGGCGGCACCGGTATTCGCGAACTGCGACCCCGGCGAGATCGTGATCAAGTTCAGCCACGTGACCAATGCCGACAAACACCCCAAAGGCATTGCGGCAAGCCTGTTGGAAAAGCGGGTCAACGACGAGATGAACGGCAAGGCCTGTATGCAGGTTTTCCCGAACTCGACCCTTTACGACGATAAGAAGGTTCTCGAGGCCATGCTCAATGGCGACGTTCAGATGGCTGCGCCGTCGCTGTCCAAATTCGAGAAGTTCACCAAGAAATTCCGCATTTTCGATCTACCGTTCGTATTCGAGGATATCGATGCGGTCGATCGTTTTCAGAACTCCGAGGCCGGCGAGCGTTTGAAGAACTCGATGCAGCGCCGTGGCCTGAAGGGATTGGCCTTCTGGCACAACGGCATGAAGCAGATGTCGGCCAGCCGGCCGCTGATTCATCCGGACGATGCGAAAGGCCTGAAGTTCCGCGTTCAGGCGTCTGATGTGCTGGTTGCCCAGTTCGAACAACTCGGCGGTTCACCGCAGAAGATGTCGTTCAAAGAAGTTTACGGTGGCTTGCAAACCAAAGTCATCGACGGTCAGGAGAACACCTGGTCGAACATCTACGGCAAAAAGTTCTTCGAAGTGCAAGACGGTATCACCGAGACCAATCACGGCATTCTGGACTATTTGGTCGTGACCTCGACCAAGTGGTGGAACGGCCTGCCCGACGACGTCCGTACCCAGTTGGGCGCCATCGTGAAAGAGGTCACCGAGACCCGTAATGCCGAGTCGACCAAGGTCAATGAGGCCAATAAGCAAAACATCATCGCCGCCGGTGGCGTGGTACGTACGTTGACGCCGGAGCAGCGCCAGGCCTGGGTCGAGGCGATGAAACCGGTCTGGAAGAAGTTCGAGAAGGACATCGGCGCGGACCTGATGGAAGCCGCGTTGAAATCGAACTAGGGCTGGGAAGGCAAACTCTATGCGCGGTCGGGGCGGCTCACAAGGCTGCCCGGCCGCACCTTTTCGGGCTGAGTCTTTTTTGATTCTCCGATTGTGATGCATTGCCGTCCGGCCCACGAGGCCGGCGGCATTGTTTTTACCCCGACCAGGTCGGATCAACCGAGGGACGAGATGCAACTGAAAGCAAAAACGAAATTCGGCAGGTTTGTCGACGAGATCGAAGAAACCAGTATCGCCATCTGTCTTGGTCTGATGGCTGTGGTGACCTTTGCCAATGTCGTCGCGCGTTATGTCTTTGATGCCAACATTCTATGGGCACTGGAGGTCACCGTCTTTCTGTTTGCCTGGCTCGTGTTGATGGGCATGTCCTACGGCGTGAAGAAACACGTGCATATCGGTGTCGACGTGGTGATCAATGCGGTGCCGCCGAAGGTGCGCCAGGTATTGGCGATCATATCGGTCAGCCTTTGTCTGGCGTTTTCGTTTCTGTTGTTGAAAGGGGCGTGGGATTATTGGTATCCCTTCGCCACCGAACGCGCCTGGTTGGAGACCGACGATATTCCGATGCCGGAGTTTCTGCAGTTTCTCGCCGATACGATGAACGAGGGCGAGCGTTACGAGAAAATGCCGCGCTGGATTCCCTATCTCGCCCTGCCTTTGGGTGTGGCCTTGCTGACCTATCGTTTTCTACAGCTCGCCTGGCAGATTTTCACCGGGAAGGCCGATCGACTCATCGCCAGCCACGAGGCCGAGGAATTGATGGAAGAACTCGAAATGGTTTCACCGCATGCCGAACCGGTTAAGCCGGGTAAGGAGGGCTAAGCAATGGAAATCGCCATCCTGTTCGGTATGGTCATCGGCATGATGTTGATCGGTGTGCCGATTGCGGTCTCGCTGGGTCTTTCCAGCATTATTTTTCTCATGACCTTCTCTCATGGTGCCTCGCTTGCGTCGGTGGCGCAAACGCTGTTTTCCGCCTTCGAAGGGCACTACACGCTGTTGGCGATACCGTTTTTCATCCTGGCGTCGGTATTCATGTCGACCGGCGGCGTGGCCAACCGGATCATTCGTTTCGCGATTGCGGTGGTCGGTTCGTTCCGCGGCGGCCTGGCCATCGCTTCGGTTTTCGCCTGTATGCTTTTTGCGGCTTTGTCCGGTTCGTCACCGGCGACCGTGGTGGCGATCGGTTCGATTGTGATCGCGGGTATGATCAGCGTGGGTTATACGCGCGAGTTTGCCGCTGGCGTCATTTGTAACGCCGGTACCTTGGGTATTCTGATTCCGCCGTCGATCGTTATGGTGGTGTATGCCGCGGCGACCGACGTATCGGTCGGTCGGATGTTTCTTGCCGGCGTTTTTCCCGGACTTCTGGCCGGCTTGATGCTGATGATTGCCATCTACATCGTCGCACGGATCAAAAACCTGCCGGCCCAGCCCTGGGCGGGTTGGGCCGAGATTTTCGAATCGGCACGCGATGCCTCCTGGGGCTTGATGTTGATCATCATTATTCTGGGCGGCATTTATGGCGGCATTTTCACCCCGACCGAGGCGGCGGCCGTGGCGGCGGTCTATGCGTTTTTGATCGCCAACTTCATTTATCGCGACATGGGGCCGTTCAAGGCGGGCATGGGTAGTGTCGCCATGTTGCCGTTCCGGGCCGTTTCGATACTTTGGCATCCGGATACCAAGCATGCCTTGTTCGAGGCCGGCAAGCTGACCATCATGCTGTTGTTTATCATCGCCAACGCGCTGATCCTGAAGCACGTGTTGACTGAGGAGCGTCTGCCGCAGGCGATCACGGAGGCGATGTTGTCGGCCGGTTTAGGGCCGATCACCTTCCTGATCGTGGTTAACATATTGCTGCTGATCGGCGGTCAATTCATGGAACCGTCGGGCCTATTGATCATTGTCGCGCCGTTGGTTTTCCCCATTGCGATCGCGTTGGGTATCGACCCGATCCACCTCGGTATCATCATGGTGGTGAATATGGAGATCGGCATGATCACGCCACCGGTCGGGCTCAATCTGTTCGTGACCGCGGGTGTTGCGCAGATGTCGGTGACCGATGTCATCAAGGCTGCATTGCCCTGGGTGGCGATCATGTTCTTGTTCCTCATCATCGTGACTTATGTGCCGGTCGTGTCCACTTGGCTGCCGACTACGCTGATGGGGCCTGAGGTGATTACCAAATAGCCGACGAGGCGATATCAGGGGCGCCTGCTTGGTGCGCCCCTGGCGTCTTCGAAGTTGGCACGGGTGAGCGTGGCCCCTTCGAATATCGCCTCACGCAGATTGGCCCCTCTGAAGGTGGCGCCGGATAGGTCGGCCCCGCTGAAGTCGGCGCCATAAAGATTGCAGTTGCTGAAATTGGTCCAGCGTAAATCGGCTTCTACGAAGCGGGCGTCTTTCAGATTGGCGCTGGACATGTCGGCTTTACTCAAACGGCCCTTGGTGAAGTCGGCGCCGACCAGATTACCGCCGATTACGGCGCCCTCCAGGTTGGCTCCGAGTAGTTGGGTACCATTCAATTTGGCTCCCTTCATGATCGCGTTACTGAGGTCGGCATCGCGTAAATCGGCGTCGCGCAGATCCGCCCGTCGGAGCGTCGCGGCTTTTAGTGATGCTGATCGTAGATTGGTCGCGATCAAGGTTGCGAAAGAAAGGTGCGTGCTGTCCAGTCGGGTTTCGGACAAGTCGAGTCCGTTGAGCTTGGTGCGATCCATACGTGCAGCCGAGAAGTCTGCGCCGACCACGCTGGCGACCCGGCTGAGATCCAGTTGTCTCAGATCGGCCTCGTGCAAAACCGCGCCGTCGAGCCGGGCATGATCAAGTCGACTATTTCTTAGACTGCTGAGGCTTAGATCGGCGCCGCTGAGGTTCGTGTTGCGCAGATCGCTATGATCGAGCGTTGCCGAGGCGAGTGTCGCATTGTTCAGATCGGCCTCGTGCAAGTCCGCATGGGCGAGTCGTGCATCTGACAGGTCCAGCCCACTGAGCTTCGCACCCGCCAGATTGATCCGCCCGAGACTGGCACGTTCCAGATTCGCCTCGCGCAGATCGGCGTGCGATAGGTTGGCTCGAAACAGAATGGTCTTGCGCAGATTCGCACCACGCAGGTTTGCGCCAGACAGGTCGGTACTCATCAGCCGCATGCCTGATAGGTTTGCACCGCTGAGGTCACAACCCGGGCAGCGGCCGGATTCGGTCAGTTGCTGTAGAGCCGGCTGTTCCGCGAATGTCGGGCTGAGGAGGGCCGATAACGCGGCGCCTATCACGATATGCACCGGCCGTAGCATGGCATCTCCTCCCCAATCCCGTCGTCGGTTCGATTAGACCACAGATTGCGGCATTGCCGGGCGGATCGTTCAGTGGGTCAGCGAAAGCGCATGACCGAGCAGTTCGGGGCCGATGCCGGGTCGATGTACGTCGTTGGATAGCGCACGTCGCCAGGCACGCGCGCCGCGTCTGCCCTGAAAAAGACCCAGCATATGACGGGTGACGCGATGCACGGGTATACCCAGCGCATGTTGGCGTTCGACATATGATTGCATCCGTTCGACCACCCGGGTGCGTGTCAGGCCGCTGTCGGGCTCGCCAAACAGTCGGGTATCCGCTTCCGCCAGCATCCAGGGGTTCTGATAGGCCTCGCGCCCAATCATTACACCATCGAGTCGGGTGAGTTGCCGTGTGACTTGCGCAATGGTTTTGAAGCCGCCGTTAATCACGATGTTCAGCGCAGGGAAGTCTTGTTTGAGTCGATGAACCAACTCGTATTGCAGCGGCGGTATTTCGCGGTTCTCCTTCGGGCTGAGACCCTGTAACCAAGCCTTGCGCGCGTGTACGACGAAGGTGCGGCAACCCGCTTGGCCGACCGTATCGACGAAGGTCCGTAGTTGGTCGTAGCTATCCATATCGTCGATGCCGATGCGATGTTTCACACTGATCGGGTGGGATGTGGCCTCACACATGGCGGCGACACAATCGGCAACGAGTTGCGGTTCGGCCATCAGGCAGGCACCAAATCGTCCGGATTGAACGCGATCTGACGGGCAGCCGACATTCAGATTGATTTCGTCATAACCCCAGTCGTTCGCGAGCCGGGTGCAAGTGGCGAGTTCATCCGGCTCGCTACCGCCAAGCTGCAGTGCCAGCGGGTGTTCGGCGGGGTCGAAGTCAAGAAAGCGTGAGGGGTCGCGGTGTAGCAAAGCGCCGGTCGTGATCATTTCGGTATAGAGCAGCACACGTCGGCTGATTTGTCGCAGGAAGTACCGGCAGTGACGGTCGGTCCAGTCCAGCATCGGGGCGATCGACAGACGACGATCGATTGATTTGCCTGGGCTTTTTTGTGAACACACCGATTTATCGGTCATTGGCGGGCTTAGCGATCGTCACGTTTCGGAATCGATTTCGACCACTATCAAGCGCGACGGCGTGATGAGGCCGAGGATGATGCGATGCTCACCGGGAATGATCCGGTGTAGCCGTGGCTAAGTACTCATGCCGCGCTAACATGCAGATCAATGTGGATGTCGTCGTAGGGACAGATCAGCTTACCGTCATCGGTTTTCTCGATCAGCCCAAGGTCAAGTAACATCTGCACGTCATCGTGCACCCGACGCACATTGCGTCCGGCTTGACGGGCAAGTTCGCGTACACCGATCGAACCGGTTGTTTGCAATAGCCGCACTAATTCCCACCGCTTTTCCGTTAGCCGGCCGAACAAAACGGCGGGCGATTCGAAGTTCAGCGTCTCGCCCTGATAGCGGCCTGATTGGACAGCTTTAGCCGTAGCCTTACCGGCGGCGCGCAGTCCTGTTTGCCAGTCGGCCGACAACGTAATTGTCAGTTTGCGCTTCATGATTGTCTCCGCTTGGCGATTTCGGCCATGAAGTCCTCGATCAGTTGCTCAATCGAGATGAATTGATAGGCTTTCTCTTCGCCGTCCAGGTGGCAGTGATCCCCTTTGCCCCGCTCATTATCGAATCCGACCACCCGTACACCGTCGACGATATAGACCAGTCGATACTTGAACCCGTGTTGTGAAGGCTCGACCGGTGCCGGCACCTTCCAAACCACCACCTCGATCAGGTTCCCTTCCGAGGTCACGTCCTTGTAGCGGTAGATGAGTTCGGCTGTCACGTTGTCAATCATGTCAACATCTTTGATGTGTTGTCAAAAATGACAACAATCTTGGTGTGCTGCGGCTGCACCATCGAAGATGTCGTTATATGTAAATATTTGATTTTTAGAATTTAAATAATATAGCCAGTCCAGCATCGGGGCGATCGACAGACGTCTGTCGATCGCTACGTGTTTTGTCAGTCGAGATGTGCAATGGCGCGATTGCAGCGATACGTTCATCGGCTTTGCCAAGCAGCATTTGAACACTTGAGCGGTTCGATATGCCCATGTTCGCGGTATCGAGCCCCTATGTCGAGACTGTGCTTGCGTTTGTCCCCGTCAATTGGCGCAGCCTTTTTGCGGCTTCGACCATATTGCCGAGCGCGGGAAGCACCTCCTCCCAGCGTCGTGTTTTGAGTCCACAGTCGGGGTTGATCCACAAGCGGTCGGCGGGCAGGTATTTCGCGGCTTTTTGCATGAGGTGAATAATCTGCTCTTGGGTCGGGATGTTGGGTGAATGGATGTCGTAGACGCCCGGTCCAATCTGATTGGGATAGGCGAATTCCTTAAAGGCGTCGAGTAGTGCCATGTCTGACCTGGACGTTTCGATGGTGATGACATCGGCGTCCATGGCGGCGATCGATTCGATGATGTCGTTGAATTCCGAATAGCACATATGGGTGTGGATTTGGGTTTCGTCCGAGACGCCGTTTGCAGCGATTCGGAATGATTCGATTGCCCATGCGAGATACCCTTTCCATTGCGTTTTCCTTAGAGGAAGCCCCTCGCGCAGTGCCGCCTCGTCGATCTGGATAATTTTGGTGCCGATGCGTTCGAGATCGAGTACCTCCTCGCGAATCGCCAGGGCCAGTTGTCGACAGGTTTCGGCACGCGGCTGATCGTCGCGAACGAAGGACCAGTTGAGCATGGTGACCGGGCCGGTCAGCATGCCTTTTACCGGCTTGTCGGTAAGCGATTGGGCATAAGCGGTCCATTCGAGGGTCATCGGGTGACGTCTGCCGACGTCACCGAACAGAATGGGCGGTTTGACGCAGCGCGAACCATAGGACTGTACCCAACCATACTGGCTGAACGTATAGCCATCGAGTTGTTCGCCGAAGTATTCGACCATGTCGTTGCGTTCAGCCTCGCCATGAACCATGACGTCCAATCCAAGCGACGCCTGTTCGCGAATTACCCGGGAAATTTCGGCACGCATGATCGATCGATAGTCGGCTTGGTCGATTTTTCCTTGTCGCAGATGCCGGCGTGCCTGACGAATGGTCGTGGTTTGAGGGAATGAGCCGATGGTCGTGGTGGGGAACATCGGTAGTGTGAGTCGCGAGGCTTGCTTTCGGGCGCGTGTTTCGTAATCCCCGTGGCGTTGGCCAGCGGTTTTCGCCAGTTTGGCGACTGCCGATTTGACTGCGGGGTTGTTTACTCTTGGTGAAGCGGTGCGGCTTGCAATGGCCTGCGCATTTTCGGCGAGTTGTCCGGCAACCGTATCTCGACCCCGGTTCAAGGCACGGGCGAGCAGTTGGATCTCGTCGAGCTTTTGCGTAGCAAATGCCATCCATTGTTTGATTTCCGGGTCAAACTTGTCTTCGCGATCCAGGTCCACCGGGACGTGCAGTAAGGAGCACGAGGGCGCCAGCCAGAGACGATCCTGTAGGCGCGCGTGTATGGGTTCGAGACGCTCGAGCAGGCTATTGAGGTCGGTTTTCCAGATATTGCGTCCGTTGACGACGCCCAGTGAGAGAATCTTGTGGCTGGGCAGCCAGTCGATCAATCGGTCGACCTCGTCGGGTGCACTGCTTGCATCGAGGTGTAGCCCGGCGACCGGCAGTTCGCAGGCGAGTTGCAGGTTGTCCTGAAGCCGGCCGAAGTAAGTCGCCAGCAGCAAGCGGGTGTTGCTGTGTTGTAGTTGGTGGTAGGCGAGATGGAAGGCATGGCGCCACGCCGCATCCAACGCCGTCACGAGCACGGGTTCGTCGATTTGTACCCAGGAGGCGCCTTGAGCGGCCATGTCGTCGAGCAGTGCGGCATAGGCGGGCAGCAGCTTCGGTAACAGGTCGAGCCGGTTGGAACCGTCGATTGATTTACCCAGCCACAGGTAAGTGATGGGACCGATGATGACGGGCTTGGCCTTGATGTCTCGCGCATTGGCTTCGGCGAGTTGCTGGCGCAGGCGGCTGGGATCGATCGTGAAGCTGGTGTGAGCATCGAACTCGGGCACGATGTAGTGGTAGTTGGTATCGAACCACTTGGTCAGTTCGCCGGCTGCGCCGCACTGGCAGTCCGTGTCTTGTGCGGACCGACCGCGGGCCACACGGAAGTAACGATCGAGCGACGATCCTTCGGTCTTGGCGAAGCGTGCCGGTAGATGGCCGAGTGTGAAGCTCATGTCAAGCACTTGATCGTAGAGCGAAAAATCGCCTACAGGTAACCAATCGAGGCCGGTTTGCCGTTGCCAGTGTTCTTGACGCAGTCCGGCGGCGAGCTGTGACAGATCGTTCTCGCCGGTTGATCCGTCCCAATAGGATTCGAGTGCGAATTTGAGTTCCCGCGCTGCACCGATACGGGGAAAACCGAGATTGTGTGTCGTGACCATAGCGTGACTCCGGCTGTTTTTCGTGGGGTCATGCTAGGTGTGATTTGAGATGAATAATAATGATATTATTGCTTAATAATGTGAGAGATATTCATGATTCAGTATGATTGAACGTAGTCATCTGACCATTGTGCTCGAGGTCGACCGTTTGGGTTCGCTGACAGCGGCGGCCGATGCGCTTTGCCTGACACAGTCGGCTTTGAGTCATTCCATCGGCAAACTCGAAAGTCGCATCGGTACCAAGATCTGGTCCAGAGAGGGACGGCGCCTGCGTTTCACGCCGGCCGGCAATGCGTTGTTGTCTTTGGCAAAACGGTTATTACCTCAATTCGAGCATGCCGAGCAGGTTATCGGACAAATCGCTCAAGGACAGCGCGGGGTATTGAGGATCGGCATTGAGTGTCATCCCTGTCACCAGTGGTTATTGGGAATCGTCGCGCCCTATCTTCGATGTTGGCCCGATGTGGACGTGGATGTAAAACAGCAATTTCAATTCGGCGGTATCGGGGCGCTGTTCAGTCATGACATCGATATCTTGGTGACGCCGGACCCGCTCGATCGAACCGGGTTGGTGTTCGAACCGGTGTACGGGTATGAACAGGTATTGGTCGTTGCGGTTGGGCACCGTCTTGACGGTCGGTGCTATGTCGAACCCAAGCATGTCGCTGAGGAGACATTGATTACGTATCCCGTCGAGGTCGAACGGCTCGATGTTTTCAGTTCTTTCTTGTTGCCTGCCAAGCTGAGGCCAAAGCGTCATCAGACAATAGAGACCACCGATATTATGTTGCACATGGTTGTTGCCGGTCGCGGTGTTGCAGCTTTGCCTCGTTGGCTAGTCGATGAATATGCGACATCATTACCGATCCGCGCTATTCGGTTGGGTAGAAAAGGTGTGCATAAACAGATTTACATCGGTATTCGCAAACGCGATGGCGATACCGATTTTGTGAAGTCTTTTTTGCAAATGGCACGCGACCGGTAGGATTGTGCTCAGCGCATAACTCAGCTCGGCACCACCACTTTCCGTTCGGTGTCGTACGCCCATATCCAAGTACGACGCTTGGATATAATCGGCTGAAAAGCGTGGCGAAGCGCAGATACTTCACATGGCATAGTTCGTAAACACGGTATCTGCTCGACACAATTATTGATCTGGCGCCAAGAAATTGATTTTCTTCAGTTATGCTATCGTGCGCCAAGCGTAAAATTATTATAAGTGCCGTGTCTGGACAGGGAAGATGGAACGTGGTTTGTTTTTCGGTTTTTTGATGTTGACGTGCGTCGCCGCAGCGGCGGATACGCCCCGAACGCTCGTCTTCAACATGGGCTTTGCTCCCGGCTCTCCGCAGGCAGAATTCCAGATTCGCCTGACCCGCGACATCTTCTCCCGACTGGGTATCGATACAGAGTTTGTACGTGTTGCGGCCGAACGTGCCCTGCTCAATGTCGAGCAGGGTATCGACGATGGCAATCTGGTTCGTATTGCCGGGCTGGATGAGCGTTATCCCAATATGCTGCCGGTCGGGGAAGCGATGATTCAGTATGACTTCGTCGCGATCACCCGACATCCCGATGCGAATATCGAAGAATGGGACGATCTTGCCGAACATGATGTCGCGATCATCACCGGTTGGAAGGTGGTGGAAGACAATGTGCGGCGTTACCGCTCGTTGACCAAAGTGCGCGATGGTGCGGCGTTGTTCGACTTGCTACAAGCCAGTCGAGTGCATACCGCGGTATACGAGCGGCATCAAGCGCTCAGCTTGATGCAGGATATAGGTTGTCATGCGGCCCGAATCGTCGATCCTCCGCTGACTTCTCGATCGATGTATATGTACTTGAATAGGCGTCATGCGGCATTGGTGCCGCAAGTCGAGCGGGTGTTGCGCGAACTCAAAGCCGACGGGAGCTACCAAGCATTACATCAGGTGGTCTTCGGGGCGTTTGCTTTATGAGCGATGCGTCGGATAAGCGCCCTTATCGTCGCCGTCTTGCAAAGCGTATCACTATTGGTGTGGTGTCGGTCGTGGTGTTGGCGTCATTGACGCGCATGATTCTGCATTTGAATGTCGATTACCGCGAACATGCCGAACTGATGACTCGAAACATCGAGCAGCACGCAGTGGTGCAACTGGATGCCCTGCGCAATTCGCTATGGTTGCTCGATGAATTGCAAACCCAGTCGTTGCTCGACGGTCTGGTCGAATCGACCGGCGTTCGTTATGCCGCAGTAACGCGCAATGGCGACGAATACTTTTCTGCCGGACAGCGCGGTGGCGGGGACGAGGTGGTCGTCAAGCTCAATATTCTCCATTCGCACCGCGATAAGACGATTGATTTAGGGGAATTGATCGTCGTTGGTAGTTTTGCCGGATTGGTGGCATACATCCGGCAGCGTGCCTTGCTGATGTTTCTGGTCAGCCTCGTGGAAATCGGTGTGTTGGTTGCGCTTTTGTTGTTTTTCGTGAAGCGGCTGATCGTAGACCCGGTAGAACAAATGGCGAGCGATGCCGGTAAGGTGGCCGCCGGTGTACGCGATATCAAGTTCGAGTCGCAGGCGTTCGCACGGGGTAGTGCCGACGACGAACTCGGCTATCTGGCCTCATCGATAAATCGGATGACCTTACAGTTGCTCGAAAATCAGGAGCAACTCGAACGTCGCGTGCAGTCACGTACCGAGATGCTCAGTCGCACCAATCGCGATTTGCTTCAGGCGCAACAACTGGCAGGCATGGGTAGCTGGGCTTGCCGGGTCGATGGTTCGTGTCCGCATTGGTCGCAGCAGTTGTTCCGAACATTGGATTACCCGTTCGATGCACAGCCGAACATCGCATTGGTCATCGCCCGGGTGCATCCCGACGACCGAGCCGGTTTGTCGCAGGCCATCGCTGCCTGCCATGGGTCGCGACAACCCTTCGAGCTCGAGATTCGATTGCACTTTCCCGATAAACGACAGGGTCACGCGCGCATCCTCGGTGAGTACGAGGATGTCGGCTTGGTGCATGGTGTGCTTATCGATGTAACGACTGAGCATGAGACACGTGAGGAACTCCGTCTTGCCTCCGTCATCATCGAGAGCACTGCGGAAGGGGTCATGATCACCGATGCCAATGCCTTGATCGAATCGGTGAATCCCGGGTTCACCCGCATCACCGGTTACGCATTGGGTGAGGTTCGGGGACGCAACCCCAGTTTGCTGAGTTCCGGGCGGCACCATAAGGATTTTTATCAGCGGATGTGGCAGGTGCTCGATCGGGAGGGCCAATGGCATGGCGACATCTGGAACCGGCGCAAGAGCGGCGAGGTGTATCCGCAGTGGTTGAGTATCAGTGCAATCAAAACCGCCGGCGAGGTTACTCACTATGTCGGCGTATTGTCTGACATCAGCATGATCCAGGAATCACAGGAGCGCTTACAGTATCTGGCGTATCACGATGCATTGACCGGATTGCCCAATCGTCTGATGCTGGCAGGGGAACTGGACAATGCGATCAAGCGTGCCAAGCGGCACGAACACATGTTGGCGTTGCTGTTTCTGGACCTGGACGGTTTTAAAGCGGTCAACGATACGAAGGGCCACCTGGCAGGCGATGAACTGCTGCGTTTGGTCGCTGAGCGTTTGGCGGCGACCGTGCGCGAGGCCGATCTACTGGCGCGTTTGGGCGGTGACGAATTTGTCGTACTGTTGGAAGATCTGACAGGTCCGGATCATGCTGCCGCGGTTGCGATAAAAATCATGAACGCTTTTGCCCAGCCATTTGAGGTGCAGAAAGGGGCCGTGATGCTCAGTGTCAGTATCGGGATCAGCTTGTTTCCCCTTGACGCGCATAGTTCCGCCGATTTGATGAACCTTGCGGATGCAGCGATGTATCTGGCGAAAAAAGAGGGTGAAGCAAGATTCTGTTTTTACGGACGGCATTCACAAGGCGCCGATGCGTAAGGGGTATAGCCTGTCTGGCAACGACGTCCCTATGGCTCATTGTAGGGTTTGCCACACCTGAGACTTGCTCAGTGCCGATGTTACGTGTTCGCGTAATCCTTCGGGTTCGCGAATAATGAATAGCGCGCGGATCCCCAGCAGCTCCGCCAACTTCGGTGCCCGCACTTCGCCGAGTGCCATCAATGCGGTGGCCCAGGCATCGGCCTCCGCGCAAGTCTCGGCGATGACCGTAACGGATGCGAGGCGATGACGAACAACACTGCCGGTTGTTGGGTCTATCGTGTGTGAGTAGCGCTGGCCGTCGTGTTCGAAATAGTTGCGGTAGTCGCCGGACGTGGCGATGGCAATATCGACCGCCTCGATGCCGCCTTGGATCTTGCGTTCGCTATACAAAGGACGCTCGATGGCGATACGCCAGGGTTGTCCGTTTTGCTTTTTACCCTTGGTGCGCGTTTCACCGCCGATCTCGACCAGAAATGCCTCGACGCCTTGTGCCGATAACAGTGCACTGAGCTGATCGACTGCCCAGCCCTTGGCGATCGAGGACAGGTCGATTGCCAGACTCGGCATGGCCTTACGCAGGGCGGGCGGTGTCATGCGGACGTCGACGTGTTGGTGTCCTATTCTGGCGACGGTAGCGTCGATGGCCGCCGGTGTCGGTGGTTGAGTACGTGTTCCGCTACTGCCAAACCCCCAAAGTTCGACGAGCGGCCCGACGGTGACATCGTAAAGTCCCTCCGTGCGCAGGCTGATCGTTTTGGCTTGATCGACGAGCGAGGCCAATGCGATCGGTACCGGTTGCCAGTCGGTTGACACGGAACGGTTGAAGCGCATCAGGTCGGAATCGGGAATGTAGGTCGATAGCTGTTGATTGATCTCTGTTAGACGTTGTTCCACCTGTTGTTTTATCGCCGTTTGGGTGGCTCGGTCGGGTGGGGGCGAGAGTTTGATACTGAAGGTAGTCCCCATGGTTTCGCCAGAGAGTTCGGCGATCTGAGGGGATTGTGCGGTACAGCCAAGCAGGGCCGGCAGCACCAGCGAAATGACGATCGTCGACCAAGCGCCGACCCGCGCGATTCGACGGTCTCGTTGCAATGGCATGTTCTGGAGTGACTCATTCGATCTTTATGTAGGCGAAGCCCTCGCTTTGCAGCTGCGCGAGTTGCACGACACCCGAGGGCACCTGGTCGACCCCGTCGTATAATTTGTCGGCGTCGAGATTGATTTGAGAGCGTGTGATGTCGCACAGCTCGAGCTTAACGTCCTGCACGGAGTGCAGGGCACTGAGGCGCCCGGCATTGTTTGCACGCCGTTCGGCCATGGCGACATCTTCGGCGAAAGGTGTTCCCACCAATTTGTCATCGGTGACGAATCGGATACCGTGGGCGACGAATACGATACGGATATCGTATTCGATGAGTTCGTTCTGATAATAGGTCACCATGTTGTTGATGCTGGTGAGCATCGCGCTGAATCGCCGCGGGTCGGCGAAATCGGCGTGATAGACGACTTTGACGACGTCTTCATCGGCGCGTGCGTCATTGGGTACAAGTCCTGCCAGCGCGACGATTATCAAGGTCAGGCCGAGTACACTGCCTTTGATCGCGAATCTGCTTTGCGTCATGTTCATGGTGTATCTCCTGGGTCGTTGGTATCTTCGGTGTCCGAATTTGGTGTCGATGGCCGACATTCCTCAAGCATATAACGCTTGAGATGCATACGAGCCTGAAAGAAGGTCGTGCCGATCCAGATCGCCGCGAGCAAAGCGAGTATAAGAACGATACCTGCGGCATGTGGAAACAAGACCACTGAGATCACCGTGGCGACAAGTAATATCGCCGACAGGACGGCGGCATTGCGTGACATGGCATTGGACACTACCAGTGCGGCATCGTAGTCATGCACGCCTTGCTTTAATAGGCTATCTCTTAACGCCGCGTAAGTGCGTTGTCTTTTACGGCTGACACGCTGGAACGGATCGTTCAAATTCATGCGGTCGTATTCTAGCGGGTTATGGGCGGTTCCATCGCTTCTTCCATTCAAGCTACGGCGAACGTACCTGTCCGCTCATGGCCAACATGATTTCATCTGGATAACAACGATGTTGCTGGGGAAATTGCGCACTATCATTTCGGCTTCGGGGGTCCGGCTCGTTCGAAAAAGCTTTGCTGTAGCCGGCATGATCGGGTGTTTTCCGGTCCCGGTGAAAATCTGCTTCCCGATTTGTTTTGCGCGGTAACAATCAGCGACCCGGAGGGAGAGGAATTGTTGGCATCAGGCCATTTTTGGGCAGGAATTAAAGTCATGAGTTTGCGCTTTCCGGGTTCGATAATAGTGATAAATCACCTGACACTAAAAGAATTTGGTGCCTAAAAAGGGTCTTTAATGGCGCTTTTTATGAAGACTTTTCTGCTTGCGAATCCGCTTGCGTCAACGATTCACGAGTGCCGGTTTTTCGCCGTTTTTTTATCCTCTGTTTTTGTGAAAATGGGGCCGTAAACAATCGCTAAATGAATTGGCTTAAGGTATGATTTGTAAAGAAAAATTTGGTGGTAACTGGTAGTACGGCAATGCCCTTTAAAGGCCTCCTCGAGAAGGCTTCCGTGGTTTCGACTTCAGGCAGTTACGACGCCCGATGCGTGCCACTTAAAACGTCAAGTGCCGACAACAAAAACTACATGGATGCAAACATCAATCTGTTGTTTGTTAGCACCTCCGTTGCAGACGAGTTGGTGTTGACTTCATTGCTGGCCGAGAAAGCCGGCGGTGCCAACGTGCGCGTCTTTGCCGTGACCTCGGCAAAAGCGTTCTACGATGCCTTGTATTCGGAAACCCGTTATCAAATCATTGTTGTCGACGAGCGTCAGCGGTGGTCCAGTTGGCGAGACATCACGATGGCCTGCGCCAAGAATCGACCGAACGCGCTACAGGTATTGTTGGTCGAACCCAAGCGTCACGACCGACTCGATTCGTCACTCGACGCCGAGGTGACGACGGTGTATCCCCGGAGTAGCGCCGGTTTTGTCGCATTGGCACGTCTGGTGGGCAAACTCGACGCGCAGGAGCGCAGTTTCAGCCTGCGGCACGAGCCCGGCGATGCGGAAGAGACGGCCGTAGACGAACCGAATGGCGAGGAACGTGAGCGTTTGGTTTACGCTGTTTCGCACGATCTGCAGGATCCTCTGCAACTTGCTCGGCGTTATGCCGATATTCTCAACGAAGACCACCTTGGCGAGTTGGGCGATTCCGGCTCCAAGGTACTCGGCCATCTTCAATTCAACCTGGCGCGTACCCAAGAGATGTTGGATGAGCTGTTGGACTTCTCGCGTCTGCAAAATGCCGAGCCCGATTGTCAGCTGGTCGATTTCAACGACCTGCTCGACGAAGCAGTCGAGCTCTATAAGGTGACCCTGGACGAGATCGGCGGCAGTGTGAGCCGCCAACATCGGTTACCTACCTTGATGGTCGATCGCAGGCAGTTCCAGCGGGTTTTCCAGAACCTTATCGGTAACGCAATCAAGTTCCGCAGTGAACGACCGCTACACGTTACTGCACGTGCACAACGTGTGCGCAGCGAGTGGCGTATTGGTATCAAGGACAATGGCATCGGTATTTCCGATGAGGATACCAAGCGGATATTTGGTATGTTTGAACGTGCCGGTTCGGTAGAAGATTATCCAGGGACCGGTATGGGGCTCGCGATTTGCAAGCGGATCATCCATAACCATGGCGGTAATATTTGGGTAAGATCGTCGCTTGGCAGCGGTAGTGTATTCATTTTCTCGGTGCCTCAGGCAGAGGAAGCCGTCGACATGACGGCCGGCTAAAATACCCAGGGTGACGCCAATCCGAGAACAGTATGAACGGTACTAACATCGACGTCTTACTGGTGGAAGACAATCCGCAGGAGGCAGAGATTGTCCGTTTGTATTTGGCGAAGCGCTATTCTCACGCCTACAGCATTCGCCATACGCGCAGCATCGCCAGTGCGCTGAACGACATCAATGCCGGGCATGTTCCCGATATCGTGCTGCTGGACTTGCATCTTCCCGATACCAAAGGTCTCGACGGTTACCGGCAGATTGCTGCGGCGGCCGTCGGTGTGCCGATCATCATTCTGACCAACTGCAATGAGGAGAGTACCGCTGCCAGCGCGGTTCGTGCCGGTGCGCAAGATTACCTTATCAAACGTGAGGTCAATGCGGCGTTGTTGCATCGCGCCATTATTTACGCCATCGAGCGGCAACGTGCCGAACAAGCCTTGATCAAGGTTAAGGAGCGGTACGCACTTGCGGTTGCCGGTGCCAATGATTGCATCTGGGATTGGGAAGCCGACACGCAAAAGGCCTATTTCTCTCCGCGTTGGAACGAACTGATCGGTCTCACCGGGGATGCGGGTGTCGATCGTCTTCAAGACTGGTTCGAGCGTGTTCATCCGGAAGACCTACCGGAACTCAAGCGCATCATGTCGGCCAAACTGGACGGCCCGCGCCGGCATTTCGAATACGAACACCGTCTGCGGCACGAGAGCGGTGAGTACCTTTGGGTTTACGCGCGCGGCGTTATCTTGGCCGACAAGACCGGACGTGCCGTACGCATGGCCGGTTCGATCAGCAGTATCGCCAAGCGCAAGGAAACGGAGAATCAACTGATCCATCGTGCGTTGCACGATGCATTGACCGGCCTACCCAATAGGGTACTGTTTATCGATCGTTTACAGCAGGCCTTGCGGCGATTCAAACGTAACAACACGTTGCGCTTCGCCGTGCTCTATTTTGATCTCGACCGGTTTAAATTTGTTAACGACAGCCTGGGACACTCGGCCGGCGATAGTCTGTTGGTGTCGATTGCGCGGCGTTTGATGAGTGTGATTCGGCCCGGCGACACGGTCGCCCGTATGGGTGGCGACGAATTTGCCGTTCTTGTCAGCGATATCGAGGACGAGGCGGATACCGCCCAGGTCTCCGAACGGATTCATACCTTGTTTCAACAGGAGTTCTCGATTGCCGGGCGTGGCATGTACACCAGCGCCAGTATCGGCATTGCCGTGGCTGCGTCGCAGTATCAATCGCCCGAAGAGATTTTGCGTGACGCCGATCTGGCAATGTATCGCGCCAAGCGATCCGAGACGGAGAATACGGTGATCTTCGATACCACCATGCATCAGGCGGCAATTTCACGTCTGAACATGGAAACCGATCTGCGGCGTGCGCTCGCCCGTGGAGAATTCGTCGTTTATTACCAGCCAATCGTTACTTTGAGTGAACGCCGTATCGTCGCGTTCGAGGCTTTGCTTCGCTGGTTGCATCCGGAGAAAGGGATACTGGCACCGGATAGTTTTCTCAATGTCGTCGAAGACACCGGCATGCTCGCGACACTGAGTTGGTGGGTGCTGGAACAAGCCTGCTCACAAGCACGGCAGTGGCGTCAGGTGTTTGTGAACGGCTCGCCGCTCGGGATGAGCGTTAATGTTTCGGCGAGTATGTTTCGTGCCAGGGACGCTTTGCAGCGTGTTAAGCGCATCGTGACCGAGAGCGGCATCTCGCCACAAGATCTTTCGCTCGAGCTTACCGAACGCGACGTTATCGATAGCGAGGATGCGACGCAGTCGGTGCTCAACGAGCTGAGGGAGTTCGGCGTCAAGATTCATATGGATGATTTCGGTACGGGCTATTCTTCGCTATCGTATCTGCAGCGTTGCTCCTACGATACCCTGAAGATCGATCGCTCGTTCATTCAAAGCCTCGACAGCGAAACCCAAAGTGCGGCGATCATCAAGACTATTGTCGGGCTTGGTCGGATGCTCAATATCAATGTCGTTGCGGAAGGTGTCGAATCACAGCACCAGATCGATGCCTTGGTTTCGATGGATTGTCCGGAGGCGCAGGGTTTTTGGTTTTCCAAACCGGTACCTGCCATCGAGGCGGGGCAGTTGCTGCAGCAGAAAAACCTGCGTATTACGCATTGATTCGATTGCCTGGGTTGAGGTCGAGCGCCCCGCGTCACGTGCCCGATAACGCTGGCGCGAGCGGAATGTGTCAGAATGTCCGCAAAGTGAATTCCGGTACGGTGGTGCGCTGCACGACCAAATCGATTAAGGGATAGCCAAGCGATGTCCGATGAACTGCCCGATCCGCGAGCCAGCTCGGTAGACACAATCCTCGAGCAGCAGTATCTGCGCGCTTTAAGCTCGTTCGAGGGTATTGTTCTCAGCCAGATCGACGTTAAGAACAAGCTGGGTGACCGCCTGAATTACAGTATTCGTGCCGGCCTTATCATCCTGTCCATTATCGCCTTCTCGATTTTGGTTTTGTTGCTGACCTTGAGCTCGCAGATCAATCGGATCTCCAACGTGGTGGGATCGATGAATACCCATTTTTCCGCCGTCACACTGCGAATGGATGAAATCACCGAGCATCTGGAATCCATGGAGGTTCAGGTCGCTCAAATGGGGGCGATCAACGAAAGCACCGCGCTGATGCGCGGTGAAATGCAACAGATCGGTACGATTACCGACAACATCGACGAGACGCTTGGGAGTATCGGTCATCAGATGACCGGTAGCCGGGTCAATGTCGAGAACATCGCCGTCACCATGGGGGCGATAAACCACGAGGTGCAGGTAATGAGCGCCGAGATGCATCGTATGGCGAAACCGGCAAGGACGCTGAACAATATGTTCCCGTTTCCGTAAAGGTCTGTCCGAATGGTCGATCCACGCAGACCCATCGTTGAGGTGATGGCGCGTCTGGGGCGCGAGACCCAGTTGCACCTGGACGAACGTCATCGCCATTTCAAGATTACCGACAAGGTCATCGCAACGGTATCGGTGCTCTTGGTGATTTTGTCGATCGTCAACGTGTATTACGTGACGGTGCTCTATCAGGACTTGAATGGCATCGTCAGCAATATGGATTCGATGTACAAGAATCTGTCCCGGGTCGATTACGACATGGATTTGATTGCCCAGCGCGTGTCTCAGTTTGACAAACACATGGGGTATATGGGCTCGATCGCGGAAGACATGACTACCATCACCGCAATCATGCCTGAGCTAAGGGGCAACATGCAGAACATGCAGAGCGAAATGGTGCGTGTCGACGGCGATATGCAGCAGATGACGCACGCCATGGGCGGTATCTCGGTGCAGATGAATCAGATGGCCGGGGGTATGGGGGTCATGCGGCAGAATGTGCGCCAGATCTCGGGTCCGATGGGGGCCATGAACCCGATCCTGCCGAACTGAGCTGTTTGGATATTCCGCACCAACATGCGATTTTGTGATCACGCCACCACCACGGGCATTAATTTCATATAGACTCCGTGCCCAGATTTCGCTGTCTGATGCAGTAGCAGGGCATGTCCGAGGTATCCGTTCGAACCGATCAGCAGGCCGCGTCCTTCGCGATGAAGGCGGGGCAATTCACTATTCCGACTCTCATTCTGAGAGACCCGGACGTCAGCGGTCTGGATGAATTTCTGGCTGATCAGATCGCGCGTTTACCGGCCTTTTTCGATCAGGCGCCGATCGCGATCGATGTTTCCCAGTTGCCGGCCCAGGAACAGCTGACCGAGTTCCCCTTGGTGGTCGGTATCTTACGTGGTCACGGCATGGTGCCGGTCGGCGTGCGTGGCGCTTCGGCGGCACAGCAGGCACAGGCACGCGCACTCGAACTGGCGGTTATGCCGGCCGGGCGTCCGGTTGCTGCCACAACGACGACCAAGTCGCCGGCCTCTCACGCACTGGTCGTGGACAAACCGGTCCGCTCGGGACAACGAATCTATGCAGATGGCGGAGATCTGATTTTGATGGCCGGGGTGAGTTCCGGTGCCGAGGTGTTGGCGGAGGGCCATATCCATGCCTATGGGCCATTACGCGGCCGGGCAATGGCCGGCGTATCGGGTAATGCTCGGGCACGCGTTTTTTGTCGCGAGTTCGGTGCCGAACTGGTGTCGATCGCCGGCCGCTATCGGGTCAGTGAGGATCTCGAAAGCCGTTTTATCGGGCGTACCGTACAGATTTCCCTTGTCGGCGACAGTTTGGAGTTCACGTTGCTGTGAGTTGTTGTAAACGCCATTAAATCGACCAGCGTGGACCCCTCGGGTCCTAAGGAGTATCCAGTTGGCAAGAATCATCGTAGTGACCTCTGGTAAAGGGGGGGTCGGCAAGACCACGACCAGCGCGGCTTTCGCGATGGGTCTGGCGGAACGCGGCTTCAAAACCGTGGTGATCGACTTCGATGTCGGATTGCGTAATCTCGATCTGATCATGGGGTGTGAACGCCGCGTGGTGTACGACTTCGTCAATGTCATCAGCGGCGAGGCCAATGTCGGCCAGGCGCTCATCAAAGACAAACGAAACCCCAATCTCTTTATCCTGCCCGCATCGCAGACGCGTGACAAAGAGGCATTGACCGTGGAAGGTGTCGGCAAGGTGTTGGATGAGCTATCGGCTGAGTTCGAGTTCATCATCTGCGACTCCCCGGCCGGGATAGAAAAAGGCGCAACGTTGGCGATGTACTATGCCGACGATGCCATCGTGGTGACCAATCCCGAGGTGTCGTCGGTGCGCGATTCCGACCGTATGATCGGTATTCTGTCGAGCAAGTCGCGGCGTGCCGAGCAGAACCTCGACGGTATCAGGGAGTTTCTTTTGGTGACCCGTTACTCACCCGAGCGCGTGCAGCGTGGCGAGATGCTCGCATTGGAGGACGTCCAGGAGATCCTGTCTCTCGACCTCATCGGCGTAATCCCGGAATCACCGTCGGTGTTGAACTCGTCGAATGCCGGCGTACCGGTGATTCTCGATCGGGAAAGCAACGCGGGGCAGGCGTACAATGACATGGTTGCGCGCTACCTCGGGGAGGATCTACCGCACCGGTTTCTCAAAGCCGAGAAAAAGGGCCTGCTCGGCCGTCTGTTCGGAGGGTGACCATGGCGCTGCTCGATTATTTCAGACAACGCAAGAGCAACTCTGCGTCTATCGCCAAAGAGCGACTGCAGATTCTGGTTGCGCACGATCGCCGTGTCGGCGGCCCGTCCTACCTGCCGCAACTCGAACGCGACTTGCTCAAGGTGATTCGCAAGTACGTCGCCGTCGATAACGATGCGGTCTCGGTCAGTGTCGAGCACGATGGCCGGCAGGAGATTCTGGAATTGAATATTGTGTTGCCGGACTGATTGCTTTCGTAAATTCGTTCTGTAATACATCATTTAAATACCTTCATGAGCGAGTCCGCGGCTTTTCGGGTTTTCCGGCACGAGCGCGAGAACGGTTAAACTGATGGATGCTTGGCTGCGTTCAAGAAGGGAATTCCCCGGCGACTGTCGGAAAATTTAACAGTTCCTTCTCCCTCTGTGTTTCTCTATGTCGACTGCTTCGCATAAGTCGTTGAGATCAAAGGAAACACCCTGATTAGGCACGGTCTTTGCTTTACTCCAGTCAAGATGAGTTCAGCCGCTAGTGTCGGCTATATCAAGCTAGGATGATTCGGGAGTCCACCGTCATGCCGTTTGCACAAAAATTAAAAATTTCTGCCTTCCTGGGAATGGCCGGATTCGCACTACCGGGAGTAGGTTTTGCCGATACGACCTGGACGTGGGATTTCGGAAGTTCCAGCTGCGTCGCCAACTGCGGCACCAACTACAGTGGCCGTAGCCTGACCAAGACTTTCGAGCCTTTGGGTTCGGCAACTACACCTGAAGTTGTTGCGTCCGGTTGGGCAAATACGGAGCCCGGCGCGACCAACAATCAGCTAGAAGCTGCCAACATTGCGATTTATAGCGGCGGTTTAGGCACTTCACACGGCGACGGCGAGAACAGCGGCTCGCCTCAACATGCCGTCGATAACGACGGCCGTTACGAACTCGTGATGTTCGACTTCGGCGGTACTTCGATTACATTGACGGAAGTACAGCTGGGTTGGTACAGCAACGATGCTGATATCAGTGTTCTGGCTTATCAGGGTGGTGGTGTTCCGACCCTGGACGGTGTGAACTACAGCGGATCAAGCGAAGGTTTGACAAGCAGTGGCTGGACGCTGATCGGTAACTATGACGTAGACAACCTCGATTCCAGCGATCCTTACGATATCAATGTCAATTCCGGTATGATCGAGTCGAGTTACTGGATCATCGCCGCATATAACGATGTGTTTGGTACTGACTGTGATCCTTCGGGTAAGTGTCAGGAAAGTTACAGAGACTATTTCAAAATCGAACAGCTCACGGGTAAACACAAAACCCCTCCGCCACCACCACCGCCTGGAGTACCCGTTCCCGGTACCGTGTTGTTGACCGGCCTGGGTATTGCGATGTTGGCCCGTGTGCGCCTTAAGCGAGCTGCCGGATAAGTAGTTCCGAATCGAGGTGCCTGAGTAACAAAGCACTTCGAAAGCAATAAGCGAACGATCCAACGCCTGCACCTGGTGCGGGCGTTTTGTTATTGGCCATGTGTTGATATCTGATTGAGGGGGCCGTCCTAAAAAGCCTGGAGTGATGCGGCCTCTGATTTCAATCGATTTGGAATGGTATCGATCCAGTTATTTCCGGCCGAGGTCGGTTCCCCATTTCGTGTTGTCCACGCTGTGGCAGCAGCCATCACAATTCTCCGGTGTTCAGGGATACTCATTTGGTCTTGCGCACTCTCGCGTCCAAATGGGCGCAAAAGAATCATCGTAGCCTTTGGAGTCGTTGTTTTGCATCCTCGGCCCAAGTGGCGTTTTCCGATAGGCGTAGCGCTTCGGCGAGTTCCCGTTTCGATTCTTTGAGGCTTCCAAACTCCTGAAGCGCGACACCGAGATGGTAGCGAATCGTTGCCGAGCGACCGTTTCGCGCGACGGCATCGCGTAACATGGCTAACCCCGCATCGAGATCGCCGACCTGTACCAACGCCCACCCCATGGTGTCGAGTATTGCAGGATTGGTTGGTGCTAACTCATGTGCCCGGCGGGCGGCTTTGAAAGCAAGCTCACTATCGATGTCAGCCATCAGGTTGGCAATGTTATTGTGTACGAAAGGGTCTTCCGGGGTGAGCTCCGCCAACTGTTGATAAAGCTTAAGTGCTTGGTCGACTTCGCCGCGTTGATGGCGCGCCTCTGCCAAAGCTCGCAGCGTTATCCGTTCATCCGGGTTTGCGTTGTGCCATGCTTGTAAGTCCTGGATTGCGTCATCACTTTGATCGGCGAGCGCCCGTGCACGAAACAGGCTGACCACAAGTTCCGGTCGATCCGAAATGTTTCGGGCACGACGGAAGTTTTCTATGGCTTTCTCAGGTTGCTCTTGTGCCAGGTAAATGTCGCCGCGAAGTGCCAAGCCGTAGACGCTGTCCGGCTCGATCGCCAGTACTTTGGAAATCTCCTCCTGGGCGGCACCAAACTTTTCCTGGCGGAAATAGGTATCGGCCAAGGCGCCGCGCGCAACAAGGGAATCCGGCTTCTCACGTAGGAGTTTCTCCAACGTTGTTACAGCGTCGTCGTAAGCTCCCGCCGATTTTTGCAGTTGAATTGTACGAAACAGCCGGCGTGGGTCATAACCTGCCAGTATTGCCGTTCTGTTCAGCGTAGCTTGGGCGTCCTGGGTCTCGTTGCGAGCGATTTGTACCTGGGCCAAGGCGAGGTGGACGTCGAAGTTGTCCGGCAGTGTTCGGTTCAGAGTCAGGGCTACTTGCATAGCGTCCGAGAGTTGTCCTTCTTGCAGATAGATACGGATCAGTTCGGTGAGCGGTAACAGCGCCTTGCCATCGATTTTGCGGATTTTCTCGTAGTGTTGAACCGCAGTGCGTTTGTCATTCTGTGCCAGGGCGAGTCGCCCCAGTTCCTGAAGTGCCCTGATATCGTCGGGATTGTCCGCAAGTAAACGTGCTAGCACACGGTTGGCTTTTTGGTGTTGGTTCTCAATGGCATACAGCTTTGCCAGGTTATAGCGGGCAGGCCGAAATTCCGGGGCCCGCTTGACTAGGGACGCGAGTTGGCGATGTGCCGTCGCGTTGTCGCCCTCTGCGATCGAAAGGGCGGCCTGTAGATTCAGTGCAATGAGGCTGTCAGGTTGTTCTTTGAGCACCCGCTCGGTGATTTCGCGTGCCTTGCCGAGTCGGCGCTCGGCAAAGTGAAGCATTGCGGTATACAAGGAAACGCCGGTAGTGGTACCGGGAGGTGTGCTGTCGACCAGTTTTTCCAGGTTTCTCAATGCTAGTTCGCGTTGTCCTTGTCGATA
This sequence comes from Chromatiales bacterium, assembly GCA_028280505.1. Taxonomy (GTDB): domain Bacteria; phylum Pseudomonadota; class Gammaproteobacteria; order Chromatiales; family Chromatiaceae; genus Thiosocius. Next base: position 164,079 of record JANQLO010000085.1, on the reverse strand, counting down.
TTGGCTGGCTCCCAGGCGACCGATGATTGCGGGGCCGCCTTTATAGTTTGCAATAGCGTCACGGTAGTAGCTTTCCGCTGCCAAATGGTCATTTTGTTGCGCGCTGGCGTCTCCCAGTAGCCCTAATACCTCCGCATCCGCCTGCCCCGCATTAATGATCGGCACCAGCGCGCGTCGTGCTTCGCCGGGCTTGCGCATGCTGAGCGCGATTCGCCCAAGCAGTTTGCGGCCATCGACGTCTGCGGGGCGTGCTTCCAGATAAAGTGAAAGTGCTTGGTATGCTCGCTCCAGTTGGCCATTTTCAAGGCTGAGCCTGCCGGCAAGCATTAACAGCGCAGGACTATGCGCCAGATCTCTGGGTTCGATTGGATCCAAAAGATCGGCAGCGGCACGTCGGGCGAGTTTGGCTTCCTCTCCCAATCCGAGTCTCTGTAAAGCCAAGGAATGCAGATAAGGCGCATCGGGCATACCGGGGAATGTCGTTCTCAAGTCTTTTAAAAGGGCGCTGGCTTTTCCTATCTCTTCCGCATCCATGAGCGCGCTGGCCTCGCCAAGCCCTGCCGCAGCGAAATTGGGATTGAGATTGCGGGCCTGTGCGTAAGCCTGCACTGCGTCGAGGTACCTACCTTGCGCGTGTATTGCCGAGGCCTTTACAAACCAGGCGTCCGAATTGTTGGGATCGTTGTTTATTGCTGCTTCGGCAAGACGTTCCGCCGTCGTGTAATCCCCCTTCTGGAGCGGAATGCGGGCAAGTCCTAGTTTGCCGCCACCATGCAATGGTTCAATCCTAAGTGCTGCCTCGAATGCAATCTGGGCGCCGGCTTGATCTTTGTTTTTCAATCGGGCGATACCCAATTCGACCCAAAGGTCGGCCTGCTGGTCGATGGGGAATTGGGTCGGTACGAGGGTATCGAGATTCACCTTGTACTCGCCGCTGCGATTGCGTGCCTGCGCGAGGGGTAGTGCAGTGAGTACCGTGTCTGCGCCCAGCTTTTCGGCCATTGCCAGCTCTTCTTCGGCTTGGGCGTTATTGCCCAATTGGAGCTGAACCTTACCCATCAGTATCCTCGCGGAGAGCTGGCTCGGGTCTTGTGTAAGCGAGTTCTTGAGCTGGATCTCGGCGCCTTTGAAATCACTGGCATTGAAGCGTTTTACCGCGTCTTCGTAATAGCGCACCGCTAAGGGGTCGGCGGCGAAAGCCGGCATGACGAGTGTCGTGATCAAGGCAATGGGTAGAATCAATTCGCGTAGGAAGCGGTATTGCATGGTCGCCTCAAGAAATTATTTGGAATGATGGTGTATCGGTTCGGCTTGTTACAGGTGCCGTGGAATCCCAAATCGTGTGGGGCGCGGCGATCAGTGTGTACTGATGCTGCCATGGTACCGAAACCGCGATTTTATCGGCAACTGTAGCCTTCAGACTGTCACACCCGCCGTCTGTAACTCGGGAGAACGTTCGAGCTTGAGCGGAATGACCTCTTGAACGGTGTCCAGGCCCCGCCGGAACAGATCCTCTTTCTGATCTACGGACAAAGCGAATTCGACCGGAGAAACCGTGCCGGTCTCGACGACGACGGTATTGCGCCAATAAGGATCGCTGATGTACTCGCGTGAGATGCTGGTCATGAAGGTGCGAATCAGCATGTTCACATAGTCCGGCAGCGGAAAGAATCGCGATTCCTGAATTTTTATCGCCTCGCGTGAAGAGCGTAGTCGAAAATAGACCACGGGTGTATCGTCCTCGGCCCAGCGTTGGTACAGGGCGTCTTCAGCCAGGATACTGCCGTCGACCATCAGATGACCTTCGTATTTTTCGAAGGTGAACAGCAACGGAATGCCCATGGAGAAGCGCACCGCACGTGCGACTTTCATTTCGGGCGAGTGCAGTTTGTCGAAAAATACCGGTTCCCCGGAGCGCACATCGGTCGCGACCACGTGCAGATCGCGTTCGAGCTCATCGAAGGTGGCCTCTTCGAGCTGCTCATCCAACCAGTGCTCGAAATGTTCACCGTTCGACAGGCCGCCGGCGAACATCAGTTTGCGTAAGGAAAAGCCACGAAACTGGCGAAAGTCGACGTCGAAGGCCAGACGCTTGAGGTATTGGGTGCTGCGCCCCTGGGCGTAGAGCGCGGCCACGATGCTGCCGCCGGATACACCGACCAGCCGATCCATGTGGTAGCCCATCTGCTCCAGTGCAGTCAGCACACCGACATGTGCCGGCAGACGTGTGCCGCCGCCGGCGAGTACCGGGACGATAATCTTTTCCTTCATGACAGCGATAGCGGCTCCGTGCTGTATCTCTTGACTGTCCTGAGCTTAACGATAGTGGAAATGCACCCGTCGCGTGACACCGGTAAACAATTCGTAAGAAATGGTTTCGCTTAGTTGGGCGACCTCGTTGGCCTTGATGAGGTCGCCCCAAAGCTGCACGGTGTCGCCAATCGCCGCATCCGGCTGGGTGCTCAGGTCGATCGTCAGCATGTCCATCGACACCCGTCCGATCAGTCGGGTGCGCTGCCCGTTTACCGTCACCGGTGTGCCGTCCGGCGCGTGCCTCGGGTAACCGTCGCCATAGCCGGCGGCGACGACACCGACCCGAGTCGGCTTATCGCAGACAAAACGGCCGCCGTAACCGATCGATTCGCCGGCGGCGAGATCGCGAATGGCGATCAGTTCGGATTGCAGCCGCATGACCGGCACCAGCGCGGATGTGTCGATTCGGCTGCCGGCGAGTGGTGAGCTGCCGTACAGCATGATGCCGGGGCGTATCCATTGCGTATGGGTCTGCGGCCATGCCAGGGTTGCGGCCGAATTCGCCAGGCTAAACGGTGCCGTCAGGTCATGGGCCGTATCGTCAAAGGTATCGAGCTGCCTCGCCGTGGCATCGCTGTCCATTTCGTCTGCCCGGGCGAAATGTGACATCAATACGACCTCACCGATGTGCGGGCTGTCTTTCAGATGTCGGTAGATCCGGGGTGCCGCTTGCGGGGTGAAACCGAGCCGGTGCATCCCCGTGTCGATTTTCAACCAGACGGTGAGCGGTCGATCGGGTTTCGCCTTCAACATCCAGTCGAGTTGATGTTGTGAGTGCACGACGAGCATCAGGTTCGCGCGGTCGGCCAGCTCGATTTCGTCCGGATCAAACGCCCCTTCCAGTAGCAAGATCGGATTGTCGATACCGGATTCGCGTAGCTCCATTGCCTCTTCGCTGCAGGCGACACCAAAGGCGTCGGCCTGGCCCGACAAGGCGTGTGCCAATGTTACGGCGCCATGGCCGTAGGCATTGGCCTTGACGACCGCAAGGGCTCGGCTGCCCGGCGCCAGCGATTTTGCATATCGGTAATTGGCGACAAAGGCCTGGGTGTCGATGATGGCGTAGGTTGGTCTGCTCATGCAGGTTGCTGCTGGCGGCGACGGTCACCGCAGTGTCTTGCAGCTGTCGACGGAAGTCCAGCGGGGTGCAACCGATACCGGCGATCGCTCACGCCGCCGACGATGAGGCCCTTTTTGTGGAACGATTTCAATCCCCCGGTCGCTCCGTGGTGAGCGGTGCACGGGTTTCGTGTTCTTCTCCGCCGAGTCTTTCGAGGTCTTCGAGCACGCAATAGATGGTCGGCACCAGAAACAGCGCAATCATCGTCGCCGCCATCAGGCCGAAGGCGAGACTGGCCGCCAGCGGGATCAGGAACTGGGCCTGCAGGCTTTTTTCCAAAAGCAGCGGAGTGAGTCCGGCAACCGTGGTGATCGAAGTCAGCACGATCGGGCGGAAGCGGGCGATTGCGGCATCGCGCGCGGCATCGAGCACGGCGGCGCCGGCTGCGCGGCGCTCGCGGATGAACACGACCAGCAAGATCGAGTCGTTGACCACCACACCGAACAGCGACGCCATACCGACGATGCTCGGCAGGGTCAGGTCCAGCCCCAGGGCCATATGGCCGAAGACCACGCCGATCAATGCGGTAGGGATCACCGACATCACGGTTACGGGCACCAGATAGCTGCGGAACTGCAAGGCCAGCAGCATGTAGACCCCGATCATGCCAAGCAGCACGTTACGCACGATCGAAGCGCCGGTTTTCGCGCTGCGATCGCTCTCACCCTGGATATCGACCGTGACGCCCGGGTAGGTCTGAATCAGTTGAGGAAAGATGTCCTGTTGAGCCAGGCCGAGCAGTTCCTGGGCGTTTGCCCGCGTGCGATCGACGTCTCCCTGCACCGTGACCGCACGGTGGCCATCGATGCGGTTGATGCGCGCCCAGCCGCGGCTTTCGATGACGTCGGCAACCACCGGTAATGGAATCAACTGCTGGTTGGGTCCCACGATGGACAGTTGTTCCAGGTCGTCGGCATCGACCCGGTCTGCCGGGGCCATGCGCACATCGACTTCATAGGTCTGCGGGCCGAGCGGGAATTCGTCGGTCTTGAAGCCTTGAAACGCCGCGCGTACCTGATCGGCGATCGAATCGGCATCCAGGCCGAGGACGCCGGCACTGTCTTTCAGTCGCAGCTGGTATTCGCGCTTGCCCGGCCGCAAATCGTCGCTGAGGTCGATGACGCCGTCGAACCCGGCGAACCAATTCTGCAAAGTCTGCGCTGCAGCCTTTACCTGGTTCAGGTCGTCGCCGATCAGACGGATGTCGATCGCCCGCCCGCCGGGGCCGATGGTCGGTTCGGCGAACTTCAGTGCGATCACGTCGGTCATTCGTCCGGACCGTTCACGCCAATGGCTGCGGAATTCCTCCAAAGAGGTGTTTCGGATTTCCGCGTTGAGTAAATCGACCACGACCCGTGCAACATGTGGCCCGGTTTCATAGGCGTCCGGGTTTTCGTTGAAGATCGCCGTGATGTTGCGTACCAGATCCTGACCATCGGGTTGGTATGCGCCGAACTCGCGGTTCAGTGAGAGCGCAACCGTTTGCAGATGTTCGACGATGGCCTCGGTACGTGCCAACGGTGTGCCCTGTGGCAGTAGCACGCGCGCCTCGACCACGTCACCCTCGATATCGGGAAAACCGGTGAACTTGATTTTGCCGCCGATCGGCATCGCGATGGCCAGCAGGAGCAGCATGATCACCACGCCGATCGTGAAGTAGCGCTGACGTAACGCGGCATCGAGCACGGGGGCGAAGTATCGGTCACGGAACCGGGCAAAACCGCGTTCGAATTTTTGATGAACCTGACTACGGGGCCGTTCGGCAGCGTGTGCCAGCGAATGGCCGAGATGACTGGGCAGGATCAGGAACGCCTCGACCAGGCTGACCGTGATGACCAGGATCAACACGATGGGCATGACCCGCAGTATTTGCCCGAGTTCGCCGGTGATGAACGCGAGCGAGCCGAACACCAGCAGCGTGGTCGCGAACGAGGACATGACCCCGGGTAAGACCTGTTTCGCGCCATTGACCGCCGCCTGTAGCGGGCGCTCGCCCTTGTGCAGGCGCGCCGCGATGTTCTCGGCGATCACGATGGCGTCGTCCATCAATAGGCCGATGCCGATCAGCAGGCCGACCATGGAGATCATGTTGATGGTGATGCCCAACCAGGGCATCAGGAACAGGGCACCGAGGAAGGATACCGGCAGGCCCATGGTGACCCAGAAGCTGTAACGCAGGCTGAAAAACAGCCACAGCACGAGGAAGACCGCGACCAGGCCCTGAATACCGTTCTTGGTCAGCATGTCGAGGCGATCTTTCACGACCGAGGAGCGATCCTGAGTCAGGGTGAGCTGCATGCCGCTTGGTACGCGTGTGTTTTCGGCATCGACAAAATCGCTGACCGCGGCATAGGCACTCAAAATGTCCTGGGCCCGGGTCTTGGTGATGTCGAGGATCGCCGCGCGTTGGCCGTTGAATAGTATTTTGTCTTCGGCGCGTTCGAAGCGGTCGGTGATCTGCGCGATCTCGCCCAAACGTATCGCCGCGCCCGAGGTGCTCGAGATGACCACCAGGCGTTCGAACTCGGCCACGGTTTTGCGTTGGTCGTCGAAGCGCAGCAAGACGTCTTCGTGCAGGCCCTGCAGTTCTCCGGCGGGTCGGCCGACGCTCTGGCGCTGCACTGCGTGCGCGATGTCGGCGGTGGACAAACCGTGCCGGCGCAGTGTCGATGCCGGTATCTCGATCCGAATCTGATGGTCGGAGAAACCTTTGATGCTTATCGTGGCGATTTCGCCGAGGCCTTGCAATCGGTCTTTGACATCTTCGGCGTAGGCCTTGAGCGCGACCGGATCATTCGGTCCGGTGATCGCGACCGAAACCACCGGATCGGTTCGGCCGAGTTCCTGGACCACCGCTTGCTCGGTTTGCTCGGGGAAATCGTCGATAGCGTCGATTTCGGAGTTCACGTCATCGAGGAAGCGCGCCATATCGGCGCCCTCTCGCATGACCGCCGTTGCGATTCCCTGCCCTTCACGCGCCTCGCAGCGGGTTTCGTCGAGGTCGGTGATACCGTCGAGCGCGTCCTCGATCCGGCGGCAGATGGCATCTTCGACCTCCTCGGTGGTCGCGCCCTGGTAGACCACCCGCACCTCCACTTTGTCGTTGGCGATCTCCGGTAAGGTTTCGCGCTGTAGCCCGGGCAGGGCAACCAGGCCGAGAATCAGGATCGCCGCCATCAAGAGATTGGCGGCATTGGGGTGATGGGCAAACCAGGCGATCATGGTGTGCTCCCGGCATCGGTCAGCATTTGTGCCGCTGTAGCCGGATCGTCGACCGGCTCGAGCAACATGCCCGGATTGGCCGGTACCAGGTCGCTGAGCACGACCCGTTCACCTGGCGCGACGCCATCGGCGACGACGCTGATCGACTGTTGATGAAACAGGATCTCGACCGGTCGGATTTCCAGACGTCGTTCGGCGTTCATCACATAGACCTTGCCGCCGCGCACGGCGCTGCGTGGCAGCACCGTGCGGTCTGTTTGCGTATGGCCGCGGATAAGCACCTGGACGAACATGCCCTTGGACAGCAGTGGGCGTTGTCCCGGGATTGCCTGGCCGAGCGGGTCGTCGACCGCAATCACCACGCCGATGGTTCGGGTTTGCGGGTCCACCTCGTCGCTGAAACGCACGAATGCCGCATCCCATTCGGCGACATGGTTCCCCATGTCCATCCGGATCTGTGGCCGGAATCCCGTAAAGGTTGCGAGCCGGGTATCCATGTCCGCAATGGACGGGATCGGTTGGCCGAGATCGATCAGCAGATTGCGCAACGACGACATGGCCACCTGGGCGGTGATCTCGACCCGGCCAATGGCGTCGCCGCGAAACAGGGTCTGGCCAACACCGACGTACTGGTCCTTTTCCACCGCGAGATCCGCGATACGAAGATCGAACGGCGCTTTGACCTCGGTATTGGCGAGGTCACGCTCGGCCTGTGCCAGGCGTGCCTCCAGCAATCGCCGTTGGGTCGGTATCAGGGCCAATGTGTTTTCGCTGTTTTGAACGGCGGCACGGGCATCGAGCATACTGCGCTCGGCATTGTCGACATCACTGCGTGACGCCGTGCCTTGTTCGGTCAGACGTGCAATACGGTCTTTTTCGCGTTCGGCCAAACGCAGGTTGCGGCGGTTGATCTCCAACGAGGCAAGGGCGTTCTGCTCCTGTACCTCGAGTTCGGCGAGCTGTGCCTTCGCCTCCGCGACCTGCAGCTCATAATCCACCGGGTCGATGCGGAACAGCAGGGTACCCGCGGTTACCACTTCGCCGTCGCGCAAACTGGGGTATGTCTCGACGACACGTCCGGCGACCTGAGCGACTGCCGCCCAGACCTTTTCCGGTCGTACTTCGCCATAGCCTTCGGCGATCGGAATGAGATCGAGCCTTTGCGCATCCACGATGCGTACCGGCTGACTGATCTCCGACCTTTCGGCCGCTGCCGGTGGTTGCCGGTTACTCATCACGAACACCAATACGGCGATTCCGACCGCAACGGGTGGCAGCACCCACAACATACGCCAACGATGACGGGAAGCTGTATTCATATGCGTGCTCTCGATTCGGATGACCCGGGCGACAAGGCCCGTAGGGTCAGGGTATGGACATGGTTGGCGATATCGTCGAGATCCCGTGCCCGGAACCGGGCTTGATCGAGGCGTCGCAACACCGTGGTGCGTGCGATTCTGAAGGCCAGTATCTGACCCATCAGTGCATGGGTGACCAGGATTTGCTGTCGTTCGTCATCGGCATAGAGATCACCTCCGAGACGGATGACCAAGGCTTGGTACGTCCGCTGAATCGGCACCATCAGCCGTCCGAACAGAATGTCGAATGCCGCGGTCGGCTGCAGTTGTTCGCGCAAGATGAAACCGGCTGCGTTGTCGCCCACGCCATCATTCAGCAGGTTGTGTACCAGGCCATGAATCAGTTCGCGTAACAGCTCGTCGGCGTCTTCGTCGTCGGCAGTCTCCGCTGCGCGCTGGATTTTGGTCAGCAGCGGTTGCATGCGTCCCAGCATGGTGTCGGCAAGGAACTCTGCGGTGGCCAGATAGAGTCCTTCCTTGCCGCCGAAGTGATAGGACACCGCAGCGATATTCGCCCCCGCCAGGTCGACGATTTCACGCACGCTCACGGCGTCGAAATCCCGCCGGGCAAAGATGCTGAGGGCGGTTTGGACGAGGCGGGTGCGGGTATCTTGCGTTGCCGAAGGCGTGGATTCGCTCATGGCCATGACTCGTCTGTGGTCGAGGTAATGGCCTGATCCTACTCGTTGATATCGATTAAATCAAACGTTTGTTTTAAATTTGGGTTTTCATTGCCTAAACAGCTGTTGTTCAGGCCCATTATCGTCGTATCAGGCGTTAGGATCGACGATCACGCGGCCGCGGATGGCGCCGAGCGTGATCGATTCGGCCAATGCCGGCAGTTCTTCCAACGATGCGACCTGACCGATTTCGCCCAATGCCTTTGCCGGTAGATCATCGGCCAGGCGTTGCCAGGCGATTTTGCGGCGCTCGACCGGACACATCACCGAATCGACGCCTTGCAGCCGTACATTACGCAGGATAAAGGGCATCACGCTGCCGGGCAGATCGGCACCGCCGGCCAGCCCACAGGCGGCAACACAGCCGCCGTATTGCGTTTCCGCCAACACTCTCGCCAGTACGGTGCTGCCGACCGAATCGATCGCGCCGGCCCAACGCTGGCCTTCGAGCGGGCGTGGGGGTTGGTTCATTTCTTCGCGGCCCAGGATTTCCGACGCACCCAGTCCTTTGAGATAGGTGTCGGCCTCGGGTTTGCCGCTCACCGCGGCCACCGTGTAACCGAGCTTGGCCAGGATCGCCACCGAGATACTGCCGACGCCGCCGGACGCACCGGTGACCGCCACGGTACCGGCGTCCGGTTTGACGCCCGCCTCTTCCAGCGCCATGACGCATAGCATTGCGGTGAAGCCCGCGGTGCCGATTGCCATTGCCCGGCGGCTGTCCAGGCCGCTGGGCATCGGTACCAACCACTTCGATTGCACCTTCTGGCGCTGACTGTAGCCTCCCCAGTATTTCTCGCCGACACTCCAGCCGGTGAGAATCACGGAATCGCCGGACGAGTAATCGGGGCTCGACGATTCCAGCACGGTGCCGGCAAGGTCGATGCCCGGCACCATCGGCCACTGGCGAACGATTTTGCCTTTGCCGGTGATCGCCAGGCCGTCCTTGTAGTTCAGGCTGGAATAGTCGACCGCGAGCAGCACATCGCCGTCAGGTAGGTCATCGTTAGACAATTGTTTGATATCGCTGACGGTTTTCCCATCGTTCTGGGTGAGTACCAGGGCTTTGAAAGTGTCGCTCATGGTCTGCTCCGAAGGTTGATGTGATTCAGTATGCGTTAGATTTTCTATTTGTCAAACAAATAGAAAATTGGCTGCACGATGCTAGACTCCTAGCGGATACCGCGAGCTAGCCCGCCTATTGCACGAACGCGGAACCGGACTGATCGAGAAAACCATGGTTGCCAAACATTCGTATGTCGATTTGCTCTTGATGGCGCGGATACCCGTTGTCCCATTCGGTTTTGTGGAAGATCCGGCGTCGCATCTCGGCCGACGAGGTGCAGGGATGTGTAAGTGTCGCGAGAGGCAGGACGCCGGGAGCGGTTTCGAACAACCGACAGGCTGGCCCGAAGGGCGAAAGGCAGGACGCCTGGCGTCATTTTTCGCACAATACGCGGGCCCGGAATCCCGTTGCAGTACGACATGAGTATCGATTTTCAGCCTCTGCAGACCAAGAGCCTGGCGCGTCAGATCGCCGACCGTATTCGGCAATCCATCGTTGCCGGTGAACTCGGCGCCGACGATCGCCTGCCCGGTGAGGCCCAACTGGCGGAGCAGTTCGGGGTGTCGCGGCCGACGATTCGCGAGGCGCTCAAACGGCTGGCCGCCCAGCACCTGATTCGCTCGCGCCGTGGCCCGGCCGGCGGCACCTTCGTCAATCGGCCGAATCAACAGCAATTGCGCGATGCATTGACCGGGGCGGCGATCGTTGCCGTCAGCATGGGGGAGTTCGATGCACATGACATTGCCGAGGCGCGGCGTGAATTGGAGTTGCTGTGCTGCCGCTTGGCGGCAGTCAATCGATGTCCTTCGGATCTTGCCGCGATGAAGGCGGAGATCGCGATACAACGCGATCCCGAACTCAGCGATGAGGATTTCTGTGCCTCGGACGTGCGTTTTCACCGCGCCCTGGTCGATGCAACCGATAACAAAATGTTGCAATTGGTGATGTTCTCGGTCATCGAGGCCTTGCAGCCGGTGATCAATATGGTGGTGTTTCGGGTACGCGAACGCGACCAGATCGTTGGCTATCACCAGCGTATCGTCGATGCTTTGGGCATGGGTGATGCCGACGCTGCAAGCAGCGCCCTGGACGAGCAAATGCGCTATCTCGAAGGGCGCATCGCCGCCGCGCAACGCGCCCGCCAGGCGCGCGCCGAAGCTTAAACAAGCTCAGTTTTCGCCGACTGCGCGAGGTTGGTCGTCAAGCCATTCGCGATAACGATCAATACCGCAGAAATGGTAGATGTACTCGGCGCATTCGGCATTGATGGCGCTGTCCGCGGGTATTTGCGTTAAACAGACATCGCAATCGAGCCTTTCCGGGGCCTCCGGATGCATGGGCTTGGTCATCGTCGTGTTACCTAAACCGCCTGCGTTATCTGCGACTTTAGTTCAGTAGCCGCTAAGCGCCAGCTAAACCCCAAGGAATGCAAGGCGACATCCGGTACCGGTTTCGAGTGGCCGGGCTATAGTCCGCATAGAAACCGAGTAAAACACTCGGTTTTGTGGGCGTCTTGTTTAGCCTTCTGTTTTGCAAGGGTTTTGAACGCTATCCAGCGACCGAGGAGAAGTTGGCATGATCGGATATACCGCGACCAATTTACACGTCAGCAGGCCGGAGGGCTTTCCCTATGCGCCGGTCGGCTGGAACGAGCATGACGCCGAGGGCGTTGCGCATGAACTTGGTATTACGCTTGGGGCGGACCATTTCGAAGTGATCCGTTGTCTGCAGGAGTATTTCACGCGTAATCCAGGGGGCGACATCAATATCCGGGAGTTGCACGATGCGCTGGATGAGCGCTTTCACGGTCGCGGTGGTATCAGGTATCTGTACTGGATCCTACCCGGCGGTCCGGTCGCACAAGGCTGTGCACTGGCGGGACTGCCGGCACCGGCCGGTACCACCAGTCGCTCGCACGGCAGCGTGCAGTAGCCTCTGATCAGGCCAGGCGGTCATCCGCCACCCGGTAGTTGGGGTCTTCCATCAGGTTGACCTCGACCAAATCACCCGCCTTGTCGAGCAGGTCGCGGCACTCCGCGCTCAAATGTCTGAGCTGAAGATGCTTGCCGGCTCGCAGGTAGCGTTCGGCAAGATTGTCGATGGCCTCCAGGCCGGAATGATCGGCGACGCGTGAGTCGTAGAAATCGATGACCACGTTCTCGGGGTCGTTACGCGGATCGAACAACTGATTGAATGCGTGGATGGAACCGAAGAACAGCGGGCCGTGCAGTTCGTAGACTTTAACGCCGTCTTCGTTGATGAATGCCTTCGCGCCCATCTGCTTGGCGTGTTCCCAGGCGAATACCAGCGCCGACGCGATGACGCCGATGATGACGGCGATCGCAAGGTCGCTGATCACGGTTACCGCCGCGACCAGGATCGAGATCAGCGTATCGGCCAGCGGTACCTTGCCGAACATGCGGAAGGTGGCCCATTCGAAAGTACCGAGCACGACCATGAACATCACCCCGACCAGCGCCGCGACGGGGATCATCTCGATCAGGTCGGAAGCGAACAGGATGAATGCCAGGAGTGATAGCGCGGCAACGATACCGGACAGCCGGCCGCGTCCGCCCGAGTTTATGTTGATCATCGACTGCCCGATCATGGCGCAACCGCCCATGCCGCCGAACAGGCCGTTGACCGAATTGGCCACGCCCTGGCCGATGCATTCCTTGTTGCCGCGACCGCGGGTCTCGGTCAATTCGTCGATCAGGTTCATCGTCAGTAGTGACTCGATAAGGCCAACGCCGGCCAGGATCAGGCTGTAGGGTAGGATGATTTCCAGCGTTTCCCAGGTGAGTGGTACGGTGGGGATGTGAAAGCTCGGCAGTCCACCGGCAATGGTCGCTAACGGGTCGCCGGACATGTCGCGCAACACGTCCTGCACGGTGCGGGCATCCAGGTCGAGCCCGATCGCCAACAGGGTGACGCTGACGATCGCAACCAGCGATGCCGGTACCGCGACGGTCAGTCTCGGCAGGAACTGGATGATGATCATGGTGAGCGCGATCAGGCCCAGCATGATCCACAATGGTGAATCGCTCAGCCATGCGATACCACTGTCCGCCTCGGTGATCTGGAACTGTTTCAGTTGGGCAAGGAAGATCACGATCGCCAAACCGTTGACGAAACCAAGCATGACCGGGTAAGGCACCAGACGGATGAACTTACCCAGCCTCAGTACCCCTGCAGTAATCTGAAACACGCCGGTGAGCACGACCGCGGCAAACAGATATTGCACGCCATGGGTTGCGACCAGCGAAACCATCACCACCGCCATCGCCCCGGTGGCACCCGAGATCATGCCGGGGCGACCGCCGATCAGCGCGGTAATCAGTCCCATCATGAAAGCGCCATACAGTCCGACCAGCGGTTCGACACCGGCGACAAAGGCAAACGCCACGGCCTCCGGCACGAGCGCGAGCGCCACGGTCAAACCGGACAGCACGTCGTTCTTGACGCATTGTCTGCCGGGACAGGTGAGTTGGAACATCGCGGGCCTCTGGCGAAAAACAAAGGCGCCGGATTCTACGCGAATAAATTAGAAAAATCTAATATAGATCGTCTGTCCCACGTGCGGGTAGACGGTGCAGGGCAAACCCATGGCTGATTTGTGCGTTCCGCGGTTTGTCCGGTTTCGTGTTTCATTACCGATCAACGATTCCGCGGGCCATTCGGCGGGTGATGCCTTGCTTCAAAACGTGGCGGCAATACTGAGTAGCTGCATTCGTGGGCGGGACAGTGTCGCGCGGATTGGTGGCGACGAGTTTGCGGTCTTACTCGAAGACTGCCCAATTGATCGGGCGGAGCTTATTGCGGATGAAATGTGCAAGAAGGTAAGTCATCGCTCTCGTTTGACGAGCCGGTTCGGGGTTCTGTTGCAACGACCGAGCTTTTCAGCGAATAGACGCGATACAGACGGTCGGCCTCATCCGGAAAAGAGAACACCGATGGCCGGAGTAGACATAAAAAATCCCCGCCGAGGCGGGGATAAAAAACTGTCGTTCATTCTGGTCGAGGCTTAAAGTCGCATCCTCAACGTCTGGATCTGCGTAAGAACCCGGCGCCGAGCAACCCCGAGGCGATCAGAAGCATGGTTCCCGGAAGTGGCACATTGCCTGCGCTTACATCTGCTCTTTGCCATTCGCCGATCATCGTAGCGCTAGGCAAATCGTCAAAGGAATCCGCCGGAAAATAGAGCGAACCACTGGTGGCACCGGCCAACGCTTCAGTATAACTGGCTGCGGGAAGCGTCCAGGTGGCGGAGCCGGTAAATGCGGTAGTCCCGGCCACAAAATTGACAATGCTAGCAGAGGACCACGACCAGATGTTCAAACCCGTGTCCGTGCCGAGACCGCCTCGGAAAAGCTGTGGAGACGAATCGGACGGATTCAGCGAGTTTGTCAAATTGCCGGTCAACAGCGTGCCAAAAAGAGAACTACCACTAGCGCCAAAGAACCCATCCAGATATACGCCAGTGTTGTCGCGGCCACTTACCGTCGCATCCGATGCGCCGGATGTCGCGGAAATGGTGATTGTATTAAGAACGCTGAGATCCACTTCCAACAGTACAGTGGCACCAGCCCCGTTGGGGATGATGAGTGCGGCTGCCAAGACAGCACCAATGAGTTTGCTCACAAAAGACTCCTTACAACTGAATATTTAAGTGAGCTTGGGTGCCAACAGGCACCCAAGCAGCACCCCTGAAGCAACTTTTGTGCCTTGTAATGAATATGCATTAAAAACAGCTGGCTGCGTGCGTGCGAAAAGCACGCTTCGGTTCGCAATTGCACCGTATGTAAAGATTGCTGACGTCAGCCTGTCCATTGCCCCTACGGCAAACCAGGAAAATTGCCTACATTTTTTAGACGTTCGCTTTAGCAGGCATTGTCTTTCAATCGGTGCCGTAACACGCCGTTACCGTGCGGTTTAAGTGTTGTTTCCGGACTTGACTCTTGAGCGAAAACACTTGGTATCGGTCGGTCGATCCGGTTACTCACCCACCCAGCAGCGCAGACTTTTCTCTGCGTTTCTGCGGCGTACCTCGCCGGGTTGGGTTACCGCTTCTGTTAGGGTTCGTGGATTGTTTCGCTCGTTGCGGACGGCGGCTGTTTTTGTTTCCGGCCGCGGGTTTGCGATTGCCGTCCACGTTGCGCTGGACCGGCGCACGATTGCCGTTTGCGTCGTTGCCATCCGTTCGTTTGTTGTTCGCGTATTGTTTGTGCCTTGAACTACCTTCGCCGGTCGTTTTACGGCGATGTGATGCGTTGTTGTCTGTATCGCTGCGGCGCCGGCCGGTACCGTTTCCGGCTTGCCGGCCGCGGTCACGACTGTTGCGGACCGGTTCCGCGGCGATGTTCGGGTCGGGTTCGTAGCCGGGTAGGGTTTGGGTGCGGATTCTGCGTCCGAGCAGGCGTTCGATATCGCGCAAGAGTTTTCGTTCGTCGACGCACACCAGCGATACGGCCTCGCCTTCGTTGCCGGCGCGGCCGGTGCGTCCGATACGGTGAACGTAATCTTCGGCGATATTCGGTAATTCGAAGTTGACGACGTGTGGCAGTTGGTCGATATCGAGGCCCCGGGCGGCGATATCGGTCGCGACCAACACACGCACCGAGCCGTCCTTGAAGCCGGCCAGCGCACGGGTGCGTGCACCCTGGCTCTTGTTGCCATGGATGGCGGCAGCCGACAGGCCGTCTTTCTCCAATTGCTGAGCCAGCCGGTTGGCACCGTGCTTGGTGCGGGTGAAGACGAGTACCTGGCGCCAGTTGTTGGCACCGATCATGTGCGACAGCAACTCGCGCTTGCGTTTTTTGTCGACGGGGTAAATCACCTGCGCGACGGTCTCTGCGGCGGTGTTCTTGGGGGCGACGTCGATCGAGGCCGGCCGGTCGAGCAGTTTGTCGGCCAGCGCGCGAATCTCGTCCGAGAAGGTCGCTGAGAACAGCAGGTTTTGGCGTTGTTTCGGCAGCAGGCCGAGCACCTTGCGAATATCGTGAATGAATCCCATGTCGAGCATGCGATCCGCCTCGTCGAGTACCAGGATCTCTATTTTCGACAAGTCCAAGGTGCGTTGCTGAACATGGTCGAGCAGTCGGCCGGGGGTAGCGATCAGCACGTCGACGCCGCGTTTGAGCTGGGCGATCTGTGGGTTGATCTTGACGCCACCGAAGATCACCGCGGAGCGCAGGTCCAGGTGACGGCCGTACGTATTCACGCTCTCGGCGACCTGTGCAGCGAGCTCACGCGTCGGCACCAGAAGCAAGGCACGGGGTTTGTGCCGTTTTTGTCTGCCCTGACGGTCGGCGCTCAGTCTTTGCAGCAGCGGTAGGGTGAAGCCGGCGGTCTTGCCGGTGCCGGTCTGCGCGGCGGCCAGCACGTCGCTGCCTGACAAGATCACCGGGATCGCTTTTTGCTGAATAGGGGTGGGTGCGCTGTAGCCCTGCTCGGAGAGCGCACGCAGGAGTTCGGTCGACAGACCGAGGGATTCGAACGACATGAAGATTGACTTCCCGTGACACCCACACAGACTCATGGCCTGACGCGGTCGAGGGGTGTGTTTTGCCGAATGCTACGAGACCGCGGCAATCGAGACGATGCAGACCGATGTGCGTTATGAGCGAGTATTATGACACCGATTGGCCGGCAAGGCCCGCGTGAATTATGCCGGTTTGGTCTTTTCGGCGCGGACACGATCCTCAAATTGCTCTTCGACATGCTTGGCGAAATTTTCGCCGGCGCTGGCGTAGAAGTTATATGCCGCATGCACCCCGGCCTCGCGCAGTTCCTGCTCGTGGTCGGGATAATGTGCCACGGACGCCAGATCGAGGTCGTACCCCTGTTCGTGCAATAGGTGGGCGACCGTCACATTCGACTCGTGGTCGGGGAAGGCGAGTAGTGCCAGTTTGATTCGCCGGCTACGTTCCGCACGGGCCCAGAAATCCGCATCGGTGGCATCACCGAGGGTGACGTTGCGTCCGGCTGCCTGGTGGCGCTCGACGGTGTCGCGGTTGATGTCGATTCCGAGCACCACGTTGCCCCATTTGGAACGCAGATAATCGTAGGCACCGGTACCGACACGGCCCATGCCGAATACGAGTACCTGGGCTTTGCCGGGCCGGATCATTTCGTCGCCGGGCAGGCGCTTGCGGGTTTCGAATTGGTGCAGGGGATGACGCAGTCGCTGGTAGAGTCGGCGCGATGCGGTGTTGAGCGGCGAGGCCAACAGGAAGCTGATCGCCAGGCTGATGGCCAGCACCGACAGCCAGTTATTGTCCAACAAGCCGTTGGCGGCGCCGATAGCGCCGACAATGAGACCGAATTCGCTGAAGTTGGCCAAACCGAGTGATGCCAGCGTTGCGCTGCGCGCACGCATGCGTTGACGGGTCATGAGCAGGAAATAGAGAATCGTTTTGACGGGTACGATCAGTGCAACCAGGACCAGAGAGGTTGCGATCGCCGTCCAGCTCAGTTCGCCGCTCAGGCCGATCGACAGGAAAAAGCCGATCAGGAATAAATCCTTGAAATTGAGTAGCGACTTGGCCAGTTCGCTGGCCTTGTAATGTCCCGCCAACAACATGCCGAGAATCAATGCACCCAAGTCGGCTTTGATGCCGACCGTCTCGAACAGTGCGGCACCCGCCAACGGTAGCATCCAGCCCATCAGAATGAGCAGTTCACCATGCCCCGCGCGTTCGAGAACCCTGAACAGCATCGGTCGCAAGGGAATCAACGCGAGCAGCAGCACGGCCCAAACGCTCGGGGTTTTGTTCGCGGATATGGCAATGAAGATCACCGCGAAGATGTCCTGCACGATCAACAGGCCGATCGCGACCCGGCCATGGGTCGAGCCCATTTCGCCGCGCGCTTCGAATACCTTGACCGCGAATACCGTGCTCGAGAAGCTGAGTGCGAAACCGATCAACAGGGCCGTCTTCGGATCGATGGCGTCGAACATACCGAGCCCGAAGACCGACAGGACGAGTACCAATAACGCGACCAAACCGGTGATCAAGCCCATGTGTACGCTCGCCGTCAGCCATACCACCGGCCCGGACAGGTCGCGCAGGCGCAGCTTCAAACCGATCGTGAACAACAACAGGGTGACGCCGAGGTCGGCGATTTCCTGGAGCATCTGGGTATTGCGCATGCCCAGTGCGCCCAGCAGAAAACCGGCGGCGAGAAAGCCGATCAACGGCGGCAGCCCGGCACCGCGCGCGGCGAAACCGAAGACGAATGCGACAGCGAGCGGTACGACGTGCATGACGTCGACTGCAGACAGATCGATGGGTGCCAGATCTTCCATTGTTCAGTCGTTGTTTTTCATGTGATGTACAAGGGCCGATACTGCATGCCTTATCATCTCACGAACCCGGTCGATCGCCGAGGTGTACGGTTTGGTACCGACGTATGTGCTTTGCTACTGGCGTGGCAACGCCGTTTGATGCCTGACCGGCGAGGTCTGCCAAAGCGATTCGACCAGTTCCGGCGGCAGCGGCTTGGCAAACAGAAAACCCTGATAGTAGTGGCACCCTTCGCTGCTGAGGAAAGCGCGTTGCGCTTCGGTTTCGACACCTTCGGCGATCGTCGCCAGGTTTAGCTCGTTACCCATGGCGAGGATTGCGCGTACGATCGCCATATCGTTTTTGTCGTTTGGAATGTCACGCACAAAGGCGCGGTCGATCTTCAAGATGTCCGCGGGTAGCTTTTTCAATGTGGCCAGCGATGAGTGACCGGTACCGAAGTCGTCGATCGCGATACGCACGCCCAGGCGGCGCAATGCCGAGAGGGTATCCACGGTCTGTACGACATGATCCATGATGAACGTCTCGGTGACCTCCAGTTCGAGCATCTCGGCGTCCATACCGGTATCCAGCAACACACGCGATACGGTATCGACGATGTTGCCGCGAGTGATCTGGGGACCGGCGAGATTGACCGATAGGCGAATCGCCGGCGCCCCGTTCTGCTGCCAGGTTCGCATCTGACGGCAGGCATTACGCAGCACCCACTCGCCGATCGGCACGATGAGACCGGTTTCCTCGGCCAGCGGAATGAACTGTCCCGGCGGGATTAGGCCGAGTACGGGGTCTTGCCAGCGGAGCAGTGCTTCGACGCCGACCAGTTCGCCCTTGCCGGTGAACTGCGGTTGATAGTGCAGTACGAATTCCTGGTTCTGAATCGCGCGGTGTAGACGGGTTTCGAGGGCCATCAGTTCACTCGATTGCGACGACATGGCTGCGGCATAGAATTGATAGTTGTTACGCCCGAAGGCCTTCGCTTGATACATCGCGGCGTCGGCGTGTTTAACCAAGGTAGTCGCATCTTCGCCGTCACCCGGGTACATACTGATACCGACGCTGGTGCCGATGTGCAGCACGTGGCCCTCGAGTTCGAAGGGGTCGGTCAGCGCCTCGATCACTTTTTGCGCGATTTGCGCCACGTTGTATTCTTTGGTGATGGATTCGAGCAATATGGTGAACTCGTCGCCGCCGAGCCGGGCGATGGTGTCTTCACCGCGTACCAGGTGCCCCAAACGTACGGCGACAGCCTTCAGCAGCTGGTCCCCGACCGGATGACCAAGGCTATCGTTGACGTTCTTGAAACGATCCAGGTCGAGGAACAACAAGGCGATCATTTCGCGCTGGCGTTTGGCCCGTTGGATCGCATGGCTGAAGCGATCGAAGAACAGCTCGCGGTTGGGTAGGCCGGTGAGATTGTCGAAATAGGCGAGGCGATGAATGCGTTGCTCGCTGCGTCGCTGTTCGGTGATGTCACGGGTTACCGACACATAGCGTTCGGGCTTGCCGTCGCTGCCGTTGATCGCAACGATGGTTTGCCAAGTCGGGAACAGTTCGCCGTTTTTACGTCGATTCCAGATTTCACCCTCCCATGTGCCGTAATGTGCCAGATTGTCCCAGACCTGGTGATAAAACACCGGCGGGTGTTCGCCCGAACTGTACGGTGGGCGAGGCTGACCGATGAGCTCGTCTTCGTGATAACCAACCATTTCGCAAAGCGCGCGGTTGACCCGCAGGATGTGGCCGTCGGCATCGGCGACCAGTATCCCCTCCGTGATGTGTTGGAACACGCTTTCGGCAAGCATCAGGGTCTTTTCTGCGCGTTTGCGTTTGCTGATGTCGCTGAACACCACCACGGAACCGCGCTTGATGCCGTCGTCGATGACCGGCGAGTGGTTGAATTCCGCTTCGAAGCAGCTGCCGTCGCGCCTTTGTAGCTTGGTTTCTGCAACGCCGGCCGGGAACCTATCGGGTACGGCAAGCGGTGATTCGGGTTCACAAATGAGCGATGTCACCTCGTCAACCGGGTCGCCGGGCTTGCGACCCAAGAGTGCCTCCGGTGCATAACCGAGCATGCGCGCACCGGCTGGATTGATGAAGCTGATGCGGTTGTCGTTGTCGAGTCCGAAGATGCCTTCGCCGGCGGCGTCCAACAGCAGGCGCTGGCGGTTTTCGACGGCTTCGCGTCGCCGTATCTCGCCTCGCATCGCTTCTTCGACGCGTTTGAAGTCGCTGATGTCACGTGCAACGATCAGGTGGAAGATTCCACCGATTGAGTGTACTTCGCTCAGCGAAAGCTGGATGGGTATCAAGTTGCCGTCGAGGTGTAGGCCGTTGATTTCGACATGTACGACTTCGCCTTGACCTTGCGATGCCGGCAGGTTTTCGGCAAACAGCGACTGCAGCGGTTGTCCGATGACCTCGGTACGGGGACGGCCGAAGATGGTTTCGGCGCGCAGGCTGAAATCGCTGATGACGCCGTGTTCGTCTGCCGTAATCCAACCGTTGGGCTCGGCGTCAAACAGGCTTTGCAGTTTTTGTTTTTCACCTTGCAAACGGTCGCGATGTTCCTCGACCCGCAGTTTCAGGGCGGTTTCTTGTCGATTGGCGCGTAGCGCGATGATGATCAGCAGCGCTATGGCCGCCAGGGTGAGTACGCCAACGGCACGTTGCAACAAGGCGACCCCGGAAAAGGCCTCGGTGGTCTGTACCTCGATGGCCAAACCGATTTGCGGGGTCTCCAGCCATTTCCAGGCACCAATGACAGAAACGCCCCGGTAATTGATGTAGCCGTGCCCATCGAACCCGCTTTCGCCGTTGGTTGCGGATGCCGCCATACGGGTGAGATTTTCGTTGCCAGGCGGTCTCAGCGCCAGATGCCCGAATGCCGACTGTCGCGATGGGAGTTGCCCGGTTTCCCAGAGGTTTTCGGTAAAGCGGCTTTCGGACAACATGATGCCATTGCGGTCGAAAATATAGGCCTCGCCGGTATTGCCGATCACACTCGCATCGAGCGCATGGTAAAGCACAACGTCGGCGTTCAAGTGCAATACAAGCAACGCGATCACGCTATCTTCGCCGTTTCGTACCGGGGTTGCGGCAAGCAGCGTCGCCGGGCGTTTGTCGGAGCGCCCGTGCTCGATGGGTTCGGGTGAGGCGCCGGGGGCGCTTATGAGGGTTTCGCCGGACCATAAACGGGCCAGCAGCATAGGTTTCGCGAGCAACTTGGAGGCTTGTCCGACCAGGTGATCCTGGCTGGTCGCGAGATTGATATTGTCTGGGGAGATGAGCGCAAAATCATCGATCAGCGGTTGCGCAAGCACCGGAACCAGGGTTTCGCGCAGCGTTTTGAGATTGTCCGCCCGGCTCAAGGCACCCGGCGTGTGCGGCAGGGCGAGCAGTTGCCTCGTTGCGTCCACGACCTGGGGTTGTGCGGCGATGAACCTGAGGTCGGCGGTCACATGGCTGTAGTTCTCGTTGATGCTTTGACCGGTCACGTTCAACAACGCGGTGAGGTAGCGCTCCAGCTCGCGCTCCATGTGTTTTTCCGCCTGGTTGTTGATCACCACGGCGAGCAGCACCAGCAGCGTGATGGCTACAGCGACTTTCAGCCAATTGGTGGCAAACTGCGCGAAAGAATTCACCCCGGTTGTTACCCCCCGATCCCTCGTATGTGCCGGTTTCTCTTTGAGGTTCAGGAATTAGCGGCCATGGATTCCGGCCCTTAAGGGGGCTTCTAACCCACGTTTATGAGATCGACCCGGGGCCGCAAGCCGTCAGGCGAGTGTCGAAAGTGCCGCGTTGGTAAAGGGTTGACGCATGCTTGGCGCTTTGAACGCCGAAATCGTGATCCCGAATCCGATTTCGCATCGTGCGCCAGATGTCGTCTTGGGCCCCGTATTTTGGGGTGTTAGAACATGAAAGAGCGCGGATTTTGTGTTGAATGCGGCGGCCACCGCCTTAGATCAAGGACACCTGGTTCAGCATTCACTAATATTTATTGATAAATTGCTTTTTTGTCGATGCGAAGCATTACGATTTGTTTATGTGTCCGGTATCTTCGATACATCCGATCAGTGAACTTACCGTCGGCCAACGATTGCGTTTGGTCAAAATCGATGGCGGTGTGCGTCTGATCCGACGGCTGCTGGCATTGGGGATTTGTGTGGGTAGCGAGGCGGAATTGATTCAACGACGGGCGGGTGGTGTCGTGTTGGCGCGCAACGGCAACCGCATTGCGATCGGTGAGGGCATCTCACGTAAATTGTTCGCCGAGGTTATTGAATGAACCCGGGAAACCCAAAGGTCGCCGATTCCTCCCGGCCGTTGACGATCGCGATTGCCGGCAACCCGAATTGCGGTAAATCGGCCCTGTTCAATCGTCTGACCGGGATTCGGCAAAAGACCGGGAATTGGCCCGGGGTTACGGTAGAACGTCGCTACGGACGCACCAGTCTGGATGGGCGCGAGGTGACCGTTGTCGATCTGCCGGGCATTTATTCCTTCGACGCCGCGTCGATCGACGAGCGGGTAACCCGTGATTATCTGTTGTCGCGTGAGGCGAATCTCATCGTCAATGTCGTCGATGCGACGAACCTCGAGCGCAATCTCTATTTCACGGTACAGCTGCTGGAAATGGGCGTACCGCTGATTGTCGCGTTGAACATGATGGACGTGGCGCGCAAACGCGGTATTGCCATCGATGCCGACGAACTGGCGCGTCGCCTGGGGTGTCCCGTGGTACCGATCGTTGCGACCACCGGCGAAGGCGGCAGTGAGCTTGGCGCGCGCATGCTCGATGTGGCCGATCGTCGTTTGACACCCGGTTATCCATTGGCTTTGGACGATACGATCGAACAGGCCGTGAAACGCCTGTTGCCGTTGGTCGTCGATGCCGGACAGGAAAATCGACGTTGGTTGGCGCTGAAGCTCCTGGAAGGCGGCGAATCGGACCATCATGACCGCGGAGCCGTAGCCGAAGTGCGTGACTGGGCCGAGGAACGTCTGGGCAGCGACATTGGCCTATTGATCGCCGATAGCCGCTACACCCACGCGCATGCGCTGGCCCGTGCGGTAAGCCGGAGCGCCGGGAAAAATCGCGTCAATCTCAGTGATCGGATCGATCGTTTGGTATTGGGGCGTTGGACCGGCATACCGCTATTCCTCGCGGTGATGTACCTGATGTTTCTGTTTACCATCAATCTCGGTGGGGCTTTCATCGACTTTTTCGACGGCGTCGCGGGCGCGCTGTTCGTCGACGGATTGGGGCATTGGCTGACGTCGGTGGGCGTGCCGGACTGGCTGCGAGTGTTGCTCGCCGACGGTGCGGGTGCGGGCCTGCAGGTGGTCGCGACCTTCGTCCCGATTATCGCCGCGCTCTATCTGTTTCTGTCGGTGCTGGAGGATTCCGGCTATATGGCGCGCGCCGCTTTCGTGATGGATCGTTCGATGCGCGCCATCGGCCTGCCGGGCAAGGCTTTTGTGCCCTTGATTGTCGGATTCGGTTGCAATGTGCCGGCGATCATGGCGACACGCACGTTGGAAAACGAGCGTGAAAGAAAACTCACGGTATTGATGAATCCCTTTATGTCCTGTGGTGCACGCCTGCCGGTGTATGCGCTATTCGCCGCGGCCTTCTTTCCGAATGCCGGTCAAAACGTGGTATTCCTGCTGTATCTGACCGGTATCGCGGTCGCCGTCCTGACCGGTCTGGCAATGAAACGATCCTTGTTGCCGGGAGAGAGCAGCGGTTTCGTCATGGAGTTGCCGCCCTATCATTTGCCAACCTTACGCGGTGTGCTGTTGCGTGCATGGGATCGGGTGCGGTTGTTTGTGAAGGAGGCCGGCCGGGTGATCGTGCTAATGGTCATTGCGCTCAATGTCTTGAATTCCATCGGTAGCGACGGTTCGTTCGGTAATGAAGACAGTGAGGATTCCCTGCTCAGCCACACCGCCCGCTTGGTGAGTCCGGCATTTGCGCCGATGGGTATTGACGAGGACAACTGGCCGGCCGTTGTCGGCGTATTTTCCGGTGTCCTGGCCAAAGAGGTCGTGGTCGGTACCCTGGACAATTTGTATAGTCGTGTCGCCGCCGACGTTGCCGAACCGCAAGTGGAGGCGTCTTTCGATTTGCTTGATTCGCTTGCCGAAGCCACAGCGACCGTGCCGGAAAATCTACGCGCCCTGTCTGACAGCCTGCTCGACCCTCTGGGCTTGGCCGATGCGGCATCGGGTGACCCCGGTGCGCAGGATGTCGACCATGCGGTTTTCGGTGCCATGCAGGAACGTTTCGACGGTCAGGCCGGCGCCTTCGCTTATCTGCTGTTTGTATTGTTGTACTTTCCCTGCGTGGCCACGATCGGCGTCATTCGGCGTGAAACGGGTGCCGCGTGGGCGGCTTTCGTTGCGACCTGGACGACGGGGGTGGCCTATGTCGCCGCGACCGTGTTCTATCAGGCTGCGACTTATACTGCCCATCCGCAGACCTCCATGGCCTGGATTATCGGCTTGTTGAGCTTGCTGTTGTTCACGGTCTCGCTGTTGCGACTGTGGGCGCGTAAGGGGCGGCGCATGAGCGATAGCTATGGCTGGGCGTCACGCTGATGCTCACCCACATCATGGATTATTTACAACGTCGCGGTGGCGCCGGTGTCGAGGAGTTGGCACGGGTGCTTGATGCCTCACCCGATGCGGTACGAGGCATGCTGCAGACGCTTGCTCGGCGTCGACTGGTCCATCCCTTCGAACCCACCTCGGGATGCGGAGTAAGCTGCGGCCGATGTCAGCCGTCCGTCGAGGAATACTATTGCGCTGGGCCGGGGCCCGAGCAGGATCCGATCTACGATGAAAAAAACATCCCCCCGGGTAATTCCCGGGGGGAAATGGCAACCGGACCTGGGGAAGGGTAGGTTAATGTTGGTTGCCTGTATCGGGCATTCACCAAAGGGCGAAAGGACAGACCCCGATATCTCGTGGACCTAACGTTAGCCGCAGGGGTTCCGGAGTTATATTCGAATTGATCAGTACAATTCATCGAATTTAATACGTCTACAAACAAGACGTTTTTTTGTCTCATCGATACCGCATGCTTTTCCGTTGCAATCGTTGGGCATACCGATGCGGTTTGCGATTTTTGTTTTTTACCTTTGGTTTGTATCGATCGGCAGGCTCCCGGCGATGGCGGCGGACAACGAACGGATCATCCCTTATGACCGTGCCCGACTGGTCACGGATGGCGTCATGGGCGGCGTGTCGCAGGGCGAGCTGCGATTGACGGAACGTGCGGGACGGTCCTGCCTGCAGCTCAGCGGGGGTGTGAGCACGGAAAACAACGGCGGCTTCATTCAACTAACCGTGTCGCTCGATGCTTTGGGCATCGCTGTCGATTACGACGGTGTGCGAATCGACGTGCTGGGCAACGGAGAAACCTACAATCTGCACTTGCGGACCGTCGACTTACGGCTGCCTTGGCAATCGTATCGGGCAGGTTTCGTCGCCGGCCGGCAATGGCGCCGCGTCGATCTTCCGTTTGATGTTTTCAAACCCCATCGAACCGATGCTTCCCTGCGAATCGGAGGAATTAAACGGATCGGTGTGGTGGCGATCGGTCGGGATTTCGAAGCCGACATCTGCATCGGACGCATGGCTTTTTATCGCGATGATCCGACGTCCTCACCGGATTGACGGACATGGGTTTTCTCACCCAACACCGCCACCGGCGGTAATACCAATTCCACGTTCGTTTCACCGAGCTGTCGGGTGAGCCGCGAATGCGTCGATGACAGGGCCTCTTTCAGCCGGTTGTTTCCGTCACTGTCGAATACCAGGCGCCCATAGCTACCGTAATGCGGCAGTTTCCGCGCCAGTTGGGCGATGGCGTTCGCGCCGGTCGCGCCGATGAAACCGGTGGTACGGCCATCGGCGGCGGTATTGATCAGTACGACATTGGCGTCGCCGGCATCGAAGGTCCGTTGACCGATCCGCACCCGATTATCGCTTAGGGTTTGGTCCTGACGGGCGACCCTGACGGCGGTCTCGTCAAGCCGTCGATTGTCCCAGCCGAGAATCAGATGGTTGGCCAAGGGGGCGAGCGGCGTATCGTCGCTGACGATGCGTAAACCCGGATACCGACGTTGCCACGCCTCGACGAGCGCCTGCCAGGCCTTGCGCTCCGCCCTCTTTGCCGCTTCGGGCAGGACGACCACTGTCTCGCCGCCGAACAAACGGTTCAGTGCCGGCGGCTGCTCTGTCGGATCGAGAATGCGCAGTACGTCATAGTTTGGGTCGATGTCGACCCTGAGCGGTCGTTGGGGGAAGCGGAACTCGACCGTATGACGTTTACGATCGATTGGCGTGCTCAACTGCCTGGCAAAGGGTTCGCCATCGAGGGTGACCGCGATGGGTACGCCGAGGTTGAAAGGTTGGCGTTGTTCCTGTGTCAGCGTGAGCGTCAGCCGATAGCCTTCGGCGTCACGCTCGACCGTGGTATCGGACAATGCCAAACGTGGTGCGCCCTCACGGTTCAGCCACTGGTCGGACAAGGCCAGGAGTTTGGGATTTTGTGCGGTCAGCGTTTGCAATGCCTGCTTGAAGCCGATGGCGGTGAAGCGATGGGTTTGCCACAGGCGTTGCAAACCGGCGATGAAGTCCGCATCGCCCATGTGATTGCGCAGCATATGGAACAGCATGAGCGACTTGCTGTAGCCGATGGACTGACTGGCATCGCTGTGCCGGCTGACAAACTCTCGCAATGGCATGTCGTTGCCGTCAGCCGCGAAGTTGCTGTAACGCTGGAGGGCTTTGAGGCGATACCGGGCACCGCGGTTGCGGCGTTCCTGCATCCAGTGATCTGCAAGGTAGGCGGTCAGTCCCTCGCTCCAGTTGCCGTCACGAAAATCGACCCAGACGCCGTTACCCCACCAGTTGTGCAGTATCTCGTGTGGCAGTGAGGTATAGGGGATAAAAGGCAGGCGTAAAACGCGCGAGCCGAGCAACGTAAACGAAGGCATGCCGTAACCGGTTTGCCAACGGTTTTCGACGACCGCGAATTTGGCGTAGGGATAACCACCGATCATTTCGCTGTAATGATCGATGTAGTCGCCGATCAGGTCGAGGTAGCGCTGCGCCAGTGCCGGGTCGTCGTCGAGTAGCCAAACCGAGGTCTCGATGTCGTGGTGCCAATGAACATGCGGAGTGTAGGGTCCGGCGATCAGGTAGATGTCGTCGTGTGGTACATCGGTCGACCAATGCTGCCATTCGTCAACATCGCTGCGCTTGCCGATACTGATGCTTTGCCACCCTTCAGGAACTTTGACTTCCAGCCTGAGTCTGTCGATAGGCCGATCGAATAAGGGATACCAGCCCGAGCTGCCGTCCAGATAAACGCCATCGTCTGAGATGTCGCCTTCCGGCATGCCTCCCATACCTTGCCGCTTGGCAAAGCGGGGGACACCGGAGTAGCTGAGTCGCAGTCGATTGCCCGGGCGATCGAGCGTTACTCGATACGCACGGCGTGAGCCGTCGCTGGCATCGCGTAGTATCTTCAGGGTACCGTCGGGGCTCGAAGGACTTAGGCCGGCATTCAACACGAACTCGAAGCGGGAAACGGTTTCCGCTACGGTGATAGTGTTGTCGATGTGGATTTTGCTGTCGTTCGGGTGAAGTTCGACTACCAGGTGTTGGCTCAGGCCCGGCGGGTCGGCGTACAGAGGTGTGAAAATGGTCAATAACAGGAACAGCAGGCCGAGTCGCCGGGTAAAGTGTTTCGCCTGGGCGATTTCAATGTTGTGTGGTACTGCCATGGCGTTTGGTTCTGGAGGTAAGACTGCGACACTGCCGATAATGACCCCGATTGTTGTCGAAACCAAAAATTCCGCAACCCTGCCGCAGTTGATGACAAAGTTGGCGGACGAGCGCCTGGTGTATGTAGGTGAGACGCATACTGCCTATGAAGATCACTTGCTACAGCTCGACGTACTGCGTGAGATGGCTACACAGCCCGGTGAGTTGGCGGTCGGGGTCGAATGGTTTCAAGCCCGCTTTCAGCCGGTTGTCGATGCTTACATGGCCGATGAGATAGACGAGGCTGAGTTTCTGCGTCGCACCGAATATTACGAGCGCTGGCGTTTCGACTATCGCCTATATCGCCCCTTGGTGCAGTTTGCCAAGGAAAAACGCCTACCGCTTATCGCACTGAACGCATCGAAGGAGCTCACCTCCGAGATCGGTCGTGTGGGGATCGACGAGATTTCCGAGCAACTGCGCAGGGAACTGCCGGACGACTACGATTTCGGCGACAAGCGCTATGAAGACAGTTTACGTACGATGTTCGAAATGCATCCGACAAGCGACCGTAAATTCGAGCATTTTCTTCAGGCACAACTCACCTGGGACGAAACCATGGCGCAAAATGTCGCGGCCTATCTCGACGGCAGTGACGAAAGGCGTATCGTCGTGTTCGCAGGTAAAGGGCATATCGGCGGACGTGGCGGTATCCCGAACCGAGTGACCCGACGCACCGGTATACGTGGCGCGACCATCGCGACGTTTAACCCGAGTGCGCGACAGTTCAATACCGCCGACTATATGATCTTGGCCAATGCGCAGTCGTTGCCGGCGGCCGGCATCATGCGGGTCTTGCTGGACGAACGTGACGGCGGGGTGTTCGTCAAGGGATTCACGCCGGACAGTCCTGCCAAGGCCGCCGGGGTCGAGGAGGGTGATCTGATCCTCGCCATCAATGGTGTCGACGTGAACAACTACGTCGATCTCAAGTTGGTGATGCTCGATCAATTGCCGGGCAACGAGATTGAATTAACGGTCCGGCGCGAGACACTGCTCGGTGGTTCCAGAACCGACAGTTATCGCTTCGATCTGGTCGCCGCAGCCTCTCGACATTTTTGAACAGAAGTCCTACGTGCTGTCGGCGTTATCGAATGCTGCAGTCACGGGTGTCAGCTGCCAGATGTCGTTGTTGTACTCGCTGATGGTGCGATCGGTCGAGAAATTGCCGCTGGCAGCGCAATTTCGAATGCTCATGCGTGTCCAGCATTGTTCGTCTCGCCAGGCCTGTTCGACCCGTCGTTGCGCGTCCACATAGCTGCGGAAATCGGCCAGGGTCATCCAGGGGTCGTGTGGACTCTTCAAAGCGTCGAGGATGCCGCGGAACAACCCGGGTTCGACGCCGCTGAAATGGTCGTTTTCCAGTAACCACAGGATCTTCGCCAGGTCTTGATCCCGGTCGATATACGCTTGCGGATTGTAATTGCCGCGTAAGGCTTCGACTTCTTCGGCACGCAGCCCGAAGAGAAAGAAGTTGTCCTCGCCGACCGCTTCCATGATTTCGATATTGGCGCCGTCATAAGTGCCGATGGTGATCGCGCCGTTCATCATGAACTTCATATTGCCGGTGCCCGAGGCTTCCTTGCCGGCAGTTGAGATCTGTTCCGACAAATCGGCCGCGGGGCAGATCTTCATCATTTTGGAGACGCCGTAATTCGGCAGGAATACGACCTTGAGCCGATCGCCGACGGCCGGATCGTTGTTGACGACCGATGCGATATTGTTGATCAGTTTGATGATCTCTTTGGCGCGCTGATAGCCCGGTGCCGCCTTGCCACCGATCAACACGCAGCGATTCACCCAGTCTTCGGTATCGCCATTACGGATGCGGTTGTAAAGATGGATCACATGCAGCGCATTCAGCAACTGGCGTTTGTATTCGTGAATGCGTTTGACCTGGATATCGAACAAGGCCGAAGGATTGAAGGTCACGCCGGTATAGTGCTTGACCAGCTCGGCGAGGCGCTGCTTGTTGTTGTAACGGATCTGGCGCCAACGCGCCTGGAATTCGACGTCGCCGTTTTCCGCCCAGGGACGCATCGCCGTGAGGCGGTCGAGATCGGCCTGCCAGCCGTCGCCCAGTTTTTCGGTCAGCAGTTGTGCCAGTTCGGGGTTGGCCATCGATAGCCAACGTCGAGGGGTCACGCCGTTGGTCTTGTTGTTGAACTTCTGTGGCCACATTTCGTAGAAGTCCTTGAACAGTCCGGCTTTGAGTAACTCGGAATGCAATGCGGCGACACCGTTGACCGAAGAACTGCCGACGATGGCCAGCCAGGCCATGCGAATCTGCGGCTCCGGGCCTTCCTCGATCAGCGACATTCGGCGTACCCGGTCGTTATCGCCCGGCCAGCGTTGACGTACCTGGCTCAGAAAGCGGGCGTTGATCTCGTAGATGATCTCCAGGGGGCGCGGCAACAGTTGTTCGAACAGGCGTACAGGCCAGCGTTCCAGGGCCTCCGGCAGCAGGGTGTGGTTGGTATAGGCCATGCAGCGACTGGTGATGTCCCAGGCTTGGTCCCATGGCAGACGTTTATCCGGATCATCGAGCAGGATACGCATCATCTCCGCGATCGCGATGCTCGGATGGGTATCGTTGAGTTGAAAGATGTTGCCTTCGGGAAACGCCGACAAGGGTTGGTCGGCCCATTGACGGAAGGCGTCTTGCAGGCTTGCGGAACTGAGAAAGTATTGTTGACGCAGGCGCAGTTCCTTACCGTTCTCGTTCGAGTCGTTGGGATACAGCACCATGGTGATGTTTTCCGCCCTGTTCTTGCTCGCGACGGCGTCGGCATAGTCGCCGGCATTGAAGTCGTGCAGATCGAATTCGTCGGTGGCCGATGCGGACCAGAGGCGCAAGGTGTTGACGATGCGGTTGCGATAGCCCGTGACCGGTACGTCATAGGGTACGGCCAGTACATCGTCGGTACCGGCCCAGCGTACGAGGTTACGGCCGCGTGGGTCGGTGAAGTGTTCGGTATGGCCGCCGAAGCGAACCCGCTGAGTATATTCGGGTCGCTCGACCTCCCAGGGGTGACCGTCGCGCATCCAGTGGTCGGGATCCTCCACCTGGTAGCCGTTCTCGATGTGCTGGTGGAACATGCCGTACTCATAACGCAGGCCATAGCCGGTGACCGGTAGACCCAGTGTCGCGCAGCTGTCGAGGAAGCACGCTGCCAAACGACCGAGGCCGCCGTTCCCGAGGCCGGCATCCGGTTCGACCTCCTCGACTTCTTCCAGTGAAATCGCGAAACGCTTCAGAGCCTCGTCGACCGGCGCCTCGATATCGAGATTGTGCAGATGATTGCCGAGTGAACGCCCGATCAGATATTCCAACGACAGATAATGCGCCTTGCGGATGCCGTTGCGTCGGTACAAACACCAGGTGTTGCGCCAGTCGCTCATAATGCGATCGCGCACGGTATAGCTCATCGCCTCGAACAAATAGATGTTGTTGCAGCCGAGGAAGCGCCCCAGGTGATATTCCAGGTAGCGCCCGATGTCGTGCCCGATATCGTCGGCCTGTGAAGGCAAGGTCGGCATGTTCGGCAGTACGCAGGCTTCGCTCGTGATTTGTTCGGCCAAGAGGATTACCTCCCTCGGTTCATTCGTTTCTATAGTGTTGCAGATAGATCCGGGCGCTCTGTCGCCAGGAATGATCCTCGCGCATGCCTATCTTTATCAATTTCATCCATTGTTTCGGTTTGCGGTGCAATTCGATTGCCCGCATCAGTGCCTTTTGCAGCGCCGCGGAAGTGGCCTCTTCGAATACGAAGCCGTTGGCTTCCTCGCGTGCGATGCCACGTGGCGTCGCATCTTCTATCGTGTCCGCCAGGCCGCCGGTTGCACGGACCACCGGTGGTGTACCGTAGCGCAGACTGTACATCTGGTTGAGCCCGCTGGGCTCATAGCGCGACGGCATGACGAAGATATCGCTGCCGGCCTCGAGCAGATGCGCCAGCGGCTCTGAATAGCCAATGTAGCTCAATACGCGGTCGGGGTAGGTCTCGGCCAGTTCGCTGAGCTGTTGCTCCAATTTCGCCTCGCCGGCGCCGATAAGCACGAATTGGGCGTCGCTGTCGGCCAGCAGCGACGGGATCACCGCGAGCAGTAGGTCGATGCCTTTTTGGTAGACCAGACGACCCACCGAGCCGATGAGCGGTCCGTCGTGTGCCAGTGCCGCGGGGGATGCAGCCAGGCCCTCGAGCAGGGCTTGGCGATTGGCGTGTTTGGCGCTGCGGATCTTGCCGTTGACCTGGTAATGCGCTTTCAAGTAAGGGTCTGTGTGCGGATTCCACAGGTCGTCGTCGATACCGTTGAGTATGCCCACCAATTTGTTCGCATTGGCTTCAAGAATTGCCGCATAGCCATAGCCGAAGTCCGGCGTGCGGATCTCGTCGGCGTATCGCGGGCTGACTGTCGTGATCAGGTCGCTGAAGGTGAGACCGGCCTTGAGCATCGAGAACCGATCATAGAATTCGCCATACTCTACCGACCACCAGTGCGCCGGGAGTGACAGCGCTTGAAAGGTGCCGAAGTCGAATTGGCAGTCGTAGGCCAGGTTATGAATCGTGAAGAGGCAACGCGGTGGCTGTGTTTCCTGCGACAAGAAGGCCGGCAGCAACCCGGTTTGCCAGTCGTTGGCGTGCACCACCTCCGCGCGCCAACCGAGCGAGAGGGCATCTGTCGCGAGCAGCGCTGCGGCCTCGCAAAAGGTCGCGAAGCGGGCCGGATTGTCGGACCAGTCGTTGTCGTCCGCATCGGTGTAGGGAGCCCCGGAGCGATCGAACAGCGCGGGTGCGTCGACCAACCATAAGGGCGCGGCAAACTCCGGGTGGCTGGCTTCGAGGATGCGCACCTCGTGCCCGCTGGCGAGCGTCAACCAACCGAGAACACGCAGCGTACCCAGTCGTCCGAGCACGGTCCGGTAGGCCGGCAGGACGATGCGCGCGTCCACACCGAGTTCGCTCAGCGCATTCGGCAGGCTGTGGGCCACATCGCCCAGCCCTCCGGTCTTGATGAGGGGAAAGGCCTCACTGGCGGCAAAAAGCAATTTCATGATTGTCGTTATTCGGGTTTGCCATTCGTTTGCAACCGGGTTGCGTCAGTCAGGTTTATTCGATTTCTTCGCGGAGCAAAAATACCGCGCCCAATGGGGGTAGGCGTAAATCTACCGAGCAAGGATGACCGTGCCAGGGCCTGTCCGAGGTCACGACCCGCCCTGCATTGCCGACATTGCCACCACCGTAGTGTGCCGCATCGGTGTTCATTATCTCACGGTAGCTGCCTGCGCAGGTCAGACCGACGCGGTAGACCTCGCGCGGTACCGGAGTGAAGTTGAACACGCAGACCAGTGCCTGGCCGTCGCCGTGACGGATCAGGCTGAGCACCGAGTGGTCGGCATCGTGGCAGTCGATCCATTCGAAACCCTGTTGTTCGAAATCATGTCGGTGCAATGCGGGCAGGGTACGGTACAGCCGGTTGAGATCGCGTATCAAGGCCAGAATGCCATGATGGCTGTCGTGTTCCAGCAGCGCCCAATCGAGCGCCTCGTTGGCACGCCATTCGTGCCATTGTGCCAGTTCGCCGCCCATGAACAGCAGTTTCTTGCCGGGGTGGGCGTATTGCCAGGCATATAGCAGACGCAGATTGGCGAATTTCTGCCAGGCGTCATTCGGCATCTTGTCGAGCAGGCTGCGCTTCATATGTACCACCTCGTCGTGCGACAGCGGCAGCACGAAGTTCTCGGTATAGGTGTACATCTGACTGAAGGTCAGCTTGTCGTGGTGATAGCTGCGGTGTACAGGGTCGAGTTCGATGTACGACAAGGTGTCGTTCATCCAACCCATGTTCCATTTCATGCTGAAACCGAGGCCGCCCATCCAGTTCGGGCGGGACACCATCGGCCAAGCGGTCGATTCCTCGGCAATGGTCAGGGCGCCGGGAAAGCGTGCATGCAGTACGCCGTTGACGTGGCGCAGAAATTCGATGGCATCCAGATTCTCCCGGCCGCCGTATTGGTTGGGCAGCCATTCGCCGTCGTTGCGCGAATAATCGAGATAGAGCATGGACGCGACGGCGTCGACCCTTAGACCGTCGGCGTGGAACTCCTCGAGCCAGTAGACGGCATTGGCGAGCAGGAAGTTGGCGACCTCGCGGCGGCCGTAATCGAAGATCAGGGTGCCCCAGTCGCGGTGTTCGCCACGGCGTGGATCGGCATGTTCATAAACGGCGTCGCCAGTGAAGCGAGCCAGGGCGAAGTCGTCTTTCGGGAAATGTCCCGGCACCCAGTCCAGGATCACGCCGATGTCGGCGCGGTGGCAACGATCGATGAGATAACGCAGGTCGTCGGGCGAGCCGAAGCGCGCGCTGGGCGCGTAGTAGCCGGACACCTGGTAACCCCAGGACTCGTCCAGTGGGTGCTCCATCACCGGGAGAAGTTCGATATGGGTGTAGCCAAGATCGCTGACATAGGGGATCAGTTGATCGGCCAGTTCACGGAAATCGAGAAAGTCGCCGTCCTCGCGGCGTCGCCATGAGCCGGGGTGGACCTCGTATACGCTCATCGGCGCATGCATCCATTGCCAGCTTGCGCGCCGACTCATCCAGGCCTCGTCCTGCCAGGTGTAATGACTCGGTTCGGCGATCTGTGATGCGGTGTCGGGACGCAAGGTCATCGCCTGGCCATAGGGGTCGGCCTTGAGCAGGCGGTGTCCGGCATGGTTGATGAATTCGAACTTGTACAAATCGCCGGCGGCCAGCCCCGGTATGAACAATTCCCATACACCGGATGCGCCGCGATTACGCATCGGGTGACGCAGGCCGTTCCAGCCGTTGAAATCGCCCACGACGCTGGCGCGCTTGACAGCCGGTGCCCAAACGGCGAAGCGACAGCCGCTGATGCCGTCGATTTCGATCAGATGTGCGCCGAGCAATCGATAGATGTGATGATGCCGGCCTTCGCTGAACAGGTGAAGATCGAGATCGGAGATCAGTGGTGCAAAGCTGTACGGGGATATTGCACTGTGCGTCTGATTGTCGCCCTTCTCGGACCATGTCAGCCGATAATGCCGAGGTAGTGCCGCCGCCTGTTCCGGGCTCAGATGACACTCGAAGATATCGGTATTGGGAATGCGTTGCATCGGGGCTGTGCCGTCGATTTCGACGTGCTCCGCGGTCGGCATGAAGGCGCGCACCAGCGTGTCGTCGCCAACCCTGTGCTGTCCGAGTACATTGAAGGGGTCGTGCGACTCGCCGCTTTGCAGCATCGCCAGCGGGTAGGGCAGTTTAGCTCTCATGCATCCTCCCACTCGCCTCGACAAGCCGCCTGATCTCTTGTGCTCGTTCCGGTGTCAGCATGTCCCAGTGGAAACGCCAGCGCCAGTTACCCTCGGCCACGCCCGGGGTATTCATGCGCGCCTGAGGACCCAGGCCGAGATAATCCTGCAGTGGCGCGATCGCCATAAGGGCCGAGGTGTGCATCGCCGTTTCGATCATCAGCCGTGCGATGTCCTCGCGCGGCGGGCTGGCCAGGATGTCGAACACGAAATCTTTCTCGTGGGCCTGGAGCTCGTTGAACCAACCGACACAAGTGTTGTTGTCATGGGTGCCGGTATACACGATATCGTCGTGCTTAACGTTGGCGGGTTTGTGTGGATTGTCGGCGAAATGGTCGAACGCGAATTGCAACACCGACATGCCGGGCAGGCCGTATTTCCGACGAAGCGCGCGAACCTCTTCGGTGATCACGCCCAGGTCTTCGGCAATGATCGGCAGCGTTGGGAAATGCGCCTCGAGCGTTGCCAGTAGCGCGTCGCCGGGCGTTTCCTGCCAATAGCCGTCGATCGCCGTTTCGCACGCGGCATCGATCATCCAGACCGCGACCAAGCCACGAAAGTGGTCGATACGCACCAAATCGAAAAGGTCGAACTGGCGTTGCATACGCGTCAGCCACCATTGAAAGCCGTTTGACTGCATGTGCTCCCAGCGGTAATGCGGATTGCCCCAGCGTTGTCCCGTCTCGGAGAAATAATCCGGCGGTACGCCGGTGACGAAGGTCGGCTGGCCTCGTTCATCGAGCAGGAAATTGTCCGGGTTTGCCCAAGTGTCCGCGCTGTCATGGGCGACGAAGATCGGTATGTCGCCGAACAACTCGATACCGAGGCCGGTCGCGTGCGAGCGGATGCGTCCCCAGGCCTGATCGAGCCGAAACTGCTGACGCTTGATCTCATCCAGGGCTTTCCGCTCTTCGAGCGCGAGCTTTTGCAGTGCTTCCGGGTCACGGTCGCGCAAAGAGGCCGACCATTCGAACCAGGCCTTACCGTCGAAACGCCGCTTCAGCACCTGAAACAATGCGAAGTCGTTCAGCCAGTGTGCCTCGCGCCGGCAATAGGCCTCGAAGACATCGGCATCGACCGGTATCGGTTCGCGTGGCAACAGGCGTGGGTCGCTGGCGAAGGCCGATGCGCTTTGGTACGGCGAGCCGTTGGTATCGGGTATGACCAACGGCAGCATTTGCCAAACCCCGAGCCCGGCCTCTGCCATGAAGTCCAGCCAGCGCAGCGCGTCGTCGTCAAGACGCCCCGAGGGCAGGGAGGTGACGTGTAACAGGATGCCCGCACGATGGGGCGGAAATGTTTCAGACATGGCCGCGCCGCATGGTACCGCTGTTTTCCGCGTCGCCGCCTCCGACCGAGATCGGACGTTCGAGTTTGTCGGGAACGGGCTGATCCATCATCCGATAGAGGTTGCGCAATTGTTGCCGGTACAGGCGGTCGAAGTCGCTCACGCTGTCAGACGGGTTGTAGTCGCCGAACCACCAGAACCAGTCCGAGCCCTCGCAGATCGCAAGCTGGCGCTCAAGCTCGTGCAGTCGCTCGCCGTCGAACTTGGTCGTTGCCAGCACACGGTCGTAGACCTTTTTTGCGTCGATCAAGAGTTCCCAGGCGCGGTTCTTGTCTTCCTCGCCGATCCAGGTCGAAAAGGATCCGTATACCCAGCTGCCGGGGCAGAGCGATGGCAATGGTCGCGGCGGGCAGTGCGCAATCGCCTCATCGAAAGTCAGCAGCCGCACTTGTTCGTTTGCCGCGAGGCGTTCGTAGAGTGCGCCAAGAAAGTGGAAGGCATTGTCGGGGTAGTACTCCCAGGCATTTTCGCCGTCGAGGATGACGCTGACCACATGATCGCTGCAGTCGTCGCCCAGATAGGCGGCAATGTTGTCGACGTGTTGACTGAAATCGGTCGCGGCGTCGTTCGCGTCCCATTGTTGATATTCGAAGCCGATCAAATCGGACAGACCGTCGTCGCGAAAGAACATATGGGTGTCGCGGTCCCCGACCTTGTGTGCGCAGAACAGGCTGCGACGGGCCTCTTCGCCATTGGCCTCGAGGCCGGACAAAAAGCGACTGTTGTTCCATACGCCCTCACCGGACGCACTCCAATGCATGTCGAATTCGTCCAGGAGTTCGAGTGCGGCCTCCGAAACGCCGCCTTCGGACAGCCAGACGCCCTTGGGCCGACGGCCGAGGTAGCGCTGGAACACCCGCAGGCCCTCCTGCATATGCCAGCGTGCACGTTCCAGTCCGCCCGGGTAGTCGTCTTCCTCCGGCCCCTGTGCTTCGGGCAATGCACCGTGCATGCTGTCGAGGTCGATCAGCAGCGGTACGATGGGGTGTCCGTAGGGCGTCATCGACAGTTCGATCTGGCCGCTGTCGGCCAGTTTGCGGTAGCGCCCGAGCAGACCGTCGAAGGCTTCGTACATGATCTGTAGCAGTTGTCGCCGCGCATGCTGATCGAACACCGTCTCGCGTTCCAACAGCAGCTTGACCCGCGGCGACTGTTTGAGCGAATGCCCCAGCCAGGCCAAATGATAACGGCATAGCAGATCGAGAAAGAACGGATCGTTGAGATAGCTCAGGCGGCGTTCGTCCACCTCTTTGCCGTCGAGCGACATGACCATGTTGAACAGATCGCGAAAGGCCGGATAAACGTCAATCATCAATGGCGCGTGGGCACGCCGGCAGGCTCGTACGATCTCGGCGCGTCCGGCCGGGTCGCGCGGGATGGGATCGATGCCGGCGAGCAGATTGAGCAGGGGTTCGGCGAAGCGGTCGCCGTTGCTCAGGTGGGCATTGAACTGGGCGCGATAGTCGTCGATTTGCTCCAGCAGTACCGGCGTGAAGTTCACCACGCAACGCATTTTGGGATGCGCCTCGAGGTGTGCCACCATGTCGACGTAGTCCTTCAGCACATGCAGGTAGACCCAGGGCAGACGGTAATCGCCTTGCTGGGATTCCCGGTACCACGGCTGGTGCATATGCCAGCACAGCACCAGGTTGATCCTTGAAGAGCCGGTGGCACTCATGTGTCGTCCCGTTCGTAGTGCAGGCGCTGGTTCATCTGTCCGGGGGTGATCAGTACGATGCCTTCCTCGGTTACCAGGAAGCGCTTACGGTCTTCTTCGAGATCGACGCCGGCCTGGAAACCATCCGGGATCACGGTGCCCTTATCGATAACGCAACGTTCCAACAGGCAGTTCTTGCCGATTCTGACCTTCGGCAGTATGACGCTCTCTTTGATAAAGGTGCCGGTCTCGATCTGGGTATTGAAAAAGATCACCGAACGTTTGACCTTGGCGCCCGAGATGATGCATCCGCCGGCAACCAGGGTGTCGATCGCCTGTCCACGCCGGCCTTCGTCGTCGAACGCGAATTTGGCCGGTGGGCTTTGTGTTTGATAGGTCCAGATCGGCCAATCGCGTTCGTAAAGATTGAGCTCGGGTTCGATGTCGCACAGCTCGATGTTGGCCTTCCAATACGAATAGATCGACCCCACATCACGCCAATAGGCGGGTTCGCCGAGATTGTTGAGATAGGGATAGGCGATTGCCTTCGCGTGTTTGATCGCGTTCGGGATGATGTTTCGGCCGAAGTCGTGTTGCGAGGTTTCGTCCTCGGCGTCGTGAATCAGCGCCTTGGTGAGAAACTCCATCGAAAAGATGTAGATCCCCATCGACGCCAGTGCCAGATCGGGTTTGCCGGGTACCGGTTCGGGCGATGCCGGTTTTTCGGTGAAGCGAGTGATGCGGTACTCCTCATCGACCGACATCACGCCGAACGATTTTGCCTCTTCCAACGGTACCTCGATGCAGCCGATCGTCAGATCGGCATTCGACTGCACATGAGCGCTGAGCATCTTGGCGTAGTTCATGGTGTAGATGTGGTCGCCGCCGAGAATCAATACGTAGTCCGGCTCGTGGCGATAAACGATGTCCAGGTTCTGATAGATGGCATCCGCCGTGCCTTTGTACCATTCCGGACGCAGGCGTTGCTGTGCCGGGATGATCTCGACGAATTCACCGATCTCCGGTCTCATGAAGCCCCAGGCACGTTGCAGATGGCGAATCAGTGAATGGGACTTGTATTGGGTGAGCACGCCAATCCGGCGCAGTCCCGAGTTGATGCAATTGGACAGCGCGAAATCGATGATGCGGTATTTGCCGCCGAAAGGCACGGCCGGCTTGGCCCGCCACTTGGTGAGGTTTTTCAGGCGCGAGCCTTCGCCGCCCGCCAATACCAAAACGAGTGTGCGCCGGGTCAGATCGCTGACCGCCTGAGGTTCGACATAGTACTTGTACAAATGATGCTGTTCGTCACTGCTGGTGGTCATTTATCCGCCCTGTCGTATTGATGCGCAATGTCCATTGCCCCCGTCAGACCGACGTCATGACGGGCAATGAGATAGACCGGTATGCGACGCACTTTTTTTGCCATGCGACCCTTATCCGCATATCGGGTGGCGAACAGGTCCGGTGCGAACCAGTCCGCCAGATGTACCGTTAAGCCACCACACAGGTAGATCCCGCCGGTAGGATTGAATGCCAATGCCAGATTGCCGGCATAGGCCGCAAACACGGCCACGAAGATCTGTAGCGCTGCGGTAGCGTTTTCATCCCCTCGACTCGCCAACGCGGCGATTTCCGCCGGCTGTTCGGTTGTCGCCCGTCCGTCGGACAGAAAGCGATAGGCCTCCACCAGACCCGGGCCACTGAGAATACGTTCGTAGGATACATGCCCATAACGCGTGGCGAGATATCGATACAGCGCCGACTCCTGCTCGTTGCCGGGGGCGAAATCCATATGTCCTCCCTCCGTAGCCTGCGGCAGCCTATCGAAGTTCCGATGACAAAACCATGCCATGCCGAGTCCGGTGCCGGCACCGGTGACTACCCGGGGACCGTCGTCCGCGGTGCCTGGGTTCAGAATCTTCAGCCGGTCGGTCGATTCGCCCATGGCGCCGAGCGCTGCGGCCTGGAAATCGTTCACGATCGTCAGGTGGTCGATTGTGAACTTTTGGTGCAGTGCAGCACGCTCGATCCGCCAGTCGATATTGGTCAGCACGACCGGATCCTGCTCGACCGGGCCGGGCAGCGCCAGCACCATGTGTTTGATGTGTCGGTTGCGCCGATCGACTGTCGTTAGGGCGTGTTCGATCGCTGTGTCCAGTGAATCGAAATCGGCGTTTCGCAGGATCTGAACCGGAGGCGACGGTCGAGCGTCACCGTCCGACCAGGCGAAACGGCTGTAGGTACCACCGATGTCCGCGGCGAGATAGCTCATGCGTCGGAATCTACAGGTGCTTTGTCAGCGGCGGATTGAACATTTGTAGGACTCAGGCATTTTCTTTCCACCAATACCGTTGCTTGCGTCAATGCACTGATTTGTGCGATCGGCAGGTTGGCGCCATCGCGCCATTGTCGAACCGCATTGGCCTTGGTTTCCCCGGTGACTAATACCAGCATGTTGTGACAGGCTTGCAATGCCTGGACACCGAGGGTGATCCGTTGTGCCGGCGGTTTGGGCGAGTCCTTGACCGCGAACACCGTTTTGTCGGGCCAATCGCGTTCAGGGAACAGACTTGCGGTATGGCCGTCCTCGCCCATACCGAGTAACACCATGTCGAACGGCATGATGGATGCGATGCGATCGTGATAGGTCCGAGCGGCGTTCTTGCAGCCTTGTTCAGTGTCAATCGGATGATGTTTGCGGACCCGCGCCACCAGGCCGGTCGCTGCGACCTGTGTGCTATTGCGTTGAGGATCGTCAGCGGGCAAGCAGCGTTCGTCGCCGTAAAACAATGTCCAGCGACGCCAGTCTTGCTCGCTGGATGCCAGGCGTGCATAGGTATCCAGCGGTGTCGAGCCGCCGGCAAGCACCAGATTGAAGCGTCCGTGTCGTGCGATTGCCTCGCGTGCCGCGATGCCGATTCGGCGGCAGGCGGCATCGGCTACCGCGGCGTCATCACTCTCGACCTGCCAGTCTGTCATGTCTCCGGGTCCAGGTGATGGCGCCAAGTTTGGTCCGCGTGTTTGAAAATGCGGCGTACCGTATCCGGTTCCCATTGCCCGGCCGGATAGCTGGGCATGTCGGCCGCTTCGGCGTCCCAGGCGTTGAGTACCGGATCGACGATGCGCCAAGCCCATTCGACTTCGTCATATCGTAGGAACAAGGAACGGTCTCCCTCAATAACATCGAGCAAGAGACCTTCGTAAGCATCCGTTTTGGCGTGATGTTCGCAACGGAATGGGGCGTCCAGACTGATCTGTCGGGTTTTCATCTCGAGCCCGGGCTCCTTGACGGTGATCTCCAGTCGCAGCGACTCCTCCGGCGAGATACTCATGATCAACCAGTTCGGCGGCGGGTGTTGGATATGGGCGCTGCGAAAAAAGTGTTTTGGCGGTTGTTTGAAACAGATGGCGACCAGCGTCCGTGCCTCGGCCATGCGCTTCCCGGTGCGCAGATAAAAAGGCACGTCACGCCAGCGCCAATTGTCGACATAGAGTTTCAGTGCCGCATAGGTTTCGGTCCGGCTCCGCGGGTCGACGCCCGATTCCTCGCGATAGCCGGGCACCGGCTCGCCATCGATTTCGCCGGGTCCGTATTGCGCCCGATAGGCCTGGGTGTCGAGCGATTTGGCCGGGATGGGTCGTATCGATTTCAGCACCTTGACCTTTTCGTCGCGCAGGTCTTCGGCATCCATCGACACCGGGGCTTCCATGGCGACCAATGCCATCATCTGCATCAAGTGGCTCTGCAGCATGTCACGCAATGCCCCCGTGTCTTCGTAAAAGCCCGCGCGGCTACCGACGCCGAGGCGTTCGGTACGGGTTATCTGCACATGATCGATGTAATTGCGGTTCCACAGGGGTTCCAGCATCAGGTTGGCGAAGCGGGTAACCAATACGTTTTGCACCATCGCCTTGCCCATGTAGTGATCGATCCGGTAGGTCTGATCCTCGCGCAGGTGGACACGGATTCGCCGTTGTAATTCGCGTGCGCTGTCGAGGCTGGCGCCGAAGGGTTTTTCGATGACGACGCGTCGCCATGCATGACGTTCGTCGAGCATGCCCTGGTAATCGAGCGCGGCGACAATGCCCTCATAGCTCGCGGGCGGGAGTGAAATATAGAACACATGGTTATCGGGAAACGCTGCGTCTTCGAGTAGACGGTCGAGGGCCTCGAAGGTTGCCGACTCGTCAAGGTCGCCGTCGAAATAGCGTATGCGTGTGCAAAAGTTGTCGCAGTCATCGCCGCAAAAGGGTATGCGGGCATGCTGCGCCAATGATGCACGTACTTGTTCATGCCAGGTCGCATCGTCGTAGTTGCGCCGGCCGCAACAGACGATACGCAAGGCGTCCGGCAGCATGCCGCCGGTATGCAGACTATAGAGCGCGGGCAGCAGTTTGACCTGCGCCAGGTTGCCGGTGGCGCCGAAGATGATCAGGGTGCAGCTTTCAGTCATCGACGGCTTCCTCGCGTCGGTCTTCGGCCCAATGCGTATGCCAGCCGACATTCGGATCACGATCGATGCGGCGGTAAGTATGCGCACCGAAATAATCGCGCTGTGCCTGGAGCAGATTGGCCGAGACGGTCGCGCTGCGGTAGCCGTCATAAAAGCTTAATGCCGAACTCATTGCGGGCAGAGGGATGGCGCTGTTGATGCCGAGGGTGATCGCTTGTCGCCAACCCGGATCGGCCTCGCGCAGCGCGGTCGCGAAGAAATCGTCGAACAACAGGCTGGGCAGGCCGGGGTCGCGTTCGAAAGCGTTTTTGATGTCATCCAGAAAGCGGCTGCGAATGATGCAGCCGGCGCGCCAGATCAATGCAATGTCGCCATAGGCGAGTTGCCAGTCGTATGCTTGCGCCGCCGCGCGCATCTGCTGGAAGCCTTGGGTGTAAGAAATGATCTTGGCCGCGTACAGGGCGTCGTGGATCGCGCCTAACAGGGTATCGCGATCGCCTTCGGCAGGTACTTTGGGGCTACCCAGGTGCTGCGCTGCAGCAACGCGTTCGTCTTTCATTGACGACAAGGTGCGCGCATACACGGCCTCGGTGATGAGCGTGAGCGGCACACCGACCTCGAGCGAGTCGATGGCGGTCCAGCGGCCGGTACCCTTCTGGCCGGCGGCATCCATGATGTGATCCACTCGTGGACTGCCGTCGGCTTCGGTGACACGCAGTATGTCGGCGGTGATCTCGATGAGGTAGGACGACAAGACGCCCTGGTTCCAGTCCGCAAAGGTGTCGGCGATTTCCATGCTGTGCATGCCCAGGCCGCTGCGCATGAGCTGCCAGGCCTCGGCGATCAACTGCATATCGCCGTACTCGATGCCGTTGTGGACCATTTTTACGTAATGGCCGGCGCCGCCGTTACCGATCCAGCGGCAACAGGGTTCGCCATCGTCGGCCCGCGCGGCGATGCGTCGCAACATATCGCGCACCTGAGGCCAGGCCTCGGCATCGCCGCCCGGCATGATTGCCGGGCCGTGACGTGCGCCTTCTTCGCCGCCGGAGATGCCGCAGCCGAGAAAGCGTATCCCTTGATCGCGTAGCGTCCGCCAGCGGCGTTCGCTGTCGCGAAAGTGGGAGTTGCCGCCGTCGACTACGATATCGCCGGGCGACAGATGCGGCAGCAGGCTGTCGATCACCAAATCGATTACCTTGCCGGCGGTGGCCATCAGCACGATCACCCGCGGCCGGTTCAGTGATTCGACAAGCGCGTCGACGCTATAGGTTGCCTGGATGCCATGATCTTCGGGCAGAGCCGAGATGAAATCTCCGGTGACTTCGGCGGTGCGATTGAAAACACTGACCGTGAACCCGTGATCGGCGAAGTTCAATGCGAGATTGCGTCCCATGACGCCGAGTCCGTAAACGGCGATATCCGATGGCATAGATCGGTTCCAAA
Organism: Chromatiales bacterium; assembly: GCA_028280505.1. Taxonomy (GTDB): domain Bacteria; phylum Pseudomonadota; class Gammaproteobacteria; order Chromatiales; family Chromatiaceae; genus Thiosocius. The sequence goes on along the minus strand of JANQLO010000085.1, from coordinate 119,935 downwards.
AATGTTCGGCACGGCGGGTCTTGCCCGCACCGTGCCGGTGTATGTATCCCGGGGTTTAGGGTGATGCCGCGTGGCGAATGCGGCTCAGCCGATCCGCGCGAAAAAGTCGCCGCCGATCAGACGGGTCGCCGCCACGTAGGCGAAACACAGGCCCATGATACCAAGCGCCATCCAATACTTGCGTAAAAAGCTGCGTCCGCTTGGGCTGAGACGGTCTTTTTTAGGCACACTGAGAAGCACGTCGAACATGCTTTCTTTGTTGCCGGTGCTTTTCTCGTAGTCACGCCTGACCAGCAGGCGGAAGAATACGATGACATAGACATCGATCAGAATCACGACACCGACGAGCGTGTCGAGCACATCCATCATGTCATTCGATCTCGCGTGGATGCGAAGTCATGCGTGATCTTCTGTCGCTTGGCCGGCCGCCAATGACTCCAGTGCACCGATGTCGCGTAAATGCATGATCTTCTGATCGAGACTGATGATGTCGTCGCGTCGCATGCGATTGACGATAGTCGAGACCGTCTGCCGACTGGTGCCGACCAGATCGGCAATCTCCTGATGGGTGAGTTTGAATTCGATCATGCTGGCACAACCGCAGTGCACGGTGCAATCGATACCGTACTGACTGCGCAGGCGCAGGAACAGTTTGGCGATGCGCGCGCCAACGTCGTCGGTCGCCATATTGAGCATCCAATCGCCGAGCATGCGCATGCGGCAGGACAGGAGTTCGATGATCAGGCGTGCGATCGCCGGCCGGTTTTCCATGTAGGCGAGAAAACGTGCACGCGGGATGATTAACAAATGTACCTCGGTACAGGCGATCGCAGTGACCGGTCTACGATTCCCGCTGGGGATCTCGGCGATACCGAAAATCTCTCCGGGCAGGCAAAACCACAGGATGACTTCACGCCCGACCGGTGAGACCTCGTAGATTTTCGCGCGACCTTCGAGCAGGATGTAAACATTCTCGCCCGGTGCGCCACGACTGAAGATGTGATCCCCTTTCTGTAACACACGTCGGCACGACATCCGTTGCAGCTCGTCTTGTTGCGTCTTGTTCAAAGATTGCAAGAAGTTGCGCGGAGAGGTCACCCAGCTATCGGTCTCGATGGGATGGAGCATCGTTGTTGCGACCCGTCGTTGACTTTACTGATACATGTGAAATCGATTCGCGCAGGCCGGCGGCCCTCGCGCGTTCCCTGCGACGGGCACCCGACATGCATTGCGCAGTCGATTCGCGTCTTCCAAGAACTTAGCAAAAAAAAATCGCCGAGTGTCATGTAGACGACAGAATCGTTTAGGACCGCCGACCATAATTCCCGACTATAAGCCGATAAGTGCTGACGGCACTTCGGTCAATAAGCAATTACTAAAAGTCACCCGGCCAAGTCGGGCATATCTGCGGAGGAAGGATCTATGTCCAGCGCATCAGATGCTGCGCCGTCAGGCGGTTTCGTCGATCACTTCATAGAAAACATACGTGCCAGCGGTCGAGATCCGAAACGGGTTCTGATCGGGTTCGTGACGGCGTGGGTTATGTTCTTTCTGATCCTTTGGGTATTCCCCCGTCCGGAGGGCTTGAGTGAAAACGGTATGGCGGTGTTGGCGATCGTGGTATGGGCCAGCATCATGTGGGTGTCCGAGGCCCTGCCGGTGGGTATCACGGGTATCTCGGTGCCTTTGTTGTTGATCATGACCGAGGGCATACCCTGGGTCGAGAAGAAGGACAAGCTGGTACCGCCGATGGAGACGGTGTTCTCCGGTTTTACCAAGCACGTCGTTTGGTTGTGTCTGTTCGCGTTTCTGGTCGGCGCGATCATGCAACTGCTCAAACTCGATCGACGTATCGCCCTGGGTATCCTCGACAAAATCCGTGCAAGCAATGTCGGGCGTGTTATCTGGGGCATGTTTTTCGTCAACATCGTGTTGGCGTTTTTGATTCCCGCCGCGAATGCACGTGCCGCAACGTTGCTGCCGGTGGTCAAGGGTATCTGTAATCTGCTTGGCGATACGCCCGAAGAGCGCGAGGCGCGTAAGGCGATCGTTATTCAGTCCCTGGTCTACGGCACCATGATCTGTGGTGTATTCATCATGACCGCGCACCTGCCGAACCTGATCATGATCGGCATTTTCGAGCAGAATGGATTCAGCGGATTGGGTTATCTCGACTGGATGTTGCTGCAGGTGCCGTACCTCGGCATGTTCGTGTTGACTCAGGCCTGGGTGCGTTATCACTTCAAGACCGGCGGTATCAAGATCTCCGGCGGTCACGCGAAGATTCACGCTCAGCATAAGGAACTGGGCCCGATGTCGCGCGCCGAGTGGACCTTGCTGATCATGTTTGCCGGTATCGCGCTGTTGTTCACCATGGGCAAGGGCAGCCCGATCTATGAACTGCACAAGTTCCAACTCGGCATCATCGGCCTGGTCGGTATCTTAATACTGTTTACGCCGGGTCTTTTCCCCTTCAAATGGAAACAGGTGCAGGACAAAACCATTTGGGGCACGTTCCTGTTGCTCGGCGGTGCCATCACCATGACCGCGGCGATGACCAAGTCCGGCTTGGCCGATTATCTCGCGCATCTCATACACGGTGCGGTCGAAGGGATGACCTGGTGGGTCGCGGTGCTTACGCTGATGATCGGTACGCACATCATTCGGATGGGCATGCTGTCGAATGTCGCGGCGATCGCCATGCTGGCGCCCGTGGTGTTCGCCATGGCAGGGCCGCTCGAATTCCATCCGGTGGCTTTTACCTTGCTGGTGTGCGACACCGATACCTTCGCCTATCTGCTGCCGACGCAAATCACTGCCGCGGTGATCGCCTACGGTTCGGATGAATTCTCCACGACAGATTACTTCAAGGCCGGCTGGGTCAGCGTTTTGATCGCCATTGCTTACGGCATCTTGGTCATGGCGCCCTGGTACGCCCTGCTCGGGTTACCGGTTTGGGATCCCGGCGCGCCTTGGCCGTATCAATAAGAAATCGGGTCGATATCGTCGGCTCCCGACCCCTTCGATTTTACGTGGCCGCTTTCGCTTCGGCATGCGAAACCTTATCGAGACGTGAGGACTATTGAACAATGAAAACGATGACAGATCAGGAACTGAGCGCAAAGCTTGGCGAGTACATCGCACCGCAGGGGCTTTATCAAAAGACCAAGGCCATGCCGTTCCTCGGTAAGGTCACTTGCAATGTCGAGAAACTCGTTGCCGGGGAGTGGACAGAGATCGTCTTGGATTACGAGCTGGGTGCCTCGGGCATGGCCGACGGTGCCTGGATGAAGGCGACGTTCAAGTTCTATTCCGACTGGGCACTTTTCCAGACCAGCGATCCGAGTGGTGCGAACTACGTATCCGCCGAGTATCATGCCTCGTCCTGTCTGCCGGGGCAGAGTCCGGCGACCGTGCAGTCGCTCAAGGTTCGTTTCGATCAAAAGGGCCATGAGCGTCCTTTCCAAAAGGCCGTGATCGTCGATACCGTCGATGGTTATCTCAAAGCCGGCGATCACATCATCATCCGCATGGGTGATCGTCGCTTCGGCGGCCCGGGTACGCGTGCGCAGACTTTCGTCGAAGAAGGCTTCCGTTTCCGTTGCTACGTCGATCCCCTGGGCACTTCACGTTTCGGCGATGTCCCGGGCGATGTCAGTATCGATATCGTTCCCGGTCCGCCGGCAAAACTCGAGATCGTCGGGTCGCGTATCGTGCGCAGCGGCGAAGATGTCACGCTGCGCATTCGTGCCGAAGACGCCTGGGGGAATACCTGTTGGAATCGGCCGGGCAAGATAACGCTGCGTGCCGCGTTGGATGGCGACCGGGTTTACGACAATGCGCTAGACCTCAACGACGCGGGCTGGGCCGTGGTCGCGGTAAACGATCTACCGACCGGCAGTGCCGGCGAGTTGGCGGTGACGGCCGATCTCGAAGGGCACCCGGCGGTGGCACCCAAGACCTTTTACGTCACGCTGGACGACAGTTTTCCTCACTATCGCAATTACTACGGCGACCTGCATGTGCATTCGGACGATACCGTGGGTACCAACAACACCGTATACAACCTCACGTACGGACGTGACGTTGCCGGCCTGGATGTCTTGGGCTATACCGCGAACGATTTCCAGATCACCAAGGCGCGCTGGGATGCGGCAGTCGAATTGATCAACAACGAGCTGACCAAAGATGGCGAGTTCGTCTGTTTCCCAGGTACCGAATGGTGTGGCAGTTCCTGTGCCGGCGGCGATCACAACGTGGTCTTTTTGCATGGGCAAACGCCGGAGTTTCCGTTCGACAAGCATGGCAACGTTTGCCGTTCGTTCGAATGGAACGAAGACATGTCGGGCGATCAGATCGAACCGGGCGCCTGGCCGTTGGAAGAGCTTTGGGCGACCTACATTCATGATCCCGAAGGGCATTTGTTAATGCCGCATGTCGGTGGGCGGCGGTGCATCATGGATTGGCATCATCCGGTACTCGAGCGTTTGGTCGAGATCGAATCGGCTTGGGGTCACTTCGGTTGGTTGTACGAAGAGACCATGAAGCGGGGTTACAAATTAGGCGCGTCGGCAAACGGAGACGAACACCGCGGACGCTGTGGCGGCGGAGTCCCCGGCACCGCAGTGTTCGGAACCAAGGGCGGCGTCACCGGTATTCTGGCCGCCGCGCTCGATCGCGAGAGCGTCGCACAAGCCTTGCGTGCACGACACACCTTCGCCACGACGGGTGAGCGGGTATTCGGTTGGACTTATTGTGGCGAACACATCATGGGCGACGAGTTCGACCATGGCGGCCCGGCGCGTATCGGTTACCGTTTCCTCGGCGATGCGGGTTGGGACAGGATCGAGGCCTACGATCACGAGGGTAAGTTCTGGGAGCGCAATCTGCAGGAAGAGGAGGGCTACTCGGAACGCCGTATTCGTGTGCAATGGGGCGGCGCCCGCATCAAGGACCGTTATCGTTGGGCCGATTGGAAAGGGCGAATCAAAATCAGCAACGGCGTCATCAATCGTTTCGACGGTTACGGGTTCGAGCACAATGAAGAAAACTGCTTCCGCGCCTTGCCGACCGAGATCGGTTTCCGTTCGGATACCTACGGCGATATCGATTCGATCGAGATCGATGTATCGAATCTGGCGCATGCCAAGATTGCTATCAACGGTACCATCGACGGTTATGTCAAGGTCGGAAATCCACTCGATGGTAACCCCTTCGTGCATTGTCCCGAGTTCAGTCTGGAGGTGGACGGTGCCGAATTGCTGGAGAAGGGCTCGATTCGCAAGGAACTCGGCGGTACCGAGTTGTTCATCGCGGTACAGCGCCTGAGCGATGCACCCATGCCGCGCGATGTCAGCGGCGAGGTGACCATTCCGGCGAAAAACGGTCCGGCCGGCTTCCGGCCCGTTTATCTGCTGGCGCGTCAGACCGACGATGCCAAGGTCTGGACCTCGGCGATGTTCATCCGCTTCACTTAGGGTCTATAGTCCGGCAGCATGCAATCGCCGCCACTGCTTCGGGGAGACGAAACGATGCTGAATTGGCCCGATGAGGCCGTGTCCCATCGCGATGCGGCAAATCAATGGCATCAGGCGGGGTCGAATCTTTGCCTGGATTTTCACGGTGACCCGGTCAACGCGGGTATCGTCATCCTGTCGGACGGCAATCACCACATGGCCTTGAACGAGACCGTGGCCGGCTTTGTCGCCGACCGGCCCAAGGCCACGGTGTTCTATTCGACGGTGCCGCCTTCGGTGAACGCATTGATTCTGCGGGACCGTCAGTTACGTATGGGTAACCTGGTGTTGACCGTCGATCCGGATATCCTGATCGGGCCGCCCCCGTTTTTTGCGAAACTCGACGATCATTCGGATTTCGGAGCGGCCAAGCCGTTTGCCCGGGGGCGCGGCAGCATGTTGCTGGTCGCCAAAGACAACCCCAAAGGCATACACAGCATTCTCGACTTGGCGCGTGACGATGTGCGCCTGTTCATCTCCAATCCCGAGACCGAGGGCGTGAGTTACCAGGGTTATGCCGACACCTTGCGTCGCGTCGCCGCGGCATGGGACATCGAGGACGATTTTCTCGATCCGGCAAACGGTCGTTTAACGTACGGAGAATGTATCCATCATCGTGAGGCACCGACCGCGGTCGCCGAAGGACGGGTCGATGTCGCGGTCGTCTATACCCATCTGGCCCTGCGTTATTGTCGAATCTTTCCGGATTTGTTCGAGCGTGTCGAACTGACGCCGGAAGACGCCGAACATGATCTTCTTGGCCTGGAAGGTTGCAGCGAGGCGCTTGCCGCGCTGCATAAGGACGCCGGATCGATGGCACAGAAGTTCTTTGATTATCTCGATAGCCGCAGGGTTGCCGAAATCTACAGCTATCACGGCCTCGATCGTGGGGGCGAACCCCGCCCTGCCGTGAGCGTAGGCGGCGGCTGAGTTCAGAAGGTTGCCGCATTGAGCCAGAAGTGGACCGCGATGCTCGCGGCATAACCTGCGGCGATCGCCGGTGCCCACTTCAGATGACCGAAGAAGGTGTAGTAGCCGCGTGTCTGTCCCATCAAGGCCACCCCGGCGGCCGAGCCGATGGATAGCAGGGAGCCGCCGACGCCGGCGGTCAGGGTCACCAGCAGCCATTGGCCGAGCGACATGTCGGGCTGCATCGACAACACCGCGAACATGACCGGTATGTTGTCCACCACGGCCGAGAGCAGGCCGACGGCGATATTGGCATCGGTCGCACCCCATTCGGCGTACATGAGTTCGGATGCGAGTGCGAGATAGCCCATGAAGCCCAGTGCGCCGACACAGGCAACGACACCGTAGAAGAAAAACAGGGTATCCCATTCCGCGCGTGCGACCGGTCGAAAGACATCGAAGGGCACCACGTCGCCGATGTCGCCGCTGCTGGCCTTGGTCGGCTGGCGACCGGCGGTCATCTTCAGGTAGTAACCGAATAATCCCAAGTAACCCATACCGGTGAGCATGCCGATCACCGGCGGCAGATGCAGGAAGGTGTGGAAAGACACGGCGGTGACGATGGTCAATAGGAACAGGACGACGATACGTTTGCCGCCGCGGTCGATATGCGCGGTGTCGTCGTATGCCTTTGGATGTTCGTTCGGTACCGCGAAGTGCATGAGTAGCGCGGGTACCAGATAGTTGACCAGTGCCGGCAGGAAAAGCGCGAAGAAGCCGGTGAAATCGACCATGCCCTTCTGCCAGACCATCAGGGTGGTGATATCACCGAACGGACTGAAGGCTCCGCCTGCATTTGCCGCGACCACGATGTTGATACAGGCCAGTAATATGAAGCGCGCATTGCCGCCGGCGACCGCCAGCACGACGGCGGACATCAACAAAGCCGTGGTCAGATTGTCGGCGATCGGCGAGATCACGAACGACAGGCCGCCGGTGATCCAGAACAGGCGGCGAAAACCGAAACCGCCGGATACCAGGCGTGAACGTAAGGCCTCGAAGACGTTCATCTCCTGCATGGCATTGACATAGGTCATCGCCACCAAGAGAAACAGCATCAGTTCGGCATATTCGAGCAGGTTGTGACGCAATGCCTCGCCGGCTGCGCCGTCCAGGCCATGATCCTGATAGACCCAAGCGACCAGCGCCCACATCAGGCCGGCCGCAAGGATCACCGGCTTGGATTTGCGCAATTCGGTGAACTCTTCCGCCATGACCAACAGATAAGCGGTTACGAAAATGACGATACCGACAATACCGACCCAGTGTCCGGTCAGGTCGAGTGCCGGGCCGCTGCCGGCGTGAGCGAAACCCGGAAGCAAGGTCGACAAAGACATCGAAAGCAGGCGCGAAGCAAAGGTGTTGCCTGTCGAACGGTCACGCAGGTGTAGGGCTACGATGGACATCGTACCTCCGTAAGCTGTTGTTGGATCGCCGGCACCCGGGCGGGTGCCGGTGGGATCAATGGAAGATCAGAACACCAGGTTCATCATGATCATCAGCACGGCCAGGAACAGTACCGTCATGATGCCGCCCGCCCGCATGAAGTCCGGTACGCGGTAGCCGCCCGGGCCCATGATCAGGGCGTTGACCTGATGGGTCGGGATCAGGAAGGAGTTCGAGGTGGCCAGTGCCACGGTCAGCGCGAACACCGCCGGATTGGCGCCGGCACCGATTGCAATATTGACCGCCAGCGGCACCAGCAGCACGGTCGCACCGACGTTCGACATCACCAGCGTGAAAAAGGTGGCGAGTATCGCGATGGCGAGTTGGATGACCCAGATCGGCATATCGCCGACCACCATCAGTGTTTGGTCGGCGATCCATTTCGCCGTTCCCGACGTTTCGACCGCCAGACCGAGCGGGATCAGCGAAGCCAGTAGGAACACGGTTTTCCAACTGACGGCCTGATAGGCCTCGTCGATCTTGAGCACACCGGCGAGGATCATGCCCATGGCGCCGGTTAGCAATGCAACGGACAGTCGCAGGTCGGTAAACAACACCAGGCCAAGCGCGATGGCGAAGAACACGCCGGCGTGCAGGACCTTCTGCGGACGCAATTCCTCGTGTGGGAATTCGGTGGTAACGACTACGAAGTTGCGGTCTTTTTGCAATCGTGCCAGCGCATCCCACTGGGTATGCACGATCAGGGTGTCGCCGCCTTGGAACGGAATGTCGCGAATATTGTCGCCTTCACGCATGGTTTCGCCGTCGCGGTGCAAGGCGACCGTGGCGATGCCGTGGACCTTGCGTAGCCAGACGTCGCGTGCGCTCTTGCCGACCAGGTTGGAACTCGGCGGAATGACGACCTCGGCAACCCCGGATTTGGTCGCGGACAGGATCTCGCCCAGCACCTTGATGCTGCTGTGCAGATCGAGTCCGTACTTGTCGACGAAGGCCAGCAGGTGTTGCGGTGACGCGATAATGCCGAGCACGCTGCCTTCGTTGATGTCGGTATCGCGTGAGATGTTCCCGGGACCGTATTTCAAGGATCCCCCGCTGGCGGATGCAATCACCCGCACGCGGTCGGAATGTTCGACGTCGTCGAGGTTCTTGCCGATCAATTCGCTCCCGGCCGGCACCTCGACCTCGAACAACTCGTAGTCCAGATCGTAGATGTCGCGGAAATAGGCCATGGCGCTGTCCTTGCTCGGGCCGGCCTTGCTACTCGTCGGCAGTACGAAGCGGCCGGCGACAACGAAATAGACCACGCCGGCGATAATCATCGCGATGCCGATCGGGGTGACGGAGAACAGCGACCAAGTCTCCATCTGTTGCTCGGCCGGCAGGGCCTTGTTGGATGTCAGGATCAGATCGTTGAGCAGGATCAGCGGACTGGATCCAACCATGGTCATGGTGCCGCCGAGAATGGCGCAAAAACCCATGGGCATCAGCAGGCGCGACATCGGCAGGCCTGAACGTGACGAGATACGCGAGACGACCGGTAGAAAGAGTGCCGCGGCGCCGACGTTTTGCATGAACGAGGAGATCACGCCGACGGTACTGGAGATGATCGGGATGATGCGGGTTTCGGTGGTACCGCCTACCTTGAGGATGAAGGCCGCGACCTTGGACATGATGCCGGTTTTGTCCAGTCCTGCACCGATGATCATGACCGCGATGATCGAGATCACGGCATTGGAGGCGAAACCGTCGAACAGATGATTGTTATCGACCAGTCCCGCGCTCAGGCCCATGACCGGCGCGAACAACGAGGTCAGGCCGAGAATGACCATGACGCTTGCCGCCGCCACGTCGACCCCGACGACCTCGAAGGCGAACAGGTAGATGGTCAGCAGCAGGATCGCGCTGACCCAGGCGATCTCGACGGTTGGCACCACGGTCGAGACATATAGCGCAAGCAATGCGAACAACAACGCGGCGATGACCTGCTTCCAGTTCACCTTGAAGCTCGGCGAAGGCGCGGGTTCTGCGTCCGGTGCGGCATTGGCCGCCGGTGCCGTCTGTTCGGATGCATTACTCATGCGAATACCTCGTTAAAATTCGATATGGCCTATTTTCAACAAGCCGGTGCCGCCACAAGACGGCCTCTCCCGTCTGACCGTAGATCGTCGGGAGTGCGGACCCTATGTCGGGTAAAATTCCGTTCAGGAAACCGGTGTCGGCTGGAACTTGTCGCAGAGAATGCGACTTAAGCCATCGGTAACTCGTAAACTTAACGGTATTCTGCGGTAATACCACTGGTATTGCTAATGAATACCGAACCGCTAACATTCCCATATGGAATATAAAAGCCTGCCCGACCTGAAAGCCTTGGCGACCCTGCGTGAGATTGTGGAGCGCGGCGGGGTGGCCGAGGCGGGACGGGCGATGAACGTCGGTCAGCCGGCGGTCACCAAGCGATTGCGTGCCCTGGAGCGCTGTTTCGGCATTGAGTTGATGGTGCGTGAAGCCGGCCGACTGCGTCTGACCACCGCGGGCGAGCGGGTCTACGCCTTTTCGCGCCTCGTCATGGACCATCAGGTCGAATTGTTGAGCGATCTGAACCAACTCAGAGCCGGGCGCAACCGTCTGCGTCTGGCGGTTACCCAGTCGATCGGCGAACAACTCTTGCCGGAGTTATTGCTGGCTTTCTCGGATGCCTACCCGGACTATCGTATCGACAGCCGTGTCGGTTACAGTCGCAGTATCCACACCCGACTCGCGACCGGTCTGGCCGATCTCGCCCTGACCGAGATTCAGCCGGATCATCCCGATGTGCTGGTACAACGTTGGCTGGATGACGAGTTGATATTGGTCTGTGCACCGCACCATGTCCTGGGCGGCAGCGATCAGATCGCGCTGGCCGAGCTTCCTCAGCTGACCTATGTGCTGCGCGAGCGCGAATCGTCCATGCGCATCACCCTGGATCGCACATTGGCGGATATCGGTATCGACGAGCTGCCGATTGCGATGGAAGTGGGTTCCACCGATACCATCGTCGAGATGCTCGATCGCGGTCGACACGTGAGTTTTTTGCCGCATTTTGCCGTGGCCGCGGCGATTGCCGCCGGTGAACTGCATCCGATACGGATCGAAGGTTTACGCATAAAGCGAACGTTGTGGATCGCCCGCACACGGGCGAACCTCGACAATCCGGTTGCCGAGGCTTTCATCAAACTGATCCGCGAACAGGTACCCGATACCTGAACGCGGCGACGTCGGGTGACTTAGAAGCCGCCGACCTGCTGGCTGACCAACCAGGCGTTGATCAACAATACGACACCGCAGAAATACAAAACGGCGAGCAGCATCTGACGATGATGGTCACGCTGCTGGGCGACGGCTTTAACCTGGTGTTTCCGGTATGGCATCGGTCTTCCTCCCCGGGTTGGGTGAGTAAACATACGCAATCGCCATGCCATGGAAAAACCGCCAGTTTTCGCGTTTTTTAGCACCATAACGGCGCAAAACCCGTTCGGCGAGGCCCACCGCGGTGCGTACTAAGCCCGCCCGGGCCTTTGGTTCCGCTTTCAAAGCGGTTTGAGAAACACCTTCGAACCCCGGCGCCAGTTGTACAGATCGCGCCGCCTTTTGGGCAGCCGTTCGACGGGCACCTGGGCAAAACCGCGTTCGCGAAACCAGTGCGCTGTCCGAGTGGACAAAACGAAAAGGGCATCGATACCCGCCGTGCGGGCCCGGGCCTCGATGTGGGCGAGTAGCGCATCGCCGCGGCCGGCCGCGCGATAGTCCGGGTGTACCGCGACACAAGCGAGTTCGGCCAGACGTGCATGATCAAAAGGGTAAAGGGCGGCGCAGGCGATCACCGTGCCGTCACGCTCCACCACGGTGAAACGGTTGATCTCTTGTTCCAGGAGTTCCCGCGAGCGTTTCACCAAGGCACCGGTGGCCTCCATCGGCTCGATGAGTTCGAGGATGCCTCCGACATCGTCGATTCGTGCGGTGCGCGTGAGTTCATACGGCTCGGCGGTGATCAGCGTGCCCGCACCGTCGCGGGTGAAAAGCTCCGATAACAGAATACCGTCGTCGTGACGATTGAGGATATGCACGCGGTTGACGCCCCCGCGACAGGCTGTCGCGCCGTTCTGCAGCACCCGTGAGAGTTCCTCCGGCATGCGTTTTCGTCTTGCCAGCAGGGCGTCGACATCACGCGGCACCATGCTGTTGATCAGGCGACCGCGCCCGTCGGCCGCCTTGTTTTCGGTCAGGAAGATCAGCTTGTCTGCGCCGAGCGCCACCGCGACGGCACCGGCCACATCGGCGGCACTGAGATTGAATACCTCACCGGTCGGCGAATAGCCGAGGGCGGGGAGCAATGCGATGCCGCCGGTATCCAGTAGATTGCGGATCGCCTGCGCATCGACCCGTCGAACTTCGCCGGTATGTTGATAATCGATACCGTCGATCACGCCCAGCGGTTTGGCGGTGACATAGTTGCCGGAACCGACCCGAATGCGTACCCCGGCCATGGGCGAGTTCGCCAGACCCATCGACAGCAATGCCTCGATCTCGACCCGGACGGCGCCGTTTGCATCCTTCACGCAGGCCAATGCCTGCTCGTCGGTCACCCGCAGGCCATCGACGACTTGCATGGCGGCCTCACGGCCCGCGAGACGCTGTTCGATCTGCGGGCGTGCGCCGGGCACCAGTACCAGGCGAATCCCCAGGCCATTGAGCAGGGCGATGTCGTGGATCAGATCGGCAAAGCCTTCATCGGTCAGCGCCTCGCCGCCGAACGACAATACGAAGACCTTGCCGCGATGTGCATGGATGTAGGGGGACGAGCGCCGGAACCAGTCGACGAAGCCGTCTTGTTGCTTTTCTTTTTTACTCACCTGTCGCCGTAGCCGTTTCGCGAACACCCAAGTACTCAGAATAATGGCCGGCGCGATGCAAGTGAAGTGGGGTTTGCATAATCAAGCGAATGGCAAGGTCCGGTACCGACACCGTTGTGCAGTGTGTTTGTGCCGGTTCGCCATGCCGATGTCCGATGGTGTTGCCAAATGGTCTGCCTGTCTTGTCGACTAAAAACGGTGTGCGTATCCGGCGATGCCGTACAGGATCAAAAGGTGGGCAGGATAGTAGGCGTAGAAAGCCAGGCGGGGAATACGCGGAAGGCGGACAGGAAGTCGAACACTCCCCCATGCGACGATACCGGCAAACAGTGCCCATATGGCGCCCGGTCCGACATAGGGGGCGCGTGCGATCAGGTTACCCATTACGCCGAGCGGTCCCAGGGTCCATACGCCCAACTGTGGATTGCGCGCATTGAGTTTTGCGATGATGGGAATGATGAACAGTCCGAAGACGCCGTAGTTCGCTCCCCACAGCAGGAAGGCGAGCGTAGTGATCGAAATGAATACGAAGAACTTGTCGATTCGCCACTCACGAACCGCCATGCTCAGTGCGACGCCGACCGCCAAAGTGAAAAAGATGTTGGGTTCACCCCAGCTTTTACCGACCCAGACATAGATCGGTTGAGTCACGATCGCCCAAGGCACGAGATACCAAAGATAACGTCCGGCCAGGCCCGGTTCGAGGGCGAGGCGTGAACCGATGATCCAGGCAAACAAAGGGAAGGCCAGGCGCCCGATCGCGTTGGTTTCGCCGTAGAGCGAAGGGTCGACGATTTTTCCATAGTGGTCCACGGTCATGGTGACGATGGCGATCCACTTCGCCAGTTCGAACCGTGTATGGTCGATATGGCGTTGTTGTGTCGAGCGATTGTCAGTCGAGGGCATCGGGTGTCCCGTAGCCGTTTCCTAAAACAGGCGGTTTTGTATGCCCATCCATGTCATCGGGATCAGATTCAGCGCCCAGTGAACGATCAGCGCGGGCCAGATGGATCGTGTGCAGATTGTCGCATACGCGAACAAAAGCCCGGCAGGCAGTGCGAGGAGGACTTCGAGTGAAGGCACCCCCAGATGAATGAGCTGGAAAACGATGCCCGAGACACAGATTGCCGTGATCTCGGGGGCATTCAGCGACAGGTGGTTTTTCCATTCTGTTTTGAATTGTCGGTGGGAGGCGGATTCACTGAATGCATGCTCCCTGGCAAAGCGTCTGCCGGGGAGCATCACGGCAACGAGCATACCGAACACCATGAAGTGTTCCGGCAACATGGCGGCGAGTTCCAACGTTTCATAGAGAACCGATGCCCAGGGATCTTCCGTAGCGATACTCAGATAAATGCCGATCAGCAAGGCGGGTGAGGCCAAGGCCAGTCCAAGCCATGTTGTCCCTTTCTTGGGGCGGCGCAAGCCGACGTCGGCGGGATGCCTGTCGGTGGCGCGCAATACGGCGATCGGGAGCAGAAACCCCAGCAGATAGGCCTCTATGGCCCAGAAGACCGCTGCGGCATCACTTGATGAAACCCAGCCTGCGGTGAGGTCGTACCACCGGTCGGACAACAACCTGAAATAGATGTTGTGCCACGTATCGAACGGTGGGGGGAGCAATCGAGCGGCTTGTCCCCAAAAAGAAAATACATAAACAATGAGCAGCAGCAGTAAGACCGCGGTGACGGCGCGGTCTCGCTTGAATGTGGACCGCATGCCGGTTTGGGTCACAGGTGGTCTATCGACGTCCGGCGACCGTTCAGTCGCCATAGCCCCCCCTCTGGTCGAGCCTGGTGATCAAGCTTGGCTGCGAGGGTTCACGAACTGGTTCGGCGGCCTGACGATTTCAGCGAATGCGACGGGCTTACTTTTTACGCTTTTTGAAATAGGCCAGCGCAGCGACGCTTCCACCGATCGCGAACAACGCCATCGAGGAGGGTTCCGGAATCGGGTTGAAAGTCCCTATGAAACCGGCGTAGGCCGATTGCGTGTTAGCCATTATCAGCAGAGCTGTTACGGGAATTAAGGCAGTTGTTTTCATGAGTCCGTTTCCCTCCCGGGCTGTTCGTCCGATCGATAACACAATGACTTTAAATCGCAGCAAGATGTATACCCGGTAAGGGATTTCTCCTTTTATCAGTGGTTTGGCGCATCGAGCGTCAGGTGAAAGCGGGATGGTTGTAAACAATTCTGACGATCTCTATACGTCAGGCCCGGTCGCAGGTTCGACCGTGTTGCCGTCCAACGGCGGGTGATGCGACGACACGGCCCCTGATTGAGTTGCCGGGTTTTCAGGTTCACCTCAGCGCATGAACAGCGAACCATGCCTATACTCAGAAGCCCAAAGAACAACGGATTAAGACCGAATCAGATCTGATGTGCCGGCGCTCTTTCGTCGCCGCCGGTGTAATCGACGACCTTCGGCAATCGTATTGCCGAATTCAAGAGGGTGGTTAGGAGGAGTCGGGTGTTTCAGGTTCGGATACACGGCCGAGGTGGCCAGGGCGTGGTCACCGCGGCCGAGATGCTGTCGGTCGCAGGCTTTTTGGAAGGCAAACATACCCAAGCGTTTCCAAGTTTCGGCTCGGAGCGCATGGGTGCGCCGGTCATGGCGTTTTGCCGTATCGACAGTAGGGAGATTCGCCTGCGCGAGCCCGTGATGGCGCCTGATGCGCTGATTATCCAGGACACCACGCTGTTGCATCAGGTCAGCGTTTTCGAAGGTCTGTCCGACAGCGGCTATGTGCTGATCAATTCCAGCCGTAGCCCTGCCGTTTTGGGTCTGGACGAGTTTTTTGCACGCCATCCGCAGATTCAGGTGCTCACCGTACCGGCGTCGCATCTGGCCTTGGAGTCGGTCGGGCGCCCATTGCCGAATGCCGCGTTGCTGGGCGGTTTTGCCGCGCTCACCGGCATGATCGCATTCGAATCCGTGGCCGCGGCCATCGACGAAAAGTTTCAGGGCAGGGTGGCGGCCGGCAATATTGCCGCAGCGCGGGCTGCCTACGAATCGGTTGTAGATGTCAAACGAGGAGCAGCCTAGTGCTCAAGCAAGTCGAAGGATCACGCGCGGTCGCCGAAGCGGTGGCGCTATGCCGACCCGAAGTGATCTGCGCCTATCCGATCACGCCGCAGACCCACATCGTGGAAAACCTGGGCGAGATGGTGAAAGCCGAACACCTCACCGGCTGCGAATTCATCAATGTCGAATCCGAGTTCGCCGCATTGTCGGTCGCGATCGGCGCCAGCGCGACCGGCGCGCGTGCCTATACCGCGACGGCCAGCCAGGGTTTGCTGTTCATGGCCGAGGCGGTCTACAACGCATCCGGCCTCGGTCTGCCGATCGTCATGACCATCGGCAATCGCGCAATCGGTGCGCCGATCAACATCTGGAACGACCAGCAGGACAGTATGTCGATGCGCGATGCCGGCTGGATCCAACTCTTCGCCGAGACCAACCAGGAAGCCGTCGATCTGCATATCCAGGCAGTACGTTTGGCCGAGGAATTGTCGGTGCCGGTGATGGTTTGCGTCGACGGTTTCATCCTGACTCATGCCTACGAACGCGTCGACATGCCCACCCAGGAGCAGGTCGATGCCTTCGTGCCGTCGTATGAGCCGCGCCAGATCCTGGATCCGGCCGAGCCGGTCACCATCGGCGCCATGGTCGGCCCCGAGGCCTTCACCGAGGTGCGCTATCTCGCCCATTACCGACAAATGCAGGCGTTGTGGCTGATTCCGGAACTGGCGGAAGAATTCGAACAGCAGTTCGGTCGTGCATCCGGCGGTTTGGTGCATCCTTACCGCAGCGAAGATGCCGAGACCCTGGTGGTCGCCCTCGGTTCGGTCAACGGCACCATCAAGGACGTGGTCGATCAGTTGCGTGACGACGGCGTCGCCATCGGTTCGGTCTCGGTCACGTCGTTTCGACCGTTTCCGGCAAAGGCGCTGCGTGCGGCGATCGTCCATGCCAAGCGCATCGTGGTGATCGAGAAATCGCTGGCGGTCGGTATCGGTGGGATTGTGTCGACCGACGTCCGTATGGCTCTGGCCGGTGCGGGGCGCCCGGTGCACACCGTGGTCGCGGGGCTCGGCGGTCGCGCGATTACCCAGGCCTCGCTGCGTGAGGTGTTCGTCAAGGCGCATCGCGATCTACTCGAATACCTGACCTTTCTCGATCTGCGCCACGACGTGGTTCATCGTGAGATCGAGCGGCTGGAAAGCCAGCGCCGCTCCGGCCCGGTCGCGGAGAACATCCTGCGTGAACTCGGCAGTGTTGCCGACCGCATTGGCTAGGGGGTTGTAGTGCGTACGTCTCACGTCAAGTTCTATCAAACCGGTACCTTCACCGTCGGCAACCGACTGCTGAGCGAGGACGACCGCTCGGTGCAATCGACACTCGAACGGACCAACTCGCTCAATTCCGGACACCGTGCCTGCCAGGGTTGTGGCGAGGCCTTGGGCGCGCGCTATGCGATCGATGCGGCCATGCGCGCGACCGATAATCAGTTGATCGCGGCCAATGCCACCGGTTGTCTGGAGGTGTTCTCGACGCCGTACCCCGAGACCTCCTGGCAGATCCCGTGGATTCATTCCCTGTTCGGCAACACGGCCGCGGTCGCGACCGGCGTAGCGGCGGCCTTGCGGGTGAAGGGACGCAATGACACCCGAGTGGTCGCGCAGGGCGGTGACGGCGGCACGACTGACATCGGCTTCGGCTGCCTGTCGGGTATGTTCGAGCGCAACGACGATGTGCTCTACATCTGTTACGACAATGAAGCCTATATGAACACCGGCGTACAGCGTTCATCGGCCACGCCGCCGACGGCGCGCACTGCGACCAGCCCTGCCAAGGGTCCGGAACCGGGCAATGTGTTCGGACAGGGCAAGAACGTGCCGATGATCGCGATGGCTCATGAGATCCCCTATGTCGCGACCGCGTCGGTCGCCGATGTGCGGGATCTGGAAGCCAAGGTCACCCGTGCGATGTCGATCCGTGGTGCGCGTTACATCCATATCCTGGTGCCGTGCCCGCTCGGCTGGGGGTCGGAACCGCAACATACGGTGAGGCTCGCCCGGCTGGCGACCGAGTCGGGATTGTTCCCGGTGTTCGAGGCCGAACACGGCGAGATCACCGACAGGCGGTTGATAAGGCGCAAAGTGCCGGTCGAGGAATACCTGAGCTTACAAAAACGTTTTGCCCATTTGTTCAAACCCGAACTCAAAATGGATGTGATCGCGCGGCTGCAGGCTGTCGCCGATCGCAACATTCGACGCTTCGGTCTGATGAATGGAGGGGACGACTAATGCGTAAACCCTATGCGATCACGTTGGATGTCGGATCGAGCCTGGCCAATCTGACCGGTTCATGGCGTACCCAGCGTCCGGTCTATGTCGATCGGCTCCCGCCGTGCAATGCGACCTGTGCGGCCGGTGAAGATATCCAGCAATGGCTGTTCCATGCCGAGGAAGGCAACTACGAGACCGCCTGGCGGTCATTGGTGCGTGACAATCCGCTGGCGGCGATCATGGGTCGGGTCTGTTATCACCCGTGCGAGGGCGCCTGCAATCGCGGCCAGCTCGACGAATCGGTCGGCATCAACGCGGTCGAACGTTTTCTCGGCGACGAGGCGAATCGCTACGGCTGGGAGTTCGAGCCGGTCACGGCGGAAAGCGGCAAGCGGGTACTGGTGATCGGTTCCGGGCCGGCCGGCCTGTCGGCCGCCTATCATTTGCGCCGGTTGGGTAATGCGGTGGTCATCTTGGAGGCCGAAACGAGTTCCGGCGGCATGATGCGCTATGGCATACCCCAATATCGGCTGCCACGTATCACCATCGATCAAGATGTGCAGCGTATTCTGGCGATGGGTGTCGAGTTACGGCTTGATCATCGTGTTGATGACATCGAACAGACGATGCGGGACGGTAACTTCGACGCCTGTTTTCTCGGTGTCGGTTCGCAACTGGGCAAGCGCGCCTACATCCCCGCCGGCGACGCGCGACGGATCACCGATGCGGTAACCGTGCTGCACCGGATGGCAGGTGACGAAAAACCCATGCTCGGTCGCCGGGTAGTGGTCTATGGCGGCGGTAACACCGCGGTCGATGTTGCGCGTACGGCACGCCGTTTGGGTGCGGAGGACTCGATCATCGTCTACCGGCGTACGCGCGATCGTATGCCGGCACATCGCGACGAGGTGCGCGAGGCGATAGAAGAAGGCGTGAAACTCAAGTGGCTGAGTACCATTGCCGCAGCCGACGACGAACTCATCACGGTCGAAAAAATGGAGTTGGACGAGAAGGGTTTCCCTCAACCGACCGGCGAGTTGGAGACCATGGAGGCCGACGCACTCGTACTTGCCTTGGGTCAGGATGTCGATCTCGAGCTACTCAGTAAACTGCCCGACCTAAATATCGTGCATGGTGCGGTTGCCGTCGATGGCGCACAGATGACCAGCCGCGAAGGGGTGTTCGCCGGTGGCGATATGATCGGTGGCGAGCGTACGGTTACCGCTGCGGTCGGACACGGCAAGAAGGCGGCGCGTGCCATCGATGCCTATCTGCGCGGCGTCGCGTTTAAGCAAAAGCCCAAGCACCAGATGGCCACCTACGATCTGTTGAACACCTGGTACTACGCCGATGCGCCAAAGACGGTCCGGCCCAAGCTCGACATTATCCGTCGCCAATCGACCTTCGATGAAGTGATCGGCAGCCTGGATGAAGCGACTGCCCTGTACGAGGCGCGCCGTTGCATGTCTTGCGGCAATTGCTTCGAATGCGATACCTGTTACGGGGTCTGCCCGGACAATGCCGTCATCAAGCTCGGTCCCGGCAAGCGTTTCGAATTCAACTACGACTACTGCAAAGGCTGCGGGCTCTGCGTCGCCGAGTGCCCTTGCGGTGCCATACGCATGGAGCGCGAGCCCAACTGACGATCATCATCGAGACCGGGCCGCATGCCCGGTCACCCCAACCAACAAGTAACAAAAACCCACGCAAGCAACATGAACCAGAAACAAGCTGCCATCGGGCAAACGCTGCCGCACGGTGTGATGTTCAATGCCTACCCCGACAGCATGGGGTGTAATCTCGCGGACGCGATCGAACTGCTGAAAAGGCGTGAATTCAAGGATGTCTTTTCGCTCTTTTATATATTGCCGACCTTTTTTCACAGCGATCTCGATAGAGGTTTCTCGGTCATCGATTACGACCTCAATGAAGTGCTGGTCGGCCCGGATGATCTGGCCGAGCTGGAAAAGCTGGGTATACAAATCAAACTCGATCTGGTGCTGAACCATCTATCGGTGCGATCGCCACAGTTCCAGGATCTCCTGCAGAACGGCGAGGATTCGCCTTACCTGGATTTTTTCATCGATTGGGACAAGTTCTGGAAAGGCAACGGGAAAGAAGGACCGGAAGGCGATGTCACGCCGCACAAGGAGCATCTCGACAAACTGTTCATGCGCAAACCCGATCTGCCGATCCTGAAGGTGCGCTTTCCCGACGGCAGCTTGAAGTCCTATTGGAACACCTTCTATCAGAAAGTGGATTTCGCCGAGATCACGGCACTGGACTTTGCGGAAATCAAGGGATTGGATTCGGATCAGGCGCAGGACATCGCCGATCACGTCAAGGTTGTTCTCAAGGACAAGGGTTATCTGGAGGCGGTCGATCTGGCGCATGTCGCCCATCTCAAGGACGACATCATCAAAGCGGTATGTACCAAGCGCGAATACCTGGGCCAGATGGATGTGAACGCACGTTCCGAACTGGTTTGGGCGTTCTATGACGAAACCTTGCGCAAGCTCAGCGGGTATGGCGCCAAAATCATCCGGCTCGATGCCTTCGCCTATCTGCACAAAGAACCCGGCCAGCCGAACTTCTTCAACCGTCCGGGTACCTGGGAGTATCTCGAACGTCTCAAGGGCATTGCCCAGCAGTATGGGCTGACCATCTTTCCTGAGATTCATGCCGAGTACGGGTCCGGTATCTACGAAGAGATCGCCGGGGAGGGCTATCCGGTCTATGACTTCTTTTTCCCAGGACTCGTGATCGATGCGCTCGATCGGGGCGATGGTGAGGCCTTGCGGCGCTGGATGAAAGAGATTGTCGACAAGCAGTTACAGACCATCAATATGCTCGGTTGCCATGATGGCATACCGGTGCTCGATCTGCGTGGTAAGACAGTCGACGGCAACTATCATCCTGGGCTGCTGGGCGACGAGCGGATCGATGCGGCCATGCAACGCATTATCGATCGCGGCGGCCTGACAAAAAATCTTTACGATGCCGACGGCAAGAAGATCGATTACTACCAGGTCAACGCGACTTACTTCAGCGCGCTGGGTGAGGACGAGCGCAAGCTGTTGCTGGCGCGAGCAATCCAGATGTTCATGCCCGGGGTGCCGCAGGTCTGGTATCTCGATCTGTTCGCCGGCATCAACGACTATGCCGCGGCGAGCCGCGGTCGCACGGCCGGACATAAAGAGATCAATCGCACCACACTGAAATGGGTCGACCTGGAAGACGGCTTGAAGCGCCGGGTGGTGTTGGATCAGCTCGAGCTGATCCGTTTTCGCAACACCTCTCCGGCATTCCGCGGTGAACTCACGATCCACGATACCGAACCGCATCTGCTGCACATTGTCTGGCGGCATCCCGATGAGACCGCCACGCTGAAGGTCGATCTGCGCGACCACGGCTTCGCCGTCTATCGCGGCAACGGCCACGAAGAAACCGTCTTTCTGGAGCCGTCACTGTGACGGTTTCCCAACCAATCCGGTTCATGGAAAAGGAACAAGCCGACACATGCCTATGAAGATTCTCGCCACCGACCTCGACCGGACCCTGCTGCCCAACGGTAAATGGCCGGCCGACCCCGGTGCCATCGATTTGTTCAACATGCTCACGGAGCAGCACGATGTGACGGTCGTTTACGTGACCGGGCGCAATCTCGATCTTACCGAGAACGCGATCGAGGAATTCGGCATTCGGCATCCCCATGTGCTGATCGGCGACGTCGGCACCTCGATCCGCAAATACCATCCCGACGGCTGGCAGCCGAACGAAGGCTGGAACACGCATGTGAAACGCACCAGCCCCGGCTGGGATGCCGAAGCGATTCGTGCCACGGTGAGCGGCATCGATGGCCTGGTCGAACAGGAGCGCGAACACTGCGGCCCGTTCAAACAAAGCTACTATGTCGATCATGCAAACCGCGAGTCCATACTGGGCACGGTCGGTGAAAGGGTTACAGGCCGCTTCGACGAGGTCATCATCTACAGCTTCGATTCCGAGTCCGGTAAAGGGCTACTCGACTTCCTGCCGCAGAGCGCAACCAAACAGACCGCGCTCGAATACATCGCCGACGAATTCGGCGTCGCCAAATCGGAGGTCGTGTTTTGCGGCGACAGCGGCAACGACGTATTTCCGCTGACTGCGGGTTTCCGTGGTGTACTGGTGCGTAACGCCGACGATCAACTCGTCGCCGGGGTCAAAGAAGCGATTAACGACAATCCCGATTTGACCGTTTACTTTGCCAAGGGGGGTTGCAAGGGGCTAAACGGTTTTTATACGGGTGGGGTTATCGAGGGTGCTTATCACTATGGGTTGTTTAGTGATGGGAGCTGAAGGCGGTTTAAGGCGGCAGTGATTCCCGTTTTGCGACCAATCCAAGCATTGCAGGTACATGTGCTTTCAGAAAGGCAGTGCCTGAAATAGGTCTTTTGGATCGGGTTCGGGATCTGCCCGGCCTACCCCGGCAGCACTAACCATCGCCTGTCTCGTAAATCCTGACATAGTCGAAAAGGCTCTCACCTACCTGGATTTGAAGGGGGCGAATCCGAAGCCACATGTTGCCCGCTGTGCCAAGCGCCACCGCAGCCGGAGATGTTCGACGAAGTGGGATAACCGCGCGATGGCTGTGCTCGGACTTTGCCTTGAGCGGCGCGGCAACAACGTTGCCGGGACGGATGCAGGGGGCTGACGCGGATCCTCTCGCTGATGGGCAAGCCCGCGGTGGCCACCGAACAAAGGTCTTGATGGTGATCAGTGGCGAAACTAGCGGACTCTCTCATTTGCCCTGGTAAGTCAAGGTGACCGCGCTACGTCGACGGCGATCCGACAAAGGCGCGCCAACCGCCAAACGCTGAAATATCGGGCGCGCCTTTGACGGCATAGGCCTCACAAAGAAAACCTTGCACTTCGGTACCGTCTTCGAGTTCGATAGTTCCTATCGCAAGCGGGGCGGAGACCTTGCTGACAAAGCGGCCGAAAGCCTCGTAGCTTAGCTGCCAGACCTCCAACTCGATCGGCTGCCCGTCGTCGCTGCGAATCAGACCCGGTTTCGGCGGTTGGCTGTCAGGTAGCGCATGCAGCCGGTAACATGCCGCGGTGCGTGTCTGGCGTGCCAGTATGCCGCCGAGATCGGTAAGTTGGTGATTCAGCGGCATGCCGCTGAGGTGGGCACCGACCACGGCGATCTCGACACGCTCACCACTCCGGGTCGAATCCGGATCCGAAGTCGATGCCTTGGCCGGCAGCACCTGGTCCGAGGCGCCCAGCGGCACACCGCTCGCCCGGTGCAATGAATCGCCGACCGCCAAGAGACGTGCCTCGGTGAACGCCGGCGCGCACAGCGTGACGCCGAAAGGCAGGCCCCTGGCGAGGAAACCGGTCGGCACCGCGACCGCGGCCAGGTCGAGCAGATTCATGAAATTGGTGTAATAGCCGAGGTTCTCGTTCAGCCCGACGGGGTCGTCTTGGATCTGCCGGATGCTGTAGATGGTTGCGGCGGTCGGCGTGACCAGCAGATCGATCGTCCGCCACAGCCGGCCGATCGTCCGGCGAAACGCTTTCAGCCGGTAGTAGGCGCGGTAGACCTCGACGGCGGTCTTGGCCGGTGCATCGGCGATGATCCGCCTGACCACCGGGTCGATGTCAGCGGGATGACCGGTAATGAAATCGCCGACCGCCGCGCGTCGCTCCTCGACCCAGGGGCCGTCGTACAGGAGGCGCGCCACCTCTAGAAAGGGTTCGAAGTCGATCTCGACCGCGGTTCCGCCCAGACCTTGAAGTCGTTCGACTGCCGCGTCGAACGCCTCCTCGGCCGAGCGGTCGCCGAAGAACTCACGCTGAGCAACACGCGGCAGTCCGAAGCGAAAGCGCGCCGGCGTCCTGACCGGGAACACCTCGAAGGCCGGTGGTGTCGGCCGGGCAAACACGTCCCGCACATCGAACACCGCGGTGACGTCGAGCACTTGGGCCGCATCGTCGGCAGTGAGCGCGAATATCGAGACGCAATCGAGTGAGCGGCAGGCCGGCACTACGCCTCGGGTGCTCAATAGGCCGCGGCTCGGCTTGAGCCCGACGATGTTGTTGAACGCCGCCGGTACCCGCCCCGAACCGGCGGTATCGGTACCCAGCGCAAAGCTCACCAGCCCCTTGGCGACCGCGACCGCCGAGCCTGAACTCGAGCCGCCCGGAATGTAGCGTGGATCGAAACTGTTTCCGGGAATGCCATAGGGCGAACGGGTACCGACCAGCCCGGTGGCGAATTGATCGAGGTTGGTTTTACCGACAAGGATGGCGCCGGCGTCGAGTAATGCCCGCACAACCGGGGCATCCTCGGCGGCGCGGTAGGCGTAGGCCGGGCAGCCGGCGGTGGTCGTTCGACCGGCGACATCGATGTTGTCCTTGAGCGCGAACGGGATACCATACAACGGCAGACGGATCGGGCTAAGGGCCTCGAGTTCGGCCGCCCTGGCGTACAGCTCGTCTGCCGACAGACGATCGATCCACACCGCGTCGGCACCCGCTGCCGCGATTCGCCGGTCGACCTCGGTAACCAGCGCGGTCGGGGTAAGTTTGCCGCGCCGGAAGGCCTCGCCGAGGCTCTGGATATCGAACCGGATGGCTTCAGCCGGCATCGCGTGTCCCTGGCACCAGGTCTTCGCACCCGCGAGCAACGGCATTATCGAGCACGGCGGTTTCGCCTGCATGCACGCTGCGAGTCACGCCGCGATGATCGGTGCATAGGTCTCGACAAGACGATTGGCGAACATGTCGACTTTGGGAATCATCTGCTTCTGTCGACACACCGCAAGATCGATGTGTTTGGGCATCACCGCGCCGAGCTGCAATACGCGTGGGGCTGCCTGGTTGATGTCCCATTGCGGGAAGCCGGTCGGCGGTATCACCAAGCTACCGCCCGGATAGGGTGCATCGATTCGATTGGCCAGCACCACGGCGACGCGGTTGTCCTCGGCGCGTGGCACCGCGATCAACTCACGCTCGAAGGGTTCGCGCAACGCTGCGGGCCAGAGAACGATATCGGCCGCGGCGATGCCGAGAATGCGCGAGACCTCGGGGAAGACTGCGTCGAATCCTGCCATCACGCCGATCCGGCCGAACGGGGTGTCGAACACCGGATAATCGTCACCGGCACTTGCCCAGACACGCTCTTCGGCGGTCAGGTGGGTCTTACGATAACGTCCGATCTCGCTGCCTTCGGGGCCGATCAGGACGGTCGTCACGAACAATTCGTTGCGCACCGCCTCGACCGTGGGCAGCGCGACCAGGCAGGCATAGCGCCGACAAATCGCCGCCACCCGATTGACCAGGTGATTCAGTTCGTTGGCCAGCGATCTCGCCTCGTCGGCGTTCGGCAGCCAGGTGGCGGCGAAGGCGTATTCGGGCAGGGTAATGACTTTGACCCCCAGCTTGGCCGCATGATCGATCATATCGAACACCTGATCGGCCGCGGCCTGCTCGCAGACGTGCATCTGCACCGCAGCGATTTTGGCGGTCGACTGCGACGGCACGATCGGCGTGTCGGCGACTGTCGAGACCGCGGTTTGCTCATAGGGTTTGGCCAGCAGGCCATAGGTCTCGGATCGCCGGTCGGCGAGTTTGTCATTGGCCGCATAGATGGTCTTATCGCCCGCCCTATCCGGGTCGACATAGGCCACGGCCATGCCGTGGGTGTCATACGGCACTTTTGAGACCACCCGGCCGCTCGGATCGACGATCATGCTGCCGCCGGGGTAGTAGATCGAGCGCTCGTAGCCGGCCTTGGTCGCTGCCACAAGCCAGAGACCGTTCTCGTAACTGCGTGCCGGACCCCACATATCGGCCTGATCCATGGCGAAGAAGTTGGCCATGTCGACGATGATCTCGGCACCCTGAAGCGCCATGGCGCGGAAGATCTCGGGAATGCGGCCGTCGAAGCAGATCAGCAAGCCGATGCGACCGAGATCGGTGTCGACCACTGGGTTACCGCGTTCGCCGAAACTGAACCAGTTCTGGTCGTGGGTGGCGAGAAACTGTTTGTGGTAATGGCAGGCGACCTCGCCCTGGCGGTCAAGCAAGATGCCGCTGTTGAACACCTTCTGTTTGACCGGATCCCACTCGGTGATGCCACTGGCGATGTAGATGCCGTGCCGACGCGCAAGCCCGGCGAGCGCCGAGACATAAGGGCCGTCCGGTACGGTCTCGGCCAGTTCGCGGCAATGCTCGGCCGAATCGAACAGATAGCCGGTGTCCATGCACTCGGGGAATACGACCAGTTCGACCCCTTGGCGAACGGCATCCTCGACGAATTTGGTTGCCAGTGCGATGTTGTGCGAATAATCGCCAAGGGCAGCAAGAGTCTGTACGGCGGCGGCACGGAATCGGCGGTTTGACACAGTTGTCTCCAGTCGGTCGTCATGCCGCGCTGCGCGGCTGACGGTAGCGGTGAATGAGTGCGATCTGCTGCGGTTTCAGCGCGTCTTGACCTCGCGCCAAAACACATCGAGGCAATAGCGCTTGAGATCGACGAAACGGGCATCGGTCGTGATCTCCGTGGTGCGTGGCCAGGGCAGGTCGATATCGACGATCTCGGCGACCTGGGTCGGCCGGCGGGTCAGCAACAGGACCTTGTCCGCCAGTTGCACCGCCTCTTCCAGGTCATGCGAAACCACCAGCGTGGTCGTCTTGGTCTTCAGATAGATTTTCTGGATCTGCTCGCGCATGAACAGGGTCATTTCGTAGTCCAATGCTGAGAAGGGTTCGTCCAGAAACAGCACCTCCGGATCGGTCACCAGGGCGCGCAGGATCGACACCGTTTGCTGCTGCCCGCCGGACAGGGTGTAGGGATAGGCATTGAGATCGATCTTGACCTCGAAATCGGCCAGCAGGCGTTCGACCCGTTCCGCTCGCTGCTTGGCCGACAGCCCCATGACCTTGAGCGGATAATGGATGTTGTCGATCGCCCGCAGCCATGGAAACAACGCCTCGCGGTAGTTCTGGAACACATACGAGATCTTGGTTTCCTTGATCGTGCGACCGTCGTACAGCACCTCGCCGGCATCGATCGGCATCAGCCCCGAGATCAGGTTGATCAGCGTGCTCTTGCCGCAGCCGTTGGGACCGAAAATCGAGATCAACCGGCCTTCCGGCAGATCGATATCGAATCCGTCGTAAACCACGACGTCGCCGAAGGCCTTTTTCAACCCACGCACCGTGATCAGCTTCTGTCGAGGGTGGCGCGCGCTTTGCGCAAGCTCTGGCTTCTCGGTCGCATCAGCGGTCACCTGCGTTGTTTGGGCCTCCATGCCCGGACCGTCGATCGGGAACATCTTTGCGCTCATCGCACTCACTCCTAAGGGTATCGCCCCCGTCGCTCAACCACTGAAGTCGGTCGATTTCAGGATCTTCTCGCGCACGTCCATGCGTTCCTTCAACACGCCCTCCTTGAGGAACACGTCGACAAACGCCTGGTAGGAGTTGAGATCGGTCTCGTTGAGGTCGTAGTGGGGACGCAGGTACGGCTTGGCCAGCAGGTCGAGCTGCGATTCATGGATCGCCGTGTACTTCGGAATGATCGCCTTGTACTTATCGAAGTCGTTCATCACCAGGTCGGTCGCTTGGTCGATGATCTCGACGATCTTTTTCGCCGTTTCCGGTCGCTCTTGCATGAACTTGGTGGTCAACACCGCAGCACCGGAGTAGAAGGGATCGGCGATCACCGAGGCGACCGGGTTGGTCATCGCCCGTTTGGCTTTGCCCGAGGCGACCGCGATCGAACCGACCGGTTCCAGCGATAGTGTGGCATCGACACTGCCGCCGACCACCGCCGGCACCTGCATCGCCACCGCCAGATCGGTCAGTGTCACCTCTTTGTCAGGGTCGAGCCCGGCGGCACGCACCATATGGCGCGAGATGGTGCGCCACTGGATACCCGGCACATGGCCCAGGCGCTTGCCCTTGAGATCGGCGAACGACTGGATGTCGCTGCCTGGCTGGACGATCAGCCCGTCATTGATCAGATCGACGTCAATCCCACCGCCCTGCAGGCCAAACACCTTGAAGGTGCCGGGAAACTTCGACTCGGCCAGCATGGCGATGCCGGCCGCCGCACCCGGCGGTCCGAAGTCGGCACGGCCGGCGACCAAGGCGTCGATGATGTGGTTCGGGGACTGCATCTTGCGCGAGTCGATTTCGATGCAGTGTTTTTCGAATAGCTTTTCCTCCAGCGCGACATAGTAGGCGGTGGTCTGCATGATCGGCAGCCAAGCGGCAACCACCTTTTCGGTCTTGCTGCAGGCGGCATGGACCGCCGTTACCGATAATGCGCTGAGGGCCAATACGGCCGAGATGAGCGTGCGTTTCATTGGACGAGCCTCCTCGTTCGTTGGGGTGACCGATGCCATCGGTCAGTCGTTGTCTGATCAGCGTCCAGACCAGTGGACGATGCGTTTCTCCAGGATCAGCAGCGCCAGGTTGAGCCCATAGCCCATGGCGCCGGCTACCAGAATCGAGCCGTACATATCGGTGAGCTGATACGAGATCTGGGCGTCGATGATGCGATGCCCCATACCGTCGACCGCGCCGATGAACATCTCGGCGACGATGATCACCACCAGCGCGATCGATACCGCGGTGCGCAGACCGACAAAGGTTTGCGGCAGGGTCTCGAAGAAGATCACGTCGCGAAAGATGCGCAGATTCGATGCGCCCATCGACCTGGCGGCGAGCATGCGCGTCTGGCGTGCGTTCATTACGCCATAGGCGACGTTGAACAGGATCACCAGCCAGGCGGCGAATGCCGCGATCGCGATCTTGGCCACGTCGCCCAAGCCGAACAGCAGCAGGAACAGCGGAAACATCGCCGTCGCCGGTGTCGAGCGAAAGAAATCGATGACGAACTCCAGCGAGCGGTAGATGCTTTCCTTGGCACCGAGGAAGATGCCGATCGGTACCCCGAGCAGGGTCGCGATACCGATCGAGTAGCCGACCCGGATCAGCGTTTGATTGAAATCGTGGAACATATCGCCGCTGACGATCGCCGTCGCGGTGTCGGCCAGCGTGGCAAACGGCGATGGCAACAGGTCTTTGTTGACCCATTCGTTGGTGAACGCCAGCCACCAGATCAAGATCAGCAGCGCCGGACCCAGTGCCAGCTCCAGGCTGTGGCGCACCCGCGGATCGCGCAGTAAGCGTGCAATGTTGGTTGCCATCGGACACCTCGGCCGTTGGAGTTCAGTGCGAGCTCCCTGCCCCGTCCCGGCCTTTCCCGTTGCCGAGAGGTCGTCCGGCGTCATTGCCGTGCTGGAGTCATTGGAGCAGTCCGAAGTGCATCGGTATACTGCTAATTCAGCAGCGAACCGATGCAAAAAATGCACTGCATGGAAGAGGCCCGCCGATGCGCCACCTATTACCGTTACGCTATATTGATGCGGTCGCCCGGACCGGCTCGATCCGCAAAGCGGCCGAGACCCTGGCGATCACCTCGACTGCGCTCAATCGCCGGATTCTGGCGATGGAAGAGGAGTTGGGCGAACAGATTTTCGAACGCCTGCCGCGCGGCGTGCGGCTGTCGGCGGCCGGCGAGATCCTGTTGCACCACATCCGGGTGCAGCTCAGCGACATGGAACGGGTCAAGAGTCAGATCGCCGACCTGAGCGGAGAGCGCCGCGGCCACGTCGCGATCGCCTGCAGTCAGGCCCTGCTGCCGTATTTCCTGCCGGAACAGATTGCTACCTACCGCGGCACCCACCCGGCGGTCACCTTCGGCATTCATCTGCGCGACAGGGACGATGCCGAACAGGCGTTGGTCGACCACAGCGCCGACCTTGCCCTGGTATTCGAGCCGGTGCGGCTATCCGAACTGGAGACCTTGCTAACCGTGCGCCAGACAGTGCACGCGGTGATGCGCACCGACCACTCGTTAGCGCAGCAGGCCAACGTGCGCTTGCGCGACTGTCTGCGACATCCGATCGCGCTGCCGACCGCGCCTTATGGGGTGCGCAACCTGCTCGAGGCCGCGGTGGCGCGTTCCTCGCAGCGCCTGCAGCCGGCGGTGGAATCCGACAGTTTCGAGTTTTTGCGTCACCAGGCCTTGACCGAGAATATCCTCACCTTCCAGATCGCCATCGGGCTGCCGGCGACCGACGACGGCTCGGGGCTGACCAGCCGCCCGATCGATCCGCGCGATGCCCCGCCCGGCACGCTGTTCGTCTGCCAGCTACGCGGCCGTATACTGCCGGTCGCCACCGCGCGGTTTGCCAGCCAGATGCTGGCGACCTTCTGCGAGCGCTTCGAATGCGAGTGATCGCTCGACGAGTCGTGCGTCGAGTGTCCGGATGGTTCCTCTGGATTCGAGCATCGATCAGCACCGATGGCAAATCGTTGGCAACTAATGCTCACAAGTTGGCGTTTCTTAACTTTGGAAGAAGCGCGGCAATGGGCGCAGCACGTCGATGCGCGAACGCTCTTAATTGGATTGCGACGGTACGGTCTTAATGGCGGTTACGAGTATTCGCCTTTCCCGTGCCACCAAGTTGCAGCGTGCCTTTCCCAAACCGATCCTCGATTTCATCGAGCGTCTGCAACAGCCGCGCGTTTTTCTCGCGGTTGATCGAAGGGCTGAACAAGTCCGTCTGAGTCGACCCTTCTTTTGCCCAGTCGCTGATACCGACACCGATCAAACGTACCGGGCGTTTGGGCAGGTCGCTGTGTTGCAACAGCGTACGTGCTTCTTTGAAGATGACGCGTTCGTCGTGCGTGGGTGTTGCGAGTTTGTGCTGTCGGGTGTGGGTTTCGAAGCCGGTGTATCGGATCTTGAGCGTGACCACGGTCCCGGACAATCCCTCACGACGTGCCTTGGCGGCGACGTCGGCGGCGAGCTGGTGCAATACGTCGTGCAGCACACGGTGGTCACCGACGTCTTCTCCGAAGGTGGTTTCCTTGGAGATGCTTTTTCGATGGCGTTCGGGAATCACGTCGGCCGATGCAATGCCGAGCGCCTGGTTGTGGAACTTGGCCGCGGCGCTGCGGCCCAGAATTTCCTCGAGGTAGCGCAGCGGGATGGCGCGCAGCTGCGCGACCGTTTTGATTTCGAGGCGCGAGAAGGTCTTTTGGGTCTGACGGCCGAGCCCGCGCAGGTTGGCGACCGGCATGGGCGCGAGGAAGTCGAGCACCTCGTCGGGTTTAACGACCATCAAGCCATCGGGCTTGCGGTGCTCGGATGCCAGCTTGGCGATCAAGCGGTTCGGACCGATGCCGACCGAGACGTCGAGACCGGTTGCGTCGCGCACATCGTGTTTGATTTTGCGTCCGATGTCTTCGGGTGTGCCGATCAGTTTTGCCAGGCCGCTCAGATCCAGATAGGCCTCGTCGATCGAGACGGGTTCGACTACCGGTGTGACGCTGCCGAAGACCTGGAAGATCTCGTGTGAGACACGGCTGTATTTGTCCATGTCCGGGCGCAGATAGACCGCGTCCGGGCAACGCCGGTAGGCCTCGGCGATCGGCATGGCCGAGTGGATGCCGTACACACGGGCTTCGTAGCTGGCCGCGGCGACGACACCGCGCCTGCCCGGCATCGCCCCGACCACGACGGGGCGGCCGCGGTATTCGGGATGGTCGCGTTGTTCGACGCTGGCGTAGAAGGCATCGATATCGGCATGACCGACCCAGCGTTGCGGTGGTGGAGCGGCCGTCATGAATCACGCCAGACAGAAGCGTTCCACCAGCGTGCGCACGATACGCTTGGCCGGCTCGATCTGTGAGAGTGCCAGGTACTCGTCCGGTTGATGGGCCTGATCGATATTGCCCGGGCCGAGGATCACGGTTTCCAGACCCATGTCGTTGAAGTAGGGTCCTTCGGTAGCGAAGGCGACCGCGCCGGCGGTATGGCCGGTGAGGCTTTCGGTGGCTTGCACGATGGTTGACTGGGCGGGGGTCTCCATCGCCGGCACACCTTCGAACATGGCGATTCTCTCCATTTGCAGCCCGGTGTCCTCGGCAAGTGTGCCGAGCCGTCGGTCGATTTCATTGCGCAGCTCGTCGAGATGCATGCCCGGCAGCGGACGAATGTCGAAATGCAGTTCGCATGATGCGCAGATGCGGTTGGGATTGTCGCCGCCGTGTATGTGCCCGAGATTGAGTGTCGGTACCTCGACCTTGAACAGGGGATTGCGGTATCTGTTTTGAATCTCGGTGCGCCAGGCCACGAGTTCGGCGATCACCCGGTGCATGCCCTCCAAGGCGTTGGCGCCCAGTGACGGATCGCTGGAGTGACCGGCGCGACCGGTCACCCGGATGGACTCCATCGTGATGCCTTTGTGCAGGCGTATCGGCTTTAGCCCGGTCGGTTCGCCGATCACCGCGTAGCGTCCGAGCCGGCGATGGGTGTCGACCAATGTGCGGGCGCCGCACATATTGCTCTCTTCGTCGGCGGTCGCGATCAGGATCAGCGGATGGCGCAGACGGGTGAGGTCGATGTCGCGAATGGCGTCGAGCACCACGGCGAAAAAGCCTTTCATGTCGCAAGTGCCCAGGCCGTACCAGCGTTGATCGCGCTCGGTCAGCGTGAACGGATCGGACCGCCAGCGCGTATCGTCATAGGGTACGGTATCGGTATGGCCGGAAAGCACCAGCCCGTCCGGGCCGGTGCCGGCAGTGGCGACGAGGTTGAATTTGCCGGGATGCCCGGGCACCGGCAGGCGCTCGATCGCGAAGCCGGCGTCGCTGCACCAATCGGCAAGATGATCGATGACCTGGGCGTTCGATTGATCCCATTGCGGGCTGACGCTGCTGACCGATGGCGAGCCGATCAGGCGCTGCATCATTTCGTCGAGTTTTGGGGAAGACATATGACTAGCCCGCCTATTGCACGAAGGATGACTTCAGGCATCCTGCCTTTCGCCCTTCGGGCCAGCCTGTCGGCTGTTCGAAACCGCTCCCGGCGGTTTCGTGGGATTTTGTGGGAGAACCGGCTAAGCAGGTCGGGTGATCGCCCGAAGAGGCATAGCCGTTGCTATGGCTCGAGGGGGTATCGCTCCCGGCGTCCTGTCTCTCGCGACACTTGCGCATCCCTGCACATCGTCGGTCGAGATGCGACGCCGGCCCTTCCACAAAACCGAATAGGACAAAGGGTATCCGCGCCATCGAGAGCAAATCGATATGCGATTGTCTGATAACCCAGGTTTTTTCGATCATGCCGGCTCCGCCTTCGTGCAATATGCGGGTTAGGTTGGACTAGCCCGGCGCAGCCGTCCAGACATCGGCACGATTTCCGGCAGGCCGGTTTATGGGGCGGCGACCCCGCCCTGTGCATGCCCGCATGCGGGGCGTATCAGTCGTCCCGAATGTCGACGCCGCGCCAGAAGGCGACACGGCCCTTGATTTCGGCCGCCGCCGGTTTGGGTTCCGCGTAGTACCAGACGGCGTCAGGATTGGTTTCGCCATCGACCTGCAGCGAGTAATAGTTCGCGGTGCCCTTCCACGGGCAGACCGAGGTCGTCGTGCTGTCGATCAGCAGCGAGCGGTCGACCGAGTCGAGCGGAAAATAGTGATTGCCCTCGACGATCACGGTGTCGTCCGAGTCGGCGATGACGCGCTCTTTCCAGATGGCTTTCATGGTATGTCCTTGAGAAATCGATGGATGCCCGTCAGGCGCAATCGTCGTTGCCGTCGGCCAGGCGATCGAGCCAAAGACCCAACTGTGCCTTTTCACGGTTCAGAAAAGCCGGATCGTTGTGTACATGCGCCATCACGCTGATGCCCTGGCCATGCGACATCAAACGCTGTGCCAGTTCGTGCGCGCGGCCGGCATAGCCGAGTTCGGCGAATTGATCCGACAGCCAGGCTTCGAACACTTTGAACAGGTTCTCGGCCTGTTCCTGCAGCGCATCCTGGTCTTTGCCCAATTCGGTATTGAGGGTGCCCATGGGGCAGCCATAGCGCATGATCGAATCGGCGCTGTTGGTCAGGATATCGAGAAAACGATGCAGGCGTTCAATCGGGGTGCGGTAGTCGCCATTCCAGTTTTCCAGCATCTGGCTGATGCGCTCGGTGCGGTAGGCGATCGCGGCCTCGAGGATTTCGTCCTTGGTCTTGAAGTAGTAATAGATGTTGCCGCGCGGCACGCTGGCGGCCTGGACCACGTCGCTGAACGAAGTCCGGTTGTAACCCTTGTGATAGAAGAGGCGGTTGGCCGCCTCGACGATCCGTTGTCGTGTGCGTTCGCTTTTTTTCGGCATCCCGAATTGTTTGAATCAGACGGACGTACGAATGAATAATCTTTCGAAACTAGTATAGCTGTAAACCAGATGCGCGTACCAAACCGTACGCGAATGGCGGTTTCTTCACTGCAAGCGAACGGCGATAATATCCGGCTACTTATCGAGCCAGGCCGGGAGAACACGATGCCTCAGTATCGCTCACGCACCACCACACACGGTCGCAATATGGCCGGCGCCCGGGCGCTCTGGCGCGCCACCGGGATGAAGGACGGCGATTTCGACAAGCCCATTATCGCGGTCGCGAATTCTTTCACGCAGTTCGTGCCCGGCCATGTGCACCTGAAGGACCTGGGACAGCTGGTCGCGCGCGAGATCGAAAAGGCCGGTGGCGTGGCCAAGGAGTTCAACACCATCGCGGTCGACGACGGTATCGCCATGGGGCATGGCGGCATGCTGTATTCCTTGCCGTCGCGCGATTTGATCGCCGACAGCGTGGAATACATGGTGAATGCGCATTGTGCCGATGCGCTGGTTTGTATTTCGAACTGCGACAAGATCACCCCGGGCATGCTCAATGCGGCGATGCGTTTGAACATCCCGACGGTGTTCGTCTCCGGCGGTCCGATGGAGGCCGGCAAGGTGAGCTTGGCGAACAAGGGCGAGGTCAAGCTCGATCTGGTCGATGCCATGGTGGTGGCCGCCGATCCGAACGAGACCGATGACGATGTGGCGTCGATCGAGCGCTCGGCCTGTCCGACCTGCGGTTCATGCTCCGGCATGTTCACCGCGAACTCGATGAACTGTCTGACCGAGGCTCTGGGCATGTCGCTGCCGGGCAACGGCTCGTTGTTGGCGACCCATGCCGAACGTAAGAATCTGTTCCTCGAAGCCGGCCGTCTGGTGGTCGAGATCGCCAAGCGCTATTACGAACAGGACGACGCCGGCGTGCTGCCGCGCAGTATCGCGACCTTCGAGGCCTTTGAAAACGCCATCGCGCTGGACATCGCCATGGGCGGCTCGACCAACACGGTGTTGCACCTGTTGGCCGCGGCACACGAGGCCGGGGTCGATTTCAAAATGGCCGACATCGATCGCATGAGCCGCAAGGTACCGAATCTGTGCAAGGTCGCGCCGGCGACCAATGAGTACCACATGGAAGACGTGCACCGTGCCGGCGGTGTCATCGGCATTCTCGCGGAACTCGACCGTGGCGGTTTGATTCACCGTGAGTGCCATACGGTACACAGCCCGAACATGGGTGAGGCGATCGATGCCTGGGACGTGATTCGCAATGAAGAGAGCGAGGCCCGTTTGCGTTATCTGGCCGGCCCCGGCGGTATCCCCACTCAGGTGGCGTTCAGTCAGGACAGCCAATGGCCCGAATTGGATCTCGATCGCGAAAACGGCTGCATACGCGACATCGAACATGCCTATTCGAAGGATGGCGGTTTGGCCGTGTTGTACGGCAACATCGCCCAGGACGGTTGTATCGTGAAAACCGCCGGTGTCGACATGAGCATGTTCGATGCCGAGCAACTGCGTTACACCACCAGTGTGCCGACATCGACCTTGCGTGGCTTCGTCGGACCGGCGCGTATCTTCGAAAGCCAGGATGCTGCGGTCGAAGCCATTCTCGGCGACGAGATCAACGAAGGCGATGTCGTGCTCATCCGCTACGAGGGGCCGAAGGGTGGGCCGGGTATGCAGGAGATGCTGTATCCGACCAGCTATCTGAAGTCCAAGGGGCTGGGCAAGGCCTGTGCGCTGGTGACCGATGGCCGCTTCTCCGGCGGCACCTCGGGCTTGTCGATCGGGCATTGTTCACCGGAGGCCGCCGAGGGCGGCAACATCGGCCTGGTCGAGGAAGGCGACATCATTGAGATCGACATTCCCAATCGCTCGATTCGCGTTGTCGTGAGCGACGAGGCATTGACCGAACGCCGACTGGCGATGAAGGCCCGCGGTGATCGTGCGTGGAAGCCGGTGAATCGTCAGCGCGAGGTCTCTCAGGCATTGCGTGCCTATGCGGCGATGACCACGTCGGCGGCACGTGGGGCGGTGCGCGATATCTCGCAAATCGAAGAATAAGACTCGGTCCGCGCCGGCCTGTGCCGGCGCGATTCCCCCGTGCGTTTTTGTGTTTCGAACATGGCCCGTTTTGGGGCTGCCCGAATGCCTCGTTCGGGACTTAAAACCCTAATCCCATAAGGGTTTGTGAGGCCTCCCACAGAACCCGAGCGTGGGTCGTCACGGCTTGGCTGACGACCACCAATGACCCTTCTAAAGATGACTAATGTTTGAGGTGAAAGCTGTTTCAACCCGGGTGTGACACCGCAGAGCATGTCGTCGGCAGGCCGCTCCCGAACACCGGAGGAAGCAACCATGGCAAACTCGATCATAGGAGCCCTATACATCGGTTTGTTTACTGGGAGCGTGAATCCCGCGATGCCGGCGGAAAGCATCGCCGCTCCCGCAATCCCGTCACCGCAATGCGTCGTCTGCGGCCCCGCCAATCGCGTGGCCACGGTCTACGACTGGTCCAAGCTCAATGAGAATCGCCGGCCCCAGGTGTTCAGCGGCCGTATTACGCGTCAGCAGATTCTCGATACCGAACCGGATCGGCGGCTGGGTATCAACGAAGAGCAGATGAGCCGCATGGCGGAGTTCCCGGGCGTGTAGCACCCGGTCGGTCCTGCCGGTGGAGGCGTGCGGGCACCACCGGCAGCGGCCTTGGTGTCCCGTCATGGGACCGGGTTAGAGTGAACCCCAGGAGCTCTTACGCCGTCGCACCCTCAGGTGCGGCAGGATCAAACCCAGTATTATCCCACCCACGACGACGCCGGCCCCGATCAAGAACCAGTTCTGTGCGGTTTTGTTTTCGAGTTCGCGATTTTGTTGCTTGATGTCTTCGACCTCGCGGGTCATGTTCGCGACCTGCTTGCGCAGTTCGTTACGCTCGTTCGCGATGCGTACGGCATTGCTCGCGGTCCGCTGTAGCGCGGCGAACTCCTGGTCCACCTGGGTCTTGGCGCGCTTGAGTTCCTCGTGTTCCGAGCGCAATGCCTGGTGTTCGTCACGCAGCTTCGACAGTCGGCTGCTGAGTTCGCCCGGCGCCGCCTTGAGCGCCTGCACCTCGGCTTCGGCCGCGGCCAGTCGGTCGCGCGCCACCGGTCGATCGACCAGCTGGCGGGTGAGTACATAGCCTTCCTGCCCGGCTGCGGTACGTACCTTGCTGTAGCCTGTGGTCGCATTGCTCGACAACACGGTCAGGCGTTGACCGGTCGGCAACATACGCAGGATGCGATGGGTCGCGCTTTCGCCGCTGCGCAGCGTGATTCTGAGTTCATCGGTGACGTAGGCCGTCTGGGCCGCCGATGAGGCACTGAAAAGGATGAGGGCGAGCGTAATGATTGTTTTCACTGAATCGATTCCGTAGTACTGCGGTTAACCTGCATATTGCATGAAGGATCTGGATTTTGTGGGAGAACCGGCCGAGCAGGTCGGTCGATCACCCGAAGAGGCACAGCTGATGTAATGGATCGTGAGGGCGTCGCTCTCGGCATCCTGTCTCCCGCGACACTTGCGCTTTCTTGCGCATCGCCGGTCGAGACGCGACGCGACGTCTTCCACAAAACCGAATGGGACAAGATGTACCCGCCTCACCGGTGGCGGGTGATTGCGCGAGTGACTGATGGGCAAGGCTTTGTCGGTCATTACAGTTCCGTCTTCGTGCAATATACGGGTTCAGCCGGGAAAGCAGATTAAATGCTCGGTGTCCAGACGGACGCGAACCGTATCACCTAAATGGTGGTCGTAGTGGCTCGGGAACAGCGATAGTAAGCGTGTCCCGGTGGGCAGTTCCAGGGTGTAGAGAATCTCGGCGCCTTTGAATGCCTTGTCTTTCACCACGGCCTCGATGTCGCCCTGTTCGTCCGGTACCAGGTCATCGGGACGAATGAGTACCTCGACCCGACTGCCGAGCGATTCGGTGCAGGAGCGGTTGCCGCGCAATACGCCGAGTTCGGTCTCGAAGGTCTCGGGGGTGAGAACGACCCCGGCGATGAAACGGCCCTGGCCGATGAAGTCGGCGACGAAACGGTCGGTCGGCTCGTGATACAGATTGTAGGGCGTGTCCCACTGTCGGATATGTCCCTGGAACATCACACCGACCTTGTCCGATACCGCGAAGGCCTCGTGCTGATCGTGGGTGACCAGGATACCGCTGATGCCCTCGGACTTGAGCAAATCGCGTACCTCGACGCTGAGACGTTCGCGCAGTTCGATGTCGAGGTTCGAGAAGGGTTCGTCCATCAACAACAGCGTCGGTCGTGGTGCCAGCGCACGGGCCAGGGCGACCCGTTGCTGTTGACCGCCGGAGAGTTCGTGCGGATAGCGATCTTCCATGCCGTCCAGACCGGTTGCCTCCAGTAGGTGGCGCACCTGCACGCTACGATCGACCGCCGGCATTTTCTTGAGGCCGAAGGCAATGTTTTCCTTGATGGTCAGATGCGGAAACAGGGCATAGTCCTGAAACACCATGCCGATCGATCGCTTTTCGGGCGGCATCGTCATACCGGGTGTCGACACGGGCCTTTGTGAGATCAGGATGTCGCCGGCACCGATCGGTTCGAAACCGGCGATCGCGCGCAGGGCCGTGGTCTTGCCGCAGCCGCTGGGACCGAGCAGACTGACGATTTCACCGCGGTTGACGTGAAAGGACAGATCCTCGACCACATTCTTGCCGTTGTAACCGGCGCTGATGTTTTCGACTTTGAGAAGCGGCATAACGGCTCCGCCTGTTGGGGGCTAGCCGACGAGAAGGAATTCGAGCAGCGCCTTTTGCGCATGCATACGATTTTCCGCCTCTTCCCAGACCACGCTGTCGGGTGCGTCCAGCAATTCGGCCGAGACTTCCTTGCCGCGGTACGCGGGTAGGCAGTGCAGGAACAGCGCGTCAGACGCGGCCAAATCCATCATTGCCCGATCGACCATATAGCCGGCGAAGGCCTGCTCACGACGCGCCTTTTCCTCTTCCTGACCCATGCTGATCCAGGTGTCGGTGACCACCAGGTCGGCGTTCTCGACCGCGGCACGCGGGTCGCGTGAGATTTCGCAACGATCGGACGCACCGGCGAGGATTTCTGCATCGGGGTCGAAACCCTCGGGGCAGGCGATGTTCAGCTTGAAGTCGAATTGACGTGCCGCCCCGATATAGGAATGACACATATTGTTGCCGTCGCCGA
This sequence comes from Chromatiales bacterium, assembly GCA_028280505.1. Lineage (GTDB taxonomy): Bacteria > Pseudomonadota > Gammaproteobacteria > Chromatiales > Chromatiaceae > Thiosocius. Next base: position 80,399 of record JANQLO010000085.1, on the reverse strand, counting down.
CCCAGGTCACCGTCTTGCCGCGGATGTCGCCGCGATGCTCGACATAGGTCTGCATGTCGGCCAGCAACTGGCAGGGGTGGCAGAGATCGGTCAGCCCGTTGATCACCGGCACCTGCGAATGCGCGGCGAAGGTTTCGATGTCGACATGATCGAAGGTGCGGATCATGACGCCGTCGACCATGCGCGACATGACGCGTGCGGTATCTTCGATGGGTTCGCCGCGGCCGAGTTGGGTGTCGCGCGGCGACAGAAACATCGATGAACCGCCGAGCTGCGCCATCCCGGCCTCGAACGAGACGCGGGTACGGGTCGAGCTCTTGGCGAAGATCATGGCCAGCACCTTGTTCGCCAACGGGGTGTGGACCGCGCCGGCATGGTGCATCCGCTTGAGTTCGACCGCACGGTCGACGAGCGTACGGAGCTCTTGCGGTTCGAGATCCATGAGGGAGAGAAAATGACGAACTTGCTCGGGTTTGTTCATGTTCTAAGCTCGCGTTGTCGCGGGGTCAATCGTCGGCGAGAAAATCGCCGATCAGCGAACCGAGTTGAGACACGAGGCGGTCGGCCTGCTCGCGTGTGAACACCAGCGGCGGCAGCAGACGGATGACGTCGCTTGCGGTGACATTGATCAGCAGTCCCTGGTCCAGTGCCCGGCCAACCAACTCGCCGCAGGGACGATCGAGCTGAATGCCGATCATCAACCCCCGGCCTCGGATGTCGACGACACCCGGCAGCTCGCCGATTTGCGCGCGCAGACCGTCGACGATGTGTTGTCCACGGGTCTCGGCGGTCTGCCATAGCTGTTGTTCTTTCAGCGTCTCGCAGACCGCGAGTGCGGCCGCGCTTGCCAGCGGGTTGCCACCGAAGGTCGAGCCGTGATGGCCGGGCGCGAACAGCCCGGCGGCCTGGCCGCGTGCCAGACAGGCGCCGATGGGGACGCCATTGCCGAGCGCCTTGGCGACGGTCATGACGTCCGGTTTGAAGTCGTAATGTTGGTAGGCGAAGGGGCGGCCGGTTCGGCCCATGCCGGTCTGGATTTCGTCCAGGATCATCAGCCAGCCCTGCTGATCGCAGAGTTCGCGTACGCCCGGCAGGAAATCCGGCGGCGGTAGGTTGACGCCGCCTTCGCCCTGGATGGGCTCGAGCATGACCGCAACCACCTCGGGTCGCTCGGTGAGCGCCCGAAGGGCATCCAGATCGCCATAAGATACCCGTAAAAAGCCTTGAACCAACGGTTCGAAACCGGCCTGTACCTTGCGATTACCGGTTGCGCTCAGGGTGGCGAGCGTCCGGCCGTGGAAGCTGTTTTCCATCACCACGATGGCCGGCGCCTTGATGCCCTTGCCGCTACCCCAGAGGCGTGCCAGTTTGATCGCGGCCTCGTTGGCCTCGGCGCCGGAGTTGCCGAAAAAGACGCGTTCCATCCCGGCCAGTTCGGTCAATGTGTCGCCCAGGGTCTCTTGCGCGGCGATGCCGTAGAGATTGGACGTATGGATGAGTCGGCCGGCCTGTTCGCATACCGCCCGGGTCACCGCCGGGTGGGCGTGTCCGAGATTGCATACCGCGATACCGGCGAGGGCGTCGAGATAGGTTTTGCCCGCCGTGTCCCACAGCGTGGCACCTTCACCATGGGTGAAAGTCACGGGCAACCGATTGTAGGTGCTCATCAGCGAGTCGTTCATTGGGGTTCGGGTTGGCCTTCGGAGAGAAGGCGGTCAGCTCGTTACAGACGGTTCGCGGCCAAATTCCGCGGTTCTCCGGAAACAAAAAGGCAGCCCGGTTAAGGGGACCGCCCTCATCATTTCGTTGCGCCATAGCGCCGCAAAGGCGGAACCCTACCAAGGGTTGGAACGGCTGACAAGTCTCGGGATGGAAACGAAAAACCCGGCCCAGAGGCCGGGTCGAAGCGGGTCGGGCCTGCGTTAGCCGGCGAAATTGGCGGCGGCGAAGTCCCAGTTGATGAGTTTCCAGATCTCTTCGAGATACTTGGGACGGGCATTGCGGTAGTCGATGTAATAGGCGTGTTCCCAGACATCGACGGTCAGCAATGCGGTTTTGCCGTCGGTCATCGGTGTCGCGGCGTTTGAGGTGTTCACGATCTCGAGGCTACCGTCGGCGTTCTTCGCCAGCCAGGTCCAGCCGGAGCCGAAGTTGGTCGCGGCCGATTTCGAAAAAGCCTCTTTGAAGGCATCGAAGGAACCGAATGCGGCATTGATCGCGTCGGCCAGCGCGCCACTGGGTTCGCCACCGCCGTTCGGGCTGAGACAGTGCCAGTAGAAGGTGTGGTTCCAGATCTGGGCGGCGTTGTTGAAAATGCCACCCGACGATTTCATCACGATGTCTTCCAGCGACATGTTTTCGAACTCGGTGCCCGGCACCAGGTTGTTCAGATTGGTGACATAGGTATTGTGGTGTTTGCCATAGTGGAACTCGAGGGTTTCTTTCGAAATGGTGGGTTCGAGCGCATTCATCTCGTACGGCAGCGGTGGCAGTTCGTGGGCCATGTCGATCACTCCTTAGCTTGGTTATTCGCAAAATACCCGGATGTTAGTGCAGCGGATTCTAGGGACTCGCCGATGACGGTTTCAACCGTGCACAGGGCAAGGGAGTCGGCACAGGCATCGACGACACTGACGGATTCGACCTTAAGACCTTATGATGGGTTTTTGGACCGAAACATGATGCAGCGACCATGACGCCGGCCAGTCTGAATATTTTTGCCAGCCGCCTCGGTGCGGTGTGCGATGAAATGGGACTGGTGCTGCGCAATGCCGCCTTCTCGCCGAACATTCGCGACCGCTTGGATTTTTCCTGCGCGGTATTCGATGCCGGTGGTGCCTTGTGTGCGCAGGCGGCGCATATTCCGGTGCATCTCGGCAGCATGGCCTTCGCGATGCGTGATGTCGTCGCCGGTATCGACTGGCGGCCGGGCGACCAGGTGGTGTTGAACGATCCGTATCTGGGGGGCACGCATCTGCCGGACGTCACGTTGATTGCGCCGGTGTTTGTCGGTGGGGATTTACAGGCCTTCGTGGTCAATCGCGCGCATCATGCCGACATCGGTGCCAGCACGCCGGGTTCAATGCCGATTTCGTCACGTCTGGAGCAAGAGGGCGTGGTCATCGCGCCCGTCCATTTGGTGCGTGACGACCGTTTGATCCCGTCGGTACTCGAGCGCGTCATCGGCGCGACGCGCAATCGTGCCGAATCCGAAGGCGACTTCGCGGCCCAGTCGGCCGCGAACCGCGCCGGCGTGGCGCGCTTGTCGGCATTGATCGAGCACTATGGCGAGGCGGCTTTTGCGACGGCAGTCATCGCCCTGAACGATTATGCCGAACGCCTTGCGCGTGCCGCATTGGCCGATGTGCCGCACGGCGAGTATCGTTTCACCGATTATCTCGACGATGACGGTCAGGGTACGCGTGATATCCCGATCGAGCTTTGTTTACGGGTTGGGCCGCAGGGCATCCATGCCGATTTTTCGGGAACTGCCGCGCAGGTCGCCGGCAACGTCAATTGCCCGTTAGCCGTTGCCGCGGCGGCGGTGTACTACGTGATGCGTTGTCTCATGCCGCCGCAGACGCCGGCCTGCGCCGGTGCCTTCCGGCCAATCACCCTGGATGCCCCCGAAGGCTGTTTGATCAATGCGCGCAAGCCTGCAGCGGTTGCGGCCGGTAATGTCGAGACCAGCACGCGCGTGGTCGACGCGGTACTGGGTGCGCTGGCGCAGGCGATCCCCGAGCGCATACCGGCAGCCAGCCACGGCAGTATGAACAACCTCGCGGTCGGCAGTGTCGCGTCGAACGACGCCTGGGATTATTACGAGACCATCGGCGGTGGCATGGGAAGTGGTGCGCACGGCGGTGGTGTGAGCGGCATACAGACGCATATGACCAACACCCTCAATACCCCGATCGAGGTGTTGGAGAGTCGTTTCCCGGTGCGGGTGTTGCAGTACGCTTTGCGTCGCGGCTCGGGGGGTGGCGGCAGCCGGCCGGGCGGTGACGGTTTGGTGCGCGAGTTCGAATTTCTCGGACCGGCGCATTTCACTTTGTTGACCGAGCGTCGTTCGCACGTGCCCTGGGGCATTGCCGGCGGTCATAGCGGTGCCCCCGGTCACAACCGGCTCAACGACGAGACCTTGCCGGCCAAGTGTGAGGGTGAATTGCGCGTCGGTGATCGACTGCGGATCGAGACGCCGGGCGGTGGGGGGTATGGTGGGGCTTAGGGCTTAGGGCTTAGGGCTGGGGAGAGAGGTTCGAGAAGTTGTGGATCGAAATTATCGTGTGGATGGCATGAATGCGATCGTAGAATATTGCGCCGCGTTGTTTGTTTCGGGCCCTCGGTCCGCAGCCCCCGGCCCGCGCGTAGCGCGCGAAGGCCGCTAGCATGTGTGGCATCTGTGGCGAGTTGCGGCTGGACGGGGCAACCGTCGAACCGGATGTGATCGAGCGTATGCTGCCGGCTTTGGAGCGGCGCGGGCCCGACGATGTCGGTGTTTGGCATCACGGCTCGGTCGCCTTCGGCCACCGCCGGCTGTCGATCATCGATCTTTCGCAACGTTCGCATCAGCCGATGCGCGACGCCGAGTTGACCCTGGTGTTCAACGGGGCCGTCTATAACTATCGCGAGTTGAGACGCGATCTGGTGGCCAGGGGGCATAGGTTCATGTCCGAAGGCGACAGCGAGGTGATTCTCAAGGCCTATCGCGAATGGGGCGAGGACTGTCCGCGACATCTCCACGGTATGTTCGCCTTCGCCATTTGGGACGCGGGCACACGGCGTCTGTTTGCCGCGCGCGACCGTTTCGGTATCAAGCCTTTTTACTATGCGGCGGATCGGCAACGTTTCCGGTTTGCCTCCAATACCCAGGCACTGCTCGCCGGTGGCGATATCGATCGCGCGATCGATCCGGTCGGTTTGCATTTTCAGTTCACGCTGCATGCGGTAATCCCGGCACCGAACACCATCCTGCGCGGTATACACAAGCTCGAACCGGCACATAGCCTGACTATCGATGCCGAGGGTCGGCAGACGCGGCGTCGCTATTGGGATCTCGATGCGACCCGGCCGGCGGAACCGCGCAGCGAACAGGATTGGGTCGATGCGACCCACGAGGCCTTGCTGGCCGCGGTACGCAAGCGCAACGATGTCGCGGATGTGCCGGTCGGCGTGTTGCTGTCAGGCGGCTTGGATTCGAGTCTCTTGGTCGCCTTGTTGGCCGAGATCGGCGTCGAAGGCTTTCATACCTTTTCGGTCGGTTTCGAGGATCAACCCGAAGAGAAGGGCAGCGAGTTCGAGTATTCCGACCAGGTGGTCGAGCGCTACCGGCCGATTCATCACAAGTTTCTGGTACCGAACGATCAGGTGCTGGCACGTCTGCCGGAGGCGGTGGATGCCATGGCTGAGCCTATGTTCGGGCAGGATGCGGTTGCCTTTTATCTGTTGTCCGAACGGGTGTCGGAAGCGATCAAAGTCGTGCAGTCGGGCCAGGGTGCCGACGAGGTGTTCGGCGGTTATTTCTGGTATCCACGCATGGCAGCCGATCGTGAGGGTTCGCGTTTGGCGCGTTTTCGTCGTCATTACTTCGATCGCGATCATGACGAGCTGTCGAGCATGGTCGCGCCGGCGTACCGCGGTGACGATCATACCGGTGCCTTTGTCGAGAGCCGCCTCGACGATTCGCTGAGCAGCGAGTTCCTCGATGCGGTGCTTAAGCTCGATGTGACGACGCTGATCGTCGATGATCCGGTCAAGCGGGTCGACAATATGACCATGGCCTGGGGGCTGGAGGCCCGTGTGCCCTTCCTGGATCACCACTTGGTGGAGGTCGCCGCACGTTGTCCCCCCGCGCTGCGTTTGCGCTCGGAAGGGAAGCATCTTTTGAAACGCATTGCGCGAGGCATTGTGCCGGATGCCGTCATCGATCGTCCGAAGGGTTATTTTCCCATGCCGGCATTGAAGTACGTCCGCGGCGATTTCCTGCATTTTATGCGTGAGATTCTCGACTCGAGGGCCTGTCGTGAGCGTGGTCTGTTCGAACGCGCCTATGTCGAACGCTTGTTGGCAGCCCCGGAGATGCATCACACCCGGATCATGGGCAACAAGCTATGGCACCTGGCGTTGTTGGAGTTCTGGCTGCAGCGTCACGTCGACGGCGTGGCCTGAAACCGGCCGTGATTCGTGTTTATATTGCCCGGCTTCGTCCGTGGGTTCTGTCCGGTATCCCCTGATACACTGTTGCGACTTGAAAGATGGTGCTCCGACCGCATCTACCGGCCGGGCGGATTATTGAGCTGAGGTGCTGCAATGGACGTTTTGGAACGAATCAAAGACCAGGTCGAGAACAACCCGATCATTATCTACATGAAAGGCACGCCGCAGTTTCCGCAGTGCGGCTTTTCTTCACGTGCGGCCGCGGCGCTGCAGGATTGCGGCGAGCGTTTCGCCTACGTGAATGTGCTGGCCGACCCCGAGATCTTCGAGAACCTGCCGCGTTACGCCGACTGGCCGACTTTTCCGCAAATCTATATCGACGGCGAGTTGGTGGGGGGGTGTGACATCACCCTGGAGATGCATGGCAACGGTGATTTGCAGAAGGCGGTAGCCGAGGCCGCGAAGAAGTGGCCGGCGGAGGAAAGCGAAGGCTGATCCGCGACAGCGGCTTTCATCCCGAAAGGCGGCTTCGGCCGCCTTTCTTCGTTTTGCGATCCGGGTGTCTTGTTCATCCGCGTGCTATTTTTCCTGCCAGTACGCTATCGGGCGGAGAACCGAAGGGGGAGCACGACGTGGGTCAGATATTTATCAGTTATGCCAATGAGGACACGGACTTCGCTCGTCGCTTGGCCGAAGCCTTCGAGGCGCGTGGTTGGTCGGTCTGGTGGGACAAACAGATTCCACCCGGTATGGATTACGCACAGGTCATCGAATCGGCGGTGAATGCGGCGCAGTGTGTCGTGGTGCTGTGGTCCGAGCATTCGATTCAATCGCGTTGGGTTCAGACCGAGGCCGCTGCCGGTGCCGATCGGCATATCATCGCGACGGTCATCGTCGACGAAATCGATGGTGACCGGATTCCCTTCGAGTTTCGGCGTCTGCAGGCCGTCAATCTGAGTGACTGGACTCAAGGGCGTGCGCATGAGGGCTTCGAGCGTTTGGCACAACGTATCGGATCCATTCTCGATGCACCGCCACGACCGGTTAAACAAGCAGCGCGTCCCGCTGCCGCCGCGCCGACGGCGTCATGGATGGATGCCCTGACCACCTGGGGATCGGGTAAACAGCGCGGCTACCGCATCGGCGCGGTGTTCAGTGCATTGCTTGGGCTCGGCGCTTGCTCCGAGGCGCTGGACTGGGGCGATCCGGATATGTTCCTTGCGTCGTTTTTTTTACTCGGTCTCGCCGGCTATTTGATCCACCTGGGGCGTAAAGCGGCATGAGCGAACAGTCCAGCGGTTACGTACGTCTCGACGATCAGATCAACTGGTACGACCGCAAGAGTCTGTATCACCAATCTCGGTATCGACGTCTCAAGCTGGTTTCGATTATTGCGGCGGCGCTGGTTCCGGTGGTTGCCGGTTTCGACGGTATGGCATTGTTCACCGGTCTGTTGGGTGTTGCCGTGGTGATCTCCGAAGGTCTCCAGCATATCAATCAGCATCACGAAAACTGGATTCGCTACCGCGCGACCTGCGAGAACCTGCGCCATGAGAAGTATCTGTATCTCGCGCGCAGCAATCGCTATGCGAATCTGGGTGACGACGAGGCGCTGCGGCATCTTGCTGCGCATGTCGAGTCGATCCTGGCCGAGGAGAGCGACGATTGGTTGAAAATGCGCCGCCGCGTCGACGAGCCGAAGGAACAACCGCAGGGTTAGTCTTCCGTCTGAGCGAGCCAGGGACGATCCGTGGTCTCGGCCTGCCAACGATTGACGATATGGCAGAAGAGTTCGGCGGTCTTTTCGGTATCGTAGATGGCGGAGTGCGCGGCTCCGGCGTCCCAGGCAATGTCCGCGGCGATGACGCTACGTGCCAGCACCGTCTGTCCAAAGGCCATACCCGCCAGGGTTACGGTGTCGAAGGTGCTGAACGGATGAAAGGGATTGCGTTTGTGTCCGGTACGTTCGACCGCTGCATTGATAAAGCCGAGATCGAAAAAGGCGTTGTGTCCGACCAGGATGGCGCGTTTGCAGGCGCTGGCCTTTACCGCAGCGCGGATCGGGCGAAAGATTTGATCGAGTGCCTCGCTTTCCGGCAATGCGTTGCGAAACGGGTGACTGGGATCGATACCGTTGAATTCGAGCGCCTTGGGATCGAGATTGGCGCCTTCGAAAGGCATGACATGGCAGCTGACGGTCTCGGCCGGTTCGAGATCGCCCGTGTCGTCCATGCGCAAGATTACCGCGGCGATTTCCAACAGCGCATCCGTTTGGGCGTTGAATCCCGCGGTCTCCACATCGACCACGACCGGTAGATAGCCGCGAAAGCGTTGGCTTATCGCGGTATTGTATTGCTTGTCTTCCACCGGATGCAGGATACCCAATGCGCGCTTGGATAGCGAAACGCCGCCGTGTTGCGGCATGGTTGATTTCTTGCCTGATCGGGATGTCGGCTTGTGCCGCGCATGCAGGTCAGGCACTGGTTTACCGGGTTCAGCTCGGCAATGCGGTGCCCAGCTATCTGATCGGTACCATGCATAGCGAAGACCCGAGAGTGACCGGCCTGATGACAGAGATCTCGCCTCTGATCGATCGGGTCGAGGTTGTCGCAATCGAACTGGTGCCGGATGCGGTGACCATGGTCGCGATCGGTGCCGCGACCTTCTTGCCGCAAGACCAACGTTTGAGCGACCTGATCGGCGACTCGCGTTTCGAGGCCATGCGAGAGGCAGCGCAGTTCGTACAAATGCCCGTGGAGGTACTCGATCGGCTCAAACCATGGGCCGCGGCGGTGATGCTGGGTATGCCGGCGGTCGAGAGCGGTCGTGTGCTCGACAACGAGATCTATCTCGATGCCCTGGCATCGAAGCGACGGGTTGAGGGGTTGGAATCGGCGGCCGAACAACTGGCTGTGTTCGACGGCATGCCGTTGACGCTGCAACTGCGCCTGCTCGAACAGATGATCAAGAACATCGAACAAGTGCCGAAACAGCTGGAAGACCTGACCACCGCGTACATTTCGGGTGATCTGGCGCAACTCGAAGCGGCTGCAAGAATGCAATATCACGAATTGCCGCCCGAGTTAATCCGCTGGTTTGAAGCGGAATTGCTCGATCGACGCAATGTGAACATGGTCAACCGGGCTGAACGTTTGATCCGACAGCAGCCGACCCTGGTCGCCGTCGGTGCCATGCATCTTGTCCGTGATAGCGGATTGGTAACAGGGTTGCGCGCACGCGGCTTCAAAGTAGAACGTTTGCGCGACTCGTACTGACGAATGCCCAAGTCGTAACGACTATCAAGGTATGAGTGACCCGCATATAATGCGATTGCCGACCGTAAAAGGATGCTGTCGTGTCGGTAACTGGGGAATCAAGGAACAACAATTATGAAATGCAATGCCTCGCTGTCGAAGATGGCACTGGTCTTAGTTTTAGGTGCGGCGATCGGTCTCGCCGGCTGCGCTACCGGGCCGGATGCCGATCCACGCGATCCGCTCGAGCCTTACAACCGCGCTACCGATAGTTTCAATCAGCTGCTCGACAGGGCGCTCCTGAAGCCTCTGGCGCAGGGCTACAATGCAGTAACGCCTGCACCCGTGAACAAGGGTGTCACCAATTTTTTCAACAACCTGAGCGATATACGTTCGGCGATCAACAACCTGCTGCAATTCAAGATCGGGCGTGCGTTCAGCGATGTGGGACGCGTTGCGATCAACAGTACGGTCGGCATCCTCGGGCTCATGGATGTAGCCAGCAATATGGATATGCCGCGCTATAACGAAGACTTTGGTCAGACGCTCGGGGTATGGGGTATGGGGTCGGGGCCCTATATCGTGCTCCCGTTGTTCGGGCCGAGCAGCGGCCGTGACGGCGTCGGTTTGGTGGTCGATTGGTTTGCCGATCCGATCAACTACATCGAGGACGATACGGTTCGCTGGAGTCTCAACGGCCTGGACATCATCGATACCCGCGCGGATCTGTTGAACGCGAGTCGGGTGGTCGATCAGGCCGCGCTCGATCCTTATGCCTTTGTCCGCGATGCCTACCTGCAACGGCGTGAAAATCTGGTTCACGACGGTAATCCGCCTTTGGATTGACGTTCCGAATCGGTGGTTTCATATGTCCTGAAAAAGACCCCTTCGAGGGGTCTTTTTTGTTTTTTCTATGAATATTAATATTTTGATAGTGAAAATCACCTGATCAGGTAACCTGTTAAAGCAAAATACTAATTGACAATTTAAGCAAACTCTAAAATACTAGTTCCAGGGTTAGCGGGAAGCGCCCGAACCTTGATGTAAAAGGATTACCACACAGCAGTTCCATTACTGGGAGACTCATCTTATGAAATTTGTAAAAGTTGCTGCTGCTGCAGCATTGATTGCTGCTTCGGCTTCTGCTTCTGCCTGGTGGGGCGGCGGTCCCTGGGGCGGTAATAACTGGGGCAACAACTACAACAACGGTTGGGGCAACACCTCCGGCTGGGGTAACACCACGGGTGACTTCCTCGGCGACGGCGCCGCCGCTGGCGACTTCAGCATGAACTTCTCGGGCCGCGGTAACACCAACATGCGCGGTTACGGCAGTGGTTATGGTTACGGCGATGGTTGGGGTCGTGGTTACAACTACCAGTCTCCGTACTGGGGTGGCTACGGTGCGCCTTACGGCTATGGTGCACCTTACGGCTATCCGCCTGCTCCGATGGCACCGCCTGCAGCACCTGCTGCTCCGGCCGCCGAGTAATCGGCCGGCCTTAAGGCTCGGCAAGGATGCGATTGCACAAGGACGTGCGAAACGCAGTCCGGGTATCTCGCTGCTTTTGCGGCGGGATACCCGGGATGGGGTTGTGGGCCACCCGTATCTAATTCAGACGCAGACTTTCCTTGGGGATCGAGCAAATGAGCAATATGACTAAAATCGCAGTGGCCGCCGCTATCGCTGCCGCTTCCGCGACTTCATCGGCGTGGTGGGGTAACAGCTACAACAACGCCTACAACAACGGTTATGGGTACGGTGACGGTTACGGCACCGGTGTTCTGGACGGGGCCGGCGACGCCGCAGGCGAAGGTACCTTCAGCATGAATTTCTCCGGTCGCGGCCGCACCAATATGCGCGGTTACGGCAGTGGTTACGGTACCGGCGACGGCTGGGGTCGTGGCTACAACTACAGTGCACCCTACTACGGTGGTTATGCGCCTTACGGGTATGCACCTTATGCCGCTCCGGCGATGACCACCGAACAACAGCAGGCCGCCGCCGAGCAGCAGGCCAAGGCCGTTGAAGCCCAGCGTAAAGCCGCCGAGCAATATGCCGCACAGCAGGCCGAGGCGTTCAAAGCCGCCCGGGAAGCCCAGCGCCAGGCTGCCGCGCAATACGCCGGTCAGCCGCAATACGCCGCGCCGCGGTTCGTTGCTCCGCAAATGCCGGCGTTCAACATGGCCAAGCCGCAGCGCCCTGAAATGCCGCAGATGCCTGAGTTCGTCCGTCCGGAGCGTCCGCAGATGCCGGAAATGATGGCTAAGCCCGAACGTCCGGAAATGCCGAAGTTCGACATGGCCAAGCCGCAGCGCCCCGAAATGCCGCAGATGCCCGAGTTCGTTCGCCCCGAGCGTCCGCAGATGCCGGAAATGATGGCCAAACCGCCGCGTCCGGAGATGCCGCCGCGTCCCGAGTTCGTGCGCCCTGAGCGTCCGGCGATGCCGGAGATGATGGCCAAGCCGGAGCGTCCGGAAATGCCGGCCAAGCCCGAGTTCGTTCGTCCCGAGCCTCCGCAAAAGCCGGAAATGATGGCCAAGCCGCAGCGCCCGGAGATGCCGCCGCGTCCTGAGTTCGTGCGCCCCGAGCGTCCGGCGATGCCGCCGCGTCCGGAAATGCCGAAGATGTCGACGGACAAGCTCGACGGCCCGGTGGCACGTCCTGCCGCATTGGAGATGCCTAAGGCGCCTGAAGCACCCAAGATGCTTCAATTCGAGCAGCAGCGTGCGGAAATGCAGGCCAAGCGCGAAGAGCGCCAGGCCGCCATGCAGGCACGTCTCGAAGAGATCAAGAAGGCGATGGAAGAGCGTGTTGCGGCTGACCGCAACAAGCAAATCTGATTGCTTCCGCGTTAACTGCGGTTTAAAAACGCCCGGGGTTTGTCCCGGGCGTTTTTTTGTGCGTGATGTTTTGCGGGCTGTGCATCTGCCCCGTTTGTCGGTGAGAGGTGATATTGGACTGGCCGCTGTTTCTGAGCGCCTTCCTGTCTGCGACCCTGTTGCCGGGCAGTTCGGAGGCGTTATTGCTTTTGCGCCTGCAAAACGGTGCCGAAGCCGCGCCGCTACTTGTTGTGGCAACGCTGGGCAATTTGCTCGGTAGTTTGACGACCTATCTATTGGGGCGGGCCGGTAATGCCATGGTGCATGCACGCTGGCTGCGGATCGATGAAACCGACATGGCGCGTGCCGAGCGTTGGTTCGGCCGTTGGGGCAGGTCCAGCCTGTTGCTGGCATGGTTGCCGATTGTCGGTGATCCTTTATGTTTGATTGCCGGCTTGATGCGGGTCGACCCGGTGAGTTTCGTATTGCTCGTCGGCGCGGGCAAACTGGCCCGCTATGCCTCGTTGATCTGGCTTTTCGGCTGAACGCTTCCATCGCGTTTTCCCGCGCAAAACCACAATTGAGCGAATGAAAAGGTCACGAGCGTACGCGTTCGCTGTCTGTGAGCGGATAAAATTTAGGACGATTGTCTATTATAAGAATAATTGTAAGTTATTGAAATATAAAAATATCTAAAATTTAGTGTAGAAAGTCGTGCCATCCTCTGCTTTACTTGCCGCCGACAAGTGACGGCTGCCGGGCCAAGGCGCGCCGTTTGATTTTTCTACCGGCGTGGGATTTCAGCGTTATGGCAGCAAAACCGGATCTCGATCCCCAGGAAACACAGGAATGGCTTGACGCACTCGAAGGGGTGTTGGAAAACGAAGGGACGGATCGGGCCCATTACCTGCTCGAAAAGCTGATCGACAAGGCGCGCCGATCCGGTGCGTATCTGCCGTACAGTGCCAACACGGCCTATCTGAACACCATCCCGCTGACCAAGCAGGAACCGTTTCCCGGCGATCAGTCGATGGAACGGCGCATTCGGTCGTTCGTGCGCTGGAACGCCATGGCCATGGTCGTGCAGGCAAACCGCATTGCGACCGAGCTGGGCGGCCATATTGCCAGCTTTGCATCCAGCGCGACCTTGTTCGACGTCGGCTTCAATCATTTTTTCCGTGCAACCAATGACAACCAGGAAGGCGATCTGGTGTTTTTCCAGGGACATTCGGCCCCGGGTGTCTATGCGCGTGCTTTCCTGGAAGGGCGTATTAGCGAAGAGCAGTTGCATAACTTTCGCCAGGAGGTCGACGGGCATGGCCTGTCGTCTTACCCCCACCCTTGGTTAATGCCCAATTTCTGGCAGTTCCCGACGGTGTCCATGGGACTCGGGCCTTTGATGGCGATCTATCAAGCCCGTTTCATGGCGTACTTGCGCGATCGCGGCCTGGCCAATCCCGGTGATCGCAAGGTTTGGGCTTTCATGGGTGACGGCGAAATGGACGAGCCGGAATCCATGGGAGCCATATCGCTTGCCGCACGCGAGCGTCTGGACAATCTGATTTTCGTGGTCAACTGCAATCTACAGCGCCTGGACGGTCCGGTACGGGGCAACGGCAAGATCATCCAGGAACTCGAGGGGGAGTTCCGCGGTGCCGGCTGGAACGTGATCAAGGTGATATGGGGCGGTTACTGGGACCCCCTGTTTGCACGCGACAAAGACGGCCTGTTGCTCAAACGCATGGAGGAGGCGGTCGACGGCGATTACCAATCGTACAAGGCGCACGGCGGTGCCTTCGTGCGCGAACACTTTTTCGGCAAGTACCCCGAGTTGGCGGCGATGGTCGCCAATATGTCCGACGAAGACATCTGGCGCTTGAATCGCGGCGGGCATGATCCGATCAAGATTCACGCCGCTTACGCATCGGCCATGCGCCACAAGGGGCAGCCAACCGTGATCCTGGCCAAGACGGTCAAGGGTTACGGCATGGGTGAAGCCGGTGAAGGCCAGAACATCACCCATTCGCAGAAGAAGATGGGCGAGGATGCGCTCAAGGCCTTCCGCGATCGTTTCAATATTCCGATTCCGGAAGACCAGATCAGTTCGGCGCCTTTCTTCAAGCCATCGTCGGACAGTCCGGAAACGGCCTATTTGCACGATCGTCGTGCCGCACTCGGCGGTTACATGCCGAGCCGCCGTAGCGAGGCCAAACCGCTGGTCATTCCACCGCTCGAAACCTTCAAGGCGCTGCTCGACGGTAGCGGTGATCGCGAGATGTCGACCACGATGGCCTTCGTGCGCTTCCTGACCAGTCTGACGCGCGACAAGGCGATCGGTAAGTTCGTCGTGCCGATCGTGCCGGACGAGGCGCGCACCTTCGGTATGGAGGGGATGTTTCGCCAGCTGGGGATCTACTCGTCGCTCGGCCAGCTTTACAAACCGGTCGATTCCGACCAGGTGATGTATTACCGCGAGGATAAGAAAGGCCAGATCCTGCAGGAAGGCATCAACGAGGCCGGCGCCATGTCGTCCTGGATTGCCGCAGCCACGTCGTACAGCAATAACGGCGTGACCATGATCCCGTTTTACATCTATTACTCGATGTTCGGTTTCCAGCGTGTCGGCGATCTGGCCTGGGCGGCCGGGGACATGCAGGCGCGCGGCTTCCTGCTCGGCGGCACCGCCGGGCGCACGACGCTGGCGGGCGAGGGTTTGCAGCATCAGGACGGCCACAGCCACTTGCAGGCGGCGTTCATCCCGAATTGTCGCGCCTATGATCCGACCTTCGCGTATGAACTCGCGGTGATCCTGCGTGACGGCATGAAGAAGATGTATGAAGACCAGCATAACGTCTTCTACTACGTCACGGTCATGAACGAGAACTATGTCCAGCCGGGCATGCCCGAGGGTGTCGAGGACGGCATTATCAAAGGCATGTATCTCTACCGGCAGGGCTCACGCAAGAAGAAGCGGGTGCAATTGCTCGGATCGGGCACCATCCTGCGCGAGGTCATTGCCGCTGCGGCGCTGCTCGAAGACGAATGGAACATCGCCGCGGATGTCTGGAGTGTGACCAGCTTTACCGAGCTGTATCGCGAGGCGGCCGATGTCGAACGCTGGAACATGCTGCACCCGATGGACACGCCGCGCGTACCTTATTTGACTGGCACGCTGGCCAAGCAAAAAGGACCCTTGGTCGCGGCGACCGATTACATTCGCAGTTTCCCCGAACAGATCCGCCCCTATGTCGGAGATCATGACTATGTGACGTTGGGCACCGATGGTTACGGTCGTTCGGATATGCGTTCGCAGCTACGCAAATTCTTCGAGGTCAATCGCCACTATGTCGTCGTTGCGGCGTTAAAGGCGCTTGCCGATGCCGGCGAAGTCGATAGCAGCTTGGTCGCGCAGGCGATCAAGACCTACAAAATCGACCCCGATAAGCCCAACCCCGCCACTGTCTGAGTGACAGGTGAGCCATTGGACCTCAGACAGTGATACGGAGACAGAAACGTGGCACAAATGATTGAAGTCTTGTTGCCCGATATTGGCGACTTCCATGATGTCGAGGTTATCGAGATCCTGGTGCAGCCCGGTGATCGAGTCGAGGCCGAGAGCCCGCTGATCACGCTGGAGAGCGATAAGGCCAGCATGGAGATTCCGTCACCGCAGGCCGGCGTCGTCGGCGAGTTGAAAGTGGCGTTGGGCGACAAGATCAATCGGGACGATCCCATTCTTACCCTGACCGCGGACCAAGCGGCGTCCGGCGCAACCGAGACGGAAGCTGAAGCGCAACCACAGGTCGAAGCGACGACCGAATCCGCCGATGAGGCCGCGGAAGAACAGATCCCTTCGGCGCCTGCGGAATCCGCGGCTCAATCGCCGGCCGGTGAGCCGCAATTGGAACAGGTTTTGTTGCCGGATATCGGCGATTTCAAGGATGTCGAGGTCATCGAGCTGCTGGTTGCTGTCGGTGACCGGGTCGAGCCGGAACAGTCGTTGCTGACCTTGGAGAGTGACAAGGCGAGTATGGAGATTCCGGCACCGGTTGCGGGGCGCATCGTATCCCTGGCGGTCAACATCGGCGATCGCGTCAACGAGGGTGATTTGTTGGCGACGGTCGAGACGATCGAGCCGAGTCAGGTCCCGGCCGGGCAATCGATCGATACGGCCTCGGCGCCGGTGGCGTCATCGTCGATTTCGGAACCATCTGATGACGCGCCTCGTCCACCCGGCGAAAAGGCCCAGTCGAGAAGACCGGTTATGGCGCGGCCATCGGATGCCCCGCGCGGCAAGGCCCACGCCAGTCCGGGTGTGCGGCGGTTCGCGCGTGAACTCGGTGTCGATCTCTACCAGGTGCCCGGCTCGGGGCCGAAGGGCCGGATCACGAAGGACGATGTGCAGAACTTCGTCAAACGTGCCCTGGCCGAGGGTGTGCCGAGCGTCGCCGGGGGTGGTGGCGCACTCGCATTGCCGACCATGCCCGAGGTCGATTTCGCCAAGTTCGGCGAGATCGAGGAAAAGGAACTCGGGCGTATCAAAAAGCTCAGCGGCGCCCATCTCCATCGCGCCTGGTTGAACGTACCGCATGTCAGCCAGTTCGACGAAGCCGATATCACCGAACTCGAGGCGTTTCGCAAATCACAGAAAGACGAGGCCGCCAAGGCCGATGTCAAACTCACCTTCATGCCGTTCCTGATGAAGGCGTTATGCAAGGCGATGGCCGCGTATCCGCAATTCAACAGTTCATTGTCGGCCGATGGCGAGAAGCTGATTTTCAAGAAGTACATGCATATCGGCGTCGCGGTCGATACGCCGAACGGTCTGGTCGTGCCGGTGGTGCGCGATGTCGATCGGAAAGGTATTTTTGAAATCGCCGGGGATCTCGGTGAGCTCAGCGCCAAGGCACGCGCGGGCAGGCTTTCGCCCGGCGATATGCAGGGCGGCTGTATCTCGATTTCCAGTCTCGGCGGTATTGGCGGTACCCAGTTCACACCGATCGTCAATGCCCCCGAGGTCGCGATTCTGGGCATCTCCCGGGCCGAGATGAAGCCGAAATGGGATGGTGAGCAGTTTTCGCCGCGATTGATGATGCCGTTCAGCCTGTCCTACGACCACCGTGTGATCGACGGTGCCGAGGGTGTGCGGTTCACGGTCTATCTGGCGCAGTTACTGGGTGATATCCGTCGCTTGCTGCTTTAACCCGCATCTCGTAGCAGACAATGCACAGCATTGACATCGTTGCCGTGCAGAATCGTGGCTTTGCTGCCTTAATGCGGCACTGCAATCCCGCGGCGGGTCTGCTTTACTTGGCGGACGCCTTGGGGCGGTCTGGCAAGAATAATGGGAGAGAGGAGCGTTTATGAGCAAGCAAGGCGAAGTGGCGGACATCCGCACCCAGGTCGTGGTCTTGGGGGCGGGTCCCGGTGGTTATACCGCGGCCTTCCGGGCGGCCGATCTCGGCAAGCAGGTCGTTCTGGTCGAACGCTACGCCAGTCTCGGCGGCGTCTGCCTCAATGTCGGCTGTATTCCGTCCAAAGCGCTATTGCATACCGCCGAGGTGATCAACGAGGTTGCCGAGTTGGAACAAATGGGCGTGCGCTATACCCAGCCCAAGATCGATTTGGACAAGATGCGTGCCGGCAAGGACAAGGTGGTCGGCAAACTCACCGGCGGACTCGCTGCGCTGGCCAAGCAACGCAAAGTGCAAGTGGTGACCGGTGTCGGCAAGTTCTCCGATCCGCGCCACATCGAGGTACAGACCGCCGATGGCTTGACCCGCATCGAATTCGAGCATTGCATCATCGCCTGCGGTTCGGCGCCGGTGAAGATTCCCGGTTTCCCCAACGACGATCCGCGTCTGATCGATTCCACCGGCGCTTTGGCATTGGAAGACGTGCCGAAGAAGATGTTGATCGTCGGCGGCGGCATCATCGGTTTGGAAATGGCAACCGTGTACGCCACCCTTGGTGCCGAGATCGACATCGTCGAACTCCAGAACGGTCTGATTCCCGGCTGTGATCGCGATCTGGTTCGGCCATTGCAAAAACGCCTCGAAAAACATGTCAAAAGCATTTTGCTGAAGACCAAGGTCAGCGAGATCAAGGCACAGAAGAATGGCCTGAAGGTATCGTTCGAAGGTGCCAAAGCGCCCGATGCGAAAATTTACGATCGGGTATTGGTCGCGGTCGGTCGTTCGCCCAACGGCAAACTGATCAATGCCGAAGCCGCGGGTGTGCACGTCGACGAGCGCGGCTTCATTCCGACCGATCAGAAAATGCGCACCAATGTGCCGCATATCTATGCGATTGGCGATGTGGTGGGCAATCCGATGTTGGCGCACAAGGCCACCCATGAGGCCAAGGTGGCTGCCGAGGTGATCGCCGGTCTGCCGGCGTTGTTCGATCCGATGACCATTCCTAACGTCGCCTATACCGATCCGGAGGTCGCCTGGATGGGATTGACCGAGAGCGAGGCCAAGGAGCAGGGCATCGAGATCGAAAAAGGCGCATTTCCTTGGGCCGCGTCCGGCCGCGCGCTGGGGATTCACCGCGAAGAGGGTATGACCAAGCTGATCTTCGATGCCAAGAGCAAGCGTTTGCTCGGAGCGGGGATCGTGGGGCGCAATGCCGGTGAGTTGATTGGCGAGACGGTGTTGGGTCTGGAGATGGGCGCCGATGCCGAGGATATCGGTTTGACGATTCATCCGCATCCGACCTTGAACGAGACGATTTGTTTTGCGGCGGAGATGGCGGAGGGGTCGATTACGGATTTGATGCCGCCGAAGAAACGTTGAGGCTAATCTTCGCGTTGGTGTCTTGGGGTTCTGTGGCGCTCTATGAGCGCTATTGCTTTTGAGGCGCTCGGCGGAGCGCGCCCGCGTTTCTTTCTTTTGCTTGTCCAAAAGAAAGAAACCAAAGAAAACGACACCCGGCGACTTGCCCTTTGCTATCGCAAAGGGTTCCCTGTGCTTCTCGCCCTTTCCGGCGCGCGTGAACTCGCGATCTTTGATCGCTCAAACATGCACGCGCTTATCTCCGGAAACGGCTGTGATGCTCGGCGGCGTCAACGGGACCGGGGTGCGCTGATCTGTCTACGGAGTACCCCGTCCCCCTTGGTGCAGCCGAGCACCGCAGGGCAAAACCGGGAGAAGCGAGGACTGTCTGAGCGATCGACGATCGCGAGTTCCGCAGCGCCGGTTTTGACCGAGGAGCACAGGGGAGTCGAAGCGAAGCGGAGACCAAGCCTTGGGGTGCCGTTTCTTTTGCCTTCTTTTCTTTGGGCAAGCAAAGAAAAGAAGGGCTGGTGCGCTGAGCACAGCGCTTTCAAAATAACTCGCGCATCAGCGCGCAACAAATGAAGACTATGCTCGAACTTAACCATCGAACCTACGGCGAACCGACCAACCCGACACTGGTATTGCTACATGGTTTGTTCGGTTCTGCGACCAATTGGGGCAGCATCGCGCGTAGACTTGCCGATCGTTACCATGTCTTAGTGCCGGATCTGCGTAATCACGGTCAGTCACCGCATCATGCTGAACACGGCTACGATGCGATGGTCGCCGATGTGTTGGCATTGCTCGGCGGATACGAAGTATCGCGGGCGGGATTCGTCGGCCACAGTATGGGCGGCAAGGTCGCGATGCAGTTGGCACTGCATCATCCGCAAAGAGTCAGCAGCTTGGCGGTGGTCGATATCGCGCCGGTCAGTTATTCGCACGATTTCCAGTCGGTACTGGATGCCTTCGATGCCGTTGAACTGGTCGGTTTGAAAAGCCGTGCCGAGGCCGATGCGCAAATGGCGGGCAAGGTATTGGAACCCGGGATTCGGGCCTTCTTGTTACAAAACCTGGTGAAGGGGGTTGGCGGCTGGGAATGGCGTTTGAACTTGAATGCTTTGGCCGATGCCCAAGCCGATATCGTTGCCTTTCCGACGCAAGTCGATGGCGTCCGATTCGACGGTCCGGTGATCATGATTCATGGTGAACACTCGGACTATCTATTGCCGCAGTATCGGCCCGAGGTTGAACGTTACTTTCCGGCGGTTCGGTTCTGTCAGGTTGGGGACGCTGGGCACTGGGTGTATGCCGAACAGCCTCAGGGTTTTTTGGATTGTTTGATGCCGTTCCTTAACGGAGCTGCCGACAAGGGGCGGTCAATTTAAAAGTCGGGTGCGACCCCTTCCGGTTATTCGTCGTGTAATGCGGTGACCGGATCGAGCCCGGCGGCGCGCATTGCCGGCGCGACACCGGCCAGAATGCCTATCCCGGCCGCGACTGCCATCGCCAGCAATACATAGTCCCACGCGATCTGGACCGGCAGGCCGGGCACCGCAAACCCGATCAACCAGGCGATGGCGCCACCGCCCGAAAGGCCGGCCAGTCCGCCGAGGATCGCAAGTACGACCGCTTCACCGAGGAACAAGCTGATCACCTGTCCGCGCCCCGCGCCCAATGCACGTAGCAGGCCGACCTCGGCCGTTCGTTCATTCACCGAAATGGTCATGATGGTGAGAATGCCGATGCCGCCGACCAGTAGCGATATGGCACCGAGTGCCCCCACGGCCAGCGTGAGTACGTCCATGACCGAACCCAGTACCTCGAGCATTTGATCTTGGGTGACGATGGTGAAGTCTTCGCTACCGTGACGTGCGATCAGGCGTTCGCGGACGCGTTCGGCGATTTGGTCGGCATCGGCGCCGGGCGTGTAGAGTACGTCGACACTCATCAGGCTTTCACGATCGAACATCGCCATTGCGCGCGCGACCGGGATGTACACCATGTCATCGAGATCGAATCCCAGCATCTGTCCTTTGGGCTGCATGGTGCCGATCACCCGATAGGTCTCGCCGCCGATCCTGATGCGTTCACCGAGCGGTGACGCGGTACCGAAGAGTTCACTGCGTACTTTGCTCCCGAGTACCGCGAATGCACGTGCCCGACGTGGTTCGTCGTCGGGTAGAAAGCGGCCCAGCGCCGGTTCGATCTGCCATACCTCGGGCACCGAGGGGCCGGTACCCAGTACGGTGGTACGACGGGTGCGTCCGTTGCCTTCGACGGCGGCATTGCCCTGCACGGCCGGTACGACTGCACGCACTTGTGGGATGTTGGTAAGGGACTCGGCATCGTCGAGGCTCAGGGGGCGCACGTTGCTGATGACCGCACCGGACACGCCGAAGGTTTCCGTCTTGCCCGGTGACACGCCCAACAGGTTGGTACCGAACTGGGTGAACTCCTGCAGCACGAAGCGTTGTACGCCCTCGCCAATCGCCGTCAGCAACACCACGGCCGCGATCCCGACCGCGATCCCGAGGCCGGTCAGCAGGCTACGTGTGCGATGTGCACGAATCGCGCTGCCGGTGAAGTGCAAATGGTCGCCCGGACGCATGTCGGATTACCTGCCGGTGAGCGCGCGGACCGGGTCCAGGCGCGCCGCGCGCCGTGCCGGCAGAACACCGAACAAGAGTCCGGTGAAGAGCGCGACCCCGACGGCGGCGAGCGGTGCCCAAAGCGGCGCGGTGATCGGGAAACTCGGGAAGGCATGCCCCAGCCCCAGGATTACGAGAAACGAAAGCAGTACCCCGAGTAAGGCGCCGGCACCGGCCAAGAGCACCGATTCGATGAGGAAGAGTCGCAATACCCGGCGTTCGGGTGCACCCAAGGCTTTGAGCAGACCGATCTCCGAGACGCGTTGCGATACGGCGACCAGCATGATGTTCATGATCAAAATGCCGGCCACCGCGAGGCTTATCGCGCCGATGCCGCCAACCGTGAAGGTGAGGGCACGCAGAATATCGTCGAAGGTGCTGAGCAGGGCGTCTTGGGCGATGATGGTCACGTCGTCCTCACCGTCGTGGCGCGCACGGATGATGTCGCGCGCGGCGCGTTCGGCACGTTTGATGTCGCCCTCGCTGCGCGCTTGGATCAACACCCGAAACAGCGAAGGTGCATTGAACAGCGCCTGGGCCGACGCAACCGGGATGACCGCCATGTCGCCGAGATCCTGACCGAGCGATTCTCCGCTTTCGCTGATGATGCCGATCACGCGGAAACGTCGATCGTTGATGCGTATCCACTTGCCGAGTGTCGCTTGCGAGCCGAAAAGTTCTTGACGCAACTCGGCGCCGATCACTGCGACATTGAGGGTCCTTTCCGGATCGATCAATGGTAATGGTTGGCCGCTGCCCAGACGTATATGGCGAATGGGAAAGAAGTCCGCGGTGGCACCGATGACGGTCACTTCGCGTTCGCGGCTGCCATAGGAGACCGGCGCGTTCCCGACGCTCAGGGGAGCGACCTTGACGATGCTGGGTTCACGTAACAGCGCCTGCGCGTCGGCCAGCGTCAGATCACGCGGTGTGGCGCCAAATAGCGGTGGCGCACCGCCGGTGGTTTCGGAGCGGCCGGGTAGCATGATCAACAAATGGGTGCCGAGCTGAGCGAATTCGTCCACCACGTAGCGTCGTGCACCTTCACCCAGCGCGGTAAGGATGATGACCGAGGCCACACCGACACTCATCGCCAGCAGCATCAGTAGCGTGCGGGTACGCGCACCGGTCAGCGACAGCGATGCGAAGTGTAGTTGATCAGTCGTGCGCATCGGTTTGATCGCTTTCGATGCGCCCGTCCACCATACGGATACGCCGATTCGCACGGCTTCCGATGTCCGGATCGTGGGTCACGATAATCAGGGTGATGCCGGAGGCGTTGAGCTTTTCAAGCAGTGCAATGACCTCGCCGCCGGCATGTTGATCCAGATTCCCCGTCGGCTCGTCGGCCAATAGCAAATCGGGGCGCATGACGATCGCGCGACCGATGGCGACGCGCTGGCGTTGTCCGCCGGAGAGCTGATCCGGCCGGTGGTTGGCCCGTTCACTGAGATCGAGTGCGGCCAACACTTCGTCGATGCGTGTGCGGCGTTCCTTGGGATCGATGCCGGCCAGGATCATCGGTAGACCGATGTTGTCGGCCGCGCTCAAGCGGGGGATGAGATGAAAGGCCTGGAAGATAAAACCGATATGGTCGCGCCGCAGTGCGGCACGATGCTCTTCGGCCAATTGGGTCGTCTCGACATCGTTCAGGCGATAGCTGCCGTCGTCCGGCCGGTCGAGCAGGCCGAGCGCGTTCAACAGCGTGGATTTACCCGAGCCCGAAGGCCCCATCACCGAGACGTAGTCGCCATCGGGTATGGTCAAGGTGACCCGGTCCAATGCATGTACGACTTCGTCACCGACCGCGAAGCTACGACTGATGTCGGAAAGTTCGATCATTCGGATTCGCGTTGCGCGGCAACGCCGTCGGCAAGACCCTCGCGGTCGACCGTGGTCAACACCAGTTCACCGGCTGTGAGACCGTCGAGGATCTCGGTGTGATCCCAGTTGGCGGTACCGGTCTTGACCTCGCGGGCCTCGATGGTTCCGTAGTCTTCCAGCAAGACATAAACACGGTCGCCGTCGACCACGGCCTCGGTCGGAATTCTCAGGGTATCGCGGCGCACCTCGAGAATGATCTCGACATCCGCCGAATAGCCCGCCAAAAGCTGTTCGATATCGCCGGGGTTGGTGAACTCGATCTCGACATCGACCGTGCGTGCCTGCTTTTCAATGTCCAGAACATAGTCGGCAATGCGCCGAACCTTGCCGTCGAAACGCCGGTCGCCGAAGGCGTCGAGCGTCACTCTCGCATCCTGGTCGATGTCGATACCAGCGACATCGACCTCGTCGATCGGTGCCGCCAGATAGAAACAGCTGTTGTCGATCAGGTCGACCGCCGGCGGTGTTGCGATGCCGATCGGCGATGGCGTGACGTACTCATTGAGTTCGCCGTTGATCTCGGCGACGACGCCATCGAAGGGCGCGATAAGTCGGGTTTTTTCCAACAAGGCTTCGGTCACGCCGATCCGGGCCTGGCTGACGGCGGCAGTGGACTGCGCCGCTTCGCATGCGGCGTTCGCCGCGTCGGATGCCGAGACTGCCTGGTCCACTTGTTCCTCTGAAACCAGTTTGCGCGACAACAGTCTTTGCTGTCGCCCGGCCTCTCGCTCGGCCTGCTCGGCTTCGATACAGCGCGCGCGGGCCGTCGCGGCGGCGCTTGCCGCCTCTTGTCTGACCAGGGACAATTCCGCGGTCAGGTCTTTATTCCAGAGCTCGAGCAGGAGTTCGCCACGCTTGACGGCATCGCCTTCCTCGATGGGCAGTTGGGCGATTTGGCCGCCGGCGCTGGGTGAAAGTTTGGCCCGCCGGCAGGCTTTGACCGTGCCGGCCCGGGTATTGGCGACCGTCTTTTCGACAATGCCGGTGGTGGCCTCGGCGACGGCCACCGAAATCGGTTTGGGACGGTTTGCCCACCAGGCCCATGCAATCAGGGCGACCACCAGCAAGAGCAGAAAAATGCGCCCTCCGGAAAGCTTGAAAGGCATAGAGAAGCGTCCTTAGCACCAGGGTTTGCGTAAACGAGTATCGCAGCTCGCTGTGCGCGGCGGGAACCGTTTTTGTCAATTTTCCGGGCCTTATCGGCGCCGAACCGGGGTTGACGCTGCGGTATAATCCGCAGCTTTCGGCATGGCTATCTCACAGGGGCGCAATATGGCTCATTCGGGCATCGACAAGGTCGTTCTCGCTTACTCCGGCGGGCTGGATACTTCCATCATCGTTAAATGGCTACAAGACGAGTATCAATGCGAGGTGGTTACCTTCACCGCCGACATCGGTCAGGGCGAGGAGGTCGAGCCGGCGCGTGCGAAGGCCCAGGCCGCCGGCATCAAGGAGATCTATATCGAGGATCTGCGCGAGCCGTTCGCGCGTGATTTCGTGTTTCCGATGTTTCGTGCCAATGCGATCTACGAAGGCGAGTATTTGCTCGGTACCTCGATCGCACGGCCGCTGATTGCCAAGCGTCTGATCGAGATCGCCAATGAGACCGGGGCCGATGCGATATCGCACGGTGCGACCGGCAAGGGCAATGATCAGGTGCGTTTCGAACTCGGTGCCTATGCGCTCAAGCCTGATGTGAAAGTGATCGCGCCCTGGCGCGAATGGGATTTGTTGTCGCGCGAGAAGCTGATGAAGTATGCCGCCGATCACGGCATTGCGGTCGATTTCGCCAAGCAGGGTAAGAAGTCGCCGTATTCCATGGATGCCAATCTGCTGCATATTTCCTACGAGGGCGACATTCTTGAAGATCCATGGAACGAGCCTGAAGAGGAGATGTGGCGTTGGACCGTCTCGCCCGAGGCCGCACCTGACCAGCCGACTTATGTCGAATTGACCTATGAAAAAGGCGACATCGTCGCGATCGACGGAAAGGCCATGACGCCGGCCACGGTCATGGAGTATCTGAACAAGGTGGGCGGCGAGAACGGCATCGGCCGGGATGATATCGTCGAGAATCGCTATGTGGGTATGAAATCGCGTGGTTGTTACGAGACGCCCGCCGGTACCATCATGTTACGTGCGCACCGCGCGATGGAATCGCTGACGCTCGATCGTGAGGCGGCTCATCTCAAAGACGAATTGATGCCCAAGTACGCGAGCATGATTTACAACGGTTACTGGTGGAGTCCTGAACGATATGCTTTGCAGGCGTTGATCGATCAGACCCAAGAAGTCGTCAACGGCACCGTGCGGATGAAGTTGTACAAGGGCAATGTGATTGTCGCCGGGCGTCGCTCGCCGACCCATAGCCTGTTCGACGAATCGATTGCGACTTTCGAGGACGACGAGGGCGCTTACGATCAAAAAGATGCCGAGGGCTTCATCAAACTCAATGCCCTGCGTCTGCGCGTCGGGGCACGACGCAAGGCATAAATACAAAGGGGGGACTTATGCAGCTGCGATACGGGTTGTTGGCATTGGTGTTGATTGCGGGTACGGCCTACGCGCTACAAAAGGCTGCGCCATTGCGTGGTGACTGGATGCCGGACGAGATCGCTTCGGGCGTCTATGTCATCCATGGTCCGAAGGAACTGCCGTCACCGGATAATCAGGGCTTCATGAATAATCCGGGTTTCATTGTCGGTGAAAAGGGCGTCGTCGTGGTCGACCCCGGCGGCAGCGTGCAGATCGGCGAGATGGTATTGGCCCGGATAGAAATGATCACCGACAAACCCGTCGTGGCGGTATTCAATTCACATATCCATGGTGACCACTGGCTCGGTAACCAGGCGGTCCGCGCCAAGTATCCGGACGTGCCCATTTACGGCCATGAACGTGTCGGGCCCAAGGTGATTGCGGGTGTCGGTACCGAATGGGTCGAATTGATGTTGCGTATGACCGAGAAGGCGACGCTGGGTACCGAGGTCGTGGCGCCGGATCATCCGGTGACCGACGGTGACGAACTGGTCATCGACGGATTCACCTATGCGGTCATGAACAATGACAAGGCACATACCGATACCGACATCATGCTGCACGTGAAGGAACTGGGCGTGATGTTTCTCGGCGACAACGCGGGGCATGAACGTATCCTGCGTCTGGAGGGCGGCAGCTTCGCCGGCAACATCGAAGCACTGAACAATGCCATCGCGACGGGTGCCAGGGTTTTCGTACCGGGCCATGGCCCCAGCGGTGGGCCGGAGATTGCCGAGCGCTATCGCGATTATTTGCAGATCCTGTATTCGACGGCACAAAAGGGTGTCGACGACGGCCTGGCCGATTTCGAACTGCGGCCCTTGTTGTTACCGCAGTTGGAACCCTGGCGTGACTGGTCCGGTTTCGACGTCGAGTTGGGAGGGCATATCAACGCGGCCTTTCTCGAAGCCGAAGAGGCGGCGTTCTGAGTTTTCGATGATGGCCTATGCAGAGCGGCCGCAAATCGGAATCAGTAGCTGCCTGCTCGGCCAGAAGGTGCGCTACGACGGCACCGCGAAGCGTAATCGCTGGTTGGTCGATCAATTCGGTGAATTCGTCGATTACCGGCCGATCTGCCCGGAGATGGCGATCGGCCTGGGTACGCCGCGGCCACCGATTCGGCTGGTCGGTACGCCGGACAATGTGCGGGTGCTGGGTGTCGAAGACCCTTCGGTCGATGTCACCGGAGCGCTCGAAGATTTTGCATTGAACACGGCCGGCCAATTGGGTGACATCAGCGGCTATGTCTTTATGAGCAAGTCGCCGAGCTGCGGTATGGAACGGGTGAAGCTCTATGCCGAAAACGGCCATGCGACCAAGAAAGGTGTCGGTGCCTACGCCAGGGTGCTGATGGAAGGCCTGCCGAATCTGCCTTGCGAAGAGGAAGGCAGGCTGAATGACCCCATGCTGCGAGAGAACTTCGTCAATCGGGTGTTCACCTATCGGCGTTGGCAAACCCTCCGTGCCCGTGGTCTCGACGCCAAAGCGTTGATCGATTTTCATGCGCGCCACAAGTATATGTTGATGACGCATTCGCAGGCGGCTTATCAGCGTTTGGGCCGCTTGTTGTCCCATCTAAAGGGCGTTGACCTGAACAGGATTGCCGATGCCTATGAGGCAGAGTTGATGACGGCACTCAAGCGGCGTGTCGGGCGTAAGCGTCATGTCAATGCATTGCAGCATATTCAGGGTTATCTGAAAGACCGAATCGATGGCGACGACAAAAAAGAGCTTACCGAGAGTATCGAGGCCTATCGTCGTGAAGAAGTACCCTTGGTCGTCCCCATGAAGTTGCTGCGGCATTACTTCAGAAGATATCCCGATCACTATATCGATCAACAGTGGTATCTCGATCCCTATCCCGAGTCCCTGGGATTGAGAAACGGCATTTGACGGGGAATGCATGACCCAGTCCTTCGGCATCTTGGTGATTGGTGACGAGATTCTCAACGGCCGGCGGCGTGACCGGCATTTCGACGGCATCGGCGGTCTGCTACGTGAACGCGGATTCGGTGTGGCCTGGTTGCGTATCCTGCCGGATGATCCCGATGTCTTGACCGCCGAGTTCAGACGCACCATGGCCGACGATGTACCGGTATTCAGCTGCGGGGGTATCGGTGCGACACCGGACGATCACACCCGAGCCTGTGCGGCCCGAGCCGCCGGTGTTGCATTGTTCCGGCATCCGGAGGCCATCGCCGAAATCGAGGCGCGGTTCGGTGCCGAGGCCTATCCGCATAGGGTCAAGATGGGCGAGTTGCCGGTCGGCAGCCGGATCATCCCCAACCCCTACAATCGCATCCCGGGTTTCAGTATTGCGCGGCATTATTTCCTACCCGGTTTTCCCGATATGGCGCACCCTATGGCCGCCTGGGTACTGGATACCCACTATCCCGACGGCGGTAGTCCCGAACATCAGGTTTCCGTGCGGGTTCGCGGTGTCACCGAGAGCCAGCTAATGGATTTGATGGAAGAGCTGAATACGCGCTTTCCGTCAGCCAAGTTGTTCAGTCTGCCGCGCCTTGGCGACGTGTTTCAGATCGAACTCGGATTTCGAGGCCGGGGTGATCTTGAACGACCGTTCAGCGAGTTGATCGCCCGATTGGAAGTCCGTGGAATTTCGTTCGATCTTACCGGTGACCCGGAACGAAACACCTGAGCCGCTTCGCCCGTTTCGAGCCTTGTCGGCAATAAGACCGCCGCAGGGCGCGGTTAACGATTTTATCTATCGACAGCCATTGATAATTTTTATGTCTTGAATACCTTGTTTACTTTGGCCGAGAACGGGTGCGTAATCTAAAAAATCCCCTAGCGTGGCCGCTAGCATCTCCGCGACAAGGGAATCCATTCACTATGAGAATGGTGAAAGGCGTAGCAGGATACCGCGTGGCTGTGTACCGATGCGCTGTTTCCAGGCGCTCGTATTGCACCGGAGCAACGATGGTTACTTAACTGATGCTTACGCATGAGCACGGACATTCGCCCAAGCTGTCATATTCCCGAGGTGGAGGTCAGGTACGTCTGATCTTTATCAGCACGGTGATGGCGATGAGCTTTGCCTTCATGCTGTTCGCCGTCAATACCTGGCATGAAACGCAGAGTTCGCTCAGCCGCGAACTGAGTTATGTCAAACGTCTGTTCCGTCAGACGACTGAGACCGTTTTGAGTCATCAGGAATCCATGTTACGCGTGCTCGGCCGCCGCCTGGAAGAAGCCGGTGCGATGAGCGAACCCGAACGGGGCCGCCAACTCATCGAGCAGATGCTCGATATCAATACGGCAATGGCGGGTTTTGGACTGCTCCGAAAAGATGGCCAATTGCTTCTGGTGTCTTCAATCGAACCCGATAGGCCGTTGCCCAGCCTCATGGACGAGGAAGTGTCGCGCGTGAGTTTGCTGGAGGCACTGGAAAGCCATCGCATGGTTGTTGGCCGTACGTATTACTTTCCTTTGCTGGAGTATTGGCTGATACCCGTGCGTCTGGCATTGCGTGATGAAGATCAACAGGTATCGCTGGCCATGACCGCCGGTATCGATATCGATGCCGAGGCGGCGATGTGGAATGCGATCGAACTGAAGCCCGGCATGCGTCTGACACTGATGCGGGACGACGGTTATGTACAGCTCGCGTTGTCAAAGGAAAACCAGTCGCGCGAGGCGATCTATTCAAATCCGGTCGAAGGGTTTAGTGCGATACCTGTTGGCGGGGAAGTTCGCGACCCTTGGTTGCCGGATGCGCTGAGCAAGTCGGTCCGGTTGGAACGTTTCCCGCTGACCGTCATTGCGAGCTACGACAGTCGCCAGATGATAAAAGGCTTTATTCAGCGCATGAGTGTGCCGACTTTCCTGTTCGGCGTTGCGCTGATTTTCGGTTGGCTGATTTTCAACTATTTGCTACGAAACCAAAAACTATACGAAGACGAACTCATACATCATGCAACCCACGATGCGCTCACACGGCTGCCGAACCGTGTGCTGTTGGAGGATCGTATTCGCCAAGACATTGAGCGTGCGCGCCATTTCAAGCGGCACGTCGCGGTCATGTACATCGACCTGGATCAGTTCAAACGCATTAACGATACCCTGGGTCACAAGGCCGGAGACAGGTTGCTGAGCATGTGTGCCGATCGCCTGCGTATGTCGTTGCGCCAGGGCGATACCGTCGGCCGTCTGGGAGGTGACGAGTTTCTGGTTATCCTGCCGGACCTTACCGAGCCCAATGATGCACATGGCTTGGCTTCGCGTATTCTGGATGATTTCAATCGGCCGTTCGAGGTTGAAGGCCGTGAGCTGTTCAGTACCGTGAGTATCGGTGTGGCCATGTTTCCCAATGATGGCAGCGAAACGGAGACCTTGCTGAAGAATGCCGATACCGCGCTCTACCGTGCTAAGGATGCGGGGCGCAATAGTTTTTGCTTTTTCGAGCCCTGCCACAATACCGCAACCGCCCGCCGTATCGAGGTCGAGAGTGCACTGCGGTCGGCCCTGGCCCACGATGAACTGCGTGTCGTCTACCAACCCAAGTGCAATGGAAAGACCCTGGTTTGGGAGGGTGCGGAGGCCTTGTTGCGTTGGGAACATCCCAAGTTGGGGAGTGTGTCTCCGCTGGAGTTCATTCCGATCGCCGAAGAGACCGGCATGATCGATGCGATCGGTTGGTTCGTGTTGCAAAGGGCATTGCATGATCTGCGCCTGATACGCGAACAGGTCGAAAGCTTCAATATGGCGGTCAATGTCTCGGTACGGCAGTTTCGCAGTATCGATTTCATTCCCCGCTTGTTGGGTCAGCTGCAGCTGAGCGAGGTGCCGCTTCATCTCCTTGAACTCGAGGTGACCGAGAGCATCATGGCGGAAAGCGTGCCGCAGTTGGGCGTGTTGCGCGATGCCGGTCTGCGTCTGGCCATCGATGACTTCGGGACGGGTTTTTCCAGCCTGAGTTATCTCAAGCGTCTGCCGGTCACGACCCTGAAGATCGATCGTGAGTTTATCCGCGACCTGGAGACGGACAGTGCCGACAGAGCGTTGGTCACCGCCATGCTTGCGGTTGCGCGCGAGCTCGATTTGGATACCGTCGCCGAAGGGGTCGAGACAGACGGCCAACGGCGTTTTTTGCAGTATCACGGCTGCTCGCAGCTACAGGGATATCTCGTCGGGCGGCCCATGTCGATCGACGTATTGCTGGATCAGCTTCAGACGCACAGGGATGCCGCGACCGGCTGAACGGTGACTTTTGGAAACGTCGGGTAAGCCCGGCCGGTCCGGCCGTTCGTTAATGCGTCGCCGGGATTTATCTTTAGGATGCCTTGCCCGTAATCGAATGCTGATTGGCTTGTATGCACAAGGCATCGAATGCCTCGGCCGATACGGGTTGGCCAAAATAGTAACCCTGGAAGTAGGGACAGCCACGTTCGCGGAGAAACTCGAAAATCTGCGCCGATTCGACACCTTCGGCCACGACTTCCAGCCCGATGTGGCTGGCCAGGGTCAGAATGGTGTCGACCAGTGCGGCATCGTTGGCATCGATCATGATGTCACGAACGAATGAACGGTCGATTTTGATCTCGTCGATCGGTAGGCGCTTGAGGTAGGCGAGCGACGAATAGCCGGTACCAAAGTCATCGATGGAAAAGCGCACGCCGAGACGCTTGAGCATCTGGATTTTCTCCACCGTTTCGTCGACATCCTCCAGCAGGATGCTTTCGGTCATCTCGAGCGTCAGCCACGTTGGCGATGTGCCCGTATCATCCAAAGCACGTTCTACATTGTTGACGAAGTCCGGCTGATGGAATTGCAGCGCGCTGACGTTTACCGCGACACGGCTATCCTTGGCCATCACGCCCGCGGTGTGCCATGTTTTTACCTGAGTCAATGCCTCATGTAGCACCCAATCGCCGATTGGCAGAATGAGCGCGGCCTCTTCGGCGAGATGGATAAAGTCACCGGGCATGATCAGACCTTGTTCGGGATGCTGCCAGCGCAACAGGGTTTCGGCACCGCTGAGATTGCGGAAAGCATCGAACTGCGGTTGATAAAGCAGCCGGAACTCGTTTCTCGGCAGCGCCTGACGCAGTTGGTTGATCACCTTGAGGCGTTGTTCCGCAGCCCATTGCATGCTCGGCAGGAAGAAGCGGATCGCATTACGGCCGGCTTCTTTTGCCTGATACATCGCGGTGTCGGCCTGGCGAAGGATATCGTCGGCGTTCTCGGTGCCCGATGGGAATACGGCAATCCCGATGCTGGGCGTGATGTGCAGGTCATGATTTTCTATCAGATACGGCTGTGCCAGGCTTTTGTGGATCTTTTCGGCCAAGTTCTGCACGATGCGTACGGCTTCGTCGCGGGTATGCGAGAGCTCGGAGAACAGTACGACGAACTCGTCGCCACCGAGTCGCGCGACCGTGTCTTCGGCACGTACGCCGTGCTTTATCCGCGATGCGGCCTCACGCAACATCGCGTCCCCTACAGGATGGCCGAGTGAGTCGTTGATGGTCTTGAAGTTGTCCAGATCGAGAAACAACACGGCGCTCTGGTGACCCTGGCGTATCGACCGTGCCAATGACTGATGCAACTGGTCCATGAACATACGGCGGTTGGGTAGTTCGGTCAGGGCGTCGTAGGTTGCCTGGTATTCGATGAGTTCGGATGCGCGACGTTGATCGGTGACGTCTTCGCACATCAGCATATAGCCTGCGAATTGTTGATCGGCTTTGAAGATCGGGGAAATACGCGCATCGACGTAACGTCGCCCGTCAGGCTGCTCGCTATTCATGGTGAAGCGATACTCTCCCAACTGTTTTGCGTGTTTCAGGCCTTCTCGCGTGCGTGTGGTCGGTATACCCCGGAGATTGTGGATTTCGAGTAGGTTCATGCCGAGCACGTCATCGGCGGCCATGCCGAACAGATTTTCCGATTGTGCGTTGTAGTATTGCACCCGGCCTTGTGCATCGGTGGCGATAATCGCGATCTTTTCCGATGAACTCAGAATGCCTTTGAGAAAGGCGGTTTTTTCCTCCAGTGCCTTCTGCACCTTTTTAACTTCGGTGATGTCGCGCCAGATACAGAACAAGGCGTCCTTTCCCTGATAGGGGATTTTGGTAAATGAGACTTCGACGGTCAGCAGGCTGGCGTCCTCGCGTTTATGCACCCATTCGAAGCGGTGGTAGCCGGATTGATAGGCGGCGGCCATCATTTCATCGGCCTTATCGATCGACCGTCTGCCGTCGGGCTGAGATGGCGGGGATAGGGCTGCGGGATCCAGGTTCAGTAGCGGTTCGACAGAGGAATAGCCGAGAATGCGGCCGGCGGCCCGGTTGGCCATGACGAAGTGTCCGTCCACTATCAACCACATGGGGTCATCGGACAGCTCGAACAGTCGGCGATACTTTTCCTCGCTTTCCCGCAGTCGTCGATCGGCTGCCTGTTGTTCGGTGATGTCCTGAACGGTACCGATGACCCGGTACGAGCCGGCGTGCCGCGTAGGCAGGGGCTTCACCGTGTGGCGTACTGTAAGGACCTGTCCATCGGCACGAATGAGCTGATGGGTGAGTTCGCGTCTTGCTCCGGTTTCGCAGACATCTTCGACGGTGGTGGTGAATCCGATCCGATCCTCTTGCGGAAGATGTTCGAGGAATGCGTCGTAACGGTCGTCTTTGAAATCCGGGGGATGGCCGCAAAGATGTTTCAATCCGTCCGACCAGGCGAACAGATTGATATTGCGGTGCCAGTCCCAACTGCCTTGTTTGGCCAGATGTTGCGCCTCGTTCAGACTGTCTTTGGCCCTGAGCGCAATTTCGGTTTGCTCTTCAAACAGTGTCGAACGAAAACGGATTTGCAGATTCTTGCGCGCGAGAATTTTCAGGAACACCAGTAGCGAGACAACCAGCAGTAGACTCACGATGCCGAGTGCATAGAGTATCCCGATGCGGTGGCGTTTGAAGAACGAGACGGGTTTGTTGAGCAGCCTCGCGTTTGCGACAACTTCGGGCGGCAGTTTCAGTCCGTGACGGGTGAGTTCTCCTGCGTCGATCACATATTCGTTGGGACTCTTCGTGATCGGTGCCGGGAGTACGTTGTTTTCAATGTAGTCGTTGAGCAGTCTGGCTGCGGTTTCACCCTGGCGCTTACCGCTGGTGACGTAGCCGCCGAGTATCCCGTTGCTGAGGTAGACGTCCTCCATGCTTATGGCGATCCGGTGGCCCGCGGCAACGAGATGCCAAATCGTTTCTTTCAGCGGTAGTACCCGATCGTACTCGTCTTTGACGCCGCCCAGTGTCGTAAGAAACAGGGTGCTGCCCGGTTGTTCGACGATTCCGTCGAGGATGTCGCTCAATCGCTCCGCGGCCACGAATTGTGCGCGGATACGCGGATGATCCCGAAGTGCGTTTCGGATTTCACGTTCGATTGCGCGGTAGGTGTTCGATGCGTCGCCCACCACGACGATGTGATAGGTCGTGCGCCCCATATCGGCTAACAGTTTGAGGTTGGCCGCGATATCTTTTCTTTCGAATACCCCGGTGATCGGACGGCCCTGTATCCATTCGAGTGCATCGAAGTTGTTGACACCGGAAAAGACCATCGGGACGCCCGGAAAGATTGAATCCAGGTGGGCCAGGGCGAAATTCAATGCGTCATCGTCTGAAACGTAAATGGCATGCGGCCAAAAATCTTCGTATTTGAAACGCAGGTATTCGGCAAAACGTACACCGTAATCGTCAGTGTAGGGCCGTCGTTTGGTGTCGAGATGCTCGGTTTCGATAACGATTTCGTGATCGCTTTCGGAACGTAAGGTGTCGACGAAGCTCTGGTGTTGGCTCAGTGTCCAGGGGTATTCCTGGTTGTAGGAATGCAACACGAATACCCGGGCAGTGTGCGCCGCGGCCGCCGCGCACAATGTCATGCCGCATACCAGTGTGCAGAGGGATGGCAGTAGCCGCTGCGGTATTCTCACGGATATCGATATCACCTTTCGGATTTGGGCTACAGAGTCGATTCTCGTCAGCCTCGCACGAGGCCGATGTTTGTTGTTTGAACGTTTGGCTCGCTACCAAATACCTGGGTCGGGGTGCCCGGTAGATTCCGGCTTCGCCGTCGCAAGCGACCCATTACACACGCAATGATTTGATTTTCTTAGCGAGATCAGTGTGTCCATACCCGTAATGAACGGCAGTTCGGCGGTTGAACTGAAGTTTTGGGACGCAAGCTGGGAAGTGTCTTCCTGATTGTGGGAATGTCGGTAATTCCATAGATTCCCAGGGCTTAGCGGATGTTGGATTAGAATGACAATAGTGAGCGACAATATTATCCCTGGCTAGAAGCCGCACGGGTACACGACATCATGACATCGGGAGCAAGCTTGTCTTTGTTCGGACGTTCGGCCCTGTCCATTGCGGGCGGGTCGCGTACGAGCATGCGTCAGGCGCTTGATCCGATCGACCCGACCGATCCCCTGAAGGACCCGACGTCGAGCGAGTACAAAGAGCTGCAGGATCTGAAGTCACGTGATCGTGAGGTCCGGCAGCACGAGCAGGCACACGTTGCCGCAGGCGGTGCCTATGTTACCGGTGGGCCGACCTACAATTACACGCGCGGTCCCGATGGCAGGCAGTATGCCGTTGGTGGCGAAGTACAGATCGACAGCTCGCCGGTGGCTGACGACCCGGCCGCGACAATTCGCAAGATGCAGGTCGTACGCAGTGCCGCGCTGGCCCCGGCCGAGCCCTCGGCACAGGACCGGGCCGTCGCCGCAGAGGCGGCACAGACCGAGAATCGGGCGCGTGCCGATCTGCGAGACCGGCAGACCGAGGAACGTGCAGCCGCCGACGAGGCGGATGAATCGCCGAGAACTCAGGATGCCTTGCAGGCCTACCGTGGCACTGCGACAGATGAAGCATCGCCTTCGCTCGATTTAATCGCCTGACGG
Organism: Chromatiales bacterium; assembly: GCA_028280505.1. Taxonomy (GTDB): domain Bacteria; phylum Pseudomonadota; class Gammaproteobacteria; order Chromatiales; family Chromatiaceae; genus Thiosocius. The sequence goes on along the minus strand of JANQLO010000085.1, from coordinate 44,401 downwards.
GTTTGCCGTCGTCTGCCAACTCGGCGGTTTGCGTTGGTGCCCGGCCTCCGCGAGCTTCTGCAGATATTCATTCCACATGAGATCCTTTTTACGGCCCATGTCATAGAGAAATCCCCAGTCGTACAGGCCCGAGTTGTGGCCGTCGTCGAAGAAGATCTTGACCGCATAGGCGCCGATCGGCTTGATCTCGGTGATGTTGACGTCCTGTTTGTCCACCTGCAGTTTTGCGTATTGGCCCCAGTGTCCGCGTACTTCGGCCGATGGTGAATAGACCCTTAGCAGTTCGCAAGGCAGATCGAAACGGGCACCGTCATCGAACGCGATCTCCAGCGAGTGTGATTTTTGATGGACGACGATATCGGTCGGTTTTGGTGTATTGCTCATGATGATTCCCGCTCAATAGACCTTGGGGATCAAACGATGGGTGCGTTTGACATACTCGGAGTAGTCCTCGAATTTCAAATGCAAATGGTCTTCCTCGCGGCGCATTTTGCCGAGGATCGCGATGATCAACAGGGCCATGCCAAGATAGTTCGGCCAGGCGTCGCGGAATAGTGCAATGCCGAGCATGAACAGCAGCAGGCTGGTATACATCGGATGACGAATCCAACGGTAAGGACCGCTGGTAATCAGGCAGGCGTTGTCGATCGGCTCGGGATAGATGCCGAAGTTGCCCAGCCTGTTGTGGGCCAGCGTGTAAAGGCCGACGAGAACGCCACAGGCACTGACCAGAAGCCACGGTAGCCTGTCTTCGGCTTGCGCGAGGAAAGGCCAGGCGACAATCGCGATCGCGCTGAACTGCAGGATGACCAAAATGTGGCTGAGCGCGGATCGCTGCATATCCGGAGCCTATTGGCCGGCGCCAGCGGCGATGGCGCGTTGGCGCACTGCCAGCGGATTGTCCAGGCTCGGTCCCCAGCCCGACATATGCTGTTCGGCCAACTGCGCCAGCATGCGGATGTGTTGCGGGTCATCGTTGAGGCAGGGAATATACTCGTAGCGCTCGCCGCCCGCGTCGACGAAGATGTCGCGGTTCTCCATCGCAACCTCTTCGAGCGTCTCCAGGCAATCGGCCGAAAAACCGGGACACATGATCTGCACGGATTTCACACCATCCTTTGCGAGGGATGCCAGGGTATGGTCGGTATAAGGCTGCAACCATGGTTTGTTGCCGAGTCGCGATTGAAAACTCAGTTGCCATTGCTCTGGCTGCAGGTTCAACGCTTCGGCCAGCAGGCGACCGGTTTTCTGGCATTCGCAATAGTAGGGATCGCCTTTGTGAAAATATTCCTCGGGGATGCCGTGGAACGACAATAACAGTCGCTCGGCGTCGCCGAAGTCGTCGCGATGATTGCGTACGCTGTCGGCGAGTGCGGCGATGTATGCCGGCTCGTCGTGATAGTGATTGACGAAACGCAGCTCGGGTATCCAGCGCCAGCGCTGTAGTTCTTGTGTCACGGCATCGAAAATCGACGCGGTCGTGGTTGCCGAGTACTGGGGGTACAACGGTAGAACCAGGATGCGGCGCGCATCCGCTGCACGCAGCTCTTCCAGCGCCATGTTGATCGAAGGGTTGCCATAGCGCATGCCGAGCGCGATGGGCACCTCGCAGCCGAAGCGTGCCAGCATTTCTTTTGCCAGGGCGTCGCGCTGACGGTAAGAGATCGCCAGCAACGGCGAGCCCTCTTCGGTCCAGACTTTTCGGTAAGCCCTGGCCGAGCGGCTCGGACGGGTATTGAGAATGATCCCATTGAGCACCAGCCACCATAGCGGCCGTGATACCTCGACCACCCTGGGATCCCAGAGGAATTCTTTCAGGTAGCGCCTTACGGCGGCACGATCGGGGGCATCCGGTGTGCCCAGGTTGACCAGCAGTATGCCCAACTGGGCCGTTTGTTCATGGCGATAGGTTTCGAGATTCGGTTCAATCAAGGGTACGTTCTTCCATCAATCCGGGCGAGCAACAGGTCGCCGCTACAACGTTTATCGAGCTTTCTCGTTCAAATGCGTGTGTTCGTGTCCCGTCATTGACGCGTGGCGTGACGAAGCCGGGCTTCCACCCGTGCCGCCTCGATCGCCTGTCGATCCATGATAACGGGAATCAGCCGGTATGCCGCGTCCAACTCGGTTGCGCGGGCGCAGGCGGCGTGTTCCAGTTTGCGTCGGTGGGGGGGCGTAATGTTTTGCAACGTCAGCAACCGCGGTGCCAGCCAGGCCAAATAGTCGTCGATCAGTTCGCGTTCCTGCGGGTTTTGCCAGTCGGTTTTCAGGCCGAGCGGTGGGAAATCGTCGGCGGAGCGCGTTTTGGTGTCCGACTCATCGCCCGCCGGTTCGCCACTGCCGTCGCTCAGGCGTTTGAACCACATCCTGCGCTGACCGGTTTGGCGGATTAAACGTTCGAGGTGGGAGGCGTGTTGGCGTGGGCCGAGATCGCCGTCCGGTGCGATGCCGCGTGCGAGCAGCGATGCGGAGACGAATGAATGATCGGGTAGTCGGGTAGCGTGCCAGCGCTCGACACGCATGTCGCGCATTATCGTCGCGGACTCGGCAGTCGCGAGTAGCGCGATGGGCGTGCCGCAATAGTCGGTCGCCCAGCATTCGTAGTCGTCGATCAGACGAAACGGAAGTCGTTCGTTCAGCGCGTCCAGTTCGTCGGTCAGCCGGTCGGCCGCTTGGCGCATGCCGCCGATATCCATCACCGGGTTGGCCGGTATCTTGTGTAGCCCGCCCTCGGCGTCCCACAGGCCGAAGTTGAAAAACTGTTCAATGGGCTCGATGTGGCTCAAGCTACGCCAGGTATGATCCGGCCGCTGGGCGAGCACCTGGATTTGCCAAACCCGGCCGTTCGCACTGTAGGCGCGGGCATTCTCGGTTTCCACTACCTGCAGCACGCCCTCGAAGGGGTTGACCCGCCGTACGGCATAGCTTCGTGCATGGCTGTCTTGAATCATTGTTTTACTTGATCGAGCCTGGCGCGAAGGATATCAACCCATTGATGGGCGGGTGGCTGGAACTCGGGATCGAGTGCATCGAGCAGATATCCGAGATCGTCCGGGGACGCTTCGATTTCGGCGGGTTTTTCGAGACGATCGACCCACCCGGCCAATTGTTGCATCCAGGCGATGCTGTCGATCCCGTCGGGGTTCATGTCCGTCTTCCCCAAACGGCGAACACCGGATCGCTCTGGGCCCGGCGGTCGGCATACGTGTCGTCGGCCGGCCGCGGCAGGCCGCGCATCGACCAGGTTTCCAACGCATCGAACAGACCGTCCCGCAGGAAGTATTCCAGTACCAGACCCGGTCGCTCGAACGCATGAAGCTCCTCCCAGATCCGGATCACCTTGGGCGGGAACCAGCGGTCGGAGAAGGTCACGACGAAAGGTCCGCCGGGCTTGAGCACCCGGGCGACGTCGGCGAAGACATCGAAAGGCTTGGTCAGATATTCGACCGACAGGCTGCAGATCACGGCGTCGAACTCGGTATCGCCATACGGCAAGGTCGGGTCCAGATTGAGGTCGTGAACCCGATGCTCGGCGAACAGGGGATTGGCCCCCAGTTCCTCTGCGTTCATGCCCAGGCCGACGATTTCGCCGCATCCGTGTTCGCGCGGCACATGCGATTCCCAACTGGCCATCAGGTCGAGTATTCGCCCGCCGGGTGGCAACAGACGTTGGTACAGATGCCCCATCTGTGCCGATGCGGTGCTGTCGACGTGCGACACCATTCGGCTCATCGCGTAGAAAGCGCCGTCCGCCTCGCCGGCGATCCGGGCGAACGGGAGATCCTGCCAGAAATCGGTCGCGTGTCCGCGCCAGCGCGCCTGCATGCCCGGACCGTTGTGGGTGATCATCTCGGCAACATCGTTGCAACTGCCGCCGTGTTCCTCGCCGGCCTCCCAGATATCGAGGATACGTACGCTCAGATCGAGCTGTTTGTCCGACAGAGGGTTGTTGAGGTCGCAACACAACATGTCTTCGCTGACGCTGCCGACCCGAAAAGGCAGTATCTCTTCCGGGTAGATGCCCTTGGAACCGCCGATGAAGGCGCGCGGGTAGAAGCGGCCCGCGCGCGGTTCGACAGGGTGGTTCTTGCGCAGACGGCGGTGAAAGGCGCGCTGGCCGAGGTTGAAACAGCAATCGGACTGGTAGGGCACGATCAATTCGCCGGGTGCGAAGCGATGATTGGCGACATGCTCGACCGGCTTGTCCATCAAGTCGGGCTCTATTTGGAAAGGCAAGATGTCGCGCCACAAATTGAGTTTGGGCGCGACCCTTTGGTCGGTGTGCCGTGCGTGCCGACAACGCCATTCCAGGCTGAACGCCATGGCGCACATGGCATGGCCATCGGTGCGTTCGAGTGATCGGGGTTGCGCCGCGCCGTGGTCGTCGTCCAGTTCGAACCCAAGCAAGGCTTCGGTGATATCGTTCATGCCAGCTCCTGCTGATGCGCGAGATATCAGAGAAGTGTGCAACCTAATCGAACAATATTACCTAGGCATATTTCAGGGTGAATCCGGCGGTCGCCAGATATTCGGCCTCGCGCGCGATCTCGGCCTCGGTCAAGGGGTGTTCGGCCAGCCAATCCTCAGGATAGTCGACGCGAATGTTCAAATCGTCGACCTTGAGCCTCATCGGTGGTTTATGACTGCCCGATCGGCCCCGGTGCATCAACACGGACAAACGCAGCAGGGCTGCCATGCGCAAGGCCGAGCGAGCGGTTTCCGCCGGCATGGCATCAAACTCGCTCGCGGTGAATTTACGCCGGTGAACACGTACCAGTGCCGCCAATACAGCCTGTTGCTGGCGTGAGAAGCCGGGCAGGTCTGCGTTTGCCAGAATATAAGCGCCGTGTTTGTGGAAACCGCTGTGCGAGATGCTCAGCCCGATTTCGTGCAGCCGGCTGGCCCAGTTCAGCATCAGGGTGTACTCCGGGTCATCCAGTTCCCATTGCTCGGCGATCTGACGTAACAAAGCCCGCGCCGTGGTCTCGACCCGACTGGCCTGATCCTTGTCGACCGCGAAGCGTTGCATGATTGCCTGCACGGTCGAGTCGCGCACGTCGACATGTCCGATGTGGCCGACGAGTTCGTAAAGCAGGCCCTCACGCAGTGCCAGGTCCGACACCTGCATATGCTCGATGTCCAGCGCTTTGAACACCGCGCTGAGCACGGCGACGCCACCGACGAAAACCGGGCGGCGTTCATCGCTCAGACCATCCATTTTCAGCGCATCGATATGGCCGGCCGCGACCAGTTCGCGTCGAATTTTCTTCAATGCCGATTTGCCGATACCTTCCTCGGTCCAGCCATTGGCCATGGCCACCCGCTCGATGGCCTTGGCGGTGCCCGAGCTGCCGACCGCCGCCTGCCACCGGCCGCTGTGGAACATGCGCCGTACCGGTCGCAGTTCGACCCGTCCGGCGAGAATCGCCTGTTCCATCGCCGTCTGAGTGATCGCCCCGTCCTTGAAGAAACGCTGGGTCATGCTGATACAGCCCATGAACAGGCTTTCTCGCTCCTGGGCTGCTAGACCCTCGCCGAGGATCAGCTCGGTGCTGCCGCCTCCGATGTCGACCACCAGCCGGGTTTCGTCGCCGGCCGCCAGCCCGTGGGCCACACCGAGATAGACCAGGCGCGCTTCCTCGCGGCCGCCGATAATCTCGATTGGATGGCCGAGCGCGTCAGTCGCGGCCTGCAAAAAGGCCCCGCCGTCGCGGATTTGGCGCATGGTGTTGGTGCCGACCGCGCGTACCGCGTGGTGTGGCAGGGCACGCAGGCGCTGGCCCATACGCGACAGGCTGTCCAGCGCGCGTTCCCAGGCGTCGTGATCCAGGGTTTTGTCCGGTAGCAGGCCGGCTCCGAGGCGTACTGCGTCGCGCAGTCGATCGACGATCACCAATTGGCGATTGTCGAGTTTCCCCACGATCATATGAAAACTGTTGGAGCCCAAATCGACCGCGGCGACGGTCTCGGGCGTTTCGCTTGGATTCGTTTTGTCGGACATGCCTCAGGCGGGTTCTTGCGTGACGCGGCAATGCTAACCTGTCGCCTCGGTCAAGGCTAACCGCGATCGTTTGAGTTCATGTGTCACCGACATCGAAGGTCCGGGTCGTGCGTCGAATACTCTTGTTCTTCCTTACATTCTGTGTTTCGGCGGGCTCGCTGGCCATCGGCATGGCGGATGCGGTCAATCGGATGCGTAGCGACGCCGGTTTGCCCTTGCTCACCCGTTCGACGGTGCTGGATAACGTAGCACGATCCCATGCGGGTTATCTGGACAGACATCGTAAGCCCGGTAAGACGGCACATGGTCTCTCGGCGCACAACCAACAGCCCGGCCGGGAAGGCTTCAGTGGCGAAACCCCGGCCGCGCGTGCCCTGGCGGCCGGCTATCCGCATCGCGATGTGCTGGAGAACGTGAGCATGGGCTATGCGGACGATACCAGTGCCCTCGAAGGCTTGATGGGCGCGCTTTATCACCGGTTTACCTTTCTTGATTTCGAGGCCGATGAGCTGGGGCTGGCGGTTGGTGCCAAGTCGCGGGTCTTTCTCCTGGGTCGCAAGGATCTTGGCCGGAGTTGCCTCAACCCGCCGCCCGGCGCACTTTACCGTCGCCCACTGGATTGTCTCGGCCAGTCGATGAACCGTGACTATTACGACCGCCTGTGCGCCGCGCTGCCAACCGAGGCCCTGTTTCGTCCGCCGCATCCGATGCGCTGTCCGAATGGTCAACAGCTCGATGCCGGTTTCGTGAACGAACTCTGTCGTGCCCCGCCGCGCGAGGCCTTGTCGCCGGGATACGGTTATTACTATGCCGTATGTGACGACGATACACGGATCGAGGCCGGTTGGTTCGATGCCTTGTGCGGCAATCCTCCGCCCGGCGCGGCCTATCGTGCCAGCGGGCGCTACTTCGAGATGTGCGAACCGCCGCGCCGGGTTTTCGCCGAGTGGCTGGAGCAACACTGTGCGCAGTTGCCGGCGGAGGCGCGCTATCGTGACTCGGGGCGTTTCCGCAAACCCTGTGGCGACGAGCGGGGCTTCAGGGTCGAGTATCTGGATGAACTCGACGCTGCCAAGCAACGCGATTTGCCGACAGCGGTGGTCTGGCCGCCGCCTTGGGCGATCGAGGTGCCGCCGGCGTTTTTCGTCGAGGAGCCCGATCCACTGCCTGACCGTGACTTTTCCGGTTATCCGATATCGATTCAATTCAATCCGAGCCTCGTCGAGAAGGTCGAACTTCGGCGGTTTGCGTTGTACCGAGTCGATACCGAGGGACGTTCGCCGGTCCGAGCAGTCCGACTACTCGATGCCGACAGCGATCCCAACGGGATCTTGAGTGATCACGAGTTCGCCTTGTTCCCAATGGCCCGGCTCGATTGGGGCGGGCGTTACGCGGTGGAAGTCGAGGCCGTCATCGATGGCAAGCCGTGGCAATCGGCATGGCAGTTCGATGTCAAAGGCACCGATTCGACTGTCTTGAACGTGGCTGCGGATCGTCAGCGTTTCCATATCCGGTCCGGCGTGCCGGCCTTGTTGTATCTGCCGCCGCGCGACGGACAGGCGGCCAATGCGCTGCGTGCCCGCACCGAACATCTGCGCGGCAACCGCGTCACCATGGAGGCGGTCGACCCGCATACCTTGAGCGTTCTCGTCGAGGCCCGGCATTGTGATCGTATCGTGGTGCGTTTCGATGACGGCAGAGTGGTTGAACTGATCCCCTTGGGCTGTCGGGGGTAGGCGGTACGCTCACCATGGGCTGCTATGATGAGTAAAAAATCGTGGGTAGTTCATGAAGTATTGCAGTGTGTGCGGCACAGAAGTGCGGGTTGGTGTCCCTGACGGGGACAACCGGCCGCGTCATATCTGCGATAAGTGCGGCACCATCCATTATCACAACCCCAAGGTTGTGGCCGGCTGTATTGCTCACTGGGAGGATCGTATCCTGATGTGCCGGCGTGCGATCGAGCCGCGTCTGGGCTTGTGGACGGTGCCGGCGGGTTTCCTGGAGAACGGTGAAACCACCTACGAAGGGGCGATGCGCGAGACTTTGGAAGAGGCCAATGCGCGGGTCGAGATCGACGATTTGTACGTGACCGTCAACCTGCCGCATATCAATCAGGTCTATATGTTGTTTCGCGGACGTCTGCTCGATTTGGATTTCTCCCCCGGCGAGGAAAGTCTCGAAACCGAGTTGTTGAACGAGTCACAGATCCCCTGGGATCAAATGGCCTTCCCGACGGTGAGCGAGGCGTTGAAACTGTATCTCGCGGACCGCCGCAATGGACAATTTCCGGTTCACATGCTGGATATTGTGCGTGAGGGCAATACCCCGGGTCGATATCTGGTGCGGCAGATTAGCTGACTCCCGATGTTGCTCGTTTGAGGCGGGTCTCTCGCTCTCAAGACGAACGGGCTATTCGATTCCTCCGGCGAACCAGAGTAACGACGGCTCGTCGGATTTGCCGAGTGTTTTCGGCATCACCAGTACACCTCTTTCGAGTTGCCACTGCAATACGTTCTCGGCGTTCGGGCCGTCAGCCAGCGCGGCTTCGACGTTGCCGGGTTGCCCCAGTTCACCGATGTAGTGGCCCATGATCTGCTTATGATACTGATCGCGATAAATCAACTTGAGGGCGCTGACACGGTCGTCGCGAAAATAGAAAGTAATCAATTGGGACGGGTAGCCGTTGTAGGTGCCGATTCGGGCCGCGCAAAGTGCATTGCCAAAGTTGGTCTGCTGATTACCGCATTGCCATTCGTTATCCGGATAGACGTTTTTAATGTCCTGTCGGCTGAAGTTGCCGTCGAGCTCCTTGATATTCACCTTGATATCGTCTTCACCCAACAGCCATAGCAGCGCCGTATCGGAGACGCGTGAGCCTTCGTCGGTGAACAACAACCAATAAGGTGGGATGAAGACCAGGATAAGGATCAGGATCGTTTTGTGTAGATTCGGTTTTTTTTCGGCCATGGTGTTTTGTCGGTTTAGCGTCTGCTGAGAAACTCGCCCAGCGGGCAGGGTTGTTCGGCATAGAGGTTGTCGGCCATGGCGAGAAAGAGTTCGGCGGTTGCCAGGGCATCGCTCAATGCGTTGTGTGCTTTGTACTGTGGCAAGTTGTAACGCGGTCTGAGGTTGAAGAGTCGCAAATCGCCGGGCTGTATCAGGTGGTTGCGGCGTTCGTACACACGTTGGGCAACTTCGAGGGTGTCGATGATCGGGATGACGAAGGGGGCGCCGTAGAGTTTGCGGCAGACCGTGCTCATGAAATTCTGCTCGATGGGCGAGTAATGGACCAGCATGGGTTTGCCGGCCATGCGCTTGAGTACCTCGGGCATGAGCGCTTCGATCGGCGAGCCGGCGGCGGCCTGATCGTCGGTGATCTGATGGATAACCGCCGATTCGCCCGGGATCGCCTTATCGACTTGCACGATACGGTGCCACGAAGTGGACAGTTGCACGCTCCAATTGACGATGCTGACCATCCCTATACTGAGAATGTCGTCCTTGCCGGGATCGAGACCCGTGGTTTCGAGGTCGATGGCGATGATTTCGGTTTCCCGGCAGTTGAGCTTCTTGCTGGGAAAAGGCGTACCCAAATACTCCGCAAGCGGTCCGGGTGCGACCTTGGATAACGCGCGTTTGCGTTGTTGCTCCTTGCTGAGAAAACGGGTGAACATCTAGGGCCTGTTAATACAATCTGACGTGTTGCCGTTGTGTCTGAAAAAGCGCCAATCAAGGCGCGAGGTGCGACGTTTGGTTACCCCGAATGAGCAACGAGCAACGCCGAGTGGTGCTTTTTCAGATGCACCCCGCAGGGTCGGGGCCCTTTTTCCGCCTGACGGCGTTGTCAGTCGTTCGTTTAGTGGCACTCGACGTCTCTCCTTCTGCCTTGTCAGCCGAAAAGAGGGCCGCCGGCAGCAATGTTTCAGATTGTATTAACAGGCCCCGTATCAACCGAGTTTGTCGGCGCCGAAGCGCTTGACCATGGTTTCCTGAATGGTCTGGATGACTTTGAAGGCGTGTTTTAGGTGTTCACGCTCGAGTTCCGAGAGATTATCCGGTGGTACATAGTTGTCCGGCTCTTGACCGCGTCTTATCTGGTCGGCCTGATGTTGGATCCGCAGCGAGGCGATGAATTCCAACGCGTCTTCGAGGTTTTCGGCCATATCTTGCGAGAGCGCTTCCGTGCCGGCGCAGGCACGCAGCCTATCGACCGTATTCACCGGTTCCTTGCCGAGCGATAGCGTCAGTATACGGGCGATGTCGGTAATGGGCACGATACCGCGATGCTTGAGGTCGAGGGTATCGTCGTGCTCGCCGCCGCGTTCCAGCACGAACTGGCGGAAGAAGCCGAGCGGCGGCCGGTGGGTCATCGCGTTCGCCATCATGTAGGCGAGGAAGATTCGATTCTCTTGCGATTTTTTTAGAATGTTCTGTTGCAGCGGTGCGAAGAGTTCGAAGGTACCCGTCACCGGGCGCAAGTCGAAGAAAATGTTCGACAGCATGACCGATTTCGGTTCGGGGCTTTCGATCCAGCGGTCGAAATAGGACATCCACACCTTGAGCGGCTGGCGCCATTCCGGGTTGGTCGCCATGGCGTCGCCCGGACAGTAAACGAAGCCGCATTGGTGCAGTCCGTCGCTGACGAACTTCGCCATATCGGCAAAGTAGCCGTCGTGCTCGGGGCGGAAATCGTTCGACAACAGCAGTGCGTTGTCCTGGTCGGAGTGTGAACTTTGTTCATGGCGCGCCTGTGAGCCGCCGGCCATCCAGACGTAGGGCACAGGTGGTGGACCGAAGGTTTCCTCGGCCATTTCCAGCAGGCGGCCGGTGATGGCGTCGGTCAAACAGGAGACGGCCTCGCCGATGTGGCGCGCGGTAACGCTCGCATTGGCCAGGCGCCGATGCAGATTCGGCAGTCGACCACTGACGTCGACCAGATCGGCAACGGTTTTCGCCTTGCGTACGTCCGCTGCCAGGTAGGCCGAGTTGGCACTCTGGTGGTTAGCGAGGTCGGTCGCGGTGATCATGCCGATGAGTTTGCCTTCTCGGGTCACCGGGAGATGGTGGAAGCGCATCCGGGTCATGGTCATCAGCGCCTGCGCGGTAAGCGTATTGGCCTCGATGGTTTCGGGGTCCGGTGTCATGATCTGGTCGATGGGCTCGTTACCGGTCAGGCCTATCGCCACGCAGCGTTTGCGCAGATCGCGGTCGGTGACCAAACCGACCAGGCGTTCGTCCTTCATGACCATCACGGACGAGACGTCCTTGTTGCTCATCAGCGCCGCGGTTTCGCGGATGGTCATCCCGGATTCGACCGTGATGGGGGTCTTCCGGATCAGGCTGCCGACCTCGACCATCATTGCCGCGACGGTGGGATCGTCCGACTCCTGAATCGTGGTTACCGCAGACTTCAGACGTTCCTTCACGCTCGAGGAGAAATGCTCGTTAAACGCCTGGGAGTTTCGGCACAGGGCTTTGAGGCGGTCGCAGCTCAGCAGATACAGCAGTGAATCCTCGACGGCCTCGCCGCGCTCGCATTGCGATAAGTTCACCAGCTGGCAGGTCACGCTGTAGACATCACCTTCGCCGATTTTTTCACAGAGCTCGCCTTCACCGTCATAGACTTCGACCGCGCCACTGCGAACGATGTACATATAGCCTTCCTTCGGTGGGAAGGTGCTGCCACGCCGCAGATAACGGATCTCGATATCCTTGGGCAACTCGTCGAGCAGTTCCTGGCTGAGGTAGTTGAAAGGGTTGCGTTGTTCGAGAAACTGGCGGATCTCGATCAGTTCAACTTCCATCGTGTGGATCCCGTAAATGTGCGCTGGATGCCGCCAGCTTAGCAAAAAGCCGGCTTCCGCATGACCTCCGATGCGGTCGCTTATGCAGCGTCCGCGCGGAAAACGGGCAATAAAAAGCCCCGCCTCATCGGAGGCGGGGCGAAAGCTTACATTCAAGTAACGCTTAGTGGTCTACGGCACCGCCGGCACCTTTCGGTACGCGAATGTCTTCGACCAGATGCTGGATATGCTCCGGCGGCTCGTGGGTCATCTTCGACACGGTGATGGCCACGGCGAAGTTCACCACGGCACCGACGGCACCGAAGGCGTTCGGCGAGATGCCGAGGAACCAGCTCGGACCCATATCACCCAGGAACGACGTGCCCGGGATGAAGAAAATGCCCTTGTGCTGGAACACGTACAGCAAGGTGATGCCGATACCGGTGATCATGCCCCAGATAGCGCCGGTACGGTTCACCTTCTTGTTGAAGATGCCCATCATCAGTGCGGGGAAGATCGACGACGCGGCCAGACCGAACGCTATCGCCACCGTCCCCGCCGCGAAGCCCGGCGGGTTGAAGCCGAGATAGCCGGCCAGGGCGATCGCACCGACCATCGAGAGACGGCTGGCGAGCAGCTCGTTTTTCTCCGAGATGTTCGGATTGATCATGCCTTTCACAATGTCATGCGATACCGCCGAGGCGATAGCCAGCAGCAGGCCGGCAGCGGTCGACAATGCGGCGGCGAGACCACCGGCCACGACGATCGCGATGACCCAGTTCGGCAGTCCGGCGATCTCCGGATTGGCCAGAACCATGATGTCGCGGTCGACCTTGGTCATCTCGTTGCCTTTCCAACCCCAGCCTTCGGCCTTGGCGGCCATCTCGGGGTTCTTGTCGTTGTAATACTGGATACGACCGTCGCCGTTCTTGTCTTCGAACTGCAGCAGGCCGGTCTTCTCCCAGTTCTTGAACCACTGCGGGGCATTGGCGTACTCGATGTTGGCGGTGACTTCGCCGACCGGGCCGGTCTGGATGGTGTTCATCAGGTTCAGGCGAGCCATCGAACCGACAGCCGGAGCGGTGGTGTACAGGATGGCGATGAAGACCAGTGCCCAACCTGCCGAGCTACGCGCGTCCTTCACCTTGGGTACCGTGAAGAAGCGGATGATGACGTGCGGGAGGCCCGCAGTACCGATCATCAACGACAAGGTGTACACGAACATGTTGAGCTTCGAGCCCATCACCTGTTCGGAATACTGCGAGAACCCGAGATCGGTCACCACCTGGTCCAGCTTCTCCATCATGGTCAGGCCGGAACCGTCCGCCATCGAACCGATCAGGCCGAGCTGCGGCAGCGGGTTGCCGGTGATGTTCAGCGAGATGAACACGGCCGGGATGGTGTAGGCGAAGATCAGTACGACGTATTGCGCGATCTGGGTGTAGGTGATGCCCTTCATGCCGCCGAGTACCGCGTAGATGAATACGATACCCATGCCCGCGATCAGGCCGGTTTCATAGCTGGTCTCGAGGAAGCGGGAGAAAGCCACGCCGATACCTTTCATCTGACCGATAACGTAGGTTACCGAGGCCAGGATCAGGCAGATAACGGCAACCAGACGTGCGGTTTGCGAATAGAAACGCTCACCGATGAACTCAGGCACCGTGAACTTGCCGAACTTACGCAGGTAAGGGGCGAGCAGCAGTGCCAGCAGCACGTAGCCACCGGTCCAGCCCATCAGGAAGACCGAGGCGCCGTAGCCGTTGAAGGCGATCAGGCCGGCCATCGAGATGAAGGAGGCCGCCGACATCCAGTCGGCCGCGGTTGCCATACCGTTGGCGACCGGGTGGATACCCTTGCCGGCAACGTAGAATTCGCCGGTCGAACCCGCGCGGGCCCAGATGGCGATACCGATGTACAGCGCAAAGGTCGCGCCGACGACGAGATAAGTCAGTGTAGAGAGATCCATAAAAACGCTACCTCTTAGTCTTCGTGCACGTCGAACTCGCGATCAAGCGCGTTCATGCGGGCAGCGTAAAAAAAGATCAGGGCGATAAAGACGTAAATCGACCCTTGTTGGGCGAACCAGAAGCCGAGACCCACGCCGCCGATACGAATGGCGTTGAGGGGGTCGGCGAGGATGATCCCGAAGCCGTACGAGACGACAAACCAGACCACGAGCAGACTCACGACAAGGCGAATGTTCGCCTTCCAGTACTGCGCAGCTTTTGTATCCATAGCTCGATCACTCCGCGGTTGTGATAGTGAACTTTTGTGTGTTTGTGATTTCCCGGTGCTGGCGTTGTCGCATCCCGCTGGCTTTCGCGCCTTGTTCGAGATTCCTTCCCTTAATTGGTCAGGATGCGGCCCGGGTTGTTACCTGTTCTTAACGCAGGTTGCCAGACGCCGCGATTGTCGGGATGTGCTTGGCGATTGTCAAAGCAAATCAAAAGCTTAAAAGGGTGAATGGTGCATCGCACAAGTGAGGATTTGGGTCGATCGGTAACGCAATCAACCTCGCGTTGTTACCATTCGTAACGCTGGTGTTTCCGCGAGTAAACGAAATGAAATTGTTCGGGAGGCACGATGAATCGCCCGATCACGGCTTGCGTCACCTGTACGGTGTCTTGGGTTCGGGCCCGGGCGCGACACCGGTCATCGGACCGTCCGAATGCCGGATGGGTCAGCGGGGCATCTGCGATGGCGTTGTCGTCTCGCCGAGTGCCGCCGACCGATGCAGCAGGCGTCCTCGTCGACAAAATCTTTGTGGCGCTCTTCGCGAGCAAACGCTATCGAACCTTCATGCTTTGTCGTCCGGGTCGTTGGTCGTTCTGAAAGTGCCGGAAGAAAGCGAGGCGCCGGACCGATCTCGAGCGCGGCATGGAAACAGTGCATGCACGTAGCGTTGCTTGGAGGATCGATGCGTTTCTGTGCTTAGGCGTTTCTATCCAATGCAGTCGTCGTGGCGTAATCTGGGTTGTCGGACAAGGTCGGCAACAGAAGGCGTATGGCCGGCAGCCGATATACCGAATCAAGCGACAATCAACCCGGAGGCCGGGTCAATGAAGAAGAGTATTCTGTACCGGCTATTTGGCGTAGGGGCCATACCGAAAAACGTGCGAGCGGTTCTTGAGGCGGAGGGCATTGTCGTATGCGATGAAGGTATGTCGGGTCGACTGATAACACGAGATGTCAAAGGCCCGGGCAAACGATACTTGAATCGCTCGGAGGGCTTTTTGGGCTGTCTGGTCGTTACCCGGAAAAGGATTGCGTGCTTCTCGTTTCGGAAACGCCAGATCAATATCTCGGTCGACGGTCCGAACACATCCGGGCTTTACGTTGATACGCCCCATGAAACCGGGTTGACCCTTGCCTTTGAGTCTTCTTTTTTTCGGCGTGACTGGGAAGGCGTGATGGCGTTTCGGTTCAACACCGGCAAGGCACCACGATTTCGCGATGCTTTACTCTCTTTCGGTGCCCAAAGCGGTACGCCGACAACCGATGGATGAATGTTGAGTGAACTATCAGGGCAATCACGTTTCGTGGCCGTTTGGCCAAAGGATTGTTCAATCCCAATGGGATTAACGCATCACAGGCGTATCCCGAATCCGTTGCTTATCCGGTTCCGATGTGAGGCGATACTGCCCTGATTATCGCGTCACATGGATCGAGGAGTAATGACTGAAATGGTGAACGAGAAACTCATCGAACTGACACGGAGCCGTAAAAAGGCGCATCGGAAACTGCTCGACTCGGGCTCGAAAGTCTACCGGGCTTTCATCGATATGGAGCAGGCTGCGTTTGCCGACGGTGTGCTAAAGAAAAAAGAAAAAGAGCTGATCGCTATCGGCATATCGGTTCGTATCGACTGCGAATCCTGCATGCAGTGGCATATCGAACAAGCCGCACGCGCGGGAGCAACCTACGGCGAGGTGCTGGAAGCGGTCGAAATAGGTATCGAGATGGGGGGTGGTCCGGCCACCGTATCGGCCCGGTTTGCGCTCGCGGTGATGGACGACGTATTCGGTGCTTGAGCTTCCAAGCGGTTTCGGCATGTCGATGTCTTTGCTCGCCGGGTAGGGTTTGATTTCGATCATTCGGTCTGCTTTGGGATCTCGATATTTTTGATCCTTTTGTATGCCTTTTCCGGGCATGTTTTGTCTTCGTTGCGCCATTTTTGTTTGCCATTGTCCGTTGAACGATGGAGGTGGCGCATGATTGTGGGGCATTTGCCGGCGGGTTATCTGTACGGAAGGTTTGTTTCCGCGAAACTGGCCGGTACCCGAGCCGATCCTCGACAAGTCTTGATTGCAGCGCTGGTGGGTTCGGTGTTTCCGGACATCGACATGCTTTACTTTCTGTTGGTTGACGAACGACAGCATCATCATCATACCTATTGGACTCACTATCCGATCGTTTGGCTGGCGTTTTTGTTTGCGGCCTTCATTGTGTTTCGTCTTTGTTCACGGCGACGTCGAGAGGCTGTATTGGCAATGATTTTCACCTCTGCAGCGATATTGCACTTGGTGTTGGATAGCATCGTCGGCGATGTTCGCTGGTTCGCGCCTTTCGTCGATCGGACTTATGCGATGTTCTCCGTGCCCGCGCTCCATCAGCCCTGGTGGTTCAATTTCGTTTTGCATTGGTCCTTCGGCCTGGAGATTCTCCTTTCGGCCTGGGCGCTCTGGTGTTGGCGAAGGCAACGGGCGATTGTCTGATCCGATGCGCTGCGTCGTATCGACGCATGCATTAACGGTGAAACCCCGGCAACAAGACAAGGCCCATAGACGGGAGATTCAACGAGTGGGTAGATACGCCGTTTTCTTATTGGCTGTTCTCATAGCGCTTACGGCTTGCACCACGAGATCGATATCCAACTCCGGTTACCCGGATCGCTCGTGTTTTCCGGGAGATGCCCATCCCCTGTACAAAGGTGAACTCAGTGCATTTGCCGTACTGGGTATTGGTACCGGCACGCAATACACGGCGGAAGAGATCAATCGGGCCTATGAGTCGGCGTCGCGCGGGTTGGCGCTAGGAAAAGGCGACGCCATTCTATTGATACAGTCGGGCGCCATGGTTCCTGATGAAGGCATGTCCGACACGCTTCGGAACTACTTCCGGGTCGTGCCATTCACGGGGGTTCCTGAACAAGGTGCGAATAGCAGTGCAAGCTATTCCGATGCCCTGAGATTTGCCGCGGCATCGGCCGGTATCGATAAGATCATCGTTTACCGGGGCATGCTCGAGTCGGAGGTTAACCGGCTCGGCACCAAAATCGTATCCTGGGTGCTGATCATCGGTGGGGTGATTCCCGACGAAACGCAATCAATGCGGATCAGATTGAAGATCGGGGTTATTGATGTACGGTCGGGCGTGTGGGACTTTTTCATACCAAGCGTATCAGACGATGGTGCCTTGAGTGCCGGTATCAATCGCGTGAGTTCGGACCAGGGGCAGGTTGCCCGCCTGAAACTGGCGGCGTACGAAGCGGCGGGCCAGGCGATCTTGCACCGTTACGAGCGATAGCCGGTATTGCACACAGCGCTTAAGTGCTGCAATCGCATCAGTTGCGTTTCTTCGGACGCGGCAACCCGAAACGTTGGCGCCGTTCCCAAAGTGTTTTGCGGCTGATACCGAGCGCCTGGGCAAGTTCGGTTTCGGTCATTTGATCCTGGTGTTCCAGCACGAAAACTCTGAAGTACTCTTCCAGCGACAGCTTGTCTTTGAGATCGGCGGCGGTGCTGGCGCTCGTGACGCGATGATCGATTGCGAGCAGGTCGGGTGTGATGACGTCGTCTTCACACAGAATCACCGCGCGCTCGATGGCGTTGGACAGTTCGCGCACATTGCCCGGCCAGTGGTAGCGGCGAATGGCGTCGAGTGCTTCACGGCTCAGTTTGAGCGGCGAGCGACCGAGTTGTTTGCGGGCCTTGTCGAGTAGGAATACCGCCAGTTCGATGACGTCGTCGCCACGGTCGCGCAGCGCCGGCAAGCTCATCTCGACGACCCGCAGGCGGAAGTAGAGGTCGCTGCGGAAGGCGTTTTCCTGTACCAGCTTGCGGAGGTCGCGATGGGTGGCGGCGAGGATGCGCACGTTCGTGCCTTTGTCCTGTCGCTGATCGCCATCGTCATGCTCGCTGCCCTGCAGGACGCGTAACAGACGGGCTTGGGCGGCCATGGGCAGTTCGCCGATCTCGTCGAGAAACAAGGTGCCGCTTTCCGCCGATTGCATCAGGCCGGGCCTGAAGTGATCGGGGAGATTCTGGCCGAAAAGTTCGGCCTCGATGGCCTGTTCGGGCACTGCGGCACAGTTGAACGCAACGAATGGCGCATTGTTGCGCCGGCTGTGCTTGTGTAGGGCGCGTGCAACCAGCTCCTTGCCGGTGCCGGATTCGCCGGTGATCAACACCGTGGCGTCGGTTGGCGCGACCTTCTGTATGCGGGCGCAGAGTTCGCTCATGGCGGCACTTCTACCGATCATGCCGGCGACCGGATAGGCCTGATCGACGTCGGTCTGCAGGGCAGCGGCGCGGCGCTCCTTTTGCTTTTCGCGCAACACCTTGTCGACCAGCATGACCATTTCGTCGTGATCGAAGGGTTTGGCGATGTAGTCGGCGGCGCCGCTTTTCATGGCGTCGACTGCCGAGGTGACGGTCGCGTAGCTGGTCATGATGATGACCGGTACCTCGGGTGCCAGTTCGAGTACCGTGTTGCCCGATACACCCGGTAGGCGAAGGTCGGTGATGATCAGATTGTAGCCACCCAGATTGCCGGCGGCCTGCGCGTTTTCGACCGAATCCGCTTCGCTGACCTGGTGTCCGTGGCGTTCGAGCAGACGCCGTAGCGCGCCGCGGATGACCGGTTCATCTTCAATGATGAGCAAGTGATTCATAAGGCTGTTCAGTTTCTTCTATCGGTAAGGTGACGATCACGCGCGTGCCGATTCCGGGTTGGGAGTCGATGCGCAAACTGCCGTTGTGATCTTCGAGAATTTTGAACGCGAGCGACAGACCGAGACCGGTTCCCTTGCCCGTCGGTTTGGTGGTGTAAAAAGGCTCGAAGATAGTCTCCTGCAACTCTTCGGGGATACCTTGGCCCTGATCCATCACCTCGATCACGACCTGGTTGTCTGTTGCGCGGGCAAGCAGATCCACTCTATCGCCCGATTTCGAGGCATCGGCGGCATTGCTGAGCAGGTTCACCAGGACCTGCGACAATTGTTGGCGGTTGCCGGTCAATGCCACCTCGTCGGGGCAACTGGCGTCGAAGCGAATGCCGTCGTGTTCATGTGTGAGGCGCAACAGATGAACCGACTCTTCGACGATTTCGCGTAACGTAAAGGCCTCGCGTTGCTGCAGGTGACGGCTGCCCCGGCTGAAGCTTTTCAAGGTGCCGAGGATGTCGGAGATACGCCGGGTCTGATCGATGATGTCCTCGATGCTCTGGCGCATGACTTCGGGATCGTCCTCATGTCGCAGATTCTGTGCGAGCGAGGCGATGCCGGTCACCGGATTGCCGATTTCGTGAGCGACACCGGCGGCCAGGCGACCGACCGATGCGAGACGGTTGTTGTGTTCCAATTCCGCTTCGAGGGTGCCGAGATCGGTGAGGTCTTCGATCAGCATGACGACGCCGGGGCGTGAGAAACCGGCACCTTCGATGCCCGGGTCGGCATAGGCCGATTTGTGCAGATTGTACCAACGCGGCTTACCGGCGACGGCGACCTCCATACGATAGATATGGTCCTCTGCCGTACGGGCAAAGCCCGCCATCAGGCCGTCCCAGGGATGCGGCAGCTGGTTGAGGTCGGTACCGATCATGTGGCGCGCTTCCACACCGGTCATTACCTCCAGGGCCAGATTCCATAGAACGATTTTGCCGTGGTTGTCGGTCGCGCATACGCCGAGTGGCAGATCTTGCAGGATCTGACGGTGGAGTCGACGCAGGTTGTCGAGTTCGACGCTCAATCCCTTGAGCTGCGATCGCGAGGCCTCCAGCCTGTCTTCGACGTAACGCACGGAATCGGCCAGTGCGGTTTTGGCCTCGGAGTCGAGCTCCAGTCGGCGGGTGACGATGATATGCGCGAGCTGCGGACCGAGCAGTCCCGAGAGGTTGCGTTCGATACGCTCGCGCAGCCGCCGCAGCTCGGTGGTGCGGTGTTCGTTCGGCCGCATGCCGAGATCGTTCAAAGCCTGGTCGACCTCGCGGTTCGCCATTTCGGCACCGAGCGTGCCGGCCAGTCCGGCGCGGAACTCGGCGGGCGACGATGCCGCCACGACGCCGGACAGCGGTACCGTGGTTTCGGCACAGCAGGCACGTGCGGCATCGATTTCGCCAGGCGATTGACGGGTGATCAGCGAAACCAATAAGAACAAGCCGCCATTGACGATGAGCGTGGTGAATGTCGCGAAGGCCCATTTGTTCAGACCGCTGGCGGCGACCAGTTGCGGGATACCCATATCGGTAATCAGGACCCCGGAGCTGTGCAGCAGCGGTGCGAGCAGCAGTGCCGACCAAACGGCGATGCCGCCGAGCAGGCCGGTAATGAAGCCGGCACGGGTTGCGCGGCGCCAGTAGAGCAAACCGACCACGCCGGGCAGGAACTGGGCCACCGCGACAAAGGAGATCAGGCCAAGCTCGACCAGGCTTTGGCTGTGCTGGAGTCCGGCATAGAAACCGTAGCCGGCCATAATGATCAGACCGATCATCAGGCGCCGGCCCCAAAGAATCCAGCGGTACAGATTCATCTCCGGATCCGGATAGCTGGCCGGCAGCAACAAATGGTTAAGCGTCATTGAGGCGAGCGCGATGCTGGTCACGATGACCATGGCGCTGGCTGCGGATAGGCCGCCGATGAATGCCAGTAACGATAACCAGGTCGGCCCGTGACTGATGGTGATGCCCAGGACGTAGTAATCCGGATTGATGCCCAGTGCCATTTGCTGACCGGCCCAGAGGATCACCGGAATCGGCAGATTCAGGAGCAGCAGAAAGGCCGGCAATGCCCAGGTTGCGGTGCGCAGCCCGCGCGGATCGAGGTTCTCGGCGAAGATCATGTGGAACTGTCGCGGCAGCAAAAAGGCGGCGGCGAACGAGAGGAAAACCAAGGCGAACCAGGGGCTCTGATTGACCGGGGCGTACAGGGCATCGAGCGCCTCCGGGTGTCGCTGCAGCCAGTTGTCCAGTCCGCCGAGACCGCCGAATACGCCGAACAGGGCATAGCCGCCGATCATCAGCAGCACGACGAGCTTGACCAGTGATTCGAAGGCAATGGCGACCACCAGTCCACGGTGTTTGTCGCGCGGTGAGATATGACGCGTGCCGAACAGTACGCCGAACAGAATCAGCGTGGCACAGAACACCAATGCGATGGTGTTGGGCGGTACCTCGTTGCTCAGTACGCGCAGCGATTCGGTAACCGCGCGTACCTGCAAGGCGATGTAAGGCAGGGTGCCGAGCAACATGAACAAGGTGACGAGCACGCCCACCGCCTGGCTGCGGTAGCGAAAGGCCAGCATATCGGCCAGCGACGTCAATTGGTACTCGCGACTGAGCTTGAGCATCGGTCTGAGCAGGACCGGGCTGAGCACGAAGGCGAGGGTCGCGCCGATGTAGATGGTCAGAAACAGCAGGCCGTTGTGCGCGGCGTAACCGACACTGCCGTAATAGGTCCACGAGGTGGCATAGACGCCGATCGACAGGGTATAGGTGAGCGGGTGGCTGGCCCATTTGTCGGGCAGATATCCGCGGTCGGTCGCATAGGCGATCAGAAACAGCGATACCAGATAGACCAGGCCTGCGCCGAAAAGGGTCGCCAGTTCATGGCTCATCGGCGTCGCTCCGGCGGTGAATCAGCACCGCGCCCAGAATCACCAGCAGCCAGAGTCCGTAAGGTGTCGCCCAGTACAGTCCCGCGCCGGCCCACCAGTCGGTGACCGGGCTGACGAACAGGAGCAGCAGTAGGGCACCGAGAATGACGGCAACTTCCTTGCTGATGGGAAAGCGGGGCGGACGCATAGCACCAGACTAGCATCGAGCGGGTGTTACTAAAAGTAACATTTTGCCTTTCGATTCGGATCGGCGGATCTTCAGAGCGTGCTTTAATTACCGATCAAGAATAAACAAGTGGTATCGCTGGGGAGAGTTGGCATGAATCCGGAAAAGGTCGTTTTCGGTTTCTTTATCGTTTTGGCACTCACGCTCAATTTCGGGTTCTTCATCGGCGAGATCGAGAATCCGGACCATCACCACGTCTATGAGCTGTTTGCCGTCGTGGTCGTCAACATGATCGCGACGGTGCTGAAATTCGGCGACCGCAGTCAAATGGGTGCACTGCTGCTGGCGACCAGTTTGGTGGCCATGCTGCAGTTGGTCGCTGCGGCCCTGGTGTGGATGTTCGCGGTGCACGTCTACGATGTCGGCCTGACGCCGGTGATCATGGCGAGCATCGTTTCCTTATCCGGCGGTGCCATGTTGGCGAACGTGATCTCGGTGATTCTGCTGATCATCGAGACCATCATGTTGCGTCGCTGAGCCGCCTGACGACGCCGTTTCGGGCCGAGGCGTATGGAGAACATCGTCTTTCTGATTCTGCGCCGGATGCGCCAGCCCTTGCTGACGCTGCTCGTGGTGTACGCCGTATCCATTCTCGGTCTCACGCTGATTCCCGGGCGCGATGCCGACGGCGACACCTGGCACATGAGCATCTTCCATGCGTTCTATTTCGTCAGTTACATGGCGACGACCATCGGCTTTGGCGAGATTCCCCATGCCTTTACCGAGGCCCAACGCGTTTGGGTGAGTCTGTCTTTGTATGCGTCGGTGATCGCATGGATCTATGCCCTCGGCACCATTCTCGCCCTGGTTCAGGATCGCACCTTTCAACAGGCGTTGGCAGAAAACCGTTTCGCTCGTCACGTGCGTAAGATGCGCGAGCCTTTTCATCTGGTTTGCGGCTATGGCGAAACCGGCAGCGCATTGGTCAAATCGTTGACCCGGCGCGGTCAGCATGCGGTCGTGATCGATATCGACGAAGCGCGGACCAGCATGATCCAGCTACAGGATCTGCGCGAATCCGTGCCGGCCCTGCATGGTGACGCCGCGGTTACTCGACATCTTCAGGAGGCCGGATTGCAGCACCCCGCCTGTGCCGGCGTGGTCGCCTTGACCGACGATAACGAGGTCAATTTGAAGATCGCGATCACCACCAAGTTGCTCAGTCCGAAACTCAAAGTGATCTGTCGTGCCGATTCGCACGACATCGAGGCCAATATGGCCTCGTTCGGGACCGACCACATCGTCGATCCCTTCGATACGTTCGCCACCCATCTGGCGGTGGCCTTCCAGGCACCCTGTTTGTATCTATTGCAGCGTTGGCTGACGGGCCGGGAAGGCTCGAGCTTGTCCGATCCGGTGTATCCGCCTCAGAACGGCCATTGGATCGTCTGCGGTTACGGGCGATTCGGTAAGGCGATTTATCACCGCTTGCGAGACGAGGGCATCGATGTCGTCGTGATCGAGGCCAATCCCGATGTGACCGGCAGGCCGGATGGCGAATTCGTCGCCGGACGGGGTACCGAGGCGGTTACCTTGGAAGAGGCCAAGATCGAGGACGCCGCGGGACTGGTGGCCGGTACCGATGATGACGCCAACAACCTGTCCATCGTGATGACCGCGCGCGAGCTCAATCCCGAGGTATTCGTCGTGGTGCGGCAGAATCAGCACGACAACCGCGACATCATCGCCGCGGTCGAGGCGGATATGGTGATGCATCCGAGCGCGATCATCGCCGATAAGATCCGCGTGCTGTTGGCCACGCCGATGCTCTACGAATTCATGTCGCTGGCCCTGTATCAGGAAGACAGCTGGGCCTGCGAACTGGTCAGCCGTGTCAGTGCCTTGGTGCATCGCGAGGTACCGCACATTCGTGAATGGTCCTTGCTGCCCGAAGAGGCGGGGGTGCTGCACGAGTACCTCGCGCGGGGGTTGCATTTCACTGTGGAGGACATGTTGCGCGATCCCTGGCGGCGCGAACATCGGCTCAAGGCCATCGTGCTGCTGATCCGACGTCGTAACGACCGTTTGTTGCTGCCGGACGCCCAGACCCCTCTGCGCGCCGGGGACCGTTTGCTGGTCTGCGGCAATCGCGTTGCCTTTACCCGTATGCAATGGACGGTTTCACATCAGCATACCCTGGACTATATCCGCACGGGCGAAGATCAGCCGCAGGGTTGGATTTGGCGCAAACTGTTCGCGCGGCCGAGGCGTTAGTCCGTTTTCCGGCAATGCTTGATGTATGGATCAACAAGTTTTATGGAAGTTGCCGCAACGGCCGGCGTCTTAGCTCGGATACCGCCGCAGCGGTGTGGCGCTTTCGGTACAATCCCGCTTGTGTCCAGACGGTGATCGATCCGGCCTCGTGGCCGGGGTCTCAATGAGCCGACGTTCGATCGTGGTCCCGAGCAATCCATGAGGGCAATTCAATGAAGAGAGTTATCGTTTCCATCGCACTGATTCTGGGCTTCGCCACCGTCGCCCATGCCGGCAGCAAAAAAGAAATCGACACGCCGGCCTTCGACAAGGCGGTGGCACAGCAAATGATCCACAACAGTATTCAGCGTTTCGAACTCGCCGAGGATGTCGGCGTTGAAGACGCCGTCGAGTCCATGACGTTGCGGGCCAATATGTTGAACTTCAAACTGGTCGCCGATCTACCGCTTTCGGAACAGGTGGAGGCGATGGGCGAAGAGGCCAATTACATGCGCATCCTGGCGTTTTGCGATGCGCTGATCGCTAAAAAAATGGTCGAGTACGACATCATCTTCGCCGGGTTTCTCCCGTGCCGCATTGCGGTAATCGAGGATTCGGAAGGCAAGGGCTGGATCGTGACCATGAATATGGACATGATGCTGCATGCGGTCGATCTGCCCGACGAACTCAAGCCGTTGGCCGAACGCGTGCGCGACACGATTTACAGTATCGTGGACGCGGGAGTCAATGGCGACCTCTAAATACTCGTCAGAACCTGAACGTCGCGAAACCGGCCTCGATGGCCGGTTTTTTGTGCCGCAGGTTCCTGATCTGGGCCAAGTTTTCGTCAAAAAACCTTTGCCTGAGGCGGAAATCCCTATGCGATACTCGCGTGCGTGTGCCGGCGACAAAACCATAAAAAGTCGGCATGAAGTCCGGAGTAAACACCCGCAGGGGATCTGGAATTACGAATTGCGTCCTAGGTAGTTGTCGCCGCTCCATTTCGCGGGCGGTTTGGCTGTGCTTACGACACAAAACCGCCTTCTTGAGGAGACTGACATGGCCCATATTGTAATCCTGGGTGCTGGTACTGGCGGCATGCCCGCGGCGTACGAGTTACGTGACGAGCTCGGTAGTGAGCATGAAATCACGGTTGTGAACGAGCGCGAGTATTTCCAGTTCGTTCCGTCCAATCCCTGGGTCGCCGTCGGTTGGCGTGACCGTTCGAGCATTACCTTCGACATCGGCCCTCATCTGGAACGCAGGGGCATCAATTTCGTTGCCAAACATTGCGACAAGATCGATGCGGACGGCAATACGCTGGTTTTCTCCGATGGTGAAACCCTGTCTTACGACTACCTGGTGATCGCCACAGGTCCGAGGTTGGCATTCGATGAGGTCGAGGGTGCCGGCCCCGAGGTAGGCAACACGACGTCGGTGTGTACCGTCGATCATGCCGAAGACGCTTACGAAAAGTACAAGGCATTGCTCGACGATCCCGGCCATGTCGTGATCGGCGCCATGCCGTTCGCGTCCTGCTTCGGTCCCGCCTATGAGTTTGCGTTCATCATGGATACCGATATGCGCAAACGCAAAATGCGCGATCGCGTACCCATGACCTTCATCACCTCCGAGCCCTATATCGGCCATCTCGGCCTCGGCGGTGTCGGGGATTCTCAAGGCATGCTCGAGAGCGAGATGCGCAACCACCACATAAAGTGGATTACCAATGCGAAGGTGACCAAGGTCGAGCCCGGCAAGATGTATGTCGAGGAATTCGACAATGCGGGCCATAAGGTGAAGGATCACGAGGTCGAGTTCAAATTCTCGATGATGCTGCCGGCGTTCAAGGGTGTCGATGCGGTCGCGAATGTCGACGGCCTGTGCAACCCGCGCGGTTTCGTGTTCGTCGATGAATACCAACGCAATCCCTCCCATCCGAACATCTATTCGGCCGGCGTCTGTATCGCCATCCCGCCGGTCGAAGCGACCGCGGTACCGACCGGTGCGCCCAAGACGGGTTACATGATCGAGTCCATGGTGACCGCGATCGTGCACAATATTCACAACGAACTGGATGGTAAGGAACCGGATCAGAAGGGTACCTGGAATGCCATCTGTCTGGCCGATATGGGTGATACCGGCGCCGCCTTTGTCGCCCTGCCGCAGATTCCGCCGCGCAACGTCGCTTGGTTCAAGAAGGGCAAATGGGTGCACATGGCCAAGATCGCGTTCGAAAAATATTTCATCCGCAAGATGAAAAAGGGCACTTCCGAACCGATTTACGAGAAGTACATCCTGAAGATGCTCGGTATCAATCGTCTGAAGTAGGTACCTGCCCGATGTTCGAAAAACCCGGTCGCAAGACCGGGTTTTTTTATGTCTTCCGGATCCGGCTCGAGTCCGATGCCTATTTGATATGATGCCGCCCTGTGCAATGGGCGGTAACGAGGGCCCCATGAGCGTTTCCCGAATACACAGACATCGAACGGTCGGCGTCAATGTCGGCGGGGTAACGGTTGGCGGTAACGCGCCGATCGTGGTCCAGTCGATGACCAATACCGACACCGCCGATATCGTGGCCACGACCGATCAGGTTGCGGATCTGGCACGTGCCGGCTCCGAGGTGGTGCGCGTGACGGTCAATACCGAAGAGGCGGCGCGCGCAGTGCCGGCTATCCGTGAGGCGCTGGATAGCCGTGGTATCAACGTGCCCTTGGTTGGGGATTTTCATTACAACGGCCATCGGTTGCTCACGGAGTATCCCGAATGTGCCGAGGCCTTGGCCAAGTACCGTATTAATCCCGGCAACGTCGGCAGCGGTGCCAAACGCGACAGCCAGTTCGCGGCGATGATCGAGACCGCGATCGCAAACGACAAGGCGGTACGCATCGGCGTCAACTGGGGTTCCCTGGACAAGGACCTGGTTGCGCGCATGATGGACGAGAACGCGCGTGCGCCCGAGCCGTTGGATGCCGATCAGATCATGTCGGAGATCATGGTCACCTCCGCGCTGCAGAGTGCGGCCAGGGCCGAAGCGATCGGCTTGGCGCGGGATCACATCATTCTGTCATGCAAAATGAGTCGCGTGCAGGATTTGATTGCGGTGTACCGTGCGCTTGCGGCCCGTTGCGACTATGCGTTGCATCTGGGCCTTACCGAGGCCGGTATGGGCTCGAAGGGTATCGTCGCCTCGACTGCGGCACTCGCTGTCTTGCTGCAGGAAGGCATCGGCGACACCATCCGCATCTCTTTGACGCCGGAGCCGGGCGGCGATCGTACCCAAGAGGTCAGGGTCGCGCAGGAGATTCTGCAATCCATGGGGTTACGTGCCTTCATGCCCATGGTCATTGCCTGTCCGGGTTGCGGGCGAACGACCAGTTCGTACTTTCAGCAGTTGGCACAGGACATCCAGTCGTATCTGCGTGAGCAGATGCCGGTTTGGCGCAAGACCTATCCCGGTGTCGAAGAAATGGACGTCGCCGTCATGGGCTGCGTGGTGAATGGCCCGGGTGAGAGCAAGCATGCGAATATCGGCATCAGTCTGCCGGGTACGGGCGAACAGCCTGCGGCACCGGTCTATGTCGATGGTCGAAAGACCGTGACCCTGAGAGGCGATAACATCGCTGCCGAGTTTCAGGCGATTGTCGACGATTATGTGCGTACGCACTACGGTGGGGCTTAGTTCCCCCTCGGTTGTCAAACATAAAAGCAAAAAAACGGCGTCAGTGAAGGGGAGCACATTGCGTCAGCAACAAACCGAATATGTCCCTTTGCGTACGTGGCGCGTTTGTGGTCGTGCCGGCGGCCCGCTGTTGTTGATCATCCTGGGTGTGCTGGCCATACTCGTTTGGCGTTTCGTGCCCTGGGATCGCTTGGGTGAGCGTGTCGTCGAAGAGCCCGAAGACACGAGGCCGCCGATTTTGGTCGAGGTCGATCCGAAACCGCCTGAATCGCTCGAGGACGCGCGAGGTACCGAGTCATTGCCGTCGGACGTCGGGCCGGAGCTTGTCGAGGCAGAGCCCGTGACGCCGCCGGTGGCCGTTATCGATCCGGAACGGCCGTTGACTGCCGTGGTGCCTTCGAAAACCCTTCCCGCGGTCGAACCGGAGCGGCCGCCAACGGCGGCGAAGCCTGCACCAACCCCGGCACCCGAGCCAAAGGTGTCATCTAAACCCGCGCCGGAGGTGATCCCGTCAGGCGAAAAAAAACCTGACGTATCGCGGGTGGTTTCGGCGGAACCGGTCGTGGCCGAGCCGGTCAAACCCAACCTCAGAGTGCTGGTCGAAGCCGAGGTCGACGACCGTGCCGGCCTGGGCGCTTATACGCCGGCACAATATGCGTTGCTGTTGAAGCAGGCGCTCGAACAGGTCGCGGTAGCGAATCTCGGAAAGCACGCGGTCGAAACGGGCGACGCCAATGCGGCGTTTCGTGAGCGCCTGAAGGATGGAAACGGCGGTATGACGGCATTGTGCGACCAGGTCGATGCGCAGCGATTGTTACTCGCCGATGTGCGTATCCCCTCGGCCGGTTTTTCGACCATCGACAGCGCCTATTGGCCGGAGGTGTCGTTCATTGCCATCAATTGTGCCGACGGTCGCAAGCACCGGCGTCCGTACAAACGATTGGAGCCGAGTCATCAGGATCGATTCGCCTTTCAGCACCAGTTTATGGAATACGCGCAAGGTTTCATCGTCAGTCAGGGTTACTTCCTCAAACCCTGAGGAACGTCGAACCACCCGACTCAAACCACCCGAGGAGTTGACTGTGAAAACACTATCGTTGATTGCCGTTGTGAGTGCCGCCGTGATCGTGCTTCCGGCAGCCGCAGAAGACGAAAACATGATGATCCAGGTTCAGCGTCTGTCGCTGGATACGGCCGAGGTGATCGCCAAGGAGACGATCGCGGCCTGCCGTGAAAAGGGCATACAGGTTGGCGTTACCGTGGTCGATCGCAACGGCATTGCACAGGTCGCGATGCGCGACACCATTGCGCCGCCGATCACGCTGCCGATTTCCAAGGGCAAGGCCTACGCGGCCGTCATGTTCAATGTGCCTACCGCCGAATTGAGTGAAAGGGCCAACACGCCGATCGGCCGTGTTCCCGGTGTGGTCATGAGCACCGGTGGTTTGCCGATTCAGGTCGGTGGCGCTTTGCTCGGTGGCGTGGGCGTCTCGGGTGCGCCCAGCGGCGTCACCGACGAAGCCTGTGCCAAGGCGGGTATCGAGGCCGTCCAAACCGATCTGGAGATGTCGCTCTAGGGTTGCTTTTTCGCCAAGCGCGCATCGAACTTCGCCCGGTCGATCACGAAGCGTTCGTGTCGGCCGCGCGATATCGTATCAACGCCGTCATCGGCTTCGACCTCGAACACCAGGCGTTTACCGTCGATCTCGATGAGTTCGACGGTCGCACGCACGGTGAGACCCGGCGGTGTCGCGGCTTCGTGACTCACGTCGATACGGGTGCCCACGCTTTGCTCGCGCGGCCAGTCGAGATGCGGTTTGAGTGCGAGGATGCAGGCCCATTCCAGGAAGCCCACGAGGTAGCCGGTCGCAAACACCGTCGGCATGGCAACGAACTCCGGTGATTCCGGATACAGGGCAGGCACCGTTTTCGAATCGGGTACGGTGAAGCGGTGTTGATAAACCAGGCCTACTCGAAGGCTGTCTTGCATAGCGGGTTTGCTCCGTGGCGCTCTTTGCAATGCGCACTATGCCGCGAGCGGGGTCGCTGTATCAATCGTTGGGCGAACCGCCGGTCACGCTGGAGACCACGTTGTCCGGGGCGAGCCACATGTCGGTGATCAAAGACTGTACGGCGCTGATTACGGGTTCGGCCGCGCGTTGCCCCTGCACCGCAAAGCCGAGCGTGATGCGTGGCGTTTCGCCATACCAACATACCGCTTCGCCATTCGCCTGCAGGCGGGCGGCATCGTCGACACGTAGCATCGATAGCCCGGCGCCGGCGCGAATGAGTTCGCGAACCGCGTCTTCGCTATCGACATAGGCGACCTTGTTCGGCTCTTCGTCCAAATCGGCAAACAGCTCTTGTGTCAGTGAAAAGAACGGGCAGGTGTTCGACGTATAAACCCAGGGCAACCGCGCCAGATCTTCCAGGGATGCTTTGTCGACACGATCGGACCAGTCGGCCGGTGCCACGATACGCATCGGCACCTCGGCCAAGACCCAGGTCGTCAGATCGGCAAGTCGGCAGGGTCCGAAAAAGAAACCGGCGTCGAGCGCGCCGCGGCGGATATCCGGCAGGATGTCCATGCTCATGCTTTGGGTGAAATGAGGGCTCACCCTCGGGTGTTCGGTTTGCAATAGGCGATGTAACTCACCGATGCGCATAAACTCGAAATCGGTGTGGACGCCGATGCGTATCTCACCGACCAACTCATTCTGCAGTTGTTGGGCGTCGGATTTCAGCTTGGCCGCGGCGTTCAGGGTGTCCAGCGCCTGGGTGTACAGCAGACGGCCCTTGGCGGTGAGTTGCATGCCGCGCGACGTGCGGTCGAACAAAGCCACCCCGAGCTCTTCCTCCAAGGCTTTGATTTGAGCGCTGATCGCCGGTTGACTGGTGAACAGCAACTCGGCGGCCTTGGTGAGGCTGCCTTCCTCGGCGATTTTGACGAAGGTCTTGAGTTGGTACAGCTCCATGGCACCACCTCCCCTGGGGTCTGGGTTCGGACTTCCGGATTGAACCAGATGCGCCGAGAACGCGCCCATCATTTTTTCTGAACGCCGTCTTCGGATCAAACGATTGGCGGGTTTTCGTGGCCAAGCCTAGTGTGATCGATGAGAGATCCGAGGATAAAGCGATGAACCCCATTCGTCTCGAAAACGTGCCGCATTTGCCATTCAGGCTGCCCCGGATCGCATTCGACGGCGTTTGGCGTTTCTTGACGAATATCCGCCGACAGATCGAGTTCGTATACGCTCGCCAGCGTCAGCGTGAAGCGCTCGGGCGGCTCGATGCGCGACTCTTGCGCGATGTGGGCCTCACGATCGAGCAGGCGAAAAACGAGGCCGCCAAATTACCCTGGCAGGATTGATGTCTCACACACAAGGCCCGGTCGGATCGACGTTGTCGGTGCCTTGGCCATTTGTTAGGACTCGAGTAGATCCTCGACCTTATCGGTATTCACGCGATAGCGACTTCCGCCGAGGTCGGCCAGCAATCCCTGGCGTTTGAACTCCGCGATCGTGCGGCTGGCGGTTTCGGTGGTGATACCGAGCATGGCGCCGATATCTTCACGGCCGAACAGCACACATTCCGCTTCCGTATCGCCACTGACAAGACGCAGCAGCAGGCGTGCAACCCGCTCCCGCGACGAGCCGGTGGACAACTCGGTCAGCCAGGCATCGGCTTCACTCAGCGCACGTTGCCAGCGATTGAGGAGCTCGATATGCAGATCCGGGTTGTCCTGGCTCAGGTTTTTCACCGTACTGACCGGCAGGCAGCAGACTTCGGTCGGTTGCAATACGACGGCATCATGCTCGTAAGGCTTGTCGACCAGGGCCTCCAGTCCGGTGACGTCGGAGGTTTTCACCAGCCGTACGATACGTTGCGAACCATCCGCCAGATATTGCACCAGTTTCACCACTCCGCTGCGGATGGTGTACATGTTTTCGCCCGATTCGCCGGTGCGATACAGCGCTTGGCCGGGCTGTAAGGAGAATTGGTTGATCGGCTGGTGGATTTTTTCGAAGTCGGCTTCTTTCAAACCGGCAAACAATACCGATTCGCGCAGTGTGCACTGCTTGCAATCGGCTTCCCCCGACCAGGCCTCTTTAAAAGGTACACGAACGCTCATGGGTACAGTGTATCGATTCGTCTCGTCCAGGGGTATCCGCAATTGATCGAAATTCTCTGTCGACGAAAGGGCGTCGATCGACGTTCTTGTGACCGAGTCCAAATTTTTTTCCTAATCGCGGAATAGAACGCCTACCGGGTCGTTGTGGGGCTAACAGGAGACGCTGGGTTTCCTGCCTTGACAACCCTCCCGAGTACCGGGTGCAGCAATTGAAGAGGAAGAGATCATGAAATGCATCGAACTGGACACCGATCGTTTGGCACGCGCGAAGAAGGCATTTAGCACCCGGCGTGTAATCGATCAGGACGCAACTTGTTTAATTACCGGGGATTATCGGCCACAGCCGGGCGATCTGGTACTGGCGAAAGTCAAATCGCTGGGGCAGCACACCGGCGTCCAGCTGCGTATCGGTCGGCGGGCCCAGATCTACGTCGGCGAGGAGATTCTGGTGGCTTACGGTTCGCGCTATGCGCCCGACCAGTTCGAGGCCTGGATTCCGGATGATCTGGGCGATTGCGATCTGGCCGCCGCCGGCGGTTTGGCCTCGCGTGTGGTGAACGCACATTCGCGAATGAAAAAGCCCACCCGTCTGAGCATCCAGGGCGTGTTGGCCCGCGAAGACGGGACGCCGGTAAACCTCGGACACTATGCGCTGTCGGAGGCGATCGGCAAGCCGCCGATCCCGGTGATCGCGGTCGTCGGCACCAGTATGAATGCCGGCAAAACCACCACCGCAGCGGCACTGGTGCGTGGTTTGCGCGCCGCAGGATTGAAAGTCGGTGCCGCCAAAGTGACCGGTACCGGTGCCTGCGGCGACTTTTTCACCCTGCAGGATGCCGGCGCCGAGATCGTTTGGGATTTCACCGACGCCGGGCATGCCACGACCTACGGTCTGGACGCCGAGGAAGTCATTCGGATCACCCAAACGCTGACTTCGCAGATTGCGTTAAAGGAATGTGACATCGCGGTGATCGAGATTGCCGACGGCGTGTTCCAGCGCGAGACCTCTGCGTTTCTCGAAAGCGGTTATGCAAAGCAGACGATGGCCGGTCTGGTATTCGCCGCCGGTGATGCCGCGGGTGCCATTGCAGGCGCACACTGGATCATCCAGCGCGGGCATCGTCTGCTCGGTATCAGCGGTGTTTTGACTCAATCCGCGTTGCAGGTTCGAGAGGCCGCGGCGGTCACCGGCGTACCGGTGTTCGGTGTCAAGCAACTGCGTCAGGCGGAAACCGCCATACCGCTGTTACAACCTGCGCCTGCGCTGTCGAGGGCTTCGTGATGTTGCCGCGCATTCTTGCGCATGGTCGTTCGCCGATGCTCGCCGGGTTGGTCGTGATCGGCCTGGCGAGTGCGGCGGCGGGGATCGGCGTCGCTTATGCGGTCGCCGGTCTGTTCAGCGCGGCGCTCGGCGAACCGTCCTCCTTGTCGACACCCGTGTTGTTCGCATTGCTGCCGGCAGCCGCGCTGATGCTGTTTTCGCTGCAAGTGGCCCAACGTACCTTGGCCGAGCATTTGGGGCAGCATTATGTAGTCGAACTCCGGGCCGCGATTTTCGATCGCCTGCATGCACTGGCCGACGGCGAACGGGCCCGCCTGCGACAGGGACATTTGATGACGCGCTTCAGTGCCGACCTGACGGCGATTCGGGCCTGGGTGGCACAGGGCCTGGCCGCCGCGCTGACCGGTGGAGCGACCTTGTTCGGGTTCCTGCTGTTCCTGACCGCCATGAATGTCGCATTCGGGCTACTGGTCACGGCGGGTGCGGTTGTGGTGACCGGTACGGTGTTTTTCCTGGGCCCCCCGTTACGCGACCGTATCCGCTGGGCGAGACGTCGGCGGGCCCGATTGTCCGCCTTCATGGGAGAGCGGGTGACGGCAATGAGCGGCGTACGCGCCCTGCGGGCCGGGTCTTCGGATCGCCGCCGATTAACGAAACTGTCTCGGCGGCTGGCCACGGCCATGGTGCGCCGTGCGGCCTGGATCGAGTCGATTCGGGCATTGCCGGGTGCCGGTGGCCTGCTATTGCCGGCACTTTGCCTGGCCGTCACGCCCTGGGTCGTCACCGATACGCTGGCACCGCAGACGTTGGTATTGGTCATGACCGTCGCCGGTTTGAGTGCGCAACCCCTTACCCAACTCAGCCAGGCCTACGTCCATCGCAGCAATTTCGAGGTCGCGCGCAACATGCTGGCCTTCCTTTTCAGCCTGCGGGTTCAGCCGACACGTGGCGGTAAGGGTCGTGGCTTGCCGAGCGGTCCGGCGACCATCGAGGTCCGACGCCTGGTCCCGGCGAGGGGCGCTGCGCCGTTGAAAGTCAGCGCCGAGGTCGGTGCACGTATCGTCGTTCAAGGTGACGCCGGTATCGGTAAGACCCGTCTATTGCGCATGCTGGCCGGTTTCGAACGCGTGCCGGTGCAAACGGTGACCCTGAAAGGCCGCGATTTGGCCCGTATCTGGCGTGAATCCCTGCATCGCGAGATTCGACTGTTGTCGCCCGATTTGCCGCTGTTGAAGGGCACGCTGCAACGCAATGTCGGCTTGGCGGGCACGAATCCGAAAGCGCTTTCCGATTTGTTGGAATGCTGTGGCGTCACCCCCGAGTTGCTCGGTACCCATACCCCGGAGGATTTCCGCGTACGCGAGGCGGGTGCCAATGTTGGCAGCAGTCTGCATATGCGTATCCTGTTGGCGCGGGCTCTGGCGGGGCAGCCGGGGGTGCTGTTGGTCGATGACTTCGACCGTATCAGAGATCCCCTGGTCAGCCGGCGGATTCGCGATCTTTGGGACGGCAATGGCGATATCACCGTGGTGATGGTCACCCAGTCCGAAGCGATCCGGTCCTCGGCCGACCGGGTTTGGCGAATTGAACCCATAAACCCCGTCGACGAGACGTCGGATGTCTCTCGTCATCAACAGGAGAGTACCCATGAAGCTGCATGAAAAGGGCCTACGTCGCCCCCTGCTGGGCATCGCGGTTTTATTGGCCGCCTTCGCGACCTCGGGTTGCAAAACCATGGAGAAGGTCGGCTCGCGTATCAGTTCCGGGCTAGAACAGGTCGGCTCACGTATCGATGCCGGCATGGAAGGGCTCAGAGAATCGCGCAAATCCGAGTCGGTCAAACACATCAATCTGCCACCGGCCAAGCGCCGCAGCTATCGCAAGGGAGATGTCTTCATCTATGGCGACGGACATGTGAAGCGGGTGATGGAATCGAGCAAGGAGATCGTCGTTTGGGGCGATGCCGAAAAAGAGATCTACCGCACCGGCAACCATTTCTTTCTGCCCCGCATTCGGCAGGTTTACGATAATCGTATCGTGTCGCGCCGATTTACCGGCGACGTCGATGCATTGTGGCCGCTAAAACCCGGTAAGCGGGTATCGTTCACCGAGCGTCGCCGTACCTATTGGCCGGCGGAGGATCGCGAGGTTGTCGCGGCGCGGCAGTGGAACTGCGAGGTCGAAGATGCCCGGGTCACCGTGGTGCCGGCCGGGTCTTACGATACCTATCGGGTAACCTGCCGCAGTTACCGCGCGGGACGTTTCTCGGCACGTAACTTTGGGCCTGTTCAGACCGTGTATTGGGATTACGCGCCAAAGCTCGGTCATTTCGTGAGGAAAGAGCGGGTGTCGGGCAAGTCCAATCGCGTCAGGGTTCAGCAGTTGAGTGCATCGTTGCCGGCATCGCTGGCGACCCAGCGCCGGATTGCCGCGACGGTGAAACGCCTGGAGACACGCGAGAACTGAATGACGGCTGCCGAACGCGATACCCTGGTAGATGCTTTCTTCCGGCTGGAAGACCCGCGTTCGGCAACCGTCGTCTATCTTTGTCTGCGCGAAGCCGGCCGGCGTACCGATGCCGGCTGGTTGCCTTCGGATGAGCTGCGAACCGCGTTACCGGTCTGGGTCGAGCGGCTGCTGACGTCAAAGCGCGCCACCCTCGAACTGACTTTGTTGGAACAACCGGAAGTGGTCGATGGCGACACCGATAGCGTCTTCGCCTTTCAAGAACGCGGTTTATGGGGATTCAGCTGTACCGAAAGCGATGCGATGGGTTACTTGTCGCCCAACGAGATCATCAACGGCAACTGGAACAACGCCAAAGGGTTAAATCGTTTGTTGGGGAGTCCTGCGTCGGATACCGCCAGCCCGTTCAAGCATCGCAGTCGGCAATGGTTGTTGTCGTATCGGCCGAAGCCGGAATGGACACCGTTGTGTCGCCAGCAGGAAAGACCGGGGACACGCGGCGTCGATCACGCGGGTATCGCCACGCTTCGCGAGGGGCTCGCCGATTGGTTGTACGGTGGTATGGATGCGCACGGACGACTGCCCTACAAGTACTGGCCTGGCAACGGCCGGTATTCGTCTGCCGACAACGCGATCAGACAATGGCTGGCGACCCAGGCGCTCCAGCGCTACATCGCGTTGCATCGCGATAAGCGCTCGACCGAGCCTGCGAAACGGCGATTGCAACGGACTTTGGCCGACAGCTATGTTCGGCACAACGGCTATGGCTTGGTGTTGGATCGGCGTGGTATCAAGCTGGGTGCGATGGCGGTTGCCGGTTTGGCACTGCTGGATGCAGAAGACGATACCCTGCGTAACCGGATAACGGCACTGTATCGCTCGGTTTTGGCACTGCGGCGTGCCGACGGCAGTTTCCGTACCTTCTGGTCGCCGCCGGAACGCGACGACAATCGAAACTTTTATCCGGGCGAGGCCCTGTTGTTCTTGGCCCGTCTCTATCGCGATGCTCCGGATGCCGGGCTGCGTCGTTTGATCGATGCATCTCTCGAGTGGTATCAGACGCGACATCGGCGCGAGCCCAATCCCGCCTTCGTGCCATGGCATACCCAAGCCTATGCGCAGATGCATGCGGCCACCGGCGATGCAAGATATCTCGAACCCATCGCGACGATGAATGACTGGTTGCTCGGCATGCAACAGTGGGAGACTGCGCCTTACCCCGAGATGCGCGGTCGTTTCTATGATCCGGACCGTCCGGATTACGGACCGCCACATGCTTCGTCGACCGCGGTTTATGTCGAGGGTTTGGTTGCCGCGGCCGGTGCGATGAAAGACGCGGGCAGGCGGGACACGGTCGCATGTTATGCGCGCGCGGCGCGGCGTGGTCTGGTGAATCTGCGTCAGCTACAGTATCTCGATCGTATCGACACCTTTCGTATGCGCCATCCGAAACGGGTGCTGGGTGCGTTGCGTACCGAGGTCTACGACGCAACGGTGAGAATCGATTCGGTCGCGCATGCCTTGGCGGCCTGTTTGGCCTGGGAGACTGCCGGGTTGCCCGAAGTGGCTTTGGACTAACCCCTATGCCGCGCCGAGGCGGCATTGGTGCGGCAGGCAAGTCCTGTGCCGGCTTACTCCGCCGCTAACTGCTGCAGTTTCCGTTGTACAACGGACGACCCCATCCGTAAACGGGATCACGACCCGGCTTGCCGAGATCGACAATGGTAAGACCGTCCCCGCGACGCAGTTGGTCGGCGCTGATCCGACCTTCCGCAATGGCCTGAGACGCGAGTGCGACGACAAAGGGCACGGCATAGGAGGTACCGCTGCGATAGCGTCCGCCACCGTTGAGATCAAGTGTCCAGACGCGCACGCCGGGCGCGGCGAAGTCCACGTAGTCGCCTTGATTGGCGCGGCGATAGATACGATCGCCGTTCGCGACCGCCGTGACGGACAGCACGCCGTCATAGCCGGCGGGGTAGACAGGGTCGGCGTTTCGTCCGCCGTTGCCGGCTGCGGCAACCAATAGAACACCTTTTTCACGGGCCTTGCGCGAGGCCTCCTCGAGGATGGGATTGGCGGGACCGCTGAGGCTCAGACCGATCACGCGCGCACCTTGTGTCATCAGCCAATCGACGCTTTCGATTAGCGCACTGGTGTCGCTTGTATTGCGTCCGGAATTCGTGGTGAAAAAGGGATCGGCGGCGTGTAACTTGGCACGCGGCATGAGTCCTGGCGTCGCGCTTTCACGGTCTCCCACCAGCAGGCCGGCTATCGCGGTTCCGTGATCGGCTTCGGACGCCGTGCGAGAGCGGTCGCCGAAACGTTTTGCGACGATACCGGTTTCGCGTAGCGCAGGATGATCGGTTTTCACGCCGGTGTCGACGATGCCGATAGTCTGTTGTGCCCCGCAGGCCGATGCGTCGGCCGGCCAGGCGATCTCCGCCTGGTTGCGGCATGCCGGCCCCTTGCATGATGTGTTACCCCCATTGGCCAACTCGTAGAGGTGATTGAGCGCGAAGGCATCGTCGTCGATCTCGGACAGGATTTGCCGCCCGGTTCGGGCATCCAGTCCGGGCGGCAGGCTCAGACGTACGACACGTAAGTCGAGCTGTGTCGCATCGACGCTGGCCAAGGCCGCGAAGCCGAGTGCCTGGGCGCGGGCGAGGGTGCTCGCGGAGGGGTTGACGGCCAGGACTTCAGTACTCAGAAAATCGGCGCCTCCGGCGCCGGCGCTCGCCTCGGCGCTTTCCTCGCTATCGTCGGCATCATCGTCATCCGCGTCATCGTCATCGTCATCGTCATCGTCGTCTTCGTCTTCGTCTTCGTCGTCTTCGTCTTCGTCGTCTTCGTCTTCGTCGTCTTCGTCGTCTTCGTCTTCGTCTTCGGCGTCATCATCATCGTCGGCATCGTCGCCGTCGCCATCACCGTCCCCA
The DNA here is from genome assembly GCA_028280505.1 of Chromatiales bacterium. Classification (GTDB taxonomy): domain Bacteria; phylum Pseudomonadota; class Gammaproteobacteria; order Chromatiales; family Chromatiaceae; genus Thiosocius. The sequence goes on along the minus strand of JANQLO010000085.1, from coordinate 5,861 downwards.
TCGCCGTCCCCGTCCCCGTCTCCATCCCCATCCCCATCCCCATCCCCATCGCCGTCTCCGTCACCATCCCCGCCGTCGGCCAAGGCTTGGCCCGACGTCGTCAATGCCGGCGACGGCAGGATCGACAGCAGATGATCGGCGTTCAGCAACAATCCGATAAGGCAGAGGCGCAGCAGCGTGCGGCGAGACAGTATGCGGACGAGCATTGGCAGCGACACCTTCATCATTTCGTTCTTACGGCGTTGTATGTTCACATACAAGCACGAAATTCGAGTAAATGTAAGCGTGTTTTGTGACGGTGATAGCGTGCGGAATAAAACGCGATCCGAGACGTTGTGTGAGTAATTGGGGTATGGCATGACGGGAATGAAGATGCAGGCGGAACTGGTGTCGCTGTTACCGAGATTGAGGCGATTCGCGCTCGGTTTGACGGGTGCGGCGGACCAGGCCGACGATCTGGTACAGGTCGGTTGTTTGAAGGCACTGGAGCGTGTCGAGCAGTACAAGGAAGGTACCAGCCTGGCGAGTTGGATGTTCAAAATCCTGCAGAACACCTGGCTCGATCAGCAGCGTACGCAAAACCGCCGTAACACCGTTGCCGACAGTGACGCGATTGAACAGCATATCGGCGAAGACGGTATGCGTATTCACGAGAATCAGGACACCTTACGCCGGGTGCAACATCTGATCGAGCGTCTACCGGACGAACAGCGGGTTGTGTTGCTGTTGGTCTGTGTCGAAGGACTGCCCTACAAAGAGGTGTCGGCCGTACTCGATGTGCCGGTCGGCACGGTGATGAGCCGCCTGGCGAGGGCGCGTGGACGCCTGGCGGATGCGCTCGAAGCGAAAAAAGAGGTACTGCAATGAAGATCGACGACGAAATGCTGGTGGCTTATGCAGACGGTGAACTCGATCAGGCGCAACGGAACATGGTCGACGATGCTCTGGCACAAGATGAGGCATTGCAAGCGCGTCTGGCGGCATTGACGCATGCCGGCGACTTGACGCGGGCGTTGTATCAGGAGAAGGCCGAGGAACCGGTACCCGCAGCGTTGATCGAATCGATATTCGGCACAGACGAGGTTGCTGATGAGCGGCTTGCCGCATCGACTGAACGTGAATCGGATGACAATGCACCGGGGTGGCGCGAACGTTTGATGGACTGGCTGGCTGTTCCCGCACCGGCATTCGTTGCGGCATCGGTCACGCTGGTGGTTGTCGGTGGCATTATCGGTTACGGCTTGCAGGATGATTCTACGATCGATGGGCAATTCGTTACGGCCGGTCCGGTATCGCCTGAATCTACGCTCTATACGCAACTTGAAACCGCTGCCAGCGGTAGCGTGGTCGACGATAACGGTACGCGCATCGAGCTTGTCGCAACCTTTGCAGATTCCGATCGGGTCTGCCGAGAGTACACGGCGCAGCGTAAGGAGCCGGTGTTGAAGTTTCATTCCGCAATTGCGTGCCGTGGTGCCGCGGCTACCTGGGAGGTAGCGTTCGCAGTGGAGGATTATCTCGATCACGATGCCAATGATGGTTTTTACGAAACCGCCAGCGACAAGCTGCATGAAGCGATCGATAGCTATCTCGCGGAACATATCGATGTGGCGCCGTTGGACGAGGCATCCGAGAAGGCCTTGTTACAAAACGGCTGGGCATCGATCGCCGGCGGAAAGTAATGGTATGAACCGGCCGGGTGACGTATCGAAGCCACGAACTGATGTTCGAGAGGAGTGGGAAGCGCGCTATCGCGACGGTAAGGTCGGTTGGGACCGGGGTGAGCCGAGTCCGGTGTTGACACGCTGGTTAGAGACCGGGCGGATTCCCGAGGGGCGGGTTTTGGTGCCCGGCTGCGGTAATGGTCACGAGATCACCGATCTCGTTATGGCCGGTCGCCAGGTAACCGCGGTGGATATTGCAAGCCAACCGATTGGGCGTTTAGCGGCGCGGCTGAATCAGCTCGGGCTTGCGGCACAGGTTGTTCAGGCCGACGTGTTGCGTTGGCAACCCGCCGAGCCGTTCGATGCAATTTACGAGCAGACCTGTTTGTGCGCCCTCGATCCGGCGAATTGGTTCGACTACGAGCAAAGATTGGCCGGTTGGTTGCGACCCGGCGGTATCTTGCTGGCCTTGTTCATGCAGACCGGTGTTAGCGGTGGCCCGCCTTACGATTGTTCGTTGCCGGACATGCGCCGCCTGTTCGACCCGGCACGCTGGCAATGGCCGGACGAAGCGCCACTAGAGGTGCCACATCCGACAGGTCTGACCGAACTGGGGTTTGTCATCCGCCGACGTTGATTACTGCCGTATGCCCGGCTTTGTGGCAGCATGACGCTTTTTTACGCTCCATTGATTATGGCTTTGCTTACGCTGCGCAATCTTTCTTTGAGTTATGGCGATCCCCCGCTGATCGACAGCATCGGTCTGACGATCGGTGCCGGTGAACGCATCTGTTTGCTCGGACGCAATGGCGAGGGCAAATCGACGCTATTGAAGTTGCTGGCCGGTGAGTTGCCCGCCGATGATGGGGAACGGTTGATAAGCCAGGGGCTGTGTATCGCACGCCTGACCCAAGAAGTGCCGGAGCAATTACACGGCAGTGTCTTCGACGTGGTGGCCGACGGCGCCGGCGAGACCGCAGAACTGATCAAACGCTATCACTCGGCCAGTACGGCGCTGGCCGAGGATTCGGGTGATGCCGCCTTGTCGCGTCTTGCAAGCGCACAGCAGGCACTCGAGGCAGTCGACGGCTGGCGTATGGAGCAGCAGGTCGAGCAGGTCATCTCACGCATGCAGCTCAATGCGGACGATGTGTTCGACCGGCTTTCCGGCGGTATGAAGCGACGGGTGTTGCTGGCACGGGCGTTGGCCAGCGATCCGCAGCTGTTATTGCTCGACGAGCCGACCAACCATTTGGATGTCGAGGCGATCGTTTGGTTGGAGGACTTTCTCCTCAATTGGCGTGGAACCTTGGTTTTTATCACCCACGACCGTGGATTTTTGCAACGCTTGGCGACGCGCATTGTCGAACTCGACCGTGGGCGCATCACCGATTTTCCGGGCGATTACGCGAACTATCTGCGCCGACGCGCCGAAATGGATAATGCCGAGGCCTTGGAACAGGCACGTTTCGACAAACGTCTGGCCCAGGAGGAGGTGTGGGTACGTCAGGGCATAAAGGCACGGCGTACACGCAACGAGGGCAGGGTGCGGCGTTTGGCGGCGATGCGGCGCGAATTCAGTGAACGTCGAACCCGGCAGGGCAAAGCGAAGCTGACGATGAACGCCGCCGAGCGCTCGGGCAAGCTGGTGTTCGAAGCGGAGAAGATCAACTACGCTTGGGGCGATCGAGCGATTGTGCGGGATTTTTCCAGTGTCATTATGCGTGGCGATCGCGTCGGTATCATCGGGCCGAACGGTTGCGGTAAGTCGACACTGCTTAATCTACTGCTTGGGCAGCTCGAGCCCGACAGCGGCCGTATCGCGCGCGGCACGCGTATCGAGGTCGCCTATTTCGATCAGTTACGGGACCAGCTCGATCTCGACAAGAATGTGATCGACAACGTGGCCGGCGGCCGTGAGAAGATCAGCGTCAACGGTACGGAAAAACACGTCATCAGCTATCTGCAGGACTTTCTTTTTCCGCCCAAGCGTTGTCGTCAGCCCGTAAAGGCCCTGTCCGGAGGCGAGCGGAATCGTTTGCTGTTGGCCAAGTTGTTTACACGGCCGGCGAATCTCCTGGTGATGGACGAGCCGACCAACGATCTCGATCTGGAAACGCTCGAACTGCTCGAAGAATTGTTATTGGACTTCGACGGCACGCTTTTGCTCGTCAGTCACGACAGGGCGTTTCTCGACAACGTGGTCACCAGCACCCTGGTATTCGAAGGCGACGGTCGCGTCGAGGGTTATGTTGGCGGTTATGCGGATTGGCTGCGGCAAAAACGCGAGTTGCCCGAAATAGCGTCCAAACCTGTTAAATCCGCCGAGACCAAGGCGGCCGCGGCAGCAAAGCCTGAAAAACCGAAGAAGCTCAGTTACAAGGATCAACGCGAACTCGATCAACTACCGGGACTGATCGAGTCGCTGGATGCCGAGCTCGAAGCCGTGCAAGCGGCGCTTGCGGATCCCAAGCTATATCGCGAATCGCCGGACAAATTAAGCGAGTTGAATGTGCGTATGCAGCAAATAGAGAAGGCGCTTGCCGATGCCTATCAGCGTTGGGAAGCATTGGAAGGTTAGGTTTCCCGAGTGAATGTTGGCGCTGTGTTCAAGGTATCCAAAGGACTGCGTACCCCATGGCCGCCACGTCCCAACACATGGGTGTAGATCATGGTGGTGGAGACATCGGCATGACCAAGCAGATCTTGGACCGTACGAATGTCCGTGCCCGAGGCGATGAGATGAGTTGCGAACGAGTGCCGTAGCGTATGACTGGTCACGCGTTTGGTGATGCCGGCGGTTCTCGCGGCGGTACGAACACATTTCTGAATAATGGAGTGATGAACATGATGGCGCCGGGTTTTCCCGCTGCGAGGGTCTTGGGAAACCTGGTTTGACGGAAAAAGATATTGCCAACCCAGATCGTTTTCCGCTTTGGGGTATTTGCGTGCCAGGGCCGTTGGGATATACACCCCCGCTATTCCTGCTTCACGGTCTTTCTCATGTAAGTGGCTTCGCCATCCGATTTGTCGTCTTAACCGTTCGGTGAGGGTGGCAGGCATCGGTACGACACGATCTTTCTTGCCTTTGCTCAACCGAATGGTGATTTGTCGATAGTCGAAATCAAGATCCTGTACTCGTAAGCGCACGCATTCCGTAACACGCAAACCACAGCCGTACATCAGCCGAACCATCAATCCCTTCATGCCTTCGATGTCCGCGCATAAAGCAGAGATCTCGTTGGGGCTCAATACCGTTGGCAGTCTGCGCGGCTTCGTCGGGCGTTTAAACGGTCCGATATCGCCGAGAGGGCGTTCGAGCACACGAGCGAAGAAAAACACCAAGGCATTCAGCGCCAGCCCCTGGGTACTCGCCGCCACCTTGCGCCTTAAGGCCAAGTGTTCTAGAAAGGCAGCTATCTCCGGTTCAGTACAGTCACGAGGATGCGTGCCGCCGTGGAACAGCAGGAAGCGATTGATCCAGGTCAGATAACTTCGCTCGGTATTGATCGAATAATCCGGCAGCCTCACAGCACTGAGGAAGCGTCGATACAGTTCCGGATAATCTTTGCCCAGGCGGTTCCCAGGTGCGATGGGCGGCAGGTCAATGCCGGCTTTGTCCGGCGAACCGGCAGCCACCGCTTGGGATTGGCTACCAAGCCAGCGATCCCATGGAAAATCACGCGCCCAAGGAACTTTCAGCAAATAAGCGAACAAAAGCCGGGCCGCATCCAAGCGTTGGCGCATCATCCATTCGGCGAGCTTCGGATTACGTGCCGAATATGTCAGCCAATCCTGAACATCCTTCGCCGAATAACTGCGCAGTTTAAGATTCGGCCGCCAATCGATCAGTGCTTGCACGTGTTTTCGATACCATGGCAAGGCATGCTCGTGAACCCGAAACTGCTTGGCCAGCGCCAGATAGTTCTTCCAGAATTGTTGGACCCGCGGATCGGGTATTTTGTCGCTCGAATCCATGAGCAAAGCGGTTCTCAGGGGTTGTCCAGGATAGAGAACAAGCATAGAACAGATTGCAGCATAACGCAATATCGGTGCCGTCCGCATAACACCGGATCGGTGCCAGCAATATAATCACCTGTTAGCTGTCCGAGTTACCCACGGAAAGTAGACACCTGTGAAAAGGAACGTTGTGAGAATCGTCATTGGATTAGCCCTTCTGCTGTTAACTAGCATTGC